>JAERMQ010000074.1 GCA_016844745.1 Ignavibacteria bacterium | reverse complement strand
AAAGAATAAGGAAAATTAGCACATATCGCTGAAATTAAAAAATTTGTATAAAAATCAGGCTAATTCTATCATCTGATTTTTACTCACTGATTAAGGTCATAATTAATTAAAACGGAACGTCATCTATTTCCGGAGCAATATGTTCGCTTACCGTTTCGCCCATAGAGGAGCCTGAATCATTAGAGTAACCGGTATGTGAATCTGCGGAAGAATCGCTTCTTGAACCATCGAGCATAATCATATTCTGGACAACAATATCAGTTGCATATCGTGTTTGACCGTCTTTTTCATATTGACGATACTTAATTCTTCCTTCGAGATAAACCTTTTTCCCTTTACGCAAGTATTGATGGGCTATTTCCGCAAGTTTATCCCAGAATACCACGCTATGCCATTCTGTGGTTTCCTGTTGATTGCCATTCTTATCCTTATAGACATCGGAAGTTGCAATGCTAACCGAGCACACGTTTTGTCCGCCGGCAGTAGTTCGCAGTTCTGGGTCTTTGCCAAGATTTCCGATTAGTTGAACACGATTTAAGCTTTTTGCCATAGATTCTCCGGATAAATTTCAAGTTACTTTTTAATATTTAGCTTTCAAAAAGCTAAGAACCAATATAGCAATTTAAAAAAAAATCATTACATATTTTATTTTTTTTTCTGCTTTTTGTTCAATTTTATGTATTTATATCAGGCTGATAGGTTGTAGGCTGATAGGTTGTAGGTTTTAGGTGTTTAGGAGCCTGTTGAAAAAGTAAAGAAGAGTGCCATTCTGAACTCCAAAATAAGGAACTTCATAAAAATATCCAATGACAAATTCAAGAGAAATCCCCCCTACCCCCCTTTTTCAAAGGGGGATTTAAAAATATTTTTCTTATCCCTCTTTGAAAAAGGGGGGTAGGGGTAGGGGGGATTTCTTTAAGTGTTAATTGTTAGATAAATTTTGACATTGTAAGTCGTAATAAAATAAAGCGTAGAAAATTATATCATTGGTAACTTGTTTCAGAATCCATAAACCGCACTGGGACTGCATTATTCACTTCGTTCAGAATGACATTCTTATTGACTTACGAGGCAGCCTAAAAGCCTAATACCCTATTCATCTATGAAAAATAGGGATTCATATAATTTCTTACAAAAATCTTGTAACTATATTAACAAAAATTTGTTTATATCATAGATTGTTTGTAATTTTTAAATCTGAAAAGATGGAAAAATTATTTAGTATAATATTATTTGAGGCAGCCATGAAAGCCATATTTACTTACTTGCAAAAATCAATATTTTTTTTGATTTTATTAATCCTGAATTCTGTTCTTCTATTAGCAACAGAAGCAAATAACAGCATCTATCCCGATTTGAGTGGTTACGAAATTAAAAACGGATATGTTGTAATACCCGAACCGCCTGCATCATCAAAACCGCTTGACAAGCCGCTTGCTACTATTAAATATATTTTCTTCAATAATTTCGATCAGAATTTTGCAGATGATGGATATTATGCTTATTTAACCGACCAGAAATTCTGTCCGGACTTCTGGAATAAAAGTATTTCAGTTCCTTTCAGCGATGGGACATTTGATAAATACAAAATAACGGATTTCGATGTAGCCATTTTTCCCATGGGAACGCTAACGATTAGTTTGCAAACAACTTCCGGTAACCATAAACTTACTCAGAAAATATTAGATATGATTGATTCCGGTAAAAAAGTTCTTTTAGTCGGAGAGAATATCGCATTTTTCGCTTTCGATTCAAGAAGCCCGATTAATGACTCCGTCGCTAAGGACATATTAGCAAATAAATTTGGAATTGATTATATTAAAAGATGCCCTGTTTCAACCGTCGATGGTAACACAACAACATGGTACGGCTTCTTTATTCGGGGTCACTTTGGCGATATTGTTGGGCAGTCCATGTTGAAATTTTGTAACCAGGGCTTTATATCTTCTGAGGGAACCTGGTGGCCTCTTCGTACACAGCCGATTCTTAGTTTCGATGCATTCAGGACTAAGGATGGAAGCCAATTCTTTCCTACGGAGAATTTCCTAAGAGTTGACGGTACTTCAATTACAGATACATTGGTTGGGATTCGTTCTGAAATCGGCAAATCACGTTTAATATTTTCCAGTATCGGTTTCGAATCCTATGCCGGCGACCTCCCGCGTGGCACGTTAATGAACCGTTGTATGTCATGGCTTGCAGGAAATATAGCTCCCGATGGTCCTGTGCTTAACGTAGATTCGCCACAATTATCATTTGGCTCGGTAATGCTAAAAAAATCGAGCGAAAATTCAATTACCATTTTAAATAAAGGTAAAGGAGCATTAAAACTTTATAGGGCTTATCTTGGTTCTGAGAAGGAATTCGTAATAACAAGCGGTGAAATTAAAAAAGGCGGGACTGTTACCCTGACAACCAATCAAATGCACACGATTAATTTAAAATTCACACCTACGGCCATTACTCAATATCTCGGTACTCTTAATCTTGTTTCCAATGACGGAGGCAAGGATACTACCTATACCAACATAGATTTATTCGGCGAAGGCGGCGAAGGCGGCGGACCCAGGCTGACAACAGATTTTTCAGGCGATACAATTGATTTCGGCAAATTAATGCCACCGAATAAAAATGACATCAATATTATTCTTCATAATCGTGGAGATAATGATTTGGTCATTTCCAAAATAGATTTTCCGAAAAACGACCAAGATGCTTTTAATTTTCCACAAAAAATGGAATATCCGATTTATTTAGAGCCTCAAAAAGACTATACCCTGAAAACCCGTTTCTCATCCCGTACTGATTATAAGGATTATTGGGGTATAATGCGTATTTATTCCAATAACAAAGGAAAACCCGAAACTTTAATAACACTCAAAGCCTCTGTTGTTGAAAGCGGAGTAGATGACGGAACTGGTGTATCTGCGGATGGTTTGTTGCTATTGACACTTTCACCAAATCCTACGGATAACAGGGCAATGCTTGAATATGTAAATTCCGCTTATATTCCCAAGAATCTTGAATTATTTATTACCGATGGGAATGGAATCAAAGTTACAAAGTTATCCAATGGCACTGTAAATCCGGGTAAGTATCAAAAAGAAATTTCGGTTGAAAATCTTTCTTCCGGTGTTTATTTTATCGTCGGAAAGATGGACAATTCGATTGCAAAATTAAAATTTGTAGTTGTGAAATAATTGGGAATTTACTCAAGGTTATTAATTTCAATTGGCAGGATGTTATTCCTGCGAATGCAGGAATCCCCACCTGCATCGGTTCAGGGGATTCCTGCATTCGCAGTACTGTGAAAATATACATTGTGATGTCATTCTGAGCGAAGCGAAGAATCTTCTTGAAGAATCTGATAAAATCTTTTTTTATGACTTCCCAAAATTTTTTAATCCTGTATAGAAGGATTTAGTATTGATACCGTTCTCGAATTAACATCATTTTTACTTTAATTCAATACACATTCATACTAGTGCCGTGTCAAGTATAAAGTGACAATCAGGGATGATTATCCTACTTTTAATATCAATAAATTAGTAGTTCAATCATCCTTGATTGAATTGATAAAGTAGGGTTGACATACCACTAGGTTGAAGAAGATTCTTCACTTCGCTTACGAATGACATTCTTCTTGACTTTTTAGACAACTTCTAAATAAAACCTAATATTAATCGCCCGTAAACAGCGCTAATACATCTTCAGCTTTTAAATTTGCCTGAGCCAAGCCGAAATTTTCCTTAAAAGCCGGAGTCTTTGTAAAACTCAATTCGATTATTGCCTGGTCGTAATTTTCAATCGGTCCGGCATTAAATCTGTCTAATGGGTGACTATCATCCAATTGGCGGGTATTCTCCAACATATCCAATGCCTGGAGAAGTATTTCTTTCTGCCACGAAGCGGATGCCGGCTTTACATCACCCTGCGAAAAAGAGCCTTGAGATGTTTTATTCATCGTCTCTGCTTTTGCAAACGGCATTAGTTCTATTGGAACCGTTGGATTTTGTCTTATGCTTGTTACATTCATTGTTTATTCCTTTAAAAAATTAATCTTCCTGTTATCAATTTCAATATTGAAATATTTACAATTTCCGTACCATAAAAAAATATAAATAAAACTTGCTTTTAATGCGGAAATTTGCAATATTAGCGGAATAAATTTGTGTAGTACAAAATAACTATGAAAATTAACTTGTAAATATTGAAAATAATAAATTAAAAAAGAAATTTTCGGGAGGTTTAATGCATTTTATTTACATATTCTTAATATCATGTTTTGTTTTTTCTGCTTGTTGCCCTGAGCCAAAGGCGCTTACAGCAGAAGAAATATCAAAGGAAGAAGCTGCAGCCATGAAAGTATGCGATGATTACAATAAAGCATCGCAACAAAAAAATTGGGCTGCACTTGTCGAAACCCTTGCAGGAGAAGTTATTTTCTTCGGTACCGATTCTGCCGAAATAATTAAAACTTTTGCCGAATTCAAGATTAAAATGCTCGACCAGTGGAAACGCTACGATAAAATGGTTTATGGGAAGATGACTGATGCATCGGTTCAAATGGATAAAAATGCAACATTCGCATCCGTTATTTTTGGCGTTCCGGTAACGCTGACAACGCCTTTATCTAACAAAACCTATTTCCTGCGCGTTTCCCGGACATTGAAGAAGGAAAAGGAAAAATGGGTTATCGTTAGCGGAATTGTGGGTGTAGCAGCCGATTTGGAAACAAGAAATAATGTTGAAGCTAAGTAAGAATATTATTTTTTTTCTTTTAGCTTTATTTCTATAATTAACTTCGAAAGAGGGAGAGGGTTTTATTGAAAATTATTAATAGAACATTTTAAAAAATAATAAAATATCATTCCTGCATTCGAGGCTGTGTAAAAACTATGAAAAATAGTGAAATGTCATTCTGAACTTGTTTCAGAATCCAGTTCCAGTGCGGTTTATGGATTCTGAAACAAGTTACCAATGACAGATTTTTCTTAATTCAAAATAATTGCAACTATTTCAACATTGAGAAACCCCCTAACCCCCTTTGAAAAAGGGGGGACGAACAATTCCCCCTTTTTCAAAGGGTTAGGGGGTTTCTCTTGAATTTGTCATTATGATTATTTTTATTATGCCCAGTATTTTGGAGTTCAGAATGACATTTTTTGATGGTCTCTTATTTTCAATCAAATAAACGGAAAATAATTATGTCAAAATACTTTTTCAGTTCATATATTCAATTAATAATGGCAATTTTACTTTCTTCGACAATTGCCAAAGCCCAACAGACTGAAACTTTCACCAAAGAAGAGCAAAAACAAATCGAATACCTGAAAACGAAACAATTGAACGGTTCTTTTGGAATAGCTTTTATCAATTCGGTACCACAAGGTGCTTATCAGGAAAATATAAAATCCAGCGGACAGGGATTTTACATATCAGGCGGATATATGCCATTCGAAAAAATTCCTGTTATATTCGGACTTGATTTTAATATGATTTTCTTCAAAAGCGATGAAAAGTTATTCCAGTACGGAACTAAACCCCAGATAACCGAAGATACCGTGAGTGCATCATCATGGATTATACCTATTCACTTGTTTACGAGGGTTCAGATGGATTTGGATTTTATCTTGCCTTATGCTGAAGTCTTCGGAGGATTAAGCATT
This sequence comes from Ignavibacteria bacterium, assembly GCA_016844745.1. GTDB lineage: Bacteria > Bacteroidota > Ignavibacteria > Kapaibacteriales > UBA2268 > JAERMQ01. The sequence goes on along the minus strand of JAERMQ010000074.1, from coordinate 57,127 downwards.
ATCAATTCGGATTGGACATATAAATCCAGTACATATAAAGAGGATAATGAAAGCGATATTCATGTACCTTTTTCTTACGGATTCTGCGTTGGTTCTTTGTTCCAGTTAGCGAATATCATTACATTACCAGCCAGCAGGGTGAGAATTGATTTGGATGTAAAAGGTAAATACGTCTTCGGTAATGAATCGGAGTATTCAACGGTGACGATCCAAAGCGACCAAACGGCAAAATTTGATAAACACAATTCCAAAACTGATATGTTTATTTTGCTTGTTGGCGTAACTTTTCGTTTTTAACTCCGTATTATTCTTATATCGGCTTCCTTGGCGGGGGGGGCAATAGAAAATTAAAATTTAAAAAATAATTGATAAAATTAAGGAGAAAAAAAATGTTAGCGAAAACAGTATTAATGTTCACCATTTTTGCATCGGTTCTCATGATGAATAGTTGTATTACCGCAAGAGAGCATCGGGATAACGTACAGCAGGATAATTCAAATGACCTTACAGTCGGCAAGGTTCAGAGGGAAATTAAAAAGGGCATGAGCGGTGCTGATGTTGCCGAAATACTTGGCTCACCCAATATTGTTACCAAAGACGAAGGCGGAGATGAAACCTGGGTATATGATAAAATCGCGACCGAAGCTACTTATTCCCAAAGCAATGAAGTGATGTTTCTCGTTCTTTATGGTTATTCCGGCAAATCCGGCTCGGTCAGCACAACCCAGAAAACGCTTACAGTCGTTATCAAATTCGATGATAACAAGAAGATAAAATCGTTTTCCTATCATGCAAGCAAATTTTAAGGACGGAGCATATTTATGAAATTCGCAATTAAAATTTTATTAGTCACTTTATTCGTCTTTGCAGGAGTTTCGTGTACTATCATAAACCGGGGATTGGCTCCCAAACAGGAGCAAACTCAACTCCAAACGAGGGAATTCCAAACCCGGATGTTCGATACGAATAATTCGAAACTGATTATGAAGGCAGTGCTGAACGTCCTGCAGGATGACGGATACGTCGTTAAGAATGCAGTTGTAGATTTAGGACTTCTTACTGCCTCGAAAGAAATCGACCTGCACAATGCCCGTTCATCAAAAAATTCGGGAAGCACTGCGGAAATTTTAGCCGATATTTTTGCTGCTATGGCAACAAAGAATAACAGGGGAAGAAATACCTCCGAACCGGTTTTCGAGAAAGTTAAAGTAATCGAAGTATCGGTCAACGTTTCGGAGTACGGCAGGCAATGCAAAGTTCGTGCAAATTTCCAGGCAAAAATATTAGATAACAAGGGAAATACAATCGAAGTCAGTCCGGTCGATGATGCAAAATTCTATCAGGAATTCTTCTCCAAAGTTGACAAAGGCATTTTCCTGCAAAAGCAGGGCTTTTAGAAGAATGAGATACTTGTCAACCTAAACATCAAGCAAAATCAAGGAGAAACCCCCTAACCCCCTTTGAAAAAGGGGGGACAATTAATCCCCCCTTTTTCAAAGGGGGTTAGGGGGTTTCTCTTGAATTTGTCATTGCTAATTTTTTTAATTCCATTATTTTGGAGTTCAGAATGACAAGAAATTTAAAGAAAGTATTCGGGACAAATAATGAGAAATAATGATTGACCAGATTTTAGGATGGGCTGCCACAATAATATTTTCTGCCATGATGATTCCTCAAATCATTAAAACCTTGAAAACCAAATCCGTTGACAATGTTAGCTTAGCTTTATTCATTATGTTTTTAATCGGAAATATTATAGCTATTTGTTATGCATATCTAATTGAACAAAAACCTTTAATTATCAAATATTTATTGGCAATTGGTACTACTATTTTCTATTTGGTTGTTTATTTTAAAACTAAATATAAAAAATAAATACAATAATCATATTAGGAGACTGTTGAAAAAGTAAGATGAATGTCATTCATAAGCGAAGTGAAGAATCCAGAAGAACCATTGGGACTGGATTCTTCGCTCCGCTCTGAATGACTTTCATGTTAACTCTTGAGTCATCCTCTTGATTATTACCTTATAAACGATTTGGAATTAGAACTACCAACAATTATTTCATAACCATCTTTGATATTTCCTCTGCAATTCTGAGAGCCTCAGCAGCCTCGGTGGCATTAGCGGCAGTACCCGGATTACCCGATGAAATTGCTTCACAGAATGCTTTCTGCTCTTCGGCTATAGCATTGATTTGAGGAATATCCGGTTTCTCATAAGCTATATTCAATTTTTTCGAGCCTGCATCTATACTGCCTAACATTTGTGCAACTAAAGCATTGCTCTTAGGTTCCTCCGAATCCGAAGCTAAACGGTAAACTTCCACTTCAGGAATAGAGAAATCAATCGATATATATGCATTCTGCTGGAAGAGCCTCATCTTTCGCATTGGACGGGCAGATATACGTGATGCAGTAAGATTAGCAACAGCACCGTTTGCAAAGGTTATCCGGGCATTGCATATATCGATAGAATCAGATAAAACAGATACCCCGTTTGCCTGTATTGATTCTACCTGCGAGCCGACGAGCCATAATACAATATCGATATCGTGAATCATTAGGTCGTGTATTACCGGAACGTCCAATGCACGGGGCTTGAATTGACTCAAGCGGTGTGCCTCGATAAAAACCGGTTTTAAATTATACGAATCGAGAGCTGCTATTGCAGGATTGAAACGCTCTACATGCCCTACCTGTACAAGAACATTATTATTTGCTGCAAGTTCGATTAACTCTTGTGCTTCGGAATACTGCGCCGTTATTGGTTTTTCGATTAAACAATGCTTTTTTTGCAAAATTGCAAGCCTTGCCAATTGAAAATGCTCGCTCGTCGGAGAGGCGATTGTTACTGCATCCGCAGCAGCAATTGCTTCCTCCAGAGATGAGTAACTCTTGCAATTGAAATTTTGAGAAATTGTTTCTGCTCTCGCAGGGTCGATGTCGTAGATGCCCGCTAATTCGGCGTTTTCATTGGCAGCCCACAGCTTTGTATGAATCGAGCCAAGATGCCCGCATCCAATCACGGAAATTTTGATTTTATTACTCATTCTTTTTCCTTTTTTCAAAATATTTTACGTTTGGGAGACCTTCGAAATGATGGTCGAGTGTGTATATTGTGGCATTGAATTGCATTGCTGTGGCATAGATGATTGAATCGGCTAGGGGAAGTTTATATAATGAAGAATACCTTGCTGCTTCCAATGCTATACCCCTTGTATGTTCTGCAATAAATCCTTCTTCCATTTGGGCAATTGCAAATAGAGCTTCTTTTTCAGGATATAAAGTTATGAGCTTTCTGAAAACCTCTTGTAAAACAATTGTTGGAACTATTATTTCATCTACTTTTTGGATTAAGTCACTAAATGGTATTGATGCATCAGAGCCGGCAAAGTATTCTAACCAGCAAGAAGAATCAAATATAATCATATTCTATCTTCCTCATCTCTTACGAATGAAGTATCCATTCCTTTGAATATACCCTTCATAGATGCCATACTGACAATTGGTATAATCTCAATCGTATTCTTATACTGGATAAATCTTACTTTTTGACCAGGTTTGATATTAAAGTTCTTCCGTATTTCCTGAGGAATTACTATATTGTATTTTGCAGAAACTGTTGAACTGTCCATAAAATTCCTTTTAATTTAATTTTAATAAATTTAACGTTATAAAATTACATTTTTTTTAATCTAATATATAATAAAATTTCTGCATCTGCATTTTTCCCAGATCCAAAGTACTCAATCCAAAATGAAGAATCTACAATATTCATATTCTATCTGATTTGTCCCTGATGAAATCAGTATTCAAACCTTTAATAAATCCCTTCATTTCAGAAATTGGTTTTATCGGTATCAGTTCTATTCTGTCTAAATATTGTATAAGCTGGAACTGTTGACCGACTTTTATTTTCATACTTTCCCTGATTTTTGAGGGTAGAACGATTTGATATTTCGAGGAAACTTTTGTTGTTATCATAATTATACTCTAAACTTACTTTAATTCTATCGATTTTAATGACGTCTTACAAATTAAAAAATTTTCAATAATCAAACACTAAGTGACATTAAATTCAATTCTATTTAAAATTTATTTTACATTTGGAAGTCCTTCGAAATGAAATTATACGGGGTTTGTTTTTTTATGCCTGTTGACATACTCCATGTTTTCATTGTTTTTCCAGTATTGATCCTTTTTCCAGTCTTTGCATTTTTCTTCGTCATATTCAAGTCTAATAGGCAAATCATCAAGAGAAAATCCATTTCTATCCATTACATCCATACGCATAAAATTTTCTTCGGCATCTTTTAGGTCTTTGCCTAATATAAAGAAATGGCGATATCCGGCAGGAGTCAAGAAAATATACTCCTTCAGACCTAACTGAGATTTGATTTTATAATAGTTTTCATTGTGTTCTTCTCTGTCCATTTTATTGAGTATTCACAAGTTTATAAAATTTATGTTTGCTGCATGCTTTTTTAATTTGTTCACGGCTTTCAAAGCCAATCCCGGGCAATGGTATCTTGAAATAAAGAGCGTAAACCAAATCGTCGATGTAATCTTTCAGTTGTGCTTGGTATTCTCTGTCAAAGGCTGGCATAGATTTTAAATCATTAACACTACCTGAATAATCATTTAACAATTCATTCTTTTTAAAATTATCAACAATTCTTCTAACGATTTCGATTTTTTCTTTTATCTTGCATTTTGCTTCATTTTCTTTATAACAAATAATAAGATTATTGCCGATAATCTCTAAATTATCAAATTTCTGAAGAAGGATATTTTTGAAATCGACTAATTCGTGTAGAGTTATATCTTCTAATTCGATAAACTCAGTTACCATCTTAATAATTTCGGTTTTTATTTTGTCATTTTCTTTAGTAATTATAGGTATCTTTAAAAATTCTTTTATTCTTTTTACAACAACGAAAATTCCAAATTTCTCATTACTTAATCGAAATAATTTATTATATATATAGTTGTTGGTTTTAGAATTTAGTAGTGAAAATAAGTACAATAGTTCCTCTTTATTATCCGAGGATATAAATTGAGTATAACTCATTGAAGGTAAAACATTCCTGTCTGTAAAGTAAAATTTATTTGAAAATACCTTGCCCCAAATAATTTTATATTTTTTTGAAAGAGTATTATAGCCCTGACTATTTTTAGGGAGTTTGATGTCATTTTGATTATTGGGGTAATATTCATTAGGAAAGTATTTATGGTATCCATGAAAATTTTTCAAATCTATTAATTCAAATTCGTCTCCCTTAATTGAATGTTTTAAATATTTTGATTTATCTAAAATAAAACCAACATCAAAATAAAATTCAGAATTAAATCTTATTCCAGATAAACTATGCTCGGAATAATATGCTATACTTTCATTATTATTTTTGTATTCATCATAAAGTTCTATCGTTTCACTATCGAATTTTAAAATAATCCAGTTTAAATAATTTTTTTGTAATAATACCTGATTAATTTTAAAATTCTTAGATTTTTTCTTATTTTTAATATTTATTAATAATTCTTCAATATCTTCCTCCTTTTTATCGTAAATTAATACTTGAATTTTATGATATTTTGAGGGTGTTTCCTTACTTGTTACAAAAATCAAACTAGAAGTAGATATAGTATTTTTTTGTTTAAGTCCTCTACCAAGAAACATTGGATTTTCAAAGATAAATATTTTCTCAATAGTTGTAAAAGTTGATAGGTAGTACCTTAAAACATCATAGTCACTTTCAGTAATCACGGTTTGTGGAATTATAAAACAAAGTTTACCTTTATCTTTTAACAAGCTAAGACCTAATGCTATGAAAAAGGCATATAAGTTTGGCTTTGGAGGATATTTTTTTCTATTTTCATTAACACTATGAAGATTAACTCCATAAATATCATTTAATTTTATTATACCTTTTTTCATAAATTCAAATGAATGTAACTTCTGAGATGCACATTCATTATAGCTAACATAGGGAGGATTTCCAATAACAAAATCATATCTGTATCGCAGTTTCTTATTTTTGTTTTCTAAGCTATTCTTTAGAATATTAAGGTCATTTTTATCGCGCATAAAGCTTTCATAGCCCAAATCAAGGGATTCCGTAAATAAATTCATCTGGGTTTTTTGTTTCTTAAAAGCAACGTCTTGGTCAGATAGAGTATTTCTAAGAGCTGTATCCAAAAATTCCGATATGCTGTCCCTTGTCTTGAAGCACCCTATTTTCTTCACGAGGGGAGTATTGTATTCGTCATTTATAATCACAGGTAACATACGCATAAGGATATTCATCTCAGCTAAGTACAATGGAAATTCAGCAATATCAAAACCGAAAATATTATCAATTATTAGTTGTTCGGTGAGTTTGGATTTTTGCTTAGAGCCGTCAAAAAAAGTTTCGACTATTCGATATGTTGCATTATATAGGAAAGTACCGGAACCGCAGGAAGGGTCAACTAATGAAATACTGTCCTTATCTTTGGAATAGCGTTTTCTTAAATTTTCTTTTGTGTATCCCATTTCGTTAAGCATGAACTCAACTACATTCGGGTCTGTAAAGTATTGTCCCTTCTTTTCATCAAGGTATAAGTCTTTTAGATAGTTTTCATAAACATAACCGAATATTTCATTTTGCACATTTGCGAAATTGTAACGGTTAATAAAGAGTAAAATATCGAGCCAAACAGATACATCGGTAATATCTGTTTTGGGCTTTGATAAAATGTCCTGAAGCCGTTCATGAATTATCTCTTGTTCTTTATTAAATTTCTTGTAAATTTTTTCAGATATCTTATCACTTATGGCTTTTATATATATTAAAATACTTGTATAAGACTCGGATTTAATGGCTTTATCGATACTTTTAAAGCGTTCAATCCAGTCTTTGTCAAATTCATTGAAGGCATTATCTACAAGAACTTTGTATAAAATAAATTGAATCAGGTAGGCATAAGTAATCTCAACAGCCTTTTTACCTCTTTCTACTTCTTCTTTAATATCTTTGAAGTATCCCTTAAGATTTAGCTTGTTTTTAATATTCTCAATCAAAGATGTTATGTCAACAAAGAAATCCTCACGAACTTCATCTAAATGAGGAACAGGAACTTCGAATAGAATTGGCTGTCCTTTTTTTTCAAAAAAGGAACGATAATAGTAATCAGGGTTAATATATTCATTCCAAAACGCTAAAAAATTGGATGGATTATCAAGAATTTCCCAAATCCGGAAAGATTTTTCACACAAACGGTTATTGTAAAAACGCCACTCTTCACCATCTGTAAGCAGTCCATATTTTTTTATCCAGTCTGTTTGGTACTGGAAAAGTTGCCTTTCTCCAGCTTTGATATTTCCGTGTTTTTCAACTTCCACTGGTATAATAATATCGCCATCGATAAAGATTACAACATCCGCACGTCTCCCCTTCTTTTTTGCTTCTTCAATAAATTCATTTTTTCTCTGATTGTCCGGTGTATTCAGTTTCCCTTCTTTTAAATTGAATAGTTCAAGGCTTTTAAATACTTCTTTGACAAATTTCTGAACGCCAGAGCCAACTTCCGAAGTTCTGTATTGCTCCTTTTCTCCTTCCCAAAGTTTTTTTAGTTCTTTGATTGATTTTTCTGCCATTATTATTATCTTATGATTTAGAAATTATAATTTACAAATTTAATTGTTTTTTAGCAATTATTAAAAAACGCATCAAATTCTTTTTTCCAAATATTATTGTCATATTAACCCTACTTTGTCAAACTCAATCAAGATGATTGAGCTACTAATGATATGATATTCATAGTCAAACTCAATCAAGATGATTGAGCTACTAATGATATGATATTCATAGTAGGACAATCATCCCTGATTGTCTCTTAATACTTGATAAAACAGGACTATATAGATTAATTTGGTTTTAACAGCTAATAATCGTTATATAACAAAAAAAGCTCCGAAACAAGACCGGAGCTTTTCTTATAAACAAATCTATGTAGAAATTATTTTGACGGTGTGAAAATCGGTGACTCTTTTACCATGCCATAACCGCCAACATTAATTTCGGGATATTCGGCATTATCGGTTTTGAATTTAATATTGCAATTGAAGTTATCCTTTTTATCCGGCTTGACGGTTACTGCTAATTCTTTTGATGCCTGTGGTTCTATTGTTACAACGCCTTGCAAATTGATTTTAATATTCTCAGGAGAAAGAACGAAATCCGAAATCTTTACGGCTTCCTGGGTATTATTTTTTATTGTTACTTTAGCTGTAGCTTCTGTCCCAACATGCATTTCATTGAAGTAAAGCGATATTGGATTTACTTCGACAGCACGGAAAACATTTGCTTTCAACCAAAGAATTCGCCTGCCTTCACCAACAGGGTCGTTAGACATAATACTGATTGATTTTGTTACTGCACCGCCACCGGCACCGAGATTAAGACTTACGCTCATTGTTGCCGTATCACCCTGCTCGAGTTCTTTTTTATCTAATGGAGCAGTTGTGCAGCCGCAGCCGGGTTTTACTTCATTTATAATAAGCTTTTTATCGCCGGTATTGACGATTTTAATTTTTGTTGTAAGCGGGCTATCCTTAGGTTTGACTTTTCCCCAATCATGTGTATCCCCACCGATTATATCAAGCTTTGGTTGGCTATATGCAGTTGCTGTAAAAAGTAGAACAGCAATTGCAATAGTTAGATTTTTAAACATTATGTACTCCCAAACAATTTCTAAAAATTTCTTTATAAAAAACCAACTTTTAGACGTGAGTTAATTTTTTTTAGTTTAATTGGACAATAATTTTTTTGTCTGAAGTCATTTTCTTTCTTATTGCCGGTTCTATTAACCAATAAATTGTTTTCCTGCGAATGAGATTATGTGAAAGGTCAGGTAGTATGTCATTATGAACTTGATTCAGAATCCATAAACCGCACTGGGAGTGGATTCTGAATCATGTTACCAATGACAGATTTTCTTACCTTTTTCAAAGGGGGTTAGGGGGTTTCTCTTGAATTTGTCATTTTTTATTTTTATTAATTCCATTATTTTGGAGTTCAGAATGACATTCTTCTTGGCTTATAAGACAGTCTCATTCTAACGAATAATGGGTGTATTCTTATACCCATTCCAAATAATTTTCGATTTCCCAATCCGTAACGGATATCCTGTAATCATCCCATTCTTTTTCTTTTGCTCGTATATACTTTGAAGCAAGCTCATCCCCTAATACACTCAGCATGACAGGATTTTTCTTAAGCGATGACAATGAATGCCACAATGAATATGGAAGTACATCGATTTTTCGTTCTAATAATTGGTCCTTATCGAATTCGAAAACGTTTTCTTCGACAGGTTCCGGTGGTTGTATTTTATTTTTGATTCCATCCAGACCTGCTTTCAAAAGCATTGCAAAGGCAAGATATGGATTGCAGCTTGGGTCCGGGCAGCGAATTTCGATTCGGGCTGCTTTTTCCCTGCCTGCGCTGCAGCGGGGAACGCGAATTAATGCAGAGCGATTGGTTTGTGCCCAGCATATATAAGTCGATGCTTCGTAGCCTGGCACAAGCCGCTTGTAGGAGTTAACAATCGGGTTTAATATCGCAGCCATAGCATTTACGTGGTGCATTTGCCCGGCTAAAAAGTGATATGCAATTTCAGATAAATGGTACTTATCATTTGCATCATAGAATAAATTCTTCTCACCGTCTAACGAAAACAAACTTTGATGCACGTGCATTCCGCTGCCGTTAACGCCGGTTATCGGTTTAGGCATGAAGGTTGCATATAGCCCGTGCTTCTCGGCAATTACTTTCAATGTTGATTTCAATGTAAGGACTTTATCGGCGCTCGAAAGGGCATCACCGTATTTGAAATCGATTTCATGCTGACCCGGAGCCACTTCATGATGGCTTGCCTCGACATCTATGCCCATTTGTATAAGGACTTCCATCATATCGCGGCGAACTTCGAATCCAAGGTCTAAAACTAAATCGAAATATTGTCCCCTGTCATGCGGCTCTATTGCACGATTCTGAGCGGTTTTAATCCTGCCGTTTTCGCGCTTGAACAGGAAAAATTCACTTTCCGGACCAGTATTGTATAGGAATCCCATATCGCGTGCTTCTTTGATTACTTTGCGTAAAATAAAGCGCGGGTCGGATTCGAATGGCTCGCCATCCGGCATAAATACATCGCAAATCACCCTGGCTATATTATAAGAATTAGTTTTCATCCAGGGTATCATTGAATAAGTACTCAAATCGGGACGGAGTAACATATCGCTTTCGAAAATACGCGTAAAACCTTCTATTGATGAACCGTCGAACCATAAACCATGTTTCAAAGAACCGGCGAATTTACTGGTTGGAATAGTAACGCTTTTTACTATACCGAACATATCGGAAAATTGGAAATTGATGAATGCTACGTTGTCGCGCTTCATTAAATCATGGATATTGGCTTCGGTAATTGCTTCTGTCATGTCTTTAACCTCCAATTAGTTATTAAAATGATTTACTTGTAATTATCATATCACAAAATTACGGAATAAGAAATAATTTTTATCAAATTTCGGTAAGACTAATAATTGTAATAAGATAGAAATGTGGAAATTTGATTGGAAATTAGACTATCAGGCTGAAGGTTATTAGTTTGTAGGGTGAAAGACTGATATATATCTCAGTATTCGTCAATATCCTAACTATCTTTCTAGTGTCGTGACAAGTTTAAATAGTCAATCAGGGATGATTATCCTACAATTTTTTCGATATTCTTAGTAGGACAATCATCCTTGATTGTCTAATAGCCTGTTGAAAAAGTAAAGAAGAATATCATTCTTCCATATAATTAGTTTTTCCACAGACCACTAAGAATATATATTGTATGACACGTGTTCCAATAATTTTAATACATTGAATAGAAACAATTTTCATAATTTTGAAGTATGGGTGAAAGCGGCATGAAACATATTCCTTTCGAACAATTACCCGGATTTTCAAGGCTATTCCTTGATTTTTGGCAAGGTAATCCATTTTTTGAGGAGGTATTTCCTTTTAATAAAAAGCTCTTTTCCGATAGCTCCGGTTTGATGGAACGCGCTTCTGGCTTCAAGCAAAGGGTAATGCTCCGCGATGTAATTAAAAATTCTTCTGCAATTAATTCGAACAGCCCTCAAAAGAAAATTAATCTTGAAGCACTCGTTGAAAGTAATTCTTTAGCAGTTGTAACCGGTCAGCAGGTAGGTTTTCTCGGTGGTCCTATTTATACCTTTCTTAAAGCAATGTCTGCCGTAAGATTAGCTGAAAAACTTACAGGTATTCATTCCGGACTCCGCTTCGTACCTGTGTTTTGGATTGAAGATAATGACCATGATAACTTAGAATCATCTCAAACATTTTTATTTTCACAGGATTCCCAAATTTATCAAACCGGCTGCGAACCTAATGCTACGAAAGATGACAGGACAGCAGTATCGGAACTTATTTTCAATGATAATATTAATGATATAATTTCCAATATTATTACAACTCTACCACAAGGACAATTCATTGATGAAATAAGTTTATTAATTAAACAAAATTTTCAATCCGGGAAATGCTGGACTGATGCTTTCATAGAATTTTTAGAAGAAATATTGGGTGATACCGGAATATTATTTATTAAGGCATCAGTTGCAAGGCGGCATGGATTGTTTGCTGAAATTATTCAAAAAGAAATTTCCTCTTTAGGATGTTCTGATGATTTGATTCAACAAACAAATAAAAAACTTGAGCAAGCAGGTTACCATATCCAGGCACGCAGTTCGAGAATAAATTTATTTTATCATGAAAATAAAAAGCGGGAGAAAATTATCCCGTTAGACCTTTCCATGAGCAGATTCAGGGCAGGTGATTCAATTTTAACTAAAGAAGAATTGAATGACCTTGCACAAAGTCATCCTGAATTATTTTCACCGAAAGTACTTCTCCGCCCTATTTGCCAGGATTGCGCTTTACCTACAGCAGCTTATATCGGTGGTCCGAGTGAAATAGGATATTCCGCACAAATCCGCTGCCTTTATGAATATTTCTCAATACCAATGCCTGCCTTCCTGATGCGACATTCGGCAACATTAATTACAAAAAAGCTCAAACGAATTTTAGAAAATACCAGAAAACCGCCGCTATTCTACTTCCGAAAGCAAAATGAAATTGAGTTGGATTTATTAAATCAAGGCGATGGTATTGAAATCGAAAATTTATTTACCGATGCGAAGAGGGAGACAGCCTCAATATTTAATAGAATATCAGCTCATTTGATTAGTAATGACTCTCTCATTCGCAGCAGCCAGGCTACAGAACATAAGTCGCTCGAACTGCTTGCTCATTTGGAAAAGAAAGTAATTTCGGCTAATAAGAAATCACAATCCGAATTATATGAAAAAGCAATCCAAGCTGCTTCGATGATTTATCCATTAAGAAGTTTACAGGAGAGGATATTTTCACCGGTATCATTTATAGCTCAATGCGGATTAGAGAAATTTCGGGTAGTATTGAATAAAATAACAAATGAAACACCTGACCGCCACTATTTAGCAGATTTGTTTGAGGAATGAAAAAGGAAAAATTTAGACATTTAAATTTAATGGAAACCCCCTAACCCCCTTTGAAAAAGGGGGGACAACCAATTCCCCCTTTTTCAAAGGGGGTTAGGGGGTTTCTCTTTAAATTAAAAAAATAAAAATATATGCGAATTTCAAAATTAATAATTGATAATCTGCGCAATCACGAACATACTGAATTGCACGTCAGCGACGGTTTGAATGTGATTTTCGGTTCCAACGGCGAAGGAAAAACAACTATTCTGGAAGCAATTTCGATATGCAGTTTCTCGAAAAGTTTTTTACCAACTTCTGATTCATCCTTAATTCAAAATGGAGTTTCACAATTTACAGTTTCAATTACAGCAGAAAATGATATGAAACTGCCATACAAAGCCGGAGTGCAGTTTGCAGCAGGAGCGAGAAAGAAAATCCATTCGAGCTATGGTGATAATCTTACCCCAAAGGATATTATCGGCTGCCTGCCAACGGTTGCATTGTCACCTGATTTTAAATCGCTCACATTCGGCGCTCCATCCGACCGCCGGAGTTTTATCGATAGGCTGCTTTCGCAATCGAGCCGTACATATATGGATAATATTTATCGTTTGAATAAATGCCTTAAGCAGCGCAATTCCTTGCTCTCATCGGCAAAATCACTTGGCGCTACCGATATGGAATTATTGGATTCATGGACGGAAGAAATGATAAAATCATCAGTTGAAATAATATCTCGCCGCTCCAGCTTTATTAATGAATTTATCCCTGTATTCAACCGCTATTATGAAATCATCAGCGGTGGCAAAGAGCAAGTCAGTATAAAATACGAACCATCAAGACTTGATACGAATGATGAAACTCTTGAAAAGGAAAAAATATTACAAGTATATAATGAACTTGCCCAAAAGCTGCGGAAAGAGGAGATGAGGCGGGGAATAACATTATTCGGACCACAGAAGGATGAACTTAAAATAATGATTAACTCAGGAGTTGCTAAGGAATATGCTTCGCAGGGACAGCATAAATCATTGTTAATATCGATAAAATTTGCGGAATTCGAGTATCTGAAAGAATCAACCCATGAAACGCCGGTATTTTTATTGGATGATATTTTTTCTGAGTTGGACAGCCAGCGTAGCGAGAAGATTATATCACTCCTGAAAGAAAATTCCGCACAAACTTTTATTACGATTACTAATCCGCAGCGCCTGATTTCTTTTATTCCTGCCAGCCGTTCAAAGTTTTTTAAAGTAGCAGGTGGAGTTGTTCAGGAGAATGGTGATTATAATTAAAAGGAGTCTGAACCACTGATTAAGCTGATTAAATGAATATCGTCCGAACCGCTGATTAAACTGATTTAATGATTTTGCTGATTAGAGAAGAATTAATCTGTGTAATCATTTAATCCGATAAATCCGTGATTCAGATAAGAAAAGTGTAAGGCTTTGTATGTCAAATAACTTACACTATGAAAAACTCTTCACACTTATTTAACCGAAAAAATATTTCTACTTGATATAAATCAATAACTTATAAATAGCGAAACAATTGGCATAAATATTAGTACCTTATTATTAGAGAATTTGGATGTTAATTCTTTAAAATAATAAAGGTGCCGGCTTATGAAAATATTGGCAACTTTCGTTTTATTAAATTTCTTTTTAGGTATTTCATTTTGTTTGGCTTTCTCCGAAAAAGAAAATTCCATAAATGATATCGATTCCATGTCCCTGAAAATTGACACGATATATGGGAACAGTTTTTGTCAGAAGGCTAATTTAATAATTCCATTTACGGTAAGCGGCACCTTTGCTTCAAAAAATATTTTTACAGCTTATTTATCTGATTCAAACGGCAGTTTCAATAACCTGTTGAATATAGGCGAATTTTCGGGAACAACCTCTGGTACTATTACTGTGATAATACCGGCAACAACTCCCACCGGAAACGGATACAGAATTAAAATCATATCATCCAAACCACCGTTTTCCAGCGCTGATAACGGAACCAATATAATAATTAACCAAACGCCAAAACCAATTATTATAGGAACTTCATCAGTTTGTTTAAATGATATTTCCTCGTACAGTGCTACTTCTTCGCCTGATGTTTCTTTTCAATGGACGGTTTACAGGGGAGTAATACAAGGTAGTTCAACACTAACCTCCATTGATGTTCTTTGGAGCTATCCTTACGGAGGAGAAATTTATTTGGTTCAAAGAAATAATATTACCGGATGCAAGGATTCAACATTTAAACGTATTTTTATAAATCCTATTATAAAACCAACCATCGCCTGTTCTTCAATGGTTTGCGAAAATAGTATTGTAAAATTTAATTCAAATCCACTTTCTAACGGTTTAACTAATAAATGGGATGCAATTGGAGGAAATATAATAGGTCCCTCATCCGGTTATTATGTTGATATCTTATGGTTAAAAGCCGGTTCGGGCACGGTTAGTTTAATACAAACGAACTCAATTGGTTGCAAGGATTCGGTTAAATCTATGGTTAATATAAATCCTCTTCCAAAGCCTACTCTTTCAGGATCTACGATTGTTTGCGCAAATAATGTTTACAAATATCAATCAAATAACTCTGTTTCAAAATGGACAGTAACAAATGGTACAATAATATCGGGATTATCGCCAATTGAGCCTGTTTTAATAAAATGGGGAAATATGGGTACAGGAAAAATCAAGTTATATTTGGAACATAATTTTACCCATTGTTCGAATACATTTGAGCAAACTATAACAATAAATCCTTTACCAAAACCAACCATAACCGGTGAAATATCCGTCCTTCCAAATAGTACAATGTATTATCAGACACAGACAGAAACCAATAATAGCAACAACTGGTCTGTTAAAGGGGGGATTATCAATGGCTCTACTACAAATTCATATATATCGGTTACCTGGGGAAGTATTGGCTCAGGAACAATTACTCTTGTTCAAATCATGGATTCTACTGGTTGTAGGGATTCTATCAATAAATATATAATAATATCTGAAAATCCAAAAGCAAACATTTTTGGGAAGATGTCGGTATGCGAATTTGATATTGAGAAATATAATACCAGTAAAAAAAACGGAGTAGTGAACGAATGGACAGTAAAAGGTGGTTCGATGAATGAAAAAAATCCTACAGATTCAATTATTGTTCATTGGGGAAAATCAGTCAGCAGTTCAATTAAATTGGTCCAGACAATGAAGTTGAGTGGTTACAAAGATTCAATAATTCAAAATGTTATTATAAATAAGCTGCCTAAAAAGCCACTGATAACACGCAGCGGCAACGTTCTGGTCTCGAGCGATTCTACAGGGAACCAATGGTATATACGAATTCAATTATAAAGGGAGCTACAAACCAATATTATACTCCAAATTATAATGGGATATTCGAAGTTGATTTTACTGATTCTAATGGCTGTTCATCAATGTCCGAGCCTTATGATTTTAAATTTATAACTGATAGAACCCAAGTGACCAGGGGTATTCTAAATTTATATCCTAATCCTTCGACCACTACTCTCAATATTGGATACACCTCCGAATTTCCAGTCAGATTCAAGTTTAAAATAATAACGGTATTAGGAAAGACTTTATTTGAGGAAAATGTAAGCGAACCTGATGGCACTTATCAAAAGAAAATTGACATCAGCAAGCTTGCTTATGGTATGTATTTGATAATCCTGCAATCAGATAGTGATTTCCTGCTTGGGAAATTTGTTGTAAATGAATAAAATAATATAGAATTTAAGACATCCAATGTTTGGCAAACATTGGATGTCTATCTACTAATCCGGATAATACAGTCATTCTATCGCTTTAAGCAATAGAATGACAAATTGAAATTCCTATCTTATCACTACAAGCGAAAATATTTTGCATCCGGAATTCAATACAAAGGGTTATTTACTACATTCTAAATGAAATGTTAAATAAAATATTTTATGGTAAATTTCGTATTGTTGATAGAGATTAAAAGAAATTTAAAAATAATTGAATTAAAATAATTTTGGTGAGCAAAATGAATGATGATGCTTTAGCAACAAGGATTTCTACTTTACCTAATCCATTAAAAAATGAATTATTGGACTATATGGAGTTTCTAATACATAAACATTCTCCAAAAGAGGCTAAAATACATCCCAAAGCCGGCTGCATGAAAGGAACCTTTATTATGGGTGATGACTTTAATGCTCCTCTTGATTGTTTTAAAGAATATATGCCATGAGAATAATCTTAGATACTCAGGCTTTTATCTGGTTTGTAGAAAACGATAAAAAGTTACCAAAAAAAATAAAGGATTTAATTGAAAATCCTATTAATTCTATTTTGGTTAGCATAGCAAGTTTATGGGAAATGACAATCAAAATTAGCTTATGCAAACTTCATTTGAAAAAAAGTTTAGAAGAAATGCTAAATAAAATTCCTGAGAATGGTTTTGAATTGTTCCCTATTACCCCAATACACTTAATCAGTTTAAGCACTCTTGAGTTTTACCACGGAGACCCATTTGATAGAATTATTATTTCACAAGCATTAAGCGAGAATATAAGCATTGTCACTTCTGACAATAAATTCGATTTTTACAAAGTTAAAAGACTCTGGAAATAATTTGATTATACAAATCAATAAAACAATTTCTATATTTCCTTTTTCGATTAAAGAATTCGAGATTCCAGTCCCAGAACAGTTCAGGGAATTCCTGCATTCGAGACTGTGTGAAAAGTCAATAAAATTGTCATTCTGAACTTGATTCAGAATCCATAAACCGCAATGGGAGTGGATTCTGAATCAAGTTCAGAATGACATTCTTCCATTTTTATTAGTTTTCACACAGTCTCATTCGTAGGAATGACATTAAATTAAAAATAATATAAAGACTTTGGTAAATTTACAAAATATAACGGTTCACTTTGCCGGACGATACCTGTTCGAGGAAGTTTCATTTGCAGTCGGCAAGGCAGACAAAATAGGGCTTATCGGCAGAAACGGCACCGGTAAAACTACCCTGCTCAGAATCATTGCAGGTGAGTCGGAACCTGAATCCGGCACAGTCTCAACGCCAAATGACTTCACAATCGGCTACCTTCCCCAGGAAGGCGGCTTCGATTCTACTAATTTATTATTCGATGAGGCAGCTTCTGCTTTAGACCAAATCAAGAACTTAGAAGCCGAAATCGAAACTTTAACAGAACAAATCGGCAGCCGGACAGACTATGACTCAAAAGAATATAAGAACCTTCTTGATAAGCTTACAGAATCAAACGACAGGTTCCGTATGTTAGGGGGCGCTTCGGCAGAAAGCGAAATAGAGCGGATTCTTTTAGGATTGGGGTTCGAACGAACAGATTTCTACCGTCCGATGAATGAGTTCAGCGGCGGTTGGCAAATGCGTTTGGAGCTTTCAAAATTACTCCTGCGGCAGCCTGATTGCCTGCTGTTGGATGAACCGACTAATCACTTAGATATTGAATCAGTGCGCTGGTTGGAGGAATATTTGAAAAGCTACCGCAATTCTATTCTTCTCGTATCGCATGACAGGTTCTTTTTAGATTCAATTACAAACAGAACAATCGAAATTTCTCTTGGTAAAATTTATGATTTGAATTGCCCATATACAGAATTTATCGAACGACGCGAGCTACAAAGGCAGCACCAGGTGCAGGCATATCAAAATCAGCAGCGTGAAATTGCACAAACCGAACGCTTCATCGAACGGTTCCGTTCCAAGGCAACTCTTGCATCACGGGTTCAGTCACGTGTAAAGCAATTAGAAAAAATCGAAAGAATTGAACTTGAGGATGAAGATTATTCATCTATACGATTCAGGTTTCCCGAACCTCCACGCTCCGGAAGATTGGCAGCCGAAGCAATTGAGTTGTCGAAATCTTATGGCGATAAACTTGTTTTGAAAAATGTTCACTTAGCAATTGAACGAGGCGAGAAAATAGCATTTGTCGGGAAAAACGGTGAAGGTAAATCAACAATGCTCAAGATTCTTTCCCAAATGGATAAGGACATCGAAGGGGAATTGACAATTGGGTACAACGTGCAAACCGGCTACTATGCCCAAAATCGAACGGATATGCTGATTGCCGACGATACTGTGTTCGAAACAATAGATAGAGCAGCAACTGGTGAGGCTAGACCACGTATTCGCAGTTTATTGGGAGCATTTCTATTTGGCGGCGACTCGATTTATAAGAAAGTAAAAGTGTTGTCGGGTGGTGAAAAATCACGTCTTTCTCTTGCACGTTTAATGCTGGAGCCGATAAATTTGCTTCTGCTTGACGAACCGACCAATCACCTGGACTTCCAGGCAAAGGACGTACTCAAGAATGCTCTGCTGGACTTCACAGGCGCTATGATTATAGTATCACATGACCGTGATTTTTTGCATGGATTAACGACTAAAACAGTCGAATTCAGGAATAAATCTCTTAAAGAGTATATAGGCGATATTAACGAATATTTAGATACCCGTCAAATTGAGCATCTTGCGAAATTAGAAGAAAAAAATAAAGACAACAATCAATCATTTCAGCAGGAGGCTGTCGTTGTAAGCCAATCACAGGCAACGCGCCTTCAGCAAAAGCAACAGCAAAAAGAGCAAAACCGGCTCCAAAAGCTGGGTCTTGCCTGTGAAAATGAAATAGATTCACTTGAGAAACAAATAGCAAAATTGGAAGTCGAATTTGCCGACGTGGGATTTTTCTCCGACCCGGCTGCAGCCTGCCGCAAACAGGATGAGTATGATTCGCTCAGAAAGGCTTTGAATACTAAAATGGACGAATGGAGCGCGCTACAGGAAGAGTTGATGGAATATGTTCCTTAGTTCAAATTCTGAAATTTTAGATTATTCAATCAATACTTTCTTTTATCAAAATTTAAGTGGGTACAATATCATAATTTTTTTTATTTTTGCTAATTAGAATTTTATTGAAGGGAGGAACTAATGTTAAATTTAGCTTATTCTGAGATAACCGAAGCAGTTCTCTCTCTTAGATATGAGGATAAAATTGAACTAAAAGAATTATTGAATCATTTTTTGATTGAGGAACGCAGGGAAAGTATTTATAAAAACTCTCTTAAATCCAAAAAAGAAGTTGCTTTAGGTAAAGTAAAGTATTATAAAACAGTATCGGAATTAAGGAAAGCTATCGAAAATGATTGAGATTGGCTATTCTTCTTCATTTATTAAAGCTTATAAGAAATTATAAAAATCTTCTCCGGAAATTGAAGAAAAATTCTGGGATAAGGTGGAGATTTTTTATGATAATCCTTACGATAGTTAATTGAAAACACATAAACTATCAGGGAACTCTGAAAAATGTCATTCTGAAGAAATAAGGAATCCGGTCTCGTTTTGTTTTGGATTCCTTACTTCAATCAGAATGACATTTTTTAAGCTCCAAATATTTTAAGATAAAATGTTTAGAATTTATTTATTAACTACATATGTACAGTTAGGGTGAATGTAGCATTTCCGGTAGAAAGCTTAATTCTTGAATCACCATCGACTGTTGTAGTATTACTATTGGTTTTTGTTTCTTTGCTTGGTTCGGGGCAATATAAAAATGTTAAAGTGTATTTAGCGCCGAGAGCTATACCGTCGGTAAAATACCAATCAAAACCAAGTTGGGGTCCGATACCGATGATTAATCCTGAAGTACTTGTTTCGGTTTTATTACCTCCACTTTCTACCTTTGTCCCCTTGTCATAATAACCAAAATTTATATTTCCTCCGAAATAAGGGGAAATACCGTATAACGGTTTGAAATGTGAATTGCAATCAATAGATAAACCCAATAGTGTTTCGGATGTCGACATGTCAGTACTTTTATCCGGTGTACTGGATACTAAGCCTAAACCGACAGCAAATCCTAAGGATAATCTATCGGAAATAAATGCTTTCAATCCTATTCCCGGAATCGGAGCAATAATCTGGTCTGTTGCATAAGCATAGCCGGCGCCGGCGGAACCTATATTAGATTGAAACGGCGTATAAGTGAATACCATGGCAGCGGCTCCCTGGTTTGTTTCAGGATGAGGTCCTTTATAATCTGCAGACAACAGCAATGAATAAGACAATAATACAATAGTTGCGAACACAAAAACTATTCGTTTCATAAAACACCTTTGAATTATTATTAAAATAAAAATAATTTACAGTACAAAATATTAAAAAAAAATATTAAAAAAAAATGATTTGTTATTTTATCAATTTTTTTATTAATTGGTGCCTTACAGAGACCTCTGAAAAATAATAAAAAAATATGCAATGACAAACTCAAGAGAAATCCCCCCTACCCCCCTTTTTCAAAGGGGGAATTAAATTTAATTTTGCTAATCCCCCTTTGAAAAAGGGGGAATTTCTACTTCTATGTTCTACTTCTAAAACCGGGGGTTTCTCTTGTTGGATGAAAAATTTCACTTCTTAATAAACGTGCAGAACCGGGTTCCCGATTTAACAAAATACATACCGGCAGCGAGATTACTAACATCGAGAGCTGTATTTGTCATATAATCACTTACCTTTACTCCTTCTATCGAATATATCTCGATACTCTCATCAATTTCCTTCGATTTCCCCGTAACGAAAATAAAATCGGACGATGGATTTGGGAAAACCGTGAGCTGGTCTGTGGTTATAGCTTGTTCTTCTGCAACTCCGGTTTCAGTATTAGTAACAAAATCATAACACTGGCGGAAATCATCTATGCATGCCTGCGAATTGAAATATACATTATCGACATGCTGAACACCTGGCTTTACGAGATATAATAAATTTGCTTTTCGTGCTTTTATGGTGTTCATTAAACTATTAACAGCGGCATAATTGAAATCCCTATCTCCGAGAATAGTTGCCATGCGAACCTTCATAATATTATCCCACAATGGCTGGTTAAACGACCCTATAGCCGGCGCCAAACCAATAATTCCGGTGAATAACTGCGGATACAGCAAGCCAAGTTGATATGCGATACCTCCGCCCCATGAAAAACCCATAACTATCATCTTTGTAGTGTCGATATTATATTTCGTGCGTACTTCGGAATAAGCTGCATTTGTTAAATTTAAAAGGTAAATTGATGCTTTACCGTTTAAAGCATTTGCATCCGGGCAGACGAGGATAGCTCCCACACGGGAGGCAAGAAGAATATTAAAAAAGTTTCGCGTATTATTTCCGTTATCGCCTGCGCCGTGCCAGCCCATAAGAAATGGGTATGTCTTTTCGGAATCGTAATCAGTAGGGACTTGAAAGTAGATATTGCTTTTAACAGGTTTTGAAGTATCGGTACTATCGGTATAAGTCAATGTATAAGCGCCGGTTCTTTGGGCATAAACCGCTTGGATACCGATGAAACTTAGTACTGTTAAAACTAATGAGAAGATAAATTTTTTCATGTTATTTTTCCTATTTTTAATACATCTATGCTATAACAAAAATATAGAAAAAATGTTACAGATAATTTTTTATTTTAGAATAATCAACTTACCCGTCAGGATTTCCGAATTTACCTTTATCAAATAATAATAGATACCCGAAGCAACATTATCTGTTTGAAATCTATTAATATAATGACCTTCTGTTTGCATTTCATCAGCTTTAACAAGAATTTTTTCCCATAAAGAATTATAAATTTCAATTTTTACATGAGCAGTCTTATTCAGGTTGTACTCGATACATGCTTCGTGAGAAATGGGATTGGGATACGTTCTTATAGTGTTTTTATCAATTACTAATGCATCATTTACATCTGTGGGTTCGAATAATAACATTCCTACAGCCCAGGTTTCGGGAGAGTTGATATATGTGTTGGGGGGCCAAAATTCCCATGCGTTGGAAGTATTGGTTACATCGAAGGCAATACCGATTGTTTTCTTTGCCGTATCAAATCCAACCTTCGAAAAAGGGATTTTAATCTCGACTGTATCGGGAAGTTTTATGTTGAAATTATTGGCTTCCCAATCGGGCTGAACTGTCCTGCAATTTGAATAGTTACTATGCGAGCCGTTCGATACGCAATTTGTCGAGGAGACATGGAACCACCAGTCGTCATTCATCCAACCCTTGCTTTTATCATTCTTAATATCGAGCAGGATTTCGGGAAACCTGTATTTAGCTGAGCCGAGGTTATCCAAATAAGCAAAAAGCAGGTTTTTCCCATCATGCTTATAGTAAATATTGATAATTTTATTTCCGGCGGAAGTAATCTGAACCTTCGCAGCATCACTCCATTCCCCTGCAGTGATGACACCGTCAATCTTTGGAGTTGAGCCGTAATTAAGTTTTATGGTATCAAGAGCGGAAAGGGAATTTAAGCCTAAAAGAGCGAAAACTAAATAAGGGAGAAAGGACTTTTTCATTTTGTTACCTATCATTTAAAACAAAAGAAATATAACAACTGAAATGAAAAAATGTTACAAAAGATTTTAGTTCGATTTGAAATAAAAATATTATTTTTTGACTAATAGATATATTTTGTAAAGCTAATTTCCATAATTTGATTATTTATTTGAAATTAATGTAACGATTAAATAAAAAGGGATAAAATCATTGAGTCATCTTTAAAAAGCATTTGTATTCTTTAAGAATAATACATTCCTTAACAAAAATCAGTTTCTTATTTCAATAATCAGGGATAAAGCGTAAGCTCGAAATAAGAATCGGCTGGGTAACTTTCAAAATTCACAAAATTTCTACTTGATTTTATAATATATCCAGAATGTTCATAATAGTAACTACTTTCAGAATTAATGAATTTTACAAAATCTTTATTTAAACTTGTGACTAAAATCTTTGAAGAAATATTCCCGTTTGAGTTAACAAAATAAGGAACGTTTGCAATTGTAAAAATTAATGATTTGGTATTATCTTTATAATGACTTAAACCATTCCACCAATGGTATTGGTAATTAGATGAGTAATAAATAGTATCAATTATTTTTTTTATTGAGTCAATAATTATTTCTATAGTTATAGTTGTACATGAACCAAATCTGCTTCCATCATTTTCGTACCTATAATCCCCAAGAAATTCACAGAAATTAATAGCATATTGACTTTTCCATTGGTAACAATACATACAGGAATAATTAGGTACAATTTGTTCAATTAAGCTATTATCTACAATATATGAATTAAATTTGAATTTTTCTGTTATTGTACTGCTTGTACTCTTTCTTTGACCAGAAAAACCTTCCTCATAATAATCCGAAGTCTTTACATTAAATCCTCCTAAACTAATATATCCACTTTCAAACATGCGATTGGATACCTTAATTTGGTCTTTGCTTACTTCCTGGCAGCTATCTGATTCAAGAGTAACCGAATATGTATTATTTGAAGTGGTTAAAGGAATTTGAAATTTGATTATATCATCGGTATATGAAGCGATTGTTACCTCCGTTGTACCTAATTTCACTTTACCAGGCTTGCCGTAATTAGTTAACTGCTTTCCGTAAATATATGCGTAATCGCTAGGTTTTACTTTGTACGGGCGCACGGAATCTATGATAAAGAAATATATCGTAAACATCGATGGTGATTTCGCATTTTTTCCCGCAGCCTGAACTTCCACAAAGCCTTTAGTTGCGTCATTTGGTACTATTGCTTTGATTTTCGAGAAATCAGAATACGTTACCTTTGCCTGCCTGCCATTGAACCTGACTTTATTGCTATCTTTTTCGGTATGGAAGAAAGAGCCGTTAATATTGATTTCATCACCGAACTTGCCGTTATACTTACTTAAAGAAGTAATAACAGGTGAGCCAATTGTTATTTTTGTTGCATCCTGGTAATTATAACCGAAGAATTCCAATTTAAAATAATCCGACCCAATTACCGAAGGCAGACGCACCTTTATTTTCGACGGAGATGCACTGTCAATATTTAATCGGGTATTCCCTAAATAAACATTAACGGATTTATTCTGCCAGGTAAAATTATTCCCTTCAATATAAACCGGACTCGTTGCGCAGCCTTGTGTTGGCGATATTTTTGTAATAACAGGATTAGTTACCCGGAAAATCTTACTCGCTTGTTTAGTGTTCATATTGTATCTGAATACGAAATAATCATCGTTCTCGACTTTCGGCATTTTCACTGTTATTTCCTGATAATCACTATAGTTTTTGATTGAAATAATAGATAGATTAATTTGGGGTTTATTTTTTAAGAACAATTTGAATAGAGTCGTATCATCAGGAATATTCTTGAATGTCAGGGTAATCTCCGAACCCGATGGTCCGTTTTCAGGCGAAAAGCCTATGAATTCAGCCGGTGCAGGATTATAATGAAATTTTTCTTCCGAGACTGCTCCTTCATTCTTGTAGTACACAGTTATCTTTTCATCGTTTGAAATCATAGGAACATAGGCTGTAATCAGCGTATCGCAATTGCCCAGAATATTCGTATTTCTTTCACCGAAATATACAGATATTTTCGATTTATCCGTTCCGAAACCACTGCCGTAAATATTTACTTTCGTCCCGTAAACGCCTTGCATAGGGAAGAATCCTGTTATCTTGTGATTCGATTCTAACAATGTAAAGTCCGAATTCGTTGTATATGCATAATTTCTCACTTTGACTGTTATAGCACAAGTATAGCTCAAGAGTTGTTGGTTATGTTTTTTTGTTGTTAATGTAGAAAATATAACCCGAACGAAAAGTTTCATCGGAGTTGATTTGGCATCGACTGAATCACAAACGGCTTCATTTGCGCCGAACCAAATGAAGTTCAGTTCCTTTTCCGAGCAGAAATTTTCGCCTTCAATAACTATTACTTCACCGTAATGTGCCGATTTCGGATAATAAGTAATTTTCACAATTCCATTAGGCACTTCTACAATCTTTATTTGCTGAGCGCTCGTATCAGAGCCGTTATCGGTAGATACCACTATTTTACCGGTTTGTGCAAATTCGGGAACCCTGCATATAATTTTGCTGACTGAATCCGAAAAAATAATCGAATCGCAGGCTGCTGGCTGGTAATCGAAAAAAATAACTTTGATTTTACCTACAGATTTACCGAAATTTTTACCGGTAATTGTAATTGTATCGCCGGGAAATGCTTTCGAGGGCTTGAAAGAAATAATTTGAGGTTTTGAATTACTATTGGGCTGTATCGGATTATCATCAGTGCAGCTCAAAGCAAGGATTAAGAGCAAAATTACGAACGAAACAAAGAATTTTTTCATACTTTTTCCGAATTTGTCATTTCAATATCTATATGACACACAAAGTGCGAAAACGTCTCAAAAATAATAAAAATATTTTACTGTGTTAAAATTATTTAATTTTTGAAATTAAAAATTGATTGAAAATTGAATAATTGAAAATTAGAAATTCCATCCTGTCTGTTGATTTCGACTTAGTATTATATACATTTCTTTGTAACAATTAATTTAAAAGAGTTATATTGCAAAGATGTTTGAATCTGATTTGTAAAAAAATAATTTTTAATAAATGGAGTAATAAAATGAACCGTTCACAGAACTCCTTATCCGTGAAAACCGGTATCAAAGCTATACTAACCTTAGCAATAATATTTTTAATACTGCAATCCAATCTCAATGCCCAGGAACTTTTCGGCAGGATAAAAAGTCCATACTTCGGCAACCTGACATGCTTTGTTATTAAATCGGAAAGTACTTTATTCGTTGGTACATGGGGCAACGGTATCAGCAGAACTACTGATACATGCAAGATCTGGACAAATGTTAATTCCGGTTTGAACGACCTCTATATTAATGATATTTTCATAACACCAAACGGTGAATTATATACAGCAACCGAATCGGGAATTTATTTTTCTTCCGATAACGGTACTACCTGGCAGGCAAAAAATGCAGGAATTACCAATCCAATTACACGTACTATTCGAATGAACTCAAACGGTGATTTATACGCTGGTACTTATGGCTATGGCGTTTATAAATCCACTAATAAAGGTACATCATGGACGGCAGTAAATAAAGGATTGTGGTTTCAAAATATCAGGACTATCGGTTTTACTAAAAAGGGCGATATATTGGCAGGTACCTGGGGCGAAGGGGTTTATCGCTCGACTGATGCAGGCTCGTCATGGGTTAAATCAAATGGCGGCGGTTTAAAAAGTATGTATGTTTCCGATTTTGCAATCAATTCCTCAGGCGATATTTATATGGGTACAAACGGCACGGGAGTGTGGCTTTCTGTGGATTATGGAATTAGCTGGATTCAATTCGATACAACCAAGCTGTGGGATTTGAGTGTTAACTCGCTGTGTCTGATGCCAAACGGTCAGGAACCTGTAATTGCTACCCGTGCATCGGGACTTTGGCGCTTTGATAATTATGTTTACCAGAATTGGAGAAGGTCTAATACTCTTTATGATGTTGCCGCTTCATGCGTTAGAATCAGTCCCGCCAGAAAGTTATATGCAACCGTTCCTTATGGTGGATTGTATTCCAGTATAGATACAGGTAATACCTGGCTTCCTATTGCATTAAAAGATTCCGGCTCGATGTCCATAATAGTTGCAGGGAAGAATGGGCGTTTGATTGCAGCCGGCAAACCCAGCGGAATCTATCGCTCGACTAATTTCGGTTCATCGTGGGATTTTGTCGGTATGACGACTAATAAAATATATTGCCTGGCTTTCGATTCACTCAATAATATGTATGCCGGTACCGGTAAGGGAATCTATCGTTCCACAAATGAAGGCACAACCTGGAGTTTGTTCGGCATGCAGGATTCGGTAATTATGACAATGTGCATTAACTCGAGCAACCATGTCTTTGCCGGAGTACATCAAATATATTATACAAAAAACGGTGGCACAACCTGGCAAAGCGGAGGTTCGAGCGCCGATTTCGGCTATACTGTTTCCGCTATTGACCAAACAGGCGCTATATATATGGGAGGCGCGAGCAATAGTTTTTCAATAACATTCAACATTAACCGTTCGACCAATGGGGGGACCTCCTGGACAAGTGTCTCTAACGGATTGAAAGATGTCAAGTCCATTGCATTCACTATTTCAGGACAGGTTCTTATTGGCTCCCGTGAAGGTGTTAACCGTTCAACCGACCAGGGTAATACATGGATTACAAATCCTGTTACTTTCGGATTATCCGACCCTATGGTTAATGCTATATCTGTTAATACTTCCAATCATATTTACGTTGGTATGAATTGGACAATGGGGACTTACCACACATCAACCAATTTTACTAAATGGGATTCTATAAATTTTAATTACGATCTTTGTGAAATAGGGAATATTACTTCAAATAGGGAAGGATATACATACTTTGCGACTAATGTAGTATACAGGGGTATCGATAAAAATATGCTCGTACCTCCAACATTATTATCACCTGCGGACGGTACTACTTCAATCGAAGTTAATCCATCTGCAACATTGACCTGGAGCCCTGTTCCAAAAGCCGAGATGTACCAGCTTGAGGTTTCGGAATACGTCAACTTTTCCTACAGGATTGAACTTATAACAAAATCGCCAACATTTCACATATTGGAATCCACACTTAATTACGCAACCAAATATTTCTGGCGGGTTCGTTCCAAAGTTCATAGCGCATTATCGGAATGGTCTCCGTTATCAACCTTTACAACAAGTTTGCAGCCACCGGTATTGATTACTCCTGCAAATGAAAAGCGGGGAGTTAAGATAATATCGGATTTCCTCTGGCATCCGGTCGATAGCGCAAAAACTTACGAAATTGAAGTTTCACCAACTTTGGATTTCAAAACAAAATCATTTTCTAAAACCGGAGTAACAGACACAT
The DNA here is from genome assembly GCA_016844745.1 of Ignavibacteria bacterium. GTDB lineage: Bacteria > Bacteroidota > Ignavibacteria > Kapaibacteriales > UBA2268 > JAERMQ01. Next base: position 28,728 of record JAERMQ010000074.1, on the reverse strand, counting down.
TCTGCACTGTTAACAGCCTTGCAAGTTACACCTATTATTATTGGAGGGCGCGTGCAGTTGGTAAGCTTGGCACGAGTCAATGGTGCCAGCCCTGGAGATTTATGACAGCCGTACCACCGCCAAAATTAAGGCTACCTGCCGACAAATCAACAGATATTGATATTACTGTAAAAATGCAGTGGGATACAGTTTTGGCAGCTTCGGAATATTATATCCAGCTTGCTACCGATTCATCATTCGACCAAATACACATGGTGTTTGACGGAAAATCATTAGAAAGCTCTTTCCATATAATGCCGAATCTGGATTATAACAAGAAATATTATTGGCGTGTTAAAGCAGGTAACGATGATGGTCAGAGCTTTTACAGCGCTGCATGGAGCTTTACAACCGGTATAGCAGCACCTACACTTCAATTGCCCGCTGATTCCTCTAAAAACCAGAAAATACCGTTATTATTTAGCTGGCTGCAGCTCGATTCTGCGAAATTCTACAAATTGCAAATAGCCAAGGATAACCAGTTTAATACTATTGTTTTTAACGATAGTACCCTTACAACGACATTTAAAGAAATTTCAACTTTGGAATACTATACTCAATATTACTGGAGGGTTGCCGCTAAGTTAACCAACAGAACCACATCTTGGACTCCTATATGGTCATTTAAAACAATACTTCAAAGCCCACAACTAACTTCGCCTGTTCAAAACGCAACCGAACAGCCGCTTACACTTTATTTAAGATGGAAAAAAGTGACCGGTGCGGAATATTATCATTTCAGGATTGGAAAAGACATTGCATTTGTCGATTTGGTAAAAAATGTCGATTCGGTGAAAGAAACTGAAATGGATGTTGCTAATCTCGATTCGAATACAAAATATTACTGGCAGGTTGCAGCATTTAATAATGAAGGAGTTTCTGACTGGTCTGTTTTCGGAGCCTTTACAACTATAGCTCCAAGCTATGTTCCCGAAGAAATAATTGTTGCAATGGGTAGCTTATCGGCGGTTCCGAATCCATTCGAGAATGAGGTTGAATTAAGCTTTACATTGCCAATACCAATGACTGTAAAAGCAGGAATTTACAATATTTTCGGGCGTGAAGTATCGGTTCTATGCAATGCGAGTTATGATTCCGGGCTGCAACGATTCAGTTGGAAACCAGCAGAAATGCCTACAGGAATTTATTTCTGCAGGTTTGAGTTCAATGGCTTTAGAGAAACAATTAAGCTAATATTAATGAAATAAAAAAGAAAATTATTAAATATTAAATAAAAGGCAATATAATGAGTAAAAAACTTTCTTATTCATTTAAAATGTCAATTACTTTGGTAGTATTGCTTTTAATCTTTGTAGCAGCTACCCAGTGTAATGCACAGGAATTATTCGGCAGAATAAAATGCCCGTATTACGGTGATTTAACATGCTTTGTAATTAAATCCGAAAGCACCTTGTTCGTTGGTACATGGGGCGACGGTATTCGCAAAACAACAGATACCTGCAAGACCTGGACTAATGTTAATACAGGATTAAACGATTTATATGTAAATGACATATTACTTACTTCGGCAGGCGATCTGTTCGCATCAACTGAAACAGGAATTTTCTTTTCCTCTGATAATGGAACTACCTGGCAGGCAAGAAATACAGGCATTCCCAATCCAATAGTACGCACTGTGAAAATGCACACAAACGGTGACCTTTATGCCGGTACATACGGTTATGGTGCGTATAAGTCAACAAATAAAGGAACCTCTTGGTTCCCCGTTAATAAAGGATTATGGTACCAACATATACGAACATTCGGTTTTTCAAAAAATGGCGATATATTGGCAGGTACTTGGGGCGATGGTGTTTATCGCTCTACTGATGCAGGCGCGTCATGGATTAAATCTAATGGTGGCGGTTTAAAAAGTCTCTATATTTCGGAGTTTGCCAATAACTCCTCAGGAGAGATTTACATGGCGACGAATGGCAGTGGTGTCTGGCTTTCTGTTGATTACGGTATTAGTTGGGTAGAGTTTGATACATCTGCATTAAAGGATTTAAATATTACTTCAATGTTTTTGTTGCCGAATGGTCAGGAACCTGTTGTATCGACCCGTTCGGCTGGTGTTTGGCGCTATGATAAAAATATCTACCAGAATTGGAGGAAACCGGAGGATATTAATAAAGTAGGAGCTTCCTGCGTTAGGATGAGTCCGGGCAGGAAGTTTTATGCAACTATTCCTTATGATGGCTTATTTTTAAGTACCGACACCTGTAAGACATGGAAACCCATAGCATTGAGAGATTCCGGCGCTTTGTCGATTTTTGTAGCAGGTAAAAACGGTCATTTACTTGCTGCCGGTAAACCGAATGGAGTATTCCGCTCGACTGATTACGGAGCTTCCTGGGCAAATGTCGGTTTATCAACCTATACGATTTACAGTTTTGCATTCGATTCGCTTAATAATATGTATGCAGGAACTGATAAAGGTATTTATCGTTCTACAAATACTGGTACTACCTGGAATTTATTCGGATTGGAGACTTCATTTATATTTACTATTAGCATTAACTCGAGTAATCATGTATACACTGGCTATCGTCAAGTTGCTTATACTAAGAACGGAGGCGCAACATGGGATACAGGAGGTTCAATAGCCGATTATGGTTATATGGCATCAGGAATCGACCAATCCGGCGCAATTTATATGTGTGGCGCTACCAATTGGCCCCTGACTACCTACACTATCGTACGTTCGACAAACGGAGGCACCTCATGGACAACTATTTCTTCCGGAATGAAGGATGCCAATGCTATTGCCTTTAATATTTCGGGAAATGTATTTATTGGTTCCTACGATGGTATAATACGTTCGTCCGACAAAGGAACTTCATGGTATCCGGATACAATCAAATTGGGACTTCCCGATCCGCCAGTGATTAAAGCTATCTCAGTTAATACCTCCAATCATATTTATGTAGGTATAAATTATCCGGCGGGTTCTTACCATACATCAACCAATTTTACTAAATATGATTGTATTAGTAATAACTACAATGCTTGCGAAACAGGAAATATAACTTCGGTAAAAGATGGTTATACTTATTTATCGACTAATGCTATTTACCGCTTTATTGATAAGAACATGCTCGTTCCGCCAACTTTATTATCTCCTCCCGACGGTACGACAACTATCGAAGTAAATCCGTCTGCCACTCTTACCTGGACCACAGCGCCAAAAGCTGAGATGTACCAGCTTGAGGTTTCGCAGTATGTTGATTTTTCTTACAGGATTGAATTTATTACAAAATCTCCAACAATTCATATTCTTGAATCTACGCTTAATTATGCAACAATATATTACTGGCGGGTTCGTTCCAAAGTTCATAGTGCTTACTCGGAATGGTCACCGTTATCGACTTTTACAACAACATTGCAGCCACCGGTATTAATCACTCCTGCAAATGAAAAGCGGGGAGTTAAGATAATATCCGATTTCCTCTGGCATCCGGTCGATAGCGCTAAAACTTATGAAATTGAAGTTTCACCGGCATTGGATTTCAAAATAAAAACATTTTCCAAAACCGGAGTGACAGATACATTCTGCACTGTTAACAGCCTTGCAAGTTACACCTATTATTATTGGAGGGCGCGTGCGGTTGGGAAGCTTGGCACGAGTCGATGGTGCCTGCCCTGGAGATTTATGACTGCCGTTCCACCGCCAAAATTAAGACTTCCTGCCGACAAATCGACTGATATAGATATAACAGTTAAAATGCAGTGGGATACTGTGTTAGCCGCTACGGAATATTATATCCAGCTTGCTACCGATTCATCATTCGACCAGTTACACATGGTATTTGATGGAAAGTCACTTGAAAGCACGTTTCACATTATGCCTAATCTGGATTACAACAAGAAATATTATTGGCGTGTAAAAGCCGGCAATGATGACGGTCAGAGCTTTTACAGCGCTGCATGGAGCTTTACAACCGGACTTGCGGCTCCAACACTTCAATTGCCCGCTGATTCTTCCAAAAACCAGAAGATACCATTATTGTTTAGCTGGCTCCAGCTAGATTCTGCGAAATTTTACAAATTGCAAATAGCCAAGGATAACCAGTTTAATAATATCGTTTTTAATGATAGTACTCTAACAACTACATTTAAAGAAATTTCAACTTTAGACTACTTTACACAATATTACTGGAGGGTTGCAGCTAAACTTACAAACAGAACCACCTCATGGACTTCTGTATGGTCATTGAAAACAATTCTTCAAACTCCGCAACTCAATTCACCAGCCCAGGATGCAGTCGAACAACCTCTTACTCTTTACATGAGATGGAATAAAGTACCAGGAGCAGAATTTTATCATTTCAGGATTGGAAAAGACATTGCATTTGTCGATTTGGTAAAAAATGTAGATTCGGTGAAAGATACTGAAATGGATGTTGCCAATCTCGATTCGAATACAAAATATTACTGGCAGGTAGCAGCATTTAATAAGGAAAGTGTATCGGAGTGGTCTGTATTCGGAGCTTTCACAACCTTTGCTCCAAGCTATGTTCCCGAAGAAATATTAATGACAATTGGGAGTATATCCGCAGTTCCGAATCCATTCGAAAATGAAGTTGAATTAAGATTTACACTACCAATACCAATGATTGTAAAAGCTGGAATTTATGATATTTTCGGACGTGAAGTATCGGTTTTATGCAATGGGAGCTATGATTCCGGGCTTAAACAATTGAGTTGGAAACCCACAGAATTGCCTTCGGGTATTTACTTCTGCCGGTTCGAGTTCAATGGTTTTAAGGAAGCAATTAAATTAGTAAATATTAAATAAACTAAATTCTAATAAAAAGGACATATTTTCGTTTATTTGAATAGACAAATAAGTAATTGAATATAAGGAAGCTTTACTTGTAACCGTAAATCTTCCCAGATTGGAAGCCCAAGATGAATATGAATATATTTATCTAGGTGATGTTAAAAATTTATTAGAAATAATTTAAGAAGAAAAATGAGGATTACAGGCGAAATTATTGAAAAAATAATTCAAACAGCTAAAGAATATGATATAAAAAAGTTAGTTCTTTTCGGATCTGCATTTGATAGTCCTGAAAATGCACATGATATAGATTTAGCTTGTAACCTTGATGGAATGAAAATATTTTCTTTTGCCGGGAGACTTGAAGAGGAATTGAATATATCTGTTGATATTGTTCCTTTAACAAAAGATAATCCTTTTTCTGAAATAGTTTTAAGAAAAGGCAAAGTTATCTATGAAGTTATCTGAACTTATTAATGATATTGATTTTGAATTATCCAATTTAAAAAGAATTGAGCAAGAGTCATCAAAATTAATATTTATTGTTAAAGACAACAAAGCAGATATTTATCAAGTATCTGCTGCTGCCTTGATGCTCGCGCAATTTTATAACGGCATAGAAAATACATTGAAACGTATTTGTAAATTTAAAAAAATAACTCTACCGTCTGGAGAACAATCTCATATTGAATTGTTCCAATGGTTTTCAGATATTGGCAAGGAAGGTTTACCTGTTTTTTTTGATGCTAAAAATAAAGAAGGTTTTTCGATTTTAAGAAGATTCAGACATTATGTTTTCCATGGATATGCTTTTTATCTTGAATGGGATAAATTGAAGGTAGGTATATTAAGTTTAGAACATTTGCTTCAACATTTCCAAATTAAAATTGACTTATTTATCAAAAGACAATCTGGAGGGAAATAAAAAATAAACCAATAAATATTTTAATGTATCAATAAAAAAATTGGGAAAATCCAAATATATAAGAAAAAAAGAAAATTATTAATTATTAAATATAAGGCTATATTATGAGTAAAAATCTTACTTACTCAATGAAAAAATCAATTGCATTGTCGGCATTCTTTTTTTTATTCTTTGCTTTGATGCAATCGAATGCGCAGGAATTTTTCGGCAGGATAAAGGGTCCTTATGGCGGAGAAATTTCTTGCTTAGCGCCAAAAACAGATAATACTATTTACGTTGGAACGTGGGGCGATGGCTTCTACAAATCAACTAACGGCGGTAATATCTGGACTGATATGAATACAGGTCTTAACGATTTGTTTATTAATGCTGTTGATTTTAATTCGGGTAATGAAATATATTTAGCAACTGAAGGCGGTGGCGTTTATTATTCATCGAACGAAGGCGGTACATGGAATCAGAGAAATAATGGGCTTACTAATTTAATTGTCCGCACAGTGAAAATCCATCCCGATGGCGATATTTTTGCCGGTACTTATGGAAGTGGAGTTTTCAGGTCAACGAATCGAGGAATAGACTGGATTTCTGTAAATAACGGACTCTGGTTTCAAAATATTAAGGTATTAGCTGTTACCCGTGAAAAGGAAATCCTGGCTGGCACTTGGGGAAGTGGAGTTTATAAATCTACTGATAAAGGAGCTTCGTGGAGAAAATCAAATGGCGGCAGCCTGAATAATCTTTTCATTAATGATTTTCAGGTTAATTCAACCGGCGAAATATTCATGGCTACAAACGGCAGCGGTATTTGGCTTTCGGTAACAAAGGGTGATAACTGGAACTTGTTCGATACAACCAAGCTGCCTGATTTGAATGTCACTTCTTTATGCTTGCTCGCAAACGGACAAGAGCCTGTAGCAGCAACAAGAGCGCTTGGTTTGTGGTATTATGACAATTACATATATCAGGAATGGCGTACATCCAATAAGTATCAGAGCGGCGTTACCAGCGTTCGTAGGGCTCCTGGCGGCTCTGTATTGTTTGCTGCAATGCCCTACGATGGTATATATAAAAGTACTAATAATGGGAAGCAATGGGAACAAGTAGGTTTGCAAAATTTAGGACCTCTGCCAACCGTTATATCGAGTAAGACAGGAGTTTTGCTTGCCGGTGGTAAAAGCACCGGTCTTCTGCGCTCGACAGATTACGGTACGTCCTGGAATCAGACCGGATTGACGGGAAAAAGAATTTTATCATTGGCTTTCGATTCATTGAATAATATGTATGCCGGCGCACAGGATGGGCTTTATCGTTCGTCGGATGGAGGTACTAATTGGAGTTTATTCGGATTAAAAGATTCATCAATAGTATCAATTGCTATTAATTCAAAAAACTTTGTTTATGCCGGTGTTACATATATCCATTATACAACTAATAACGGTACTACATGGAGGCAAAGCAATAAAAACGATATGAGTGGCTATAGTGTTTCCGGTGTTGACACAACAGGTGCTATTTACTTCGGTTCACCTTATTGGGGTTTCTACCGCTCAACAAATGACGGTGCAAGATGGGATACATTATTACCCTTTGGCTCCTTTACCGGTCTTAAATGTATGGCATTCAATCAGCAAGGACATGTTCTTTTAGGGACCTGGGAAGGCATTATGCGCTCTACAGACAGAGGCACTACATGGCTATCAAAGAAAGATACTTTTAATCTTCAATATCCCTATGTAAATACTTTGACTGTAAATACATCCGGTCATATATTCTCAGGCATGAATGGGGGTTATGGGATTTATCGAACCACTAACAACGGTACAAAATGGGATTCCCTGAATCCGAGCATAACAACAGCCGACCCCGGGCAGTTCACTTCCACTCCGAACGGATATTCGATTTTCACTACTAATGTGCTTTACCGGTCAATTGTTTCATCTGCAATGGTAGCGCCTCAACTTATTTCGCCAACCGATGCTACTTTCGGTATTGAAAGAAATCCTACTTTCAAATGGCAGGTCGCTCCCAGAGCCGAGCTATATCAGTTCGAAATTTCAAAGACAAATGATTTTTCTGAAAGAGTAGAATATACGACACAATCGGCAACTTACCGAAGTATCGAAAAAGTTTTAGAATATAATACAACCTATTACTGGCGGGTTCGAAGTAAATCAAATTCGGCATTGAGTTCGTGGTCGCAGGTATTTACTTTCAAAACGGTTATTTCGCCACCCGTACTGAGAATACCTGAGAAAGAAAAAAGGGGAGTGCCTATAACAAGTGATTTTTATTGGTATCAGGTTGATGGCGCCGTAAAATATGATATCCAGGTTAGTGATGATTTTGGATTTGCCAAACCTGTATTCGCAAAATCGGATTTAACCGATACATCCGTGAATGTCCCAGGTTTAAAAAACCTGACTTATTACTTCTGGCGGGCTAAAGCTAAAGGACTTCAAACTTTTAGCGATTGGTCGGAACCCTGGAGGTTTTACACATCGGTTGCCCCGCCGAAACTCCGTTTGCCTTTGAATAATTCAATAGGTTTGGATGCAACTGTGACCATGGAATGGGATACTTCTGTGGCAGCGCTCGGATACAATATCCAAATTGCAACTGATTCTACTTTCCCACAATTAAAAATGGTTTTTGACGGTAAGACTTTAGACAAAAATTTGCATATAATGCCTAATCTCGATTATGATACAAAATACTACTGGCGTGTTAGAGCATATAATGATGATGGTACAAGTTTTTATTCAGAACCTTGGTCATTTACTACTGCCACAAGACCACCGAGTTTGATTAATCCGCCTGATAAATCATTTAATCAACCAATCGATATTATTTTCAAATGGTCACCTTATGATACAGTAAAAACATATCATTTACAGATTGCGAAAGATTCGACATTCAAGAGCCTTACCGTAAATGATTCAACCGTTTCACCTGAAAGCAAAGAAATTAAAAATCTGGATTATTATCAGGATTATTACTGGCGAATCCGGACAAAAATTAATGGGAAACCTACTTCATGGTCGCCTTTCTGGACTTTCAGGACAATGTTGCAAAAACCCAATCTAAGAAGACCTGCACCTAAAGCAATGAACCAGGCTTTAAACCTGATTTTCATGTGGGATAAGGTAAAAGGCGCCGAGTTTTACCGTATTCAGCTATCAAAAGATAACGTATTCCTGAATCCCAATCGCGAAGCTGATTCGGTGGTCGAAACTCAAAGGGATTTTATGGAACTCGATTCGATTACGAAGTATTATTGGCGAGTTGCTGCATACAATAAAATTGGAATGTCAAATTGGTCTGAAATTGGAGAATTCACAACATTAGGTATCAATTCCGTTCCTGAAGAAATAACTTCTGCATTCGAGAGTGTAACAGCAGTTCCGAATCCATTCGACCGTGAAGTAGAAATTGGTTTTAAATTAGTGGTACCGACAAGAGTTAACATTGAGGTTTGTGATATTTACTCAATGGAAACACAATTATTAATGCCTGAAACGCTTTCTTCCGGTGAGCATAAAATCTCATGGAAGCCCGAAGGATTACCATCGGGAGTATATTTCTGCCGGATTAAAATAGATAATTTTTCAACAGTTGTTAAGTTGATTTTAATTAAATAGATGTTTTGGTAATTGAAAGTTCTGAGAAACCCCCTAACCCCCTTTGAAAAAGGGGGAATTTTTTATTCCCCCTTTTTCAAAGGGGGTTAGGGGGTTTCTGTTTTTTAATAAGATTATAAGAAAATGAAACGAAGAACATTCATAACTTCTGCCGCCGCCACACTTGCCTGCTGTGGTTCCGGTATAAAACTAAAAGCCAACGAAGTCGGAAACCTCCCTATTATTTTTCCTGAAGCCCTCAAGAAAGGCGATACAATTGGAGTAATAGCTCCTGGTACGGCTGTGACAGACCCTGACGATATCGGAAGAGCCGAAGAGGTATTGTCATACTTCGGACTGAAAATGAAACTTGGGAAATATGTTTCTTCAGGGAACGGCTATAAAACCCGTCCTATTGCACAAAGATTAGATGATATTCATTCCTTTTTCGAAGATAAGAACATTTCAGGTATATTCTGTATTCGAGGTGGTTACGGCTGCGGACGTCTGCTTGATAAAATCGATTATGAGCTTATTAGGAATAATCCGAAAGTTTTTTTAGGATACAGCGATATTACTGCAATGCACCTTGCCATTAATAAATTTTCGGGATTAGCAACATTTCATGGTCCTGTTATGCTATCTGCGTTTACTCAATTTACTGCAGATAATATGCACAGGGCGATTTTCAGTGCGCAGCCAATGGGAATGCTCAATAATCCGGATTTCAAAAGCAATCTCCGTTCATCTTATCCCGTTAGAAAAATTAAGGGCGGGAAAGCATCTGGCGTTCTAATTGGCGGCAATCTGTCTTTAATAGCATCCCTTATGGGTACTCCGTATCAAATTGAAGCTAAGGATAAAATTCTATTTTTGGAGGATGTAAGCGAAGAACCCTTCCGAATAGACCGCATGCTGAATCAATTGCGCCTTGGCGGAATATTTAATGAAGTTAAGGGTATTGTATTCGGACGATGCGCCGATTGCGAAACGAAAAGTTCAGTTTGGGATTTATCTTTGGGTGAAGTTCTTGATAGTTATTTTTCCGTATTGGATATTCCTGTAATTTATGGCTTAATGATAGGACATACCCAGGACCAATTAACACTTCCCATAGGTGTTCGTGCGGAACTCGACGCCGACGCCGGTACTCTGTTTATAGCAGAGCAAGGTGTAAGATAGAAAAAGGATTATCAATCATTTCTTGTCCTGAAATAAGTTGACCTCATCATTTCCGTTATAATATTAAGGTGGGTTCAAACTGTCATTCTGAGCGAAGCGAAGAATCTATCTTGTTGATTTTAAAGAAAACTGGATTCTTCGCTTCGCTCAGAATGACAATTTTTAGAACCCCCCTTAAGAGCCTGTTGAAAAAGAAAAGAAGAATTATAACTTTAATCCGATAATGGTTATATCGTCAACTTGTTTTTCGTTTGACTGATGTTGTGCTAATTGATACATTAGAATTTCCTTTTGGTTCTCTACGAATTCCGATGCAATTTTTGGCAAAATTTCTTTGAATTTCTTCGAGCCAAACCGCTTCCAGTTTTCATTAGCCTGGTCCAGCAAACCGTCAGTAGTCAGGTATATCATATCGCCTTTTTCGAGTTTCATTTTATGGTTGGTGAATTCGATTTTATCATGTATCTGCCAACCTCCAATAGATTTTTTATCTCCTTTAACTGTATTCAGCTTACCGTTCCTAACTAAATAAAGCGGCCTTCTGGCGCCGGCAAATACTAACTCACTTTTATCTTTATCAATCCTGCAGAAACAAATGTCCATTCCTTCATCGGATTTTCCTGAAGCGCCCTGCTGATGTAATACCAATTGAGTCATTTCGTGGAGATTTCCCAAAATTTCAGCGGGGTCATAAATTTCTTTTTCTTTTACTATTTCATTTAGCAACATATAGCCTATCATTGATAGCATCGAGCCTGGAATACCATGTCCCGTACAATCAACGGCAGCAATAAATATCGTTCCGTTAACATTATGGAACCAATAGAAATCCCCCGATAAAACGTCTTTCGGTTTGAATAAAATGAAATAATCCTTCAATTCTTCCTTGATTTTGGACTCCCACGGCAATATTGCGCTCTGTATCCTGGTAGCATAATTTATGCTATCCATAATTAATTCATTCTTTTCCCTTAATTCCTGAGTCCTTGATTTTACCTTTTCTTCGAGTGTATCGTTTAATTGAACAAGTTCATTATGGGAAATTTCACTTTCTTTGGATAAGTAGAAATGACAGTTTTCAGGCTTATTCAAACCATTAAAAATTGCTGTTGCCATTTTTTCACATTTGTTGTAGCCACAGGCAGAACAATTGTAAATATCCTCTTCGGAATATTTGTGCATTTTATAAAATATATCCTGTAATTGTTCATTATCAGGTATTTTTATTTTTACATTATTGACCCTATTTATATATTTCCTGTCATATAATCCGGGTTTCCAGAAACTATTTATTATTTCTTCAATCTCTTTAGCATCTGCTTTTTCCTGATTTTTATTCCCGTAAAAATCCCGAACTTCTTTATTTCTTTTTTCAACCCAATATTCAATTTCTTCAAGTGATTTATCTTTATTTAAAGTTAGAGTTCCGCCATTACAGCCATGTTCACAATTCAAACAATCGATTAATAAAGGTCCTTTACCCTCTAATATTGCTTCATATACTTTGTCGAGATATTGGTAGATATAAGCAACACCTTCAATTTTCCTTGTTTTCTCACGTATATCGGGAACCCATCTTTCAGCAGTTCTCATCAGACCTCCCGGTGACGAAAATAAAACTGCACGTTCTGCGGAAGGATTATCAAAATCGGTTTTCGGATAATCCGATAGATTGATACTATTATTTTTTAAGTATTTGTCAATCGTAAGATAACCAACATTGTAATCGCCTAATCCCGTTTCCTGCAACTCCCTTTTCTTTGCAAGGCATGGTGAAATTATTGCTATTTTGGATTGGTTATATTGAGGGTAATACTCCTTTATCATTTTTATCGTATGCAGCATTGGGCTGTCTGCAGGGGCTAAGTAATCAAGAAGTTCGGGTTTGTAAAGTTCAATGAAAGTAACAATAGCAGGACAGGGTTGCGCAATAATTGCAACCGGTTTTTTATTAGCTATAATGTCAAGATAGGATTTTACTGTTAATTCAGCACCAAAACTGACATCGAAAATTGCTTCAATCCCAATAGATTTCAACCATCCATTGAAATTAAAATACTGTCCGGGGAAATTAGCAGCAATCGAAGGAGCGACGATAGCTATTATTTTTTCTTCCGATTTGAGAACTTCCATAAATTCATTAAAGTCATCAAGATATTTTCTTGCACCATGAGTGCAAGCCATTAAGCAATTACCGCATCCAATGCAGGTATCGGAATTGATAACAACAAAATCACCACTTCCGTCATTACAATATTTCACCGGACATAGTGAGATACATGTATGACAATTTTTACATTTTTCTTTTTCAATATCAATAACCTGAACTAAGTTAGGGATACCGGAAGCGTGAAAAATTTCTTTTGAAAACATAATACCTCCTTTTTACGATATATATTAATTACCTCAATACTTTTCTGACAAAAGCAATAGTAAAGTAAGACATTAGAAAAAGCCCGGTAAAAGACTCAACTACCGAGAGAAATCCTGTTATTCCTTTTGGATGGTAGTCATCATAACCTATAATTAAAATACTATATGCGCTAAAATACGCTGCATCTTCGATGGTAGTTATTCCTTTTACATTTATTCCCCTATCGTCAAAATCAGGAACTTCCTGCAATGGATAATATAAAAAAATAAAAAACAAAAAGGTTACTAACATTGTTTTCAATACTCTGACAGGGCTCGTGCCGAACCTGCCAACCTGGTCGAATACCAGCCACTTGAAAAAATAGATAATAATCCGGGAAAGTTTATTCAACCAAAGAATATCATTTCTCTTTACTGCACTAATGTAATCTGATTTAATTTCAATCCTTTTATATTCGACATAAGAATCATCTTCGTAATCATACTGACCGATTTGATGAAAATTTTCTTTCAACATCCTGAACTGCTCGGCTTTTTGGCGCAGCGTTGTATTTTCCTGAACCATGATAGACTGCTTTATTTTATTCAATTTCCAGTCAATATAAATTAATCCGGAATTTTTAACCTCTGCAAAGTTAAATTGATTTATATTTACAAATGCTATTCCATCCGGTTTTAAATCGATTATATCCCGGAAAATTGTGTTACTCAAATCAAGAATATTACATCGATTCACTCTTAAATCAGTATAATTATTAAATTGACACATCTGGAAAGAAATAACAGGCAAGATAGAATTATAGAAAGATATCTTATTCTGTGTAAAAAGTGAATTCCCAAAATTAATAATTCCGTTTTTGAAATCGACATAAGAAAAATCCATATCTCCTTTACCGAATTTTACATAAGAAAAATCCATTCTCCCATCTTCAAAAATTGCTTTGTGGAAAGTTATCTGCCCGTCTCCGAACATTGTGTAACAGAAATTTACAATCCCATTACCGAAATTAACTTCATTAAAATCAATTTTACCTTTACCGATTTTTCCATGAGAAAAATCTTTATTTCCTTTTCCGAATACTGATTTGGAAAAATAAATATCACCTGAACCAAAATCGGTATTACTAAAATTTACATCCCCATCTCCGAATCTTACGCTGGAAAAGTTTTTTACGCCTTTGCCAAATTGAATATATGAGAAATCTACTATGCCTTCGCCAAATCTTGCCCTAAAAAAATCAATATCTCCGGAAATGAATTTTGACCCGTGAAAATATATATTTCCGTCATTAAATTTTGTATTAAGGAAAAATAAATCACAATTGTCAAAATCAACATGTGAAAAATCCTTATTGCCGGCGCCTAATGACGCTTTCGAAAAATCAATTTTACTCTTGTTAAATTTTGCGTGATGGAAATCAAAATCACTTTTTTCGAATTTGGAAAATGAAAAGTCTAAAACTCCATCGGAAAAATCACTGGCGATAAACTTTAGTCTGCATTTGCCAAATTCGGAATTTGCAAAAGATTTATCACCTTTCCCAAATTCTGATTCGGAAAAATCCAATTCACAATCCGTGAATTTACAATCAGAAAAATTTATTTTTCCTTCGTAAGTCCTGCACTTATTAATTCTTATATTAGGAACATTAAATATCGAGTTTGTAAAGTTTAAATTTCCTTCCATGAATATTGTGTTTCTTATATGAAAATTATCCCCGACAAAATTTATATATGACATATCGAGATTATTTGGTGGAACCTTTCTTTTGAGGTTATTCTCATTGGTTTTATTAAAAAAAGCATTTTTAGCGCTGAAATTTTTAATAGTAATTAGTGCATTTTCAAGTAAATTTCTCGATTTCCTGTAATTTGAAATTGAAAATCCTTCCAGATAACAATAATTTAGGTTTAAATCTTTATTTTCATCAATTAAACAATATATTTCTTCTAATTCGGGACAGCAGAATTCAAGTATCAATTGCGATGTGATACTTTTGTCGGGTGTTTTTATTAAAATTGTTTCAGAATTATTGTATAAATATATATCCTCAAATTTCGAAAAATCAAAATTTTTATTCGATATTTCGTATGTATATTCAGGGATTTGCATAATTTTTTTCTAAGACTAATAAGAAATAAGGTTAAACGGCATCGTAAAATTTTCTGCGAAATCCCCACCCTCTTCCAATTGGTCTTCATCATCGCTTTCATAATACCAGTTTACGGTAACTTTTCCTCCGTTTGAATGATAATCCTCCAATATCTGGAAGAGTTGGTTAAATCGTTTTGAAGAACCGGAATTAAAATACACAATCTTACAATCCAATATGATTTCTTTTTTTATTTCCGAGATATATCTGTTTATTGAAGAGAAAATCGGATTAAAAAATTCAACGTTGTTTTCAGGCAATGACCTTCCTTCGATTAAAAATCTTCCCGTTTCAATATTAAAATCAATACCAAGAGTATGTTTTGTTTTTTCTATTATTAAGTTATCCATTGTTTCACTCCTTATCTATATTGGTTGATACAACAAAAAAAGAAAACTCATCATCAATCTGTTCCATTTGAATATCAAGTTTATTACCGGATTTTCTAATTATTGAAATAAAGCCAACTCCGCCGCTGTTTTCATTATCGCTTTTTTCGGATAATTTCTTTTTATATAATTGCTTTAATTCATCTCTATCGAGATTATTTATGCGGGAAATATATTCTGAAACTTTAACAGCGTTTTCGTTTTTTATCTTATTACCCGAAAGAATAGTAAAATGGTCTTCATGCTCCTGCAGAACAATCAAGCCTGTTCCAACTTTTTTATCTTTGAAAGTCATTACTTCAGCAGAATAAAAGCGTATGTTTTGAGTTAATTCTACAAAAATTGCAAAAACCTTTTTGGCAATATTTACAGTATCGTTTTCCCTTGATATACTTTCAACTAATGTTTCGGCAAGACTTAATAATATCTCATGTGAAAATGGTCCTTTGAAAGCCAAATCGACATTACTATCGCTCATAACTTTGTAATATTGGTAGTATTGAGGCTCTGCCATAATTTTCCTTTCATAATTTATATTATTTTTTAAGCTTCTTTGATATTCAATTTCAAAAAATACTTTGTCTATCAAATATTATTTTCACAAATCCATTTTAGTGAGTAGTATAGTCATTGAATTGTACTTAATGAATAATAAGTTTACTCGATATTTGTCTTGCCTAAATTATAATTTTAAAATAATAAATTTTCTTTTCCAAATATTATACTGTTATTATCAAATAAATTTTTTCCTTACCCTACCAAGTTTATATCAAAGAAAAATTTATAATACAAATATAAAAAATTTTGTTAAGCATTTCAAATAAAATATTGTCATTATTGGATGTTATTTGTCGATATTAATTGAAATATGTTATAGCATCTATTGCTTTTCAAAATGTTAGTTCAAAACAATATTATGGTGATATACTTATTTGAAGCGATACCCGAGAAAAATTTTGTAGCGGATTAAAAAATCGTAAAATATATTATAAGAAAACTAAGAAATACAATGAAAATTACAAGAATGTCTAACATAATAAAATTTCAGTAGAACAGACATTCTTGTCTGTTAATTTATGACAATTGAAATTGGAATTTATATTACATATTGCTCTGATATTTCTTAAAATAGGTTAATAGCTTTAAAAATTACTCGTTTAATTGTCTGAACCATGATTTACTTGATAATAGGATTTTTTTTTCGTCCCTTTTTCAATAACAATTGACCATTAACCATTAACAATTATTTCAATCTCATCATCCGTCAAATCATACAATTTATAGACAAGAGAATCTATTTCTTTGTCCAAGCGGTCAATTATATTCTTGTATAGTTTTTTGTCGCTTTCGGAATTAGAATTGTGGAAATACTCCTGATTTTCTAACATCTGCCGGGCGAGCCGGACAAGTTTGTCGTGCATTGCCTTTTCTGATTTGTTTGAGAAATCGATACTGCGGATTGGGAGTTGCTTTAATACATTGATTTTTAATTCTGCAAATAAACGACCCTTGCGAGGTTGTATAGTTCTATAAAACCATGTAATAAATTTAGAATTTAAAATACCTAAAATATAAAGTAAGTTTAAATGTAAATTGGATTTTGGTGGACAAATAAAAACATTATTGCTAAAATAATAATTGTTCAAATCAATATTAGCTAAGATGAAATCACCAGTTCTACGAACCACCAATTTATTATTTTCAAAATATTCAACCTTACCTAATCCGGCGTATTCGCCTTTATCCTTATCAATAATTTTTTTGTTGTAATTAACCCATTTTCCATTCCAATGCAAATAATAGCGTTTAACTTCATCCCGACCAAAAATCAATTTTTTACAATTCTTAGAAATGCTTTTATCAATAAAAAGTTTGTCTCGAATATTCCCGGAATGAATACCTTCATGTGGTTCAAAAAAATCACTAAATAAACTAAAACTTTTCATTTTTTTTATAATGGAACCGGATCGTTCATTCAGGAACAGATTAAATTTATAATTATCATTCGTTAGAAATTTAGCCTGTTTAATCGAATTTATTATTAAATCATCTTTTTGCTTGATAAAAATTTCAATATTATTTTGATAATCGGTTTTTTTATTAATACCAAGTATGGTACAGGCATCAATATTAACTCCTTCAAATGCCATTCCCCAATGGTTGATTTTTTTTATTTCAATTTTATCTAAAATGAATTTTCTTGTCGAAGCATAATTTTTAAGAAGAATTATATCAGGTAAAACCTGTCCCCAATAAGAGTTTTTCTTCGATAATAATATTGATTTTTCAACAAAAAATCTAAATAAATCTATTATACCAATGCTTGAAATTTTATATATTTCTTTTAAATAAGTAATTACCTCATCCTTAAAATACATTTCTTTTTGACCCCATGGAGGATTCCCAATAACCACATCAAATCCACCGGACTTTATAATGTCGGGAAAGCCGTCTTTGCCATCCCAATCGAATGTATTGATTTTTCGTTTCTCCCTTTCATTGAATAGCGATAGCCGGTTTTCAATATAAAAGTCGCTTCCGATAAGCGAATTGCCGCATTTGATGTTATTCTCTAATATCGGTAATGCAGGCATATTATATAGTGTATTGTCTTCAATGACTTCATCGTGAGTTGAATCCTCCAAAGCTTTGATTGATAAACTAAACATTGTAACAAGAACAGCTTGCGGGTCTATATCTACGCCAAAGATATTATTCGTTAAAATTTCACTTTTTAGTTTGTGCGATAAATGTATGGAGAGAAAATCATTCCCTCCTACATGAATTACTCTTGCATCCTTTTTGAATTTTGTCTTGAACTGGCTTACATTTTTCTTCTTTGTGAATTTCGTCAGTTCTTCATGCAACCATTTTTTATGCCAGTCCATTAATTTTTGATAAGCAACAATAAGGAAACTGCCGGAACCGCAGGCTGGGTCTAAAATTTTGATTTTAGCTACATCATCTGGCGTTTTACATTCCTCTAACTTCTTACCAAGAGTATTGTCAACAATATATTCAACTATATATCGAGGTGTGTAATAAACACCCTCGGCTTTTTTATCTTCATACTTTGGAATAAGGCTAATACCACTGCCCTTCTTAACGATTTGCTCTGCTATGAATAGTTCGTAAACACTGCCGATTATTTCGACCGGCATGGCTGCAAGGGTATAAATTGAATGTTGGGGTTTTAATTCTTCGAAAATTGTTCTTAGCACTCTATTTTCAATTTCAAATTCATCCGATTCATCCTTCCTGAACATGCTGCTGTTGTAGATATGGTCGAGTCTTATGAAGATATGTTGGCACTGCTCATAAAGTTTAATTTCGGTTTTATTGAATTTCCCTAAAATAGACAAAATACCGGTAAGATAGTCCGGCTCTATATTTCTATCGGAAAGCATTTTTACGAAAATGATTCTGTTGATGAAAAGCAGGGTTGCTTTTGTAAGCTGGTAATCGCTAAGGGTATGTTCATTCTTATACATACTTTTCGCAATATCGACTCTCCATGTCTTCAAATCTTGGAGGAACTTTTTATCGGGAGTAATTCTGTTTTCGGAGATTTGCTTTTCCGTTAAATACCATTTATCCAAAGAACCGTTGACAACGTTGTTATATTCGAATAAATCCCACAGTTCATCGAACTTATCAATATAATCTTTGAAAGACCAATCCTTGATTATATGTTTATTGAAGGCTTCATATTTTTCTTCATATTTCTTGTCTAATGGCGTTGGGTCGAGGCAATCGAAGAACCTGAATTGCTCAAAATTAGTAAGCAGTGCAAGTCTCACCCGGTTGTTGGGACTTTCGGAAGCATTTAAAGTTGAATATGAATATTGATAAACCTGACGGATATATTTTGTTGTGGTTTTCAAATCATAAACCGGTTTTTTTGCTTCGATAAAGAAGCAGCTTTTCATTTGATTTGATTTCTTATCCGGGATTTTTATTAAATAGTCCGGTCTTTTTCCATAATCAGAACCAGTCTTTCCTGTTACTTCGTAATTAAATACCTGCCTGTCCGGTTCTAATTCTTTATTAGATACATTCCAATTTAAAAACTCAAATAAAGGTTCGATATAACTTTTTTTTACCTGAGCTTCGTTATAATCACTACTTTTATAATAGCTGATATTTTTTTCAAAATTATTGACTAATGCTGAGATTTCCTTTTTAGCTTCGGTTTTGGTGTAAGTTTTCATAATTAAAATATTTGTTATTATATCTTTTTCCGAATAAATAATATATAAATTATTTATTAAAAACAAATTTAAGGAATAATTATCAAATGTTTTTAAAGAAAAATTTTTCCTTATTTTTAACTTTTGTTATTTTATTATTCCGTAAATAATGGTATTGGAAGAAAATATAAATAAAGAGTATATCACAGTTTGCAAGTCAACAGACCTTTACGAAAAGAAGGGAAAGTTAATAACTTTAGCCGGAGATGAAGATTTTTAATTGGCTTTGTTTAGGAATACAGGGGGAATAATATTGAGTTACAAATATATCCTCGCACCGTCAGGCAGCCCACATCCACGAAGGGATTTTCGATGGAATTAATGTTACTTGCCCCTAACACGTCTCAGAGTGAAGCTGAGTAAATATACAAAGGAAAAGTAGAAGCAATTTTTTCATAACATTTCCAATATTTGTCACATTCCTAAATACAGTGACACAAAAAGTGCGAAAACGTCTCAAAAAATTTAAAAATATTTGTAAATAGTCAGCATTTCAGTAAAAAATTTATTTAAGAACAAGGATAAACGATTTATGATTTTTGATTTCGAATTTGTTTTGATAATTTTTCGATAAAAAAAAATTATAAACCATATTTCAAAACAATTAACCTCAATAGCAATATTACAGCTCTCAAACCAACAACCTCATTACCTTATTTTCTGCCTGAAAACAAGGAAAATAAGATTAAAAGGGGCTGCTGTGTTCATTTTCTACTTAGGTTATTGGATGGGATAAGGTTTTAATAATTTTACAATTTTTTTATTTCTTCTAAAATCGAAAATCGTTAATCCTTGTTCGTTATTTCTTTAAAAGTGTAATTACAAGTATTTTTCAAAATTGTACACTTACTCCTATACTCGGCAGAATACCGAATGACCGCATCTTTACAACCTCTTTTTTTCGAAAATCCCATTGCAATCCGGCTACGTTTTTCTGACGATAAACATCCTGAATATCAATATAAGTCACCATTGACAAACTCTCGAAATTCCACTTTTTATCAAGCCGGCAATCCAATTGATGGAACAAATCCAATCTTTCACCTTCATTATATCTTGAATAATCCATCGTTCCGTTCACAAGGTATGGCGTTGTCGGCAATCCTTGCGCCATGCGGAATTTCCCGCTTAGTTCCCAATCTTTTGCAAAGCGCCACCCGGCAACGAGATTAAATATGAAACGCGAATCGAAAGCTCCTTTACGTACAACTTCATCGAGGGATGTGAATTCCGTTTGACTAATCGATAAACTCAGCAATCCATAAAATGGAATTTCGCTTAGTTTCTTCTGAATCAATAATTCAATTCCTATCGATGTCCCTGTAGCGTTGCTCGAGAGCGGCTCCAATCCATAGGGAATATCAGATGCAATATTCTCGAATCCCGAAGGAGCCAGTACTGCCTGCGGACGATAAACACGTGCCGGATAACCCGAATACCGCTTGTAATATCCTTCCAATTGCACTTTCACATCTTCCATAGGTGAGTGGTCGTAACCGATAACCAATTGTTCTGCGCAAATTGGTTGCAGATTCTTTGAACCTCCAATAAGCCAAATATATGATGGTGATTGATAATAACGTCCTGCGCTGAATATTATGGACGAGACCGGATTAACATCATAAGTAATCGATAACCTGGGGGAGAACACGGTTTTTGAGTCTGTATAGTCAAAATAATCCATCCGCCCTCCGAATGTAAATTTGAATTGCCCCATGAATGCAGACATATTGATAAAAGTTGCATTTTTTAAGCAATTAAAGCTTGTATCGACAGATAAACCCTTCGGAATTCCTAAGTTATCAGTACGTAAATAAGCTGGTATTTCAATTTCATATTGTAAATTGGAAGCATATTTAGTCTGATTGCCGAATTCCAGTTCGAAATTATCCAGAAGGCGAAAAGCAAAAAATACCTTTAACGTATTTTCACCTTCATAAGAAATGTTTTTTAATATCGGAATTAAAAGTGAATCATTTTGAGTTGTATTGAAAAATGTAAAAGTCCTGCCCAAAGTAATTTTCCCATATCCATTGACGAAAACAGTCTGCCAGGTTATTCCCGTGAAATATTGATTCTGCATTGGAGAGGCTACCATACTGTTTTTGTAACGGTCATCCGGTAATTCATTATTTAATTTTACATTATCCAAAGCGCCTATGAATAAAAAAGAGATATTATTCCACTCATTGAGCTTCCAGTTGGCTTTGCCTTGCAAGTCCCAATATTCTGGAATAAATGAAAATTTTGCTGCTTTGAAAATGAAATCAAGATAGCTGCGCCGGATAGAAAATAAATATGAACTTCCATCGGTTATTGGTCCTTCGATTGAAGCGCCAAAGCCGGTGGCCGATAAATTTACTTCACCCGACATCCTGTCGCTATTACCGTTACGAAGTGAAATATTGGTAATTGAAGAAACTTTATCTCCATACAGGGATGAGAATCCGCCTGATGAAAAGGTAACATTATTAACGAAATCAATATTAATCAGCGCTAACGGACCACCCGATGAGCCTTGTGTCCCAAAATGATTCAGGTTGGGAAATTCAAGATTATCCACAATGAACAAATTCTCGAAGGGCGCTCCGCCACGAACTACCAAATCATTACGTCCGGCTTGAGTAACGCCAACTCCGGGCAACAGGGAAGTTGCACGAATAACGTCTTCCTGCACTCCTGGAGCTCGGCGAATTTCTTCCCTTCCTAAAGTCTGCTGGCTTGTTACAGATTCGGTAGAACGTATAAAATAACCGGCTTTCACTTCTGCACTTTTTAACTGGATTACCTTTTCTGCCAATTCAACTTCTACTTCTGCCGAATGTCCTGAAAGAACAACAATATCCGGTTTAATATAAGTATAATAACCGACTCCGGTAAATTGAAGTGAATACACACCCGGTTTTACACCTGATATTTTGAAACTGCCAGTATTTGATGAAAATGCACCTAAGTTTGTACCGAGCAACCTTATAGTTATACCGATTGCAGGCTTTTTAGTCATAGAGTTATATACTGAGCCGGTAATTGTAGCAGTAATTTTATCTTCCTGCGAAATTTGACAGTAGATATTTTGAAATATAAAAATTATAAAAAGACCAATTAAATAAAAATATTTAAGCATAATAAATTTCACAAGATTATTAAAAATGAATGAAGTAAAATAAATATTATTTTTGGAAGAAAAAAATTTATTTTTTATTGATTGAATTATTCTTTTTGTATGATGATACATTGAATTGTTTTTTAATTTATACTTATTGATTAAATTTCGATTTTTATAATAAAATACATTTGAATATGGTATTAGAAAATAGTTACGATAAAGAGTATATAACCATTTGCAAGTCGGCAGAGCTTTATGAAAAGAAAGGAAAATTAATCACATTCGCCGAGGATGAGGATTTTCAATTGGCTCTCTTTCGGATTGATGGAAAATTATTCTGCGTAGGGAATATTTGCCCGCACCGCCACGCAGCCCGCATCCACGAAGGGATACTCGATGGTATAAATGTTACATGCCCTGAGCACGGCTGGGAATTTTCGCTCGAAACAGGCGAGAATACAAATAAACATCAGGGTATTCGCAGGTTGACTACTTTTGAGATATTTGAAAGTGAAGGCGAAATTTATATCGAGCAACCTCATTTCGAAATTCCTCTCTGGAGAACTAATGCCGGAATTGAGTAAAGAAGAAATAATCAAATTTTCGGAAGAACTTGGTTTTTTTAAAATCGGATTTGCCAGCCCATCGGTTCCTGCAGAAAATCTCACAGTTTACCAAAATTGGCTCGAACTCGGTTATCATGCTACTATGGAATATCTGAGAAACGGACTTGAGAAAAGACAGTATCTCAGTAAAGTTCTTCCCGGCGTAAAAACCGTAATTATGACAGCATTTAATTATTATACAGGTGAGGATTTCAAACACGGTGAATTGAAAATATCCCGTTATGCACAAATTCGTGATTATCATAAATTTATGATTCAAAAGCTAAAAGCCCTTGCCCGGAAAATCAAAGAGTATGCGCCGGAAGCTCAATTCCGTATTTACAGCGATACAGGTCCCATTATGGAGAAGGCATTAGCCGCTAAGGCAGGAATAGGATGGCAGGGCAAAAACGGAATCATAATTAGTAAAGAGCGCGGTTCGTGGCTCTTTTTGGGGACTATTCTAACAACATTAGAGTTTGAACCCGATAGTCCCGCAGTCGATAGTTGCGGAACATGTAACATATGTATGGATTCCTGCCCAACCTCGGCAATAGTCCAGCCAGGGGTCGTTAATGCTAATAAATGTATTTCTTATTGGACGACAGAAGCGCCAAAAACAGGGGATATCCCTGAGGATATTAAGGAAAATAAGAAAGGTTGGCTCTATGGCTGCGATATATGCCAGGAAGTTTGCCCCTGGAATATTAAATTCGGAAAAGTAAATCCTGAAGCTGTAAATTTACGGAGGATAAAATCGTCTTATTCACATAAGGAAATAATGGCTATGGATGATGAAAAGTTCGTCGAAATTTTCACCGGCACTCCGGTTAAAAGAAGAGGAATTGAGGTATTAAAGAAAAATAGCTTGAAATGAATCATTTAAAAACAGGTAAAATGTGGTAATTTTGAATTAATGGTTAATGGTCAATGGTTAATGGTCAATGGTTAATGGTCAATGGTCAATGGTTAATGGTCAATGGTCAATGGTCAATGGTCAATGGTTAATGGTTAATGGTTAAAGGTTATTAGTATTTGATGGTTTCTTATAACTCATAACTCATAACTCATAACTCATAACTTATAACTCATAACTTATAATTTATAACTTGTAAAGATGAAAATAATCGTTTATTTAATGTTGTTCTTTAGTTGTTTCGAACTTCTATCGGTATTTTCTTTTGGGACTCATAGTTTTACTCCAATGGAAGTTCTAATGATTATTTTTTATTTAGCATATTTGAAAAAGATTTTTTATGACGGTGAAAAATTAATAATAAATTGGAATAGCACTTTATTGTTTTTTATTATCCTGATTATTTCGGCATTTTTATGTGGGATTACACCTTTATTAACAACACAGAGTGCTATGCTGATTCAATACTTCAAAACATTTTCACATTTTTTATTTTTAATTTTTATAGCCGTAATTTGCCTGACTTATCCATTGGATGAAAAAATTTGGTATGGAGTCATTAAAATGATGATAGTATTATCATTGTTTGTGAACCTTTTCGGCATTTACCAGTTATTTGCACGGATTTATGGACTGCCATTGGCATGGCTGACAGTTTCCAATTTAAATATGAGTTTAAGAATGAGTTATGCACAAAGTGAAGTATCTCAATTAAGCTTAAATTATGCAAATTTCTTCCGTGGTACATCCGTATTTTTTGAACCGTCTGCTTATGCCGGATTTAATGTTAGTATCCTGATTTATTTATTAGTTCCGATAATGCATGGTCGTAAAAATTTATTAAAGTCAAAGTTCCTTACTTACTTTTTGATAATATTAGCTGTTATTGGATTATTCCTTGCTTTTTCATTATCAGGTCTGACGGGTATCGGAGTGTTATTAATAGCTATGCTTTTTGTTGGCAAAAAGAGAAAAATAATTACTCTTATAAAAATGTTTATAATATCCTTTGCTATTTTATATATAACAGACAGGATAATAGAAAATATATCAAATATGAGCGTTTATGATTTATTCGTTACGCGTGTTACCGGAATCACAAATCCTGATAAATCAGGCAAAGGAGAGGAGATAGCAGGAGAATCATTCCACATGCGAGCATCAAATATAACCGAATCCATATCCCTATGGAAAAGATTTCCAATTTTAGGCTGCGGTTTAGGTTTAACGTCACTTCAGACAAATCAATTAGTAACATTCAGCAGTTATAGCGTTCTTTGTGCCTTATCGGAAATGGGGATATTCGGATTTATAGGAATTGCCGGATTATTATTAAGTTTGATATTAATATTATCAAAATTTATCTTTTTTCCGAAATTATTTAAACATATACCGGATGACTTCAAAGTTTTGCTTGAAATTGCATTTTATTCAATGTTGATTACTACATATTTTAATACCTTTGTCGGTAACAACTTAGTCGGAGTAGGATTATGGATTCCATTAATGTTCCCTATATCGATATTAACGACATATTTCTATAAATATACTGATAATTCATATAAAATTGAATTGTTTGCTATTCCTCCTAAGGAATTAATAGGTTCAATAATAAGCAAGTATCTGGCAAAGCATAGTCGCAGTAAATTACAATAAAAGATTAATTCGGATGTCTTATTTCTATGATGTAATAAATTTTAAAATTATGATATTTCAAACAAAATATATAAATAAAATTATTTTTCTCTCATTAGTTATAATATTTATTTTATTTATTTTCTCACAATCTGCAATAGCAGGTGCATCCGGCAAAATCTTTAATAAAAAAGAATATAATAAAACAGTCGATTTTGGTCTTTGTCATGAATCGGATTCGTTGATTGAATACTTCTACATTCAAAATACCGGTGATGTTACCTTAATGATAGGTTCAAGTGATTCGTTCACATCACCATATACTTATTCTGTCTGGCAGCTACCTGGTCATGATGGACAAAATAGCGAATTTGAAAAAACGGAATTAACTTATTTATATATTTTACCAAATAGGACTGATAGTATAAAAAAATTATATACTCCAAAGGAAACTAGTATAGGGAAATTCAAAAAGGCTTTAATAAGAATGGGGATTTATGACAGCTCGATTAATGGTGCTCAGGTTAATGATTTTTGCTATTTCCTCGAAGATACAGTAATTGCCCGTAAAACTAAAAAATATATTGACGGCTACGACGATATTCTCGACTTCGATTCAGTCTATTGCCAGAATGAAATGCCCTCCTTTAAATTAGCTTGGAAAGTTCGTAATGTCTGGAAAACCAATTTACAAACAACGGGACAGAAATTGCAGGAATATACTTATCCGACAGTTTTTTCAGTTAGTGGAGTAAAGACTCCCCCTTTTGTTTTTCCATCAAAACTTAAAAATGATTATGAATGGGAAATTGCATATTCGCCGGTTAACGAAACTGGGCTGGATTCTGCTGAATTCCGGTTATTTTTCGAACCAACTGTTGGTACAACTGATTCGGCAACAGTAATTCTACGAGGTGTAAGGGTTCAGCAGAATATGCAATTAGTATCTGCTACCGTTCCTATTGTCAGTGGGGATGGAAAAGACACTTTCGATATTGGTGATATTCGCGTTGGGACGAAAAAGACAATTACAGGTATTATTAAAAATAGAAGCTTCCTGCCTTTCGGATGCGATTCTCAAAAAGTATATCATGAGAATTTTGATATTGTCGATGCATCCTTTCAACTTTCGCAACCCTTTTTGTCGGGTGGGCGTCATCTTCAAAAGGACTCGACCGATACTTTTGAAATTAAATTCAAGCCTGAAGTAAAAGGAAAATTCTTAAACCGGTATGTCATCTACAGCGATTTGAAAAAACGAGGGATTAAATCTGTTCCACCATCTGCAGAGCGCATAACCTTCTATATTCGTGGAACAGCCCTGCAGCCATTGCTCAGCCTGCCGAGTAAAACCCTGAGTTTCGGCAATGTTTATGTTAATGAAAAAGCAGGTTGCTACTCTAATAGCGAAGCAATGGTGTTTTTAGCTAATAGCGGCAATGAAAAACTTGTCGTCAAATCCGTTGATATAGAACCATCACAAAATTTTTCAATCGAAGCGAATATAAAAAAAGGCTTCGAATTAAACGCCGGCTCTTCGAGTTCTTTTTCCTGCACTTTTAGTCCGACAGATGCTGCTCAATATTTTGCCTCTATGAAGTTTGCTACCAACGCCGTAGCGCCCAACGATACGGTTACATTATTTTTAACTGCTGTTAGCTTACCGCCAAGATTAACTAAATTACAAATTCCTAAAAATATCAGGGTAAAACCCGGCAATGTAATTTTCGTTCCGATTATCGTTAAGGATGGCAATGCACAATTCGCCAGGACTTTCGATGATACTCTTACTTTCGATAATTCAATACTAAAGTTTGTTGACAGATACACCGTAGGCACTGCTTCCGAAGCATCTTTTGCAGATGCCATTTTGCTGGATAATGAAGGCAAGTTAGCAATTTCAATCCGGATGCAGACAAATGCTTATCTTGCAAGAAGAGATACACTAATATTATTAAAATTTCAGACATATATCGGCAAACGGCTCAATTCTCAATTATCCTTCTCCAATCCGCGTTTCGGTGACGGGAGATGCCCCGAAGTTCTGGATTTACCTGATGATTTGACCGAATCGGATGGATTGGTTACTCTCGATTCCGTTTGCGGATTGCAATTTATAGTTTTTCCCGATAGCTCACAGAAATTCGCTTTATTCGACCCAATGCCCAATCCTGCAACGGAATCATTTGAATTATCATATAGTCTTACCTTCGAGACAGATTTCAAAATTTCACTTTATGATTCCTATGGTAATTATGTAGAAACCATTGATGGAGGCAGAAAGAATAAGGGTACATATTTCAAATCGCATACGACAAATCATCTTGCACCGGGAATATATTTCTGCGAAATGCGTTCCGGTATTTTCCATCAAATAAAAGTGCTGGCTGTTGTAAAATAATCTATCAAAAATATAATCTTCTGTCCGGTGAGAAATAAAAGGAAATAATATACTCATATTTAATTAAATTCAATATGAATAAAAACATCCAATCAAAATTATTTAGTTTTATAAAAAATATTTCTTCAAAACTTAATTTTTTAGCTCCTGTTTCTTTGTTACTTATATTGCTTTCAATTATGTTGGCATTAATACTCAGGGCAAATAACGGAACCTTCATTTACATTACCGACGATGCGTATATTCATTTGGCTATTGTTAAGTATACTTTCCTATAATAAATAATATATTTGCATCTGATAAATAAAAGTGTTATATTTGTCATAAAAACTTTGGAGGATTTATGGCAAACCA
>JAERMQ010000073.1 GCA_016844745.1 Ignavibacteria bacterium | reverse complement strand
GGTGTTTAGGTTGTAGGTGTTTAGGTTGTAGGTGTTTAGGTTGTAGGTGTTTAGGTTGTAGGTGTTTAGGTTGTAGGTGTTTAGGCTGTTAAATTTCCTAAAAACCTAAAAGGCTAATAAGCTAAAAGCCTAATAACCTAAAAAGTTTATTTGAAATTAATAAAATAAAATAAAATTTTTTATCATTTATGGAGTAAAATTATGTTTTTTATCGTTCTCGGAATAATTGCTTTTATTATAGGAATTATGGCATCGAAACAAGTAAGCGGATTGTCAAAATTCAAATCTATTTTTAAACTTGCAGGCGTCTTTCTGGTTGTTGTTGGAATTTTAATTAGTTCGTTCAAACAAATCAATCCGGGAGAAATCGGGGTGCTAGTACTTTTCGGAAAAGTACAGGGTAATGTTATATACGAAGGCTTAAATATTATTAATCCTTTGGTTGACGTTAAAATTATGACCATCCAAACTCAAAATTATACAATGTCCAGTGTTCATGATGAAGGACAAAAGATAGGTGATGATGCAATCAGGGTATTATGCAAGGACGGATTGGAGGTTTCGATTGATTTAACTGTACTCTTTAAAGTGCTTCCTACGGACGCTCCTGCTATTATTCAAACAATTGGAATGGATTACCAGGATAAAGTGATACGCCCTATGGTACGTACCAGGATTCGGGAAAGCGCGGTTTCTTTTGATGCAATTGAACTTTATTCTTCCAAACGGCAGGAATTTGAAACAAAAATAAAAGACTTAATCGATAAGGATTTTGCAATTCGCGGATTCCAGCTTGAAAATATATTGGTTCGGAATACAAATCTGCCAAAATCGGTTAAAGAAAGTATTGAAAGGAAGATTACCGCCGACCAGGAATCTCAACGAATGAAATACGTATTGGAAAAGGAACATCAGGAAGCACAACGCAAAAGAGTTGAAGCACAAGGTATAGCAGATGCACAAAAAATCGTCAATTCCGGATTGTCTGATAAACTACTACAATTTGAGATGATTAAAGTACAGAAAGAACTTGTCAACTCAACGAATTCAAAAATTATCGTTCTTGGTGGCGGAAAAGGTAATGTGCCTTTTATTATCAATGATGGTAAGTAAATTATTATTATTTGATAAAATGATTTTTTGTAAAATGTCATTTCTGTGAATGAGGCTGTGTGAAAAGTCAAGAAGAATGTCATTCTGAACGCCAAAATAATGGAATTAATAAAAATAAAAGATGACAAAAAATTCTAACCTTTATTTTGAACGACTTATAAATTCAAAAAATATGCAGCATTTAATACTAAGAAAAATCCCCCCTACCCCCCTTTTTCAAAGGGGGATAAGAAAAACATTCTTTCATCCCCCTTTGAAAAAGGGGGGTAGGGGGGATTTTTCTTGAATTTGTCATTGCATATTTTTATTAAGTTACGTATTTTGGCGTTCAGAATGACATTACAAATTTTTGCAATTTTCACACAGTTCCATTGGCTGAAATGGCATTTCCCTTTAAAGTTTGGTATTATACAATAATTGAATTTTGACTATTCGGCAAGGACCAAATGTATTTTTTCAGAAAAATAATTTTGAAATTTCTGAAATCATTTCGTAAATCTCTTCTTTCCGGAATAACTCCCAGATTGCTTAGTCCCCCGGATTTAGCTGCCAAAGAAGTTTTCACGGATTTGGAAAAAGCCGAAAACAATCCCACTAAGGTATATCAATTATCTCTCAATAATCTTGGATTGAAGGAAGTACCCACATTCATCTGGGATTTGAAAAGGTTGCAATCTTTGGATTTGTCCTATAATAAATTGGAATCAATTCCGGAAGAAATAGGTAATCTTAAGAATCTGCAATTCCTGAAAATTGAAGTAAACAGGCTTAAGGTAATACCTAAAGCAATCGGCAATTTAAAAAATCTTAAAACTCTCGAGCTGGATTCGAATCACATTTCAATTATAACCGAAAGAATTTGTAAGCTAAAAAAACTCGAAAAGTTAGCTATATCGGATAATCAGCTTATCCATCTTACAGCCGAATTAGGTAAAGTAGAAACCCTAAGGGAATTATATCTTTCGGGAAACCAACTCCGAAGCCTGCCGGATGAACTTTGCAGATTGATAAATCTCCAAAGGGTGGAAATCACCGGCAACCAGATTTCGCAATTACCGGAACTAATCGGAAATTTGGAAAACCTTATTATCTTGAGAGCAAGTAATAATCAACTGACATCACTACCTGATTCTATCGGATTGTTACAAAAACTACGGGAATTAATTCTCAATAATAACCGGTTGCTTAAGCTGCCTGATAGTATATACGAACTACCACATATAACAATTGTTAAGTTATGGGATAATTATTTCCCCGATAAAGAAAAAATGAAAATATTACATAATTTTAAAAGTATTGAATGTTATGTATATCCCGAAAAATAAGGAATGACATAAATTGAAACTTTTAGTAAGTTTCATTTTATTCTTAAATCAATATGAAAAAACAACCTGATACTTTTATTCCAACCAACGCTGCTGATCAAGTTGTTGTAGAAGAGATATTTCTTCCGGAAAAAGGAGAATCTATATATTTGCCATTATTTCTGGAATCCGTATCTGCCGGATTTCCGTCACCCGCAGACGATTACTTAGAGCGGCGGCTTGATTTGAATGAATTCCTGATTCGTAATCCATCTGCAACATTTTTTGTCCGGGTAACCGGTGATTCTATGAATAATGCCGGTATCTATTCCCAGGATATATTGATTGTCGACCGTTCGCTTCAGGCTAAGGACGGTAATATCGTCATTGCTGTCATCAATGGAGAATTAACTGTCAAGCGTTTGCATTTCGTTAAAAAGAAAATATATCTGTTACCGGAAAACAACAAATACAAACCGATTGAAATTACCCAGGAAATGAATTTTGAGGTTTGGGGCGTTGTTACAACCGTTATTCATTCGGTGATTTGATGATAATAAGTTTCTGATAAATTATTTAAATCAACTATTTTTCAAATCAGCTAATAAGGCTGGTAAAAAAACAAAAAGAATGTCATTCAGAACGAAGTGAAGAATCCAGTCCCAATGCGATTTCTGGATTCTTCACTTCGTTCTGAATGACATTCTTCCATTTAATGAGTTTACACTCACTCATTTTCAATTGAAATATGAAATTAAAAGGATTTCAAAACCGCATTAGCAGCCAATGTACCGCTAAGGGCTGCACTTTCCATAGTAGCAGGTAAACCGGTAGCTGTCCAATCACCTGCTAAAAATAAATTTTTTATTCCGGTTTCGGCGTTGGGTCTTAGCCTGGCTGCTCTGGGATTAATAAGAATTGTAGCAAATTTCTCTTTGATTATTTTAATATTCAAAATTTTTGCATCCGCTATTTTATCGAATATCTCACTCAAGTCTTTAATACAAATTGCTTTGATAGTCTCATCGGGAATATTTATCAAATCATTGGCAGCGCTGATTGTAGCAGAATATAGATAAGGGAATTCAGAACTTCTCGGTTCTTTATGAATTTTATTGAGTGCGAATAGCCATTGCAATTTCCTACCTAAAAGCGCAACGAAAATTTCGTCTGTAATTTCGCGGTCTGTCCAAAAAAATATCGAAACAATGGGAGAATATTCAAATTGAGAAAGATACCCGAAATGATTATCGATAATTAATTGGGGAAGCAACGAGCTTAAACTCTTTGGCGGGACGGCAGCTACAACCTTATCAGCTTTAATTTCTTCGCCTGTTTTCAGCTTTACCCCAACGGCTTTTCCATTTTCAATAATTATTTGCTCCACTCCTGAGGAATATAGTAATTTCCCATTCCGAAGGTTGAATTTTTCTTCGAATTTTTCCAATAATTTGGAAAGGGGAACTTTTGAAAACATCAATCTCGCATTTTCTTTTGAACCGAAAAAAGCACGACGCAACATTTCTATAAATATACCTGCATCCGTATTATGTGGTTTAGCATTACAAGCTGATAAAATCACCGGATGCCAGAATTTTTCCAAGATATCGCCGGATTGTTTATTTTTAATTAGTAAATCATAAGCGCTTTGTCCATCCGGTTTAATTTTATTGTTTCTCACATTTGATAAAAATCTGATAAAATTTAATTTCGAGGTAATTGAAAGTCCCCCCAATTTCAGCATTCCAAGCGCCATTCCTGCAGAACCAGGCAATATTGAAGTATCCAAAACCGTTTTCCGTCCCTGTTCATCGATGAATGGTACCCTTAGTTCCCTGCCGGTATAATTTGAATCGGTTTCCAACATTTTAAGTAATTTAAAATATTCACTATATGCGCCTGCAGCAGCGTGTTGACCATTATCAATCAAATCACCGGTACTGATATTTTTGTTTGAATAAGCTCTTCCACCGAGGAATCTTTTTTTCTCAATTAATGTACAATCCATCCCATTCCGGGCTAATTGAAGCGAAGCGGATATTCCTGCTATTCCTCCTCCTATAATAATTATTTTTTTACTCATTAATAAAACCGGACTGTGTTTTCAACCATAGGAAAATAATCAGGAATCCGATGAATCATCAATTAACAGAATCGGATTCCAAAGAGGTAACTGAATTATGAACCTGCTACCTGAATTTTCTTCACTTTCTACCCTGATGCTCCCACCGCTTTTTTCAACGAATTCCTTGCATAAAATCAAGCCTAATCCTGTTCCTTTTTCATCATCGGTTCCTAAAGTGGAATATTTCTCATCCAACCGAAATAGTTTATTAATTGCCCCCATTGGGATTCCAACGCCGTTATCCTCCACACAAATTTCGTTCATATTGTCAACTTCACTACTCGATATAATAACTTTCCCACCATGATGAGTAAATTTGATAGAATTTGTTAAAAGATTTCGAATTATAGAATTGAAAATATGCGAATCGCAATACACTGTTGAATCAACCGGGATAAGTGAAGTTATTGAGATATTCTTCGATAACGCACTGGGCTGCAGCATTGTTATGTTTGCGGCTACAGCTTCATGAATTTTAAAAACAAGTGGCATTACCTGAATGATACCCATCTGTATTCTCGACCATTCCAATAAATTTTCTAATAAATTGTAGAGTTGCTTTGTAGAGGAATACATAGCGCTCAGCATATCGACCTGCTCATCTTCGGTCAATTCAGTGAAGTGTCTGAAAAGATGCTCCGATAATATAACGAAAGATGATATTGGTCCTTTTATATCGTGGGCTATAATAGAAAAGAATCTATCTTTCGAAGCATTGAGTTCCCTGAGTTTGAACTCCGATTCCAAAAATGAGTTTTCAATAAGTTTCCGACGTTCTATTTCCTGAAGAGCTAATCCTTTCAACCGCTTCTGCTCGCTTATTTGATGAGACAATTCAGTAATATCTTCAATAGTAAACATTGCATTGATTTCTCCTTCCGTAAAAGAAGGTACAGCCATTACTGATGTATTATGAACGCGGCTCTCCCCGGATGACAAAAATAAAGGTAAAATACTTCCATGCGCTTGATGAGAAAAAAAAATGGGGGTACCTGACTGAAAAATTGTATCAATTCTATCTTTATAATTTTTTTCTAATAATTGAGGAAAAAAAACGAATAATGATTCGCCAACTATATTATTACAACTGATGTTTGTCCATTCCGAAACGGTATTGTTCCAAAACACAACGCGGTAATCACTATCGATTATTAATATACCGGTTGGTACATGATTCAAATACTCGAATTGAATTTTGTCGAAGTTTATTTTACTTTCCATTTTCCTTATGTCTTTTATAAATACTTCGATATTGGAAAAATCAAAAGTTAGTTCCCTGCCTCAGAAGCTCAGCTCGCTCCGCAATTTGTAAATTGTCGAAAAGTTCGTCGAGCGAACCCTCGATAACTTCTTTAAGTTGATAATTTTTCGCTTCCCCCTCCAACCTATGGTCTGTTACCCGGTTTTGTGGGTAATTATAAGTGCGTATTTTCTCCGACCTGTCACCCGTTTTAACCATGGAGCGGCGGGTAGAACTTATAGCATCCTGTTGTTTCTTTAATTCAAGTTCATAGAGCCTTGACCGGAGTACCTTCATGGCTTTATCTTTATTCTTTAACTGTGAACGCTCATCCTGGCAGTTTACAACGATTCCGGAAGGTATATGAACGAGCCTGACTGCCGTTTCGACTTTATTGACATTTTGTCCCCCCTTACCACCTGCACGGAAAATATCTGTCCTTACATCCTCTTCATTAATTTTAATATCTACTTCCTCAGCTTCGGGCAGAACAGCAACGGTAGCTGCGGAAGTATGAATCCTGCCGCTTGCTTCGGTATCGGGCACACGTTGAACCCTATGCACACCACTTTCGAATTTCATCCTTCCATATACATCCTCACCGCTCAGGGAAAATACTACTTCCTTGAAACCACCACGTTCACTCTCATTAAAATCAATTATTTCTACTTTATAATTTTTCGATTCAGCATATTTCTGATACATCCTGAATAAGTCGCCGGCAAAGATTCCTGCTTCATCGCCACCGGTTCCTGCCCTGATTTCAAAAATGCAATTCTTCAGGTCATTCGGGTCTTTAGGAATCAAAAGCAGCTTTAGGTCTTCCTCCATTGGAATTTTTTCACTGGTTAACATATCGATTTCTTCTCTTGCAAGGCTTTTTAATTCTGCATCTGTATCTTCGGAATTCAATAATTCATAATTATTTTCAATATCATTAATTAATTTTAAGTATTTTTTTGCTGCATCGGCAAGAGGCGTCAACTGTTTATGTTCGCGTGAAATTTCTTTAGAACGCGCTAAATCGCTCATCAGCTCCGCATCATTAAGTTGTCCGGTCAGCCAGTCATATCGTTCTAAAATTGATTTTAATTTATCTTCCATCGATTTTTTCGGATTTATAAAAAATACTAAATTACGGTAAGTTTGGGAATATATTATTAATAAAGGTATTTCCCCGGAAATATTCTCTTTTTTAATGATATTTCCCTCATAATAAAATATTTCCTTTAATTTTAAGTTTATATAAATTCGAAATTGTAACTTATTAAAAAGAATATCGAATATGATGAGAATGAATTTTCCGATGCGGGAAATAAATAAAATTCCCGAATTAATGATTAATACAGAGTTCATAAAAAAATACAATTTTTTTAAATTTAAATTTCGTTTTTTAACCGGTTTTTTTCTTTTCTGCTCCGTTGCATTCCTGCTTTTGCTTTCAGGCTGCATAGATGAGAATCCCCTATTAGTAAATCCACCATCACAGGCACAGACAATTTTTATCAGATTCATTAATTTTGCGGGTGATAAAAAAGACCGGAAATTAGCTATGAACGGGCAATTATTCACTTCTTTAACAAAATACGATAGTTGCTCCCATGCTATACATCCTCCTGCTGATTCTGCTTTTATCACAGTCCAGGCTTTTGATGGAAAAAATGATACTTTCAATTTTAAGAAAAGATTTATTAAGGGTATTACATATAACTACATAGTTTTACCGGCGCCGAAAAATTCAGCCAGGAAGCGTCCGGCAGATACCCTGTTGGAAATTACGTCGAGTCCGGCAATCACTCAATCAGTACCTATCTCTTATCTGAGAGCAGTCAATGCTGTTAACGACTCAATGATAACCTATACTATCTCGAACGGTTGCCCGAGCGGTGCAGGCTTAGCCTCCTATTTAACTTACCGCTCCGTCAGTTCAATCAGGGAATTTATCGCAGGTGATATGGCTGTATCACTTATCAAACATACTTCTCAAGGCGATTCGGTGCTTGGTTTGTTTAAATTAAACCTTGTTGCTTACAGACAATACTTGCTTATTATCCGGGCAGACGATGCTGGAAATGAAAAACTGATTCTACTTGACCAACAGGAACAATCTCCAATAGCATTATCGCAATTACAAACCGAAACAGGCAGAAAAACAAATATCAGGGCGATGAATTTCAGTAGTATGGATATATCTGTCATTCGTGCGCCTGGTGATATTATAACCACAAACCTCAATTCAAACAAATCCGATGCATTTGTCCAAATCGATGTATGCGGGCAATATCCTGATACTATTTCAGTACAATTTAAAACTATAATAACTGCTAAGCAAACAATTTCATTAAATGTAGCTCAACATTATTCCATCATGGTTTTCGATTCAGCCGACAAAAAATCCGGAACAATAATCGCTGTCAATCCGGTTAAATTGACTCAACAACTTGCAGGTCGTGCATCCGTAAGGGTTGTTAATGGTTATTACCCTTTTTCGAAAATCAATCTTTACCTCGGAGCAAGAAACACCGAAGATAGTTCCAGGAATTTCAAATTCATGGATACTATTTGTACAAAATTGGATTATGGCACTGTATCTGCGCCTGTATTACTTGAACCGGGAAAACTTCCATTAGCTTTATTTACCTTTTTCGAACCGGGTACGTTGCTATTTTGCGGTATTCCCGACCAAAAACTTGAATCGAATAAAAACTATCTGCTTATAATTTCCACCGATGATAAGTCAAATCCACGAATTACTCTATTAGAAGATTCCGAATCGGATTTGCCGAATAACACCTTAAATTTTATTCCCGAAGGTGTGTTCATCCAAACAATGAATCTTATTGGTATTAAAGATGCTACAAAATTGAATTTCTCCCTCGATGATATCGTATTAGGCAAGGAATTGATGTTCTCCGAATCTTATGCAACAGTCATTTCAGAGGGCAGGCACAGTCTCGGTATAGGTTCGAAAAAATTCGATTTCGATGCTGTTATCGGTAATAGGGTTCTGGCACTTGGAATCGGAGCTAAAGATAATATCGATACCCTGATTGTTAATACAGCCCCTATGGAAGCAAATTCGATTAACTCAAAAATTAGAATCCGTTTCATTAATGCATGTAAAGATATTCAGTCTTTATTTGTTCAAAATACTTTTTTTACAATACCTGAATTAGGATTTCGTAGTATATCATCATCACCTACTGATTTGAAAGACCAGAAATACAGTTTCATATTTAAAGATGCAGCTAAACCAGATACATTAGCTCAATTGAATGAATTTAATTTATCGAGCGGAACAAATCATTCGGTAATTTTTACCGGTTCTCCATCAGATAAAGTTTATCAGGCTATAAAAATTCAGGAATATTAATTCATAATTTTAAAAAATAAACCATTCCTTATACGTCAATCTTTATTGAATGTTATAATTAGAATGGTTAGTACAATTTAAGGACAAAATAACAATATAAAATATTCGGAGGTCAAATGTTTTTAAGATTACTTATTTCTTTATTTGTTTTTATTTTCTTTACTTGTAATGGATTTGCAATATTTCCAAATAATATTTCATTACCAATAATCAAAAAGAATATTGCTTATAGAATAGTTCAGCCCGGAAAGCAAAATTCGGATGGAACTTTGTCTGCATCAAGGGTTTTCGAAATAGAGAGGGTTTCGCAGCAGGATTTAATCCCCAATACAATACACTTAAAAACCAAAAAAATATATTATCTTGAAGAAAATGCAAAGGGATTTTACTCTTCTGCCCTTCAGTCATCTTTATCAGCGCTTGGAGTTGAATCGCTTCGTGCTCCCTTTGCGGAATTTTCTACGGGGAATCTATTAAGCGCAGATGTCGAGGGTATTTCGAGAATTTACGAATTGCGTTATACCGCACCAATCGACGTTTACGATGCCTGCCAGGAATTAATGAAGAATCCCGAGGTTGAATATGCTGTACCGGTATTTATGCGTTATACATACGATTTTGTTCCAAATGATGATATTTATAAACAAAATAAACAATATGGATTGAAAAAGATTTCAATGGAGAAAGCCTGGGATATTTCAAAAGGAGATAAAACAGTAATCATTGGCATTGTAGATTCGGGAGTTGACTGGCAGCATGAAGACTTAAGCGGGAACATCTGGACAAACACAAAAGAAATAGCCGGAAATGGTAAAGACGATGACGGAAATGGTAAAATCGATGATATCAGGGGCTGGGATTTTGTCGGGAATATTACATATAATGA
Source organism: Ignavibacteria bacterium (assembly GCA_016844745.1). Lineage (GTDB taxonomy): Bacteria > Bacteroidota > Ignavibacteria > Kapaibacteriales > UBA2268 > JAERMQ01. Next base: position 8,302 of record JAERMQ010000073.1, on the reverse strand, counting down.
ATATGGTAATTGGAAAGAAGATAACGACCCGAAAAATACCGGCACCGGTGCCAATCAAGTTCATGGTACTCATGTTGCAGGATGCGCAGCGGCAATGACTAATAACTTTAAAGGTGTTGCCGGACCGGCTTCGAATTGCCTGATGCTGCCTGTTAAATGCGGCTCCGATAATAATAGTGTTGGAGGCATATTCCGAGGTTATGAAGGAATATCTTATGCTGCTAAGATGGGCGCTCAGATTATAAATTGTAGCTGGGGAGGACCGGGAGCAAGTCCGGCAGAACAGGATATTATCAACCAGGCTACCAATATGGGCGCTCTTGTTGTAGTAGCTGCCGGAAATGATGGTAAAAATATAGACCAAAGCGGTCAATATCCTGCTTGTTATGACAATGTATTATGTGTTGGTGCATCTAATTCAAGCGATAGAGTAGCTTCCTTCTCAAATTATGGCAATTTGGTAACAGTTTATACACCCGGTCAGGGAATCTGGGCAACTTTACCTAATAATAAGTATGGCTCACAAGATGGTACTTCGATGGCATCGCCTATCACTGCCGGTGTAGCTGCACTCGTAAAAGCATTTCATCCTGATTGGACACCAAAACAAATAATTCACCAGATTAGAAGCACTTGCGATAACGTCCTGACATCCGACGAATCGAAACGACCAATTTATTTCGGCAGGCTTAATGCTTTTAAAGCCCTGGATTATAATAGCTCGATAACAGCTCTAAATCAAACGGGAGGTGTGGAAATATCAGCCTTCAAATTTGAAACAGGGACATCATTGACTGATTACAACTGGAAAAATGTCGACCTAACGTTAACAAACTATCTAAATAACATATTAAATCTTAAATTGACAATCACTCCTTTACATGATTATATCACCTGCAGTACTAACGGTGAAAGTTTTGGTTTAATGAAAACAATGCAAAGTAAAACTTTGAAATTACAATTGAAACTACAGCCAAACAATCCCTGGTTCAGTGGTGAAGCATACTTATTGTTTACTTATGAGGGTGATAATTATAAAGATTATCAGATTGTTAAAATTCCTATTAAAATTTCATCCCAAAATATTTTTACCAATGTATCAACATTACCGGATTATTTAAACGTTAACTGGCTTTCTTCACATTCACCAAGTAAAGGTGTATTCTGGTCAGCAGGAACAAGTGCAATGGGCGGAGTATATTATAAATACAATTCCTCCCAGGCATCATTTAATATAGTATCTACTTCTGATGTCATGAGCTCCATTTGCGGTATCGACGGAAATAGAGCTTGTGCAGGTACCGGTTCACAAAGTGGCAATACCAACATTTATTATACAACCAATAGCGGTATTAACTGGTATCCTTTTAGTATTAAGTCAATAACTAATTTCGTGAATAACATCCACTTTTTCGATGATAATAACGGCTTTTTTCTTGGAGACCCTTATAACTCCAAATGGGGAGCCGGTTTTACGTCAAATGGCGGTAAAAACTGGCAGCAATCCAACGCATTAATGCCAACTCCATTGGATAGCGAGGCTTCTGTCAATACTGCATACTATTGGCGGGGTGATAGATGTTGGTTCGGAACGACAAAAGGAAAAATAATCAGCTCCGCTAACCGTGGAGCAAATTGGACCGGTAAAACTTTTCTTCAAAACGCACCAATAAGTTTTGTTTGCTTTCGGAGTGATGCAGAAGGAATTGTGGTATATTCGGAATCAAAAGACCCATCCAGTCCTTTATATTTAGCCTCTACTGTTGATAATGGAAATAACTGGACACTCAATCAATTCAGTTTTACATCCGTTGGATTAAAACCCGTCAATTTTTTTGCTGTCGATAGTTCCAAAACAATTGTTGGATTATTCTCCGGAGGTGAAGTTCTTTCAACTACTGATTTGGGCTCAACATGGAATTCAGTATTATCTACAAAACTCGTTGGCGCACAGACCGGAACAGGTGCTGCAACTAAACTTAACGTTAGGATGTGGAGCGCCGCTTCGAAAATTTCATTTTTAGACTTTAAGGTGCAACCAAGCGATATTCGGAGAGGTATTTCATTAAGTACAAATTCTTTAAAATATGATACTATTGAAGTTTCCAAAAATAAAACTTTAATTGTTGACATGAAAAACAACGGCAATGTTGATATGAATCTGTACGAATACAGTATCACACCATTGACCGAAACGGATTCAACCGAATTTGTTTTTCAGGTTCCACCGGTCAAAACGCTTCCGGCAGGTGATTCTACTAAAGTAAGACTTAAATTTTTACCCAAATCAAAAGGTGAAAAATCCGCTATTGTAAAAATAGTTTCAGATGCCGCTCCCGATAGTGTTGTTTATATTAATTTATTGGGTTATGGCAAGATAACGGTTGGTGTGGATGAAGAAACGCCTTTGTTTCAACCGTCCATTGCGATATATCCGAATCCCTGCCAAACGGAAGCAAAAATGGAAATATCAACTATACAACCTGGATATTTAAATGTGGATTTATTCGATTTGAATGGTTCATTGATAAGTAATATTTATGATGGTTCTGCCGATTATGTGAAAACATATATTCCTTTGAATTTCACTTGTATATCAAATGGTGTATATAATTTGAAAATTCAGTTAGCTAATGAAGTTTACCTTAGGAAGATTGTAATTGTGAAATAAACAATAACATTTCATGATTATTATAAAAAGGGAAATCCCCCTAACCCCCTTTTTCAAAGGGGGAATAAAAATTCCCCCTTTGAAAAAGGGGGTTAGGGGGATTTCTACTTTATACAGCTACTTTTTAACTCTTATATACGCTTTTGAAATCATTTCATCTATACCAAAATATGAGCGGCTTACAGAATCATAAATAATTGGTCGGGCTTTAGAAATATCAGGTAATCCTTCCTCATTTAGAATATCATCATTAACCAATACATCCAATATTTCGCCAATGAATTGAGTATGAATCCCTATTTCAATTGTATGCGAGAGCTTGCAAAGCATCGACAATGGATATTCCTTAATGTAAGGTGCAGAGACAATCCCGCTATTGACTGGAGTCAGTCCGGTTGCAGCGAATTTATCCTCATCCCTTCCTGAATAAACACCCGAATAATCGGCAGAGCCAACCTGCTCCCTTGAAGGAATATTCACGGTAAAAGCTTTGTTCAGCATGATATTCTCATAGGTTAAGCGCGATTTCCGAAGTGAAATAGCTACGCTGGGTGGTTCGCTGCAGCAAATACCTCCCCATGCAACCGCTGCAATATCGGGATTAAAATCCATATCGTAACTGCCTATAATTAAAACTGGATGAGTAAACAGGATTGTCTTTTTACCAATTGATATTTTCATAGATTCATTCTTTCATTGCACAAATTCGATTTGCAAATTAGCATATTTTGAAACAATTTTGGAAATAAAGTAGATAAATACTAAATTTGATTATTTAATATTTCTTGGTAAAAAATATGTTTGGGATTAAAGGGGAAAGTTTACTAGAAGTTTTTCTTGGACTTATCCAAATAATATTTTATACATTTGGAGGTATTTTATCTTGGTTGGTTAAAGGCTGTAGAACAAAGTTGAAAGATGAGTTATCACGAACTCACAAAAAAAGGAATATATTAATATCAATATTTTTCTGGATAATTACATTTACAATTTTGATAATTATTAACAATTGAAAGAAATATCATTAAACATCAACTCACTTTATAAATAGAAACCATTATTTGACATTTTGATTTATAGGATGCTTAACAAATTTGAAAATTATTAAAATTTAATTTTTATTCATATTGTTACAACTTAAAAATATAAGAAAATCATAAACGTTAATTTGTATTATATAATCAAAATTTTAAAGGTAAATACTAATGCAATACGGTATTTTAATTGAAAAAATTACTGAAAAGAATTTCCCAAATAATTATTTTTATGCTCATATTCCCACTCTTGGTTTGACAACTCACGGAAAAGGTATTAATGGTGCAATAGCTGCTGCAAAAGACCTAATAAACCTTTGGATAGAAGAAAAACGAATGAATAATGAATATATACCAGCTTCGTCCGAAATTTATTATTCCGTTCTGGAACTTGAAGAGCATGCCATATAAAGCTAAAGAAATATTATCTAAGTTAGAAAAAATAGGATTTACTACTACAAGACAAAGTGGGTCTCATGCTGTCCTTAGACATAGCGATGGTCGTCAAACTTATGTTTCAATACACACTAAAGATGTACCTGAAGGAACTTTTAAAGCAATTTTAAAGCAAGCTGGCATTACACTTGATGAGTTTAAAGAAATTTAATCCATCATATATAAATCAATATACAACATTAAAAAATCATAACAAATTACCATTTTTGGTTATACTTTGTGAATATGTTGTAGTTATTTTTGATTTTTTTTGTGACCCCGGCGGGATTCGAACCCACGACCCTTTGATTAAAAGTCAAATGCTCTACCAGCTGAGCTACGGGGTCAATGAAAATAGATTACAAAATTACCACTATTTACCGGAATAAAAAAATTTATTGGAAATTTTTCGGAATTTTATCCTGATATTAAAAATATTTTTTCTACCGCTTTCAACTTTGCCGATTATTTCTTATTTTAATACATCTATAACTTTTTATAAATAAGAATACTATTAATTTTAGTCATAAAATTATAATCTGACAGGAGTAAAAATGAGTAAATCGAAGAAAAAGGAAGAAAAATCCAAAAAAGTAGAACACAAATATGTGTATTACTTTGGAGACGGCAAATCAGATGGCAATGCAAAAATGAAAGATTTGCTTGGCGGTAAAGGCGCTAATTTAGCGGAGATGTGTTTGCTCGGAATGCCCGTTCCGGCAGGGTTTACAATCACTACGGAAGTATGTACATATTACTACAAGAATGACAACTCATATCCCAAATCACTTTATAAAGAAGTCAAAAAAGCTCTCGAAAAGATTGAAAAAGCAATGGGAGCCAAATTCGGCGACCCAGATAATCCATTATTGGTTTCGGTTCGGTCAGGAGCGCGTGCTTCGATGCCTGGAATGATGGATACCGTACTGAATCTTGGCTTAAACGACACAACAATCCAGGGATTAATCAAACAATCCAATAATCCCCGATTTGCTTATGATTCGTATCGCCGCTTCGTATCAATGTACGGCGATGTAGTGCTTGGATTAAAACCGCAAGGCAAAGATGACACTGACCCCTTCGAAGACATTCTTGAGAAAAAGAAAGAAGCGCGCAAAGTTCATTTCGATGTTGATTTAACTGTCGATGACCTCAAGGAACTCGTTGCCGAATTCAAAGCTGCTATCAAAGCCAAGTGCGGAATTGATTTCCCTGAAAATCCCGAAGAACAGCTTTGGGGAGCTATTGGAGCCGTTTTCGGAAGCTGGCAGAATAATCGTGCAATTATCTATCGTAAATTGAATGGAATCCCTGATTTTTGGGGCACTGCCGTTAATATTCAGTCAATGGTTTACGGCAATTTCAGTGATGACTCCGGCACCGGCGTTGCCTTCACTAGAGATGCAGCATCGGGTGAGAATTATTTCTACGGCGAATTTTTAATGAATGCCCAAGGTGAGGATGTTGTTGCCGGAACTCGCACACCTCTTCCGATAGAGCAGTTAAAGGAGCGGGATAAAAAATCTTATGACGGTTTAATGAAAATTCGTCAAAGATTAGAAGAACACTATCGCGACATGCTCGATATCGAATTTACCATTCAAAAAGGAAAGCTATATATGCTTCAATGCCGCGTTGGGAAGCGCACAGGCTTTGCAGCCATCCGGATTGCCGTCGATATGGTAAAAGAAAAATTAATCTCACAGAAAGAAGCTCTCATGCGTATTGAACCGGAGCAGCTTAACCAGCTTCTTCGTCCTATTTTCGATTCCAAAGCCAAGCAAGAAGCTTTGAGCAAGAAAAAACTTTTAACCAAAGGCTTGAATGCAGGTCCGGGTGCAGCCAGCGGTAAAGTTGTTTTCAATGCCGAGGATGCAATCGAATGGGCTAAGAAAGGCGACCAGGTTATTTTGGTTCGCATCGAGACGTCACCTGAAGATATCGGCGGAATGAATGCCGCAGAAGGTATATTGACCGCCCGGGGAGGAATGACTTCACACGCAGCTTTGGTAGCCCGGCAGATGGGTAAAGTTTGTGTTGCAGGTTGCGGAGCTCTGCAAATAGACTATAAGACTCGCGAAATGAAAGTTGAAAATAAAGACTTCCTTATTAAAGAAGGTGATTTTATTTCCATCGACGGCTCGACAGGAGAAGTTATATCAGGGAATATCCCGACCAAACCCAGCGATGTTGTTCAGGTGCTTATCGATAAAACCCTGGATGAGAAAGATGCTCCCGTCTATCAGATGTACAAGCAGATTATGTCCTGGGCTGACAGCTATCGCCGTTTGAAAGTACGAACCAATGCCGACCAGCCTGACCAAAGCGCAAATGCGGTTGCATTCGGAGCAGAGGGAATCGGGCTTTGCCGTACAGAGCACATGTTCTTTGGTGAAGGAAAAATAGGACCTATGCGCGAAATGATTTTAGCTGATACCGTAGAGAATCGCCGCACAGCTCTTGCCAAACTGCTTCCATTGCAGCGTAAGGACTTCGAAGGTATATTTGAAGCTATGGATGGAAGACCCGTTACAATCAGGACAATCGACCCGCCGCTGCATGAATTCCTACCCCACGATGCCGCCGGTCAGAAGGAAGTAGCCGATATGCTTGGCATTCCAGCGAAGAAAGTCAAAGAACGTGTAGAAAATCTGCATGAATTCAATCCCATGCTTGGTTTCCGCGGATGCCGGCTTGGTATATTATATCCCGAAATCACCGAAATGCAGAGCCGCGCTATTTTCGAAGCTACAGTCAATGTACTGAAAAAAGGTAAAAGTGTTCTGCCTGAGATAATGATTCCTTTGGTCGGACACGTCAAGGAATTGAAAGACCAGGAAGTTATTGTCCGCCGCGTTGCTACTGAAGTTATGGAAGAAACCGGCATCAAATTCGATTATCTCGTTGGCACAATGATTGAAGTTCCGAGAGGCGCAATCATGGCTAAAAGCATTGCTGAAGTAGCTGAATTTTTCTCGTTCGGAACAAACGATTTAACTCAAACGACATTGGGTGTTAGCCGCGACGATGCAGCAAGATTTTTGACTCAATATGTCGCCCGCGATATTTATCCCAAAGACCCGTTCGAGGCGATTGACCGCGACGGCGTTGGCTTTTTAATGAAACATGCAGTCGAGCAAGGCAGAAGCGTCCGCAATAAGCTCAAAATCGGTATTTGTGGCGAACATGGCGGCGAACCTTCATCTGTCGAGTTCTGCCATTCCATCGGATTGAATTATGTTTCCTGCTCGCCATTCAGGGTTCCTATTGCCCGGTTAGCGGCGGCACGTGCGGCTCTCCGCGATGAATCTCCAGATTCGCTGGCAAAGAAACCTAAAAAGGACGCAAAAAAGAAAAAATAGAATAATGGAGATTAATTATGGGACTAATTAATGAAATGAAAACCAGGCTGGATTCACAAATCGAACTCGGTTATTCATTAATCCGGACTTTTTTGGGTCTTGCGCTTTTCATAAGAGGCGCCATCATGTTTTCCGACCCCGGGGCTATTACAAGGTTAGCCGGCGCAAATCAATGGTATTGGCTGTATTCCTTTATAATAATAAATCACATCATTTGCGGATTGATGCTGGCAGCCGGAGTATTTACCCGCATTGCTTCCCTCCTACAAATACCTATACTTATCACCGCAGTATTTGTTGTACATTTTAAGGATGGACTTCTGCATCAGGGTCAATCATTAGAGCTTTCGGCGCTTGTTTTAATCCTTTTATTAAATTATCTCATTTTCGGAGCAGGAGCATTATCAATTGATAATTACTTGAAAAAAAGAAAAAGTAAAATTTGATGATAGTCATCCGATGACTTCCAGTCATCGGATGACTATTGTGTTGATATCTCATAGAATATTTTTACTATTCTTTACTATGGAATTTCATTTTTCAACTTTACGAACTTTATAAACTATTTTTTTCCTACGGAATTCGCATATTTTTCGGAAATATGAACAGACGAGGACGTCCATTCTACCTTTAATTGTTCCATTTTCAACTAAAACAAAGATAAAATCCGGCTTCCTGACCTTGTCTCATTGGAGTTGACGCAACCTGTTCAATCAGTTGTTTGGGTGATTCATCCATGCACACCACCTGAAATTCTTCGTCGTACGGCAATTTGTATATATCCAAAACATGTTCCATAT
>JAERMQ010000072.1 GCA_016844745.1 Ignavibacteria bacterium | reverse complement strand
GCAGTCCGGTCGTTTCTTTTTTTAACATTTTTGACTCCTTAAAATTAGTTAATTTTGGAGTCAACTTATTTCAGGATTAGACAGTCAATGGTCAATGGTCAATGGTCAATGGTTAATGGTTAATGGTCAATGGTCAATGGTCAATGGTCAATGGTCAATGGTTAATGGTCAATTGTTAATGGTCAATGGTTAATGGTAAATTGTTAATGGTCAATGGTTAATGGTCAATGGTTAATGGTTAATGGTCAATGGTTAATGGTAAATGGTTAATTAAGAATTAAGATAAAGTATGATAGCAACCGTTAAGAAATTCATTCCAAGAACTTTTAAATATGCTATCCGAGCTGCAGCGATGAAGTTTATGCAGAAAGTGTTTAAAGTTAGCTCTTTTTCCTTTTCTCAATCCGGCGAAGATTTAATATTAAAACAATATTTCGGTGAAAAGACCGACGGCTTTTTTATCGATATTGGCGCTTTCCATCCATTAATTCTTTCGAATACATACTATTTTTATTCTTTAAAAAATTGGCATGGTATTAATATTGATGCCTGCCCTGGTTCTATGAAACTTTTTGACAAACTTAGACCACGCGATATAAATGTGGAAGCTGCAATCTCAGATGACAATTCGGAATTGACATATTATTTTATTCATAGCACAAGCCCGATGAATAGCTTTTCAAAAGAGTTTTTATTAGAAAATAAAACCTATGAGCAGGTAAAAAAAGAAATAAAAATCAAAACCCAGTCTTTAGAGCAAATACTGGACGAATATTTACCAATGAACACAAAAATTGATTTCATGAATATCGATGCTGAAGGAGTTGATTTAAAAGTTTTACGTTCAAATAATTGGTCTAAATACCGCCCTGAAATTGTGATTGTCGAACAAAAAATTGGAAATGTCTTCCTAATTGATTCTACTGAAATCTATAAATTTTTATACTCGGAAGGATACGAAGTCATTTCAGTGGTGTATCAGACTGAAAATTTATCAAATGTTTTTTACAGTGATAAAGAATCACATTAATTGTCAATTGATTTCGGAGTCCAATTCAATCCTTCACAAGGCAGATGCTCGATTGAGACATGCTCATCCAATAATTTACAAAGTTGGCTGCCGGATTCGAAATGAAGGCATGAACCGCATAATGTAGATTCGGTAAAATTTGCCATCCGGGCATGAAAAGTCTCCCATTGTCTCCAGGCTGGAAAAGCAACTAAAAACCACAAAGCAAACATCGATACCCACCAATATTGGTAAACATCGAAATAGGCAAACATCAGGAAGGTCAGAACAATGATAATCGAACTGCGAAGAATAGCCCCCCAGACAATAGAGCCAACAGTAACCTGTGGCTGGTTTGTGTGACTGTCTTCTTCGCCTCCGATACGAAAGAGAAAAATATCGAGAAGGCGGTTTGCTTTCATTTTATTTTAGCTCGCCGAATTTTTCCGTGTAAGGCGGTAATGGCAGTGAATCAGGAACACCCATCAAAGGAAAATCCTTGCGTAATGGATACAAAGGCTCTCCGGAAGAAGGGTCGTTATAATCTTCAGGCATATAGAAGCGTCGCAGCCCTGGATGACCCTCGAATTTGATCCCATACATATCGAAAGTTTCACGTTCGTACCAATTAGCGGATTCCCATACACTTGTAACTGTTGGACAGACCGGATTTTCACCTGATACGGCAACTTTAATCCGTACTCTCGACTTGTTTCTATTTGAATAGAGGAAGTAAACTACTTCGTAACGTGGTTCTCGGTCCAACCAATCGATTGCCGTAATATCGATAAGCATATCGAATGATGTACTTGGATTGTCCCGAAGAAGTTGACAGAAACCAACGATTTGTTCTTTTTGTACAATTATAGTTAACTGATTTCTATGCTCATAAATTTGGAAATCTGGAAATTCAGTTTTAATAACATTTAATAAATTTTCTTTGTCTAATGCCATTTCTCACCGGTTCATTGCTTATAATAATGCAACAATTTTAATTTAAATAAAAAACTAAATTAACTATAAAATGAGTATTTAGCAAATCGGGCAACAAAATAAATTTTTATCTTTTAAATTTCGGATAAATTATTTACTTTACGATTTCCATAGCGTACAATTTATTAAATAATAAATATATTATATATAAAAGTTTAGAACTATAAATATAAGAAGTTTTTACAAATTATCATCATTATTTTTGTTTAATTAATAAGGGAAGCTTTATGCTATTAAAATTTTTCTCGATTAAATCACCCGGTATTTGGCTTATGACCGCTTTGTTTATTTTGTCAGCCGGCTCGCTATTCGCAAGCGAAGCAACATTGAAAATCCCGGATCTGACTCCCGCTCAGTCAAATCTTTTAGTTATCGGAATTTTCATTTGCATTCTTGGCATGATATTCGGCTTGTACGAATTTCTGCACCTAAAGAAACTCAAGGCACATAAGTCAATGTTGGAAGTTTCTGAATTAATTTTCCAGACAGCTAAGACATATCTTCTGCAGCAAGGTAAATTTTTGTTTATCTTATTCGTGCTAATCGGGCTTTGCATTGCTTTTTATTTTGGCTGGCTCACCAACGACCCGGCTCATCCGGAAGAGAATCTCGGTTTCGGTGGTGTTCTTCTTATACTGTCCTGGACTGTTATTGGAATACTCGGTTCGTATGCGGTAGCATGGTTCGGTATCAGGGTTAATACTTTAGCAAACAGCAGGATGGCTTTTGCAGCGCTTGAGCGAAAACCGCTTAAACTGCTTAATATCCCGCTTCAAGCCGGTATGAGCATTGGAGTTCTTTTAATTTGCGTAGAGCTTATCATGATGTTGATAATTCTATTATATATCCCTAAACACTATTCCGGTTCATGCTTTATCGGCTTTGCAATAGGAGAATCCCTGGGTGCAAGCGCTTTGCGTATAGCTGGCGGTATTTTTACGAAAATTGCGGATATTGGCGCCGACCTTATGAAAATCGTTTTCAACCTGAAGGAGGACGACCCGAGTAATCCCGGAGTAATTGCCGATTGTGTTGGCGATAATGCCGGCGACAGCGTTGGTCCGACAGCGGATGGATTCGAAACTTATGGTGTTACAGGTGTGGCTTTGATAAGTTTCATCGTATTGGGGGTTTTTCCACAATATCAGGCTGAACTTATTACATGGATTTTCGTTATGCGTATTGCAATGATTATTACTTCCATGGCTGCATTCTATGTTAATAAATATTTCAGTCATATTCGTTATTCCGGCAAGGATGACCTTGACTTTGAAGCGCCCCTGACTTCACTCGTTTGGATTACATCGATTCTGTCAATAATAGTTACTTTCATTATCAGCTATTGGCAAATTGGAGGAATCAAAGATTCTGCCGGCAATCAGAGTAATTTATGGAGTGTTCTGGCAATCATTATCAGTTGCGGAACGCTCGGCGCTGCCTTAATTCCCGAGTTTACAAAGATTTTCACAAGCACAAAATCCAGGCATACCAAAGAAGTTGTTGTTGCTTCACGGGAAGGTGGCCCCTCGTTAACGATTTTATCAGGTATAGTAGCAGGAAATTTCAGCGGATTCTGGCTGGGTATGGTATTCTTTTTCCTCATGTTCGTTGCATATATAACCTCTACTTATGGACTTTCGAATTTTATGGAATATTCCTCGATATTTGCGTTCGGACTTGTAGCATTCGGATTTTTGGGGATGGGACCTGTTACCATAGCTGTCGATAGTTACGGACCTGTTACCGATAATGCACAATCAATTTATGAATTATCCATGATTGAAGAAGTCCCGAATGTATCTGCTGAAATCGAAAGGGATTTTGGATTCAAACCTGATTTCGAAAAATCAAAATTATATCTCGAATCAAATGACGGTGCGGGCAATACTTTCAAAGCCACATCCAAACCGGTGCTTATCGGTACTGCTGTCGTTGGCGCTACTACTATGATATTCTCTTTGATACTTGTAATTAAAAAATCACTGGGTATTGACCCAGTCTTGGTGTTAAACCTCCTTAATCCTTATACTATATTAGGATTATTAGCCGGAGGTTCAGTTATTTACTGGTTCTGCGGCGCTTCTATGCAGGCTGTTTCTACTGGTGCATACAAAGCCGTAGAATTTATCAAAGCACATATTAAACTTGGGGAACATGTTTCTGCTTCGACAGAAAATTCCAAGGAGGTTGTAAAAATTTGCACTATTTATGCCCAGAAAGGAATGTTCAATATATTCGTTGCTATATTCTCTTTCGCATTGGCATTTGCATTTTTCTCGGCATCCTCCAAGCCTAATGGCGCTGATTTATCACCTGCCCAGCCGGCAGCGCTATTTGTATCGTATTTAATTTCGATTGCAGTCTTTGGCTTGTTCCAGGCAGTTTATATGGCTAATGCCGGAGGCTGTTGGGATAACGCTAAGAAAATTGTTGAAGTGGATTTGAAAGAAAGAGGCACTCCTCTTCATACTGCCTGCGTTATTGGCGATACAGTTGGTGACCCGTTCAAGGATACATCATCTGTTGCCTTGAATCCGATTATTAAATTCACGACACTTTTTGGGCTGCTTGCAATGGAAATGGCGATAGCCCCTGGATTCGTTGGTATGGCTCCTTACATCGGCTTTTTATTCTTCGGATTAGCCCTTGTTTTCGTATATCGCTCATTCTATATGATGAGAATTCCGCAAAAAACCGAGTAAAATATATATTGTTGTTTTTACAAAGCCGGTTTCAAATAACCGGCTTTTTTTATTTCAAATGTTAAAATAATTAATATCAAAAAATTAACTCAATCTTATATTTAATGAACAATCCTTTTTATTAATTTTGTAAACAGATTACATTGGTAGTCAAGTTAAATTAAATGAATAATCAATTAGGAGAAAGTTATGAAAATTTTAATTTCGGATGGTATTGAGAAAATTGGGTTCGATATGCTAATTGCTGCTGGATTTGATGCTATTGATACAAAGTACACACCCGAAGAATTACTCGCAAATATCAGTCAATACGATGCTATCATCGTACGCTCTGCAACGAAGGTTACCAAAGAAGTTATCGATGCCGGTGTCAATCTGAAAACCATTGCACGCGGCGGTGTCGGCTTGGATAACATTGACGTGAAATATGCAAAAGAAAAAGGAATACCAGTACTAAATACACCCGGCGCTTCATCAATATCCGTTGCGGAATTGGCTATAGCACACATGTTCGCTGTGAGCCGGTTCCTTAATTTGAGCAATACTGAAATGCGGGAAGGCAAATGGCCCAAAAAGGAATATTCAAAAGGAATTGAATTAACCGGTAAGACGCTCGGAATCATGGGTTTGGGGAATATCGGAAAAGAAACCGCAAAACGTGGCATCGGTCTCGGTATGACAGTCCTTGCTTATGACCCTTTCGTTACATCAACCGATCTGAATGTTAAATTGGTTGCAAAAGATGAATTGTTGGTCCAATCTGATTTCATTTCTATGCATCTACCTCTTATAAAGGGAGAACCGCCTGCAATCGGTGCACCGGAATTTGTAAAAATGAAGAAAGGTGTGATTATTATTAATTGTGCAAGGGGTGGGGTAGTTTCCGAGAAAGATTTGTTAGATGCTTTGAATAGCAGTATTGTGAGATATGCCGGTATTGATGTATTTGAAACCGAACCACCAACAGACGCACAAAAGGAATTGATTGCACATCCTCATGTATCAGTGACTCCTCATATAGGCGCTCAAACCAACGAAGCTCAGGATAGAGTAGGGGAGGAAATAGCGCAAAAGGTTATTGATGTTTTGAAAAAATAAAACAAATTATAAATTATGAGTTATAAATTATAAAAATTAAACATTGAAATTAATACCCCCGATATCAGATAACATTGGTATTGGGGTATTTTTATTACTAATCAATAAAATTGTATCCTTTTTAAAAAAAGATTAATAACGGATGGGGCGCCTGTTTTTCTAATCCAATAGAAGTTCAGACGCCCTCGTCCGGGAAATTTTTGTCTTTTGAAAACTTAGATATGCTCTAAAATTTTCAGATTTTGAATATTGTTATTTATAAATTTGAGTCCTCTCTAAAAACGAAAAAATGAATTCCAAAGTGCAACTTTGGAATTAGTAAGTATTTGATAATTCTCATTCCAAAAATCCGATTTTGGAATGAAATTTTCATAAAAAAATGCTTTTTAGAGTAGACTCAAATTTATTTTCTTTAAAAAAAATAAAAGTTTTGATTATTAATTATTAATTATTTAATTTTGCCAAATAATTTTATTAGTATTAACTAAATTTTCTATTTTATTTGGAGGTTTCATGTTTAAAAAATATTTTTCGATAATAATCGTAGCTTTAGTATTGGTTCTATCTTCATGCAGCAAAGATAGTAATCCTACTAATACGCCCACAGAAACTACTTACACCGGTGCAAGTGTAGCATTAGGAAACGGTACAGCAACATGCTGGGTAAAAATGAATACAAGCGGCGTTCCTGTTCAATTAGGATTATCTCTCAGTGAAGGTGCGCTTGTAAGTTTGCCTGATACAATGGCTTCATATATTGTACCTTTACCATCAAAAGCATTGGTTACCGGTTTTAATCATATTAGTCTGGATTGGAATCCAATGGGACACGAACCAAGCGCTATTTATGGACTTCCTCATTTCGATTTCCACTTTTATTTGATAAGCCAGGAAGAACGTATGATGATAACAGCAATGGGAAGTGATACAAATAATTTATACCAAAATCCAGGTGCGGGTTACCTTGCAGCAGGATATATGCTTATGCCCGGAACAGGTGTACCGATGATGGGCGCACATGCTCTCGATGTTACTTCTCCCGAACTTAACGGTGCAAAGTTTACTGAAACCCTGATTTATGGCTATTACAAAGGCAGCATGGTATTCGTAGAACCAATGATAACATTGGAATATTTAAATTCCAAACCAACCTTGATGAAAATGGTGAAAATGCCGGCAAAATTTGCCAAGACAGGTTACTATCCTTCGTATGTCAATGTTAATTTTAATTCGACAAATAAAAACAACATGATTATTCTTGATAGTTTGCAAATGAAGATGTAATTTATAATTTTCAAATGTCATTTGTAATCAAGTGACTGTTGAAAAAGGAGAAAAAATGTCATTCTGAACGAAGTGAAGAATCTAAAAGCCGCATTGGAACTGGATTCTTCACTTCGTTCAGAATGACATTCTTCCTGTTTTGTTATATACAATTATTATTAAGGGATATTTTATAAAAATTCCACATTCAATTGTTATAAATTAACAGACAAGAATGACTGTTCTACTGAATTTTAGTAAACTATACATTCTTGACTGACTTAAAAATGTCATTTAAAAAATCGAATTTTTATTATAACTTATAACTTATAACTCATAATTTATAATTAGTAATTCGTAATTAGTAATTCGTAATTGACGAGGTTACCATCCCTTTTTGGCTTCCTTCTGCCAATCTGAGATTATTTGCAAAGCTTCGATAGGTGTCAGTTTATTGACATTCAGGTTGAATAAGCGATTGCGCAATTCATCGTCGCGAAATTCAAAAATGGCTAATTGTTCCGAGCGGCTCTTAGGATTAATAGTTTTTATTGTTGATGTATCGGGTTTGGATTTTGATTTCTCATCGGTATCGGTTGCTGTTCCTTCTAACGAGTGCATTATTTCATTAGCGCGTTCGATTAATAATTGCGGTAGTCCCGCCATCTTAGCTACGTGAATTCCAAATGAATGGTCGCTTGCGCCGGGCATCACTTTATGCGAAAAAATTACCGTCGAGCCTGATTCAATAACTTCTACCTTATAATTTATTATTCTTTCATAGCGTCCGGCAAGCTCATTCAATTCATGGTAATGCGTTGCGAAAAGCGTTTTGGCGCCAATGGAATTATGAATGTATTCTGTAATAGCCCAGGCAATTGAAATGCCGTCAAAAGTTGCGGTTCCGCGTCCGACTTCATCAAGCAGGATAAGACTTTTTTGGGTAGCATTATTCATGATATTGGCAGCTTCCTGCATTTCGACAAGAAAAGTGCTTTCGCCGGCAGCTAAGTTATCCTGAGCGCCTACACGTGTAAAAATCCTGTCGATACAACCAAAATGAGCGGATTTTGCAGGTACAAAACAACCGATTTGCCCCATCAGGACAATCAGTGCGGTTTGGCGCAGGTAGCATGATTTAGGTAGCATGATTTACAGGACATATTAGGACCTGTGATAATATGAACCTGCCCGGAATTCGAATCCATCAATGTCGAATTTGGAGTAAATTTCTTTTCTATTCCTAAAAGCCGCTCAACTACGGGATGACGTCCATCATGAATTTCTATGACTGTGGAATTATCTATTACCGGTTTACAATAGCTATATTCATGTGATGCCTGAGCAAATGCAGTCAGGCAATCGAGTGAAGAGATGAGATAAGCATCTTCCTGAATCGCTTCGGTCTGCAATGCGATTTTAGAACGGAGTTCTGCGAATAATCTTTGCTCTAATTCATTTATTTTTTCTTCTGCTCCTAAAATTTTGGATTCATATTCTTTTAACTCTTTTGTCGTATATCTTTCTGCATTTGTCAAAGTTTGTTTACGTTGGTATTCATCCGGTACCTTAGATGAATGAAGATTAGTGACTTCTATATAATATCCGAATACTGATGTAAAGCCGACTTTGAGGGAGGTTATTCCGGTTTTGCGCCGTTCGTCTTCCTGATAATTCGAAATCCAGCTTTTACCGGAATATTTGGCTTCGACGTAGGAATCAAGTTCTGCATCATATTTCGGACGAAATACACTCCCAGCGCCGAGCTGTACAGATGGTTCTTCAACCAATGCGGTTTCTATCAAATCGATAATTATTACCAAAGGATTAAGCTTTGATGCAAGGGAAGTAAGTGAAGGATGATTTATTTCCCGTAATATTTCTTTTATTTTCGGAATTTGTAATAAACTCTGTTTCAGGACGACTACTTCCCGTGGATTGGCGCGTCCTGTGCAGACTTTTGAAATCAACCTTTCCAAATCTGAAATGTCAGATAATATTTTACGGAGGACTTCTCTTTTGCCGTTATTATTTAAAATTGCCTCGACTGCATCCAACCTGCTTTGAATCTTATCTAAATTAAGAAGGGGACGGGTAATCCACTTCTTCAGGAGCCTGCCACCCATAGCTGTGGATGTCTTATCTAATATTGATATAAGTGAGCTTTGAGCAGTATTATCAGAAAAGGAATATAAAATTTCCAGATTACGGCGTGTAGCATAATCTAAAGGCATATATTCTGATGGATTATACAAAGTCAGCCGGCTGATTTGCTGAACCTGGCTTTTCTGGGTTTCGAGAATATAATGAAGAATTGCTCCTGCTGCTGCTATTGCAAGATTTAAGCCATCGATGCCGAATCCTTTCAGATTTTGCGTTTTAAAATGACGCAGCAATACTTCCCTTCCAAACGATTCACCGAAAATCCATTCTTCCAATTTCGTTATCGCAGGATTTGAAGATAGTCCCAATATTAAAGTATTAATCTCATCCTTTTGTGTTTTTGATATAACCAATTCTGCAGGACATAAGCTCTCCAATACTTCACCAACAGATACAGCAGGAATCTCGCATGTAAGAAATTCTCCGGTTGAAATATCGCAGGCAGCAAGACCGGCAGAACCTTTCTCCAATACTACTGATGCTACATAATTATTTTTTTTCGTATCGAGTAACTTGTCATACAGTGAAACGCCGGGAGTAACAACTTCTACCACATCACGCTTTACGATGCCTCTCGCAAATTTAGGGTCTTCCAATTGCTCGCAGACGGCAACCCGATGCCCCGCACGAACCAATTTAGGTAAATATGCATCCAATTGATGATATGGGAATCCTGCTAGCGGCAAATCACCTGCAGCTCCGTGATTTCGCTTGGTTAATACAATACCGCAAACTTTTGATGTTGTAATGGCATCATCACCAAAGGTTTCATAGAAATCCCCTAAACGATAAAGTAATATCGTTTCAGGATATTTTTCCTTGATTTGATTATACTGCTTCAGTAGCGGTGTTTGTTTGTCTTTCATATTATTCCTTTGGCAACCCAATTCCACCCATACGTCCCATTATGAAATCCACTCTCTTCAAAATATAGGGAGTAGGGGCAGCAGGCGACCAGCGTCGGGGATTCGGCATTACGGCAGCTAATAATGCTGCTTCACGTTTCGATAGAGTTCTTGCAGGCTTATTGAAAAATTTTTGCGAAGCTGCTTCGGCGCCATATAATCCTTCACCGAATTCAACTACATTTGCATAAATTTCCAATATTCTTTTCTTACCCCAAATAGTTTCAATCAATATTGTAAAATATGCCTCCATAGCTTTGCGAACATAATTCCTGCCATGCCATAGAAAAGTATTTTTTGCAGTCTGCATTGTAATTGTGCTTGCTCCGCGCTTTTTCTGACCTTCATGAAGTTTGTTGTATCGTTTTGCAACTTCGACAGCTTTCCAGTCAATACCGCCATGTGAGAGGAAACGCGCATCTTCACCGGATATCACTGCTCTGTAAAAGTTAGGTGAAATTTCATCGTACGAAGCCCAGGATTTTTCTATACCAATGAATTTACCTTCGAACAAACCTTCCACAACCCGCATTAGCATTGGCGGAGTTACCGGCGGCGGTATATATTTATAAACAAAAACTGTAAATACGGATAAAAAAACAAAACTAACAATTATATAAAAGATTATTTTAAATATTTTGGCAATGATTTTCATTAATTGATTTACTTTCTAATAAAAAATTGTCATTCCTGCGAATAGGATGGATTCATTTATCTTTCTTTCGTAATTATTTTGAGATTTCACTCCGCTTCAATAGAACGAATGACATCATAAATAAAATAAATTGAAAAACCTGACAGAGCGCTTTCCATCAGGCTTCTCAATATTTATTTAAATGTTTAATCGCAATTTAAACCCTTAATCAATTTCTTAGCAGGACCATTTTTCGGGTCAAGTTTGATGACTTTCTTATAATTCTTACAGGCATTTGCAATATCTTCCTGCCCTTGGTATCCAATTCCCATGTATAGATATGCCAGTGCGTCATTCAGGAACAAATTACTCCAATCCGTCCCGGTTTTTATTAACGCCGAATAATTCTTTTTATCATAATAAACTCCGCATTTTTTCTGGAATGCTGATTTCAATACCTTACCATTAGCAATGGTATCTGCCATTCCCCGGGAAATGATGAGATTAAATTGAAATTCGGCTTCTTCGTAATCTTTAAGTGCAGAGATTGCATCAGCTAAGTAAAGTCTTGTTTCAAGATTCAAAGAATCCATTGATAAAGAAGTTGTGAATGCATCACGGGCTTCTCCAAGCTTTACAGTATTAACTGAATCAGGTGGAACGGAGAAGAACTTTGCTAAACCGATAAAATAATAGATTTTGGCTTCCAGACTATCTTTGCAAATTGCTGTTGCTAATCTTTTATTAAACATATTGACCGAATTATCATATTTTTTCTTCGAGAAGTACATTATTGCAAGGTTATACATCATACGGCAGGATTTATCGGGATACATATTTATTGATTGTTCGAAAATATTGAAGGCTTTTGTTGAATCGCCAGCATTGAGATAAGCGGTTGCAAAGCGGCGCATATCCTCTTCTTCCAATTTCTCAGTCTTAATTAAATCCTCGAATGCTGTTGTCGATTTCTGCCAGTATTTTTTATCGAAATAGCACCGTGCCATCATGAATTTCGACTTTATTCGAACTGAGTCCATTAATGTATCTCGCGAGACAATATCTAATTGTGGAGCAGCGGAATCACAAGCTCCTATTTCATACAGACTTTGTGCCAAATACCAACGTCCAAGCGAACCGGAAGGACGCAGGGTAACAAATTGATGCAATGAATTTGCCGCATCAGTATATAACCCTGAGAAAAACAGGATTTTACCTTGCTCAAAGAAAGCTTTCGAATTTTTTGGGTCTTGTTTAGTAACTTTATTCCATTCATTTAAAGAGCGTGTGAAAAGTTCTTTTCTCAAGGCTTCGTCTATTTCCCGCTGTGCAAGCCAATAATAAGACGTTGCAAGTTTGCTGCGAGCTTCGATTAAATTCTCATTCAATGCCAAAGCATCTTCATAATTGGACTTTGCAAGTTCATAAACCCTTTGCTTAAAATATAAATCACCCATTGCAATCGCGGCATCGGGGATTTTTTTATTTATTTCCTTTGCTCTTTGAATATTTAATTCTGCTTTTGTAAGTGAATCTGCTCTTGTATAAGCATTTGCCAATTCCAGATAATTATAGGCATCCTTTTCGTCTTCTTTTGTTGCTTTAATTAAAATATTGATGGCTTCTTTATGCTTACCCATAATGGAATATGTTCTTCCGATTTTTCTCATAACGGATGTTTGGTAACTTTTAATATCATCTGCTACCAAATATGTCTGAAGAGCATTGGGATATTTTTCCAATTCAAAGTAAATATCTCCGCAAGATTCGGCAAACCGCCAATCCTTTTGATTTTCTTTTAAAGCATCCGGGACAAAAGCTGCCGCTTTGTCGTAATTTTTATCCTCATAATATTTTTTCAGGCTGTCCGTAGCAGCCCCGCCTGCGGCAAGGGCTATGCCAAAATTGAAAAAAACGAAGATAATTGTTAGACGTTTCATTTGTTATTCCTCCTGTATTCCTTTGATTATTGCGTATCCGGGTACCAGCCCGGCATCTAAAAAATATTTTTGAATTTTACCTTCTTTTGATAAATATATTCCAAACCACCATGGCAGATTACGTCTATCTTCTAACATGTAAGCATAAATCGGGACAATATACGGATATTTCTTCTGTACTATATTTCCCTGATGAACGATTTGCGGGTAAATATATGCGCCAGAAGAATCATGAAAGCCAATGTCGATAGCCTTGAACCTGATGTCCTTCCAAATCTGTGAAAGATAGCCGATTCCGATTGCATTGGAATGTTCCGCAACATAATTTTTTACAGAATCCGGCGATGACATGAATTTCAGGGGGATTTCTATTTTCTTGCCCTTGGCTACCATTTTATCTAAGTTCGCATATTCCGATGATAAATGGCTCTGGATAATGAATTCCGGCTTTTCCAAACTATTTTTAGGTTCTATATTTACATCGCTGAATTTTGCATTTCTATTCGTAAAGTAATCCCTTAACTGATTATCATCTAAAATCCTTTTTATCGGATTGTCTTCCTTCACAAAGAATACAAGAGCGTCGTCGCACATTTTCATTCGTTGATGTGGCGTTACTTTGTAAACCTTCATAAGCGAGTCTTCATCATGCAGGTAATCCCGCGCTATAAGCGCCACCCGAGCCTGCCCGGATAATAAAAACGACATTGCCTGCCGGGAATTTACGGTTTTAATTGTCAACTTTACGTTCGGATAATCCTTTTGATAATTTGCAAGCGGACTTTCAAGCAGGGCGCTGATGCCCGATTCGCAGTAAACCGTGAATGAGCCGGAGTTCATGGTTTCCTGTGGGACTTGTCCGCTCTGGTCTTGGGATTCTCCACAGGAAGCAAGTAAAAACAGGGGCATTAATAAAAGAATGGTATAGCTTTTCATGATTGCACCTAAAGAAAAATTTCGTTTTTCAAAATTAATCCTCATCCGATTCCCGTTTTAATTTTTTCAGTTGTGTACGGTAAATTGCAAGTCTGTAAATTCCGAATAATATAAACATAGCGCCCATACCCTGGAACATCGAGCCGTCGGTATTCTCCGGAGTAAATACACCTGCGACTAACAATATTCCCAGAACGAGTATAGTCGCCCGGACCAGGTAATTTATTATTATGAAAATTTGCGAATCCATAATTTTCACCATAGTTTAAAAGTAACTGGTATACTAGCCCAACATTTTACCGGTTTACCTTTTATATTAGCCGGAATAAAATGATCATATTCAAGGAGAGCTTTAATACTTGCATCATTGAGCAAATCCGAATCTGAACATTCAATTTTATAATTTATAACCTTACCTAACTCATCTATTAGAACTCTTACAATTACTTTTCCTTCGATTCCATTTTTTCGTGCTTTTTCAGGGTAAACAATTTTTTTTAATAATTCATCATAGGTAAACATAGGTTCATTATCGACCAGTTTTAAGTCATCGGTTGTTGATGCAGAACTAATATATTTTGAGCATAAATCAGGATTGGTACGAGTATGCGAGCAAGAATTATAGATGAGCAGCAATGGCAGAATAAATATTACTTTATTAATATTATTTCTTAATTGAATAAATGATTTGTTTTGTTTCATTTTTTTTATTAATTCAAATTGTATACATTCAAAAACAAACTATTCCATTTAAAACTAAGCCGCAGTTAGGCTGCGGCTCGGTTTCTTATTAAAATATTTTACAATCAAATAACCTAATCCTTATAGGGGATTCCTGCATTCGCAAGAATGACAATTCTATTGACTTGGATACTGACTCTCATTTGCAGGAATGACAATTCTATAATGATTAGAACCTACCATAACTCCTTCTTACCTCAACTTAAATATAATCGGAATACTTACCCAGCATTGAACCGGTTGACCATTCTGCACCGCCGGAATTAATTGCCCGTAATCAACGATAGCCTTTACAGCAGCATCATTCAATAGTTCCGAATCAGTATATTCGATAATTATTTTATCCCGTTTGATTTTCCCATCTTTATATACCAATACCCTGAGCTGCACTTTACCTTCAATTCCTGCCCTACGAGCTATATCCGGGAATTTTGCCAATTTCATCAGCCTGTCGTAATCGAAATTCGGCTCCTTCTCAACGGGGATGAATTCATCAGGTGAAGGCTCTTCCTCACGAACACGCACGTTAACATCTTTGGCATCGAAGTCGATATTTGAGGCAAAGCCGCCCATATCTATACCGCTACCACCTTCAGCAGATGCGCGTCCCAAATCCTTCATTGTAGCAAAATCCTGTAGGTTATCCTTCAACATTGCTTCCGGTACAGGTAAGGGAATTCCCGCACGAGCGGCTGGTCCGGTATTAATAATCTGCTGGGGTGGAGGCGCCTGCACTTCATCTGTTTGAGATGGAGGTGGAATATCTGTCAGGCTCATTCTTGCTATTGGAGCCATCATAAGTGGCTTTTTAGTGCCTAAAGTTTTTATCAAGGCATATTGAATAAGTAAAAGCAATGAAAGTGAAATTGTTATAACAAATGCCCTTACAGTAAATCTGTTGATATATTCTTTCAACTCGGCAGCGCCATACCCACTGGGCGCCGGCATCGTGATTTCTAAAGTTTCTGCCATTTTATAAATCCTTGATTTTATTTAAATCGTCTTCGGTAAAAGGCGCAATTGTGAATCGCCGTTCGCGTTTTGCCGGGTTGCCTTTTTCATCCTTATCTTTTGATATTTCCGTTCCAATCTTAAGCTCTGCAAGGTTCAACTGGTCGAGTACCAAAATCAGGTTGTAGTATTTGGACTCCTCGCTGACTTTAAGAACGGTAATCATTTTATTTCGTTTTCCTTCTTTCAGGTTTTCCCGTTCGGCAATTCCCTTTACAGCTTCCAACTTAACAGGTTCCGGGTCGTCTGTACCGATATTCCAGAATATGTTACCATCGGCACGAACAAGGAATGTAATTAATTTGGATGCATCAACGTCAACGGTTTTTTGCTCAGGTGGAACTGACATTTCCATAATTTGGGGAGCAGCCATTGTCGTTGTGAACATAAAAAATGTCAACAGAAGAAATGTAATATCGACTAAGGGTGTCATATCGAGCCTGAAGCCGATACGATGTTTCTTTTTTCGTTTGCTTTGTTTACCGCGTTTTGAACGCTCTAATGTTAATCCACCACCGCCTCCGGCCATGTTTAATCTCCTATATTTTTATTACTATGACACTTTAAATTTGGAAAAAGTTACATCAAAAATTTCAAGTTTTTTTAAAGTCATTCCTGAATTAGAAACTATCTGAAAAGTCCGGAAGAATGTCATTCTGAACGAAGTGAAGAATCCAGTCCCAATGATGTTACTGGATTCTTCACTTCGTTCAGAATGACATTCTTCCAATTTTATAATTTTCACTCATCTTCATTCGTTGTAATGACATACTTTAAAATTATTGTCGTTTTTGAGTAACGTAATTAAATACCGTGGCTCGATTCCGCCTCATAACATCGGTTGCATCGGCTATCCATTTATACCGAAGCCTGCGGTCGGCATCGATTGCAAATTTGATTTTATTCTTTGAATACAACACGGTATATTTGACAAGCTGACCCAATATATCTAAATTTACAATTAATTGATGTTTGCTTCTCATTTCAGGCGTCAATGATTGAATACTGTTCCAAACATTCTGACGCAATTGTTCATTTATTAATTCGTAATGATATGATGTATCGCCCGATGCTGAATCGATTGCTATTTTAATTAAAGCCAGGTCCTTATCCGGCATTTTCGAAGTATCTGCCGATGCGTAAGGACGCTGGATGGTGAATTTCTGCTCGCTTTCAGCCTGGGATTTGAATTTTGCAGTGAACATGAAAAATGTCAGCAGCAAAAATGTAATATCCACAAGCGGAGTCATATCGATGACGAATCCAACTCTTTTCTTCTTGACTTTTGGCACAGAAGGCTCCTTCTGTTAATAATAATTACTTAATAATATGGTTAATTTGTACTTTTTTTGAATCTATCATTTTTACCACCCCTAACCCCTCCTAAAATAGGAGGGGATAATTAAATCCCCTCCTATTTTAGGAGGGGTTAGGGGTGGTAAATTCCAATTTACTTTTTTATTCTTACTGTGAAAATCTGTGTTACACTAAGAATTGCCTCATCTATCATATAAACGAAATTATCTACCTTAGTTGTGAAGTAATTATAAGCTACGATTGAAATAATAGCAGCAGCGAGACCGCCGGCTGTATTCCAAAGGGCTTCGGATATACCGATTGATAATTGAGTGGCTGATACTGTTCCCGCAAGAGCCAATGCCTGGAATGCACGAATCATACCGAGCGTAGTACCCAAAAGTCCAACCATCGTTGAAATCGAAGCCACAGTAGAGAGAATGACGAGGTTCTTCTCTAAGAGCGGTGTTTCCAGATTAAGGGATTCATCTATTGCACGCTGCACTTCTGTAATCTTCTTCTCTGCAATAAATTCAGTATCGTTTTCTATTTCCTCAAAACGGTTGATTGCAGAGCGCAGGACGTTGGCTACGCTGCCCCTTTGCTTATCGCACTCTCCTAAAGCGCCTTTCATGTCACCTTTTGTAAGATGATTGATTACATTTTTGATAAATGGAGCAGGATTGGCTTTACCTTTGGCTTTGCCTATCGAAAGTACTCTTTCAATAATAAAGGTAATTGAAATGATTAACATTCCCAAAAGCAAACCAACAAGGGGTCCGCCAGTATAAATTGTTCCAAGCATATTTCCCGGTTTGGGTTCGTGTTTGGTTAATGGGTCAACAAAGTTGCCTGCATTGCCAAGTACGAGGTAGAATAGCAAATAAGCCACCAGTAGCGATAATACGATTACGAGTGCATTGAATAAGTTTTTCATATAGTTTTTTTTCCTTTTTTTATTGATAATTACTCATTTATTTTTTTCTTTATTTAACTTTTTACCACCCCTACCCCTCCTAAAATAGGAGAGGATAATTAATCCCCTCCTATTTTAGGAGGGGTAGGGTGGTAAAAAGTTACAATTCTCATTTTATTCATTAATTGATTTCAGGGCTTCGTCCAAAGTCTCTGCGGTAGTGAATACCAGACTAAGTTTTGTAATAATGAAAATATTTTCGATGGATTTGCTTATACAACAAAGTATGATTTTGCCTTCGCGTTTAACGAAATTAGCATGGGCGGCTATAAAAACACCCAGCGCAGTTGAATTTAAGTATGTTACCTTATTGAGGTTAATAATCAATTTATTTTTCTTTTGCTCAGCAATTTCCCTTAATGTATCTTTTAACTTGTCTGTTTCTTCTCCACCAATGAACTGACCTTTCAAATGAAGTACCGTACCGCCAATTTGTTCCTCTATTTTTATTTGTGACATAAATTTCCTATTATAACATTTAAAAATATTTCATTAAATTATTTTGGGAATATTCTCGTAATGAACCTAAAGAATCCTCCGGTCAAAAGATTTAATGTTCGGCAATTTTCTTCAAAGCTTCTTCAGTAGTAGGATAGAGATTAATTACCTGCGAAACACGGGTTATATCGAAAATATTTTCAATTGCCTGACTGGCATTGCAAATACATAACTTACCATTGGTTTTAATATAATGGGCATGGCAGCTAACTATAACTCCGATAGCCGTGGAATTAAAAAAGGAAACTCCACTCATGTCGATAATTAAATTTTCATTAGTTTGTTTGGAAATTTCATTAATCTGTTTTCGCATGGCTTCGGTATCGTCGTCACCTGTAAATTGACCGCTCAGATACAGGATATTTGCTTGCGGATACTCCTCTAATTTGAATTGTGACATTTCTAACCTTTCACCAAAATTTTTATTAGCTACTTTATATATAATAATTACAAAAACACAAAATTAAGAAAAAAATGTCATTTTATTATAAACTTTTTATACTTAACTTTTTCTTAGTAATTATGATGTTTTTTTGGTATGAAAAGTTACAAGGAGGGAACTAAAGCGCTTTTATGACTACAGCGGTTATATCATCATAAAGCTCACCTGAACCGGTATGTAGGGTAACTGAGTCGACAATCCTTTTAACAATTTCTTCGGCATTTTTCATTGAATTAAGCGATAAAATATCAAGAACCCTTGATTCCTCGAATTCTTCATTTAAATTGTTTCTTGCTTCTATAATACCATCTGAAATAAGAAGAAAAATATCTCCGGAATTGAATTTCACTGTAATTTCTTCAAGGTGGTTTTGAAAGGAATTATTTCCTTCGATTCCAAGAGCAATCCCTCTTGGAGTTATCTTTTGTACCAATCCGGTTTCCGATTCGAAATGATAAAATGGCAGATGTCCTGCACGGACAAGGTCAAATGTACGGGATTCCATATTGATTTTGATACCTAATGCCGTAATGAAGGATGATTTCTCCAGGGCACCATACAGGTATTTATTTGTCCTAAGCATTAAATCATAGGGTGTTGGGCAAAATTCGTGCAGAGTTCTCAATATTCCCTGAGCTTTCGACATGTATAAAGCTGAGCTTGTGCCTTTGCCGCTAACATCTCCGACAACTACGGTTATTTCTTTTTGATTGCCATCCAAATAATCGAAGAAATCTCCTCCAACTTCATAAGCAGGTAGCGAAACACCGAAAATATCCAATCCTTCTATACTTGGTGTATTTTTTGGAAGGGAAGCGATTTGTATTCGGCGGGCTATCTCTAACTCATGCTTCATTCTTTCCTGCTGTGCTAAATCCTCGTACAAAATCGAGTTTTCAATTGATATGGCAGTTTGATTGGCAATAAGCTGAAGAAATTCATAGTCTTCGCTATTGAAGGGAGTTTCGGAAAGTTTTTCACCGATTAATATTAATCCCAAAATTTTCCCTTTTGAGCGAACCGGATAAAGGAATTGAATACCGTTTTCAGAAAAAGCTTCTTTAATTGGAGATGGCATATACTCAGCCCTGATGCCACCCTGAAGAAGTAAAAGAGTATTAACTAAAATATCCGTATTATCGGCAAGTGAATTAGAAAGTACTTTCCCATCAAAATTATTATAGAATTGCTCTGAAATTATTGATTCATTCTTGAAAGTAAGGACAGCTCCATGTTTGATACGAATCAAATCGCAAATCCGGATGGTCAAATCCTGAATTAAATCTTCCGTACAGCAAGGTTCGCTTATCTCGGCAAGTTTAGCAGCGGCTTGGCGATAATCGAACTTCATACGATAAAATTTTCTATCTATATATTTTAATAATTTTCCGGTTAATTTAATAATGATTGCAATAACGAGAACAGATACGATTATTAAAGTTAAATTTAAATAAAAACGCTGCAATTCATTTGATAATGGATGGTCCAGAACCTCGATGGATTTGCCGGTAAAATTCAGGTTAGGAAACTGAATATCCATATAAATTATTTTTGTCAGGCAGAAAATAATTATTGTAGCCGCTGCTAATCTGCATAACCAGGATAGAATTTCGTATTGAATATTTTTCCCGAATTTTAATTCAATACCAAGAAGATTATATTTTGCAGCCGTATATAAAAAGGATAAGGGAATTAAAAAAGTAAAAAGAACGGCTAATTGTAATAAAAATGGCAGTTCAAGCTCAACGGAGAATATACCATACAAAACAGATATGACTGAAATAATAACAGCAATAGCTAAAACAATGCCGATAGTTCGGGTTAACCTTCTTTCATCCCTCGTTTTGGATTTTACAACACGTGAGTATATATAAGAAAATGAAGAAGTAATAAATATGCTGATAGTAAGTAAAAGATTATAATATTCATATCTGGGGAAAAATATAAGTCCGATTATACTAAATATACAGCCAATGATTGGTATTGTAAGATTAAATATTGAATAGAATTTCCGTTTGAGCAGGATTTTATTTTCGGAAGGGAAATATTTTAAGGAAATAATAATTACAGGGACAGTAAAAAAGGAAACTATGGTATGTAAATAAGTTTTAAAAATATTGAACCAATCATAGTTCATTGGAAATCCGGTATAGGAGCAGGCAATCCAGAATCCAAGGAATGTCAATGCTATACTAACCCATCTTGCCTGAATCATATATGCTCTTTTTATTCCAAAAAACAAGGCTATACCAAATGAAATCAAGCTTGAAATAAAAATAAACAATAATTGAAAAGGCACACCTATTTTAGCCAATACCACATTAACCACAAAATCCTTATTTCCTCGCATAATCTCATATTTGTAAACCGTACCTTTGTTTCCCATTCGCATTAACCGGTCTGCTTCGAGGTCACTGGAGAAATTCTGTCCGTTTATGGATACTATTATATCTCCAACTTTTATTCCTGCCATATCGGAGGCTCCGCCCGGTACGACGTATCTTATCAATATTGCAGACTTTAAATAAGTAATTCTATCTGTTGTTAATTCTTTCTTTGTTACAATATAACTTGTTAAATCTTTAAAATATTTTTTTGATGGAACATTGGAAAGTTTGAATGTAATTAATTTTATTTGACCTGTATCAGGTAGATTTTGAATTTTCTCAAAAAGTTCTTTACTTGTGGTTTGGTCGGATTTAAAAAGAATTAAACTTCCTCCTGATATGGTATCAGGAGCTTTAGTACCATCCGGAGTGATATATTCTGCCGGTATATCATTTTTTACATAAATATTCGAAGGTGAGCTTTGAAACATGTTCTCATCAGTAGGGGAGAGTATTGTTCTTGTGAAATTAACCAGGGATATTATAAAGAATAACCCGGTCATTGACAGAATGAAAATTTTAAATAAAAGCGGTTTTTTATCAAACACCGACATTGAATACCCTAAATTATACCCGTTTATATAAACGGAAATCTATTAAAAAAGTTTCAAAACTGTTAAAATTACGGAAAAATATCATTATTTTATAAAATTACGGAAAAATATCATTATTTTTAAAATATTTCTGGGCAGTTTTATAAATTGTCATTCCTGCATTCGTTGGCATGACATTCTGTAATTATTAGAATCTCCCTACATATAAATTTTAAAATGATGGATATTAATAAGAAAATACTTGAAGAAATAATATTGGAATTGAAAGCTAACAAAAATCCCGAAAATGTAGCAGGCATGGCACGATTCGGGATTTCGGCTGTAAATACTCTTGGTATAAAAATGCCTGTTCTTCGTGAAATCGCAAAAAGAAACGGGAAAAATCATGCTCTTGCTGCAATGCTCTGGGAAACGGATATTCACGAAGCAAGGATATTGGCAGCATTCACAGCAGAATATAAAAAGGCAACCTGGGAAGAAATGGATAAGTGGGCTCGGGGTTTCGATTCATGGGATGTTTGCGACCAATGCTGCGGTTCATTTTTTTGGAAAGTACCTTTTGCTTTTGATATTGCTGAAAGTTGGATGGCAGAGGAAGCGGAATTCGTAAAAAGAGCCGGCTTTGCATTGCTTGCATTCCTTGCGGTTCATCGGAAAAAAGCTGATGATGCGGATTTTGAGAGGTTTTTTAAAATTATTGTAAGGGAATGTAAAGACGGACGAAATTTTGTTAAAAAAGCCGTT
Source organism: Ignavibacteria bacterium (assembly GCA_016844745.1). Taxonomy (GTDB): domain Bacteria; phylum Bacteroidota; class Ignavibacteria; order Kapaibacteriales; family UBA2268; genus JAERMQ01. Next base: position 4,283 of record JAERMQ010000072.1, on the reverse strand, counting down.
AATTGGGCGCTCAGGCAAATAGGTAAAAGGAATATTAATTTAAATAACAAATGTATAAATCTTTGTCATCATATATTGGATAATCACCCAGAATCGGCTTCAGCAAGGTGGATTGCACGTGATGCATTGCGTGAATTAACCGATAAGAAGCATATCGAAAGAATGAAGAAGAAAAAGTTTTGAAAGGTATTCAATTTTCTTTCAAAAAGTATGTTATTCCTTCATTGAAGAAATTGTAAAAAGTCAAGAAGATTGTCATTCGCAAGCGAAGTGAAGAATCCAGAAATATCATTGGGACTGGATTCTTCACTTCGCTTGCGAATGACATTCTTCTTACCTATTTGAATTACCTGATAAACAAGTAGTAAATTGAAAAATTGAATTTAGGTAAATTACCTCACTGTCATTAGCCCACAAATCCTGAGGAGCTCTTTTTCTGTCATTTTCACATCAAATTTTGCTGAAATTAATCTGCTTTGTGAAGCAATATAATTTTTCTGAGCCTGACGTAATTCGAGTGAAGAATAGTTGCCGATTTTATAGCGCTCAAGAGCCAAATCAAGGTTCTCCTTGGCAACCTCATTATTTGATTCTTCGAGAGCAACCAATTCCAAATATTTTTGATAATTGTTGAATAATTGCAGGAAATACCCTTCAATTGAAATCTTCAGATTTTGAAGTGTGTAATTACTGCTTTCTTCGTAAAGCCGGTTGACTTCATTTTCCTGATTGGTATTGAATCCGTCAAATATGTTAAATGATAATGATAATCCATAATTCAAACCGTTGTTTGAATTCTTGCGCATAAATCCGGCGCCGGATTCAGTCGAAGAATAATTATAACCTGAAAACAAACCGATTTTTGGATAATATTTTGAATTAGTCAACTCAGTATTTTTTGCTGCGATAAGAGCATTAGTGCGTGCTACACATAAATCAGCATTATTTATAGCAAGTGAATTAAATAATATCTCCCGGTTCAGATTAGTATTAATATCCATAGAATCATTTGTCCTGAAATCATCTGATAAATTTCGAATTATTACTTTATTCAATTGGATTTTCAAATTTTTCAAAGCAGAAACCTGCTCTAATAAGCCTGCTTTATCTTCGTTCAGGTCAACCTTAGCTTGTAGCACATCGAGTTTGGAAGCGGAACCTAATTCAAATTTATCTGAAATGAATTTCAATCTTTCATCCGAAAATCCCACTGATTCATTAAACAGATGAACTATGTTTTGCTGTAATGTGACTTTAGCATATATTTCGATAATCGATGCAACTGCGCTGTCAATCTCATTTTTCATAATACAGGAAGATACATTTTTATGTTCTTTAAGTTTGTCATAGTTTATGAACATGGCAAATCCATCGAAAACCGTCCAATTCAGAATAATTCCGGCATTTAAATTTGATGATTGTACTCCGCTTTTGTCCGTAATCGTGCCGCTGCTCAGGACCTGGTTAATATTTGATTGTGAATAATTTTGCTGGGAGGTAATATCAATTTTTGGAAGAAAGCCTGCATTCCCTGGATTGAAGCGTTTAGCTGCTATTGCAGAGTCATTTTTGGCAATTAATATTGAGTAATTATTCTTCAAAGCCATTTCAATAACTTGCTGAAGAGAAAGTAATTCCTGCGCAGATGCTCGTTCAGGAACAATAATATATATTAAAAAGTATATTATTTGAAGAGTTATATATGTTCTGAATTTTATCATAATTGAACTCAAGATTAAATTATAAAGTTTTCCGCGAAAAATAAGAATAAACAGCAGGAATAACATATAGCGTCAAAAGTGTTGAAAATATCAAACCGCCAATTACAGCAATACCCATTGAAACGCGGCTTTCGGAACCGGCACCGAGCGCTAATGCAATTGGAAGCGCTCCCAAAATGGTCGATAAACTAGTCATTAAAATCGGTCTGAAACGGAGAACTGCAGCCTCCTTTACAGCCTCCAACAATGGCAATCCCTGTTCGCGTTTTTGATTAGCAAATTCGACAATCAGAATGCCGTTTTTAGTGACTAATCCTATAAGCATTATAAGACCAATCTCACTGAATATATTCATCGTTTGACGGAAATACCAAATCGATAGCAATGCACCCGTAAATGCGAGGGGTACGGTGAACATTATCACAAATGGGTCCCTGAAGCTTTCGAATTGAGCAGCTAAAATTAAATAAATCAAAATTATTGCCAATAAAAAAGTGAACAAAAGACTCGAAGAACTTTCCATAAAATCTTTTGATGCGCCTTGCAAAGCAGTTGAAAATGAATCATCCAGAACCTTGTTTTTAATCTTATCCATTGCTTCTATTCCATCACCGATTGTTTTGCCAGGAGCCAAACTTGCAGAAACGGTCGCTGCGACAAAACGATTGTATCGAAAAAGTTGTGGAGGATTACTTTTACTCGATATGGAAACAAGGTCGGATAACTGAACGAAATCACCGCTTTTACTTCGCAAGTAAAGAGATTTCAAATCGAGTGGCTTGCTGCGGTCTGAGCGTTTTAATTGACCAATAACCTGATACTGTTTTTCATTTTTTATGAAGAATCCATAACGTTGACCACTAAATGCAAGTTGAAGAGTTTGGGCAATATCCGAAACGGAAATGCCCAATTCACGGGTTTTCAAGCGGTCAATATCAATAACAAGTTCAGGTTTTGTAAATTTCAAATTAACATCTACCAATTTAAAAGTAGCATCCTTTCTGGATTCTTCTAAGAATCTTGGAATGGATTCCCTTAACTTATCAAGAGTTGGAGCCAGGAGTACATATTGAATAGGTAAGCCACCTCTTTGAGTACCAATTGTTTGTTCCTGAACTACAAATGCTCTTGCATCATTTTGCTTTAAAACCAAGTCTGAGAGCTTCTCTGCAATTTCTTGTTGTTTTCTGTTTCTTTCTTCCCTGTCTTTCAACATTAGACGAACAAAACCTGTATTAACATTACCCCCTCCGGGACCAAGAGCTACTCCTGAAATCACACCCTGGCTTTCAGGCACATGATCATCAACAATGGTAAGCAGTTTATCCATGTAGTCATTCATAAAGTCAAAAGAAGCACCTTCAGGACCGGTTGCCGAAATGCGTAAATAACTCCTGTCTTCGATTGGTGAAAGTTCCGTTGGTAATAATGGAAAAATGAGCGCTATCAGGGCTAACGATACCATCATAATAATAAATGCTATATATCTCCGCTTCATAAATGCATTAAGTGAGTTTCTATACATTTCAATTAATCTGACAAAGAATGGTTCTGTTAGATTATAAAATCGGGAATGTTTTTCGTGTGAATGAATTATTTTTGAACTCAGCATTGGAGTAAGAGTAAGCGCTACAAATGCAGAAATTATCACTGAACCTGCAATTACAATTCCAAATTCCCTGAACAGCCTGCCGGTGAGACCTTGCAAAAACACAATTGGTAAGAAAACTGCTGCCAAAGTAAGTGTTGTGGAAATAATTGCAAAGAAAATTTCCCTGGAACCATCTATTGCTGCTGCTTTCGGTGGCATACCGGATTCAATTTTTCTGAAGATATTTTCGAGAACAACAATGGCATCATCCACAACCAATCCAATGGCTAATACGATTCCAAGCAATGTTAATACATTAATTGAAAATCCTGCTGCATACATAATGAAGAAGCTGCCAATAAGGGAAATAGGAATAGCTAATATTGGTATTAAAGTTGAGCGCCAGCTTCTTAAAAAAATAAAAATAATCAAAATAACTAATCCAAATGCTATGAGGATTGTCTCCTCAACTTCCAGAATTGAATTCCTGATGAATTTTGTGTTATCGAATCCGATTTCCAATTTTACATCTTTGGGCAATTCTTTTCTTAGTTGAGCAAGCCTAGAATGGAATTCTTTAGAAATTTCAATATGATTAGCGCCAGATTGTGGCATTAATGCAACTCCAACAGCAGGCACACCATCTCGTTTCATAATAGTATTTTCGTTTTCAGGACCGTATGATGCATATCCTACATCTTTAAATCGAATAAGTGTATTTCCCGATTGACGAACAATCAGGTTGTTGAATTCCTCTGGCAGGTTTATTCTTCCATGAGTCCGGATTGTCAGTTCCGTTTTCGCTCCTTCGATTTTTCCTGAGGGTAGTTCAATATTTTCTTCCGATAAAGCCTTTTTAATATCAACAGGGGTTACCTTATAAGCAGACATTTTTACAGGGTCTAACCAAAGACTCATTGAATATTTTTTTTCTCCCCAAATTTGAATTTGGCTTACCCCCGGAATAGTCT
>JAERMQ010000071.1 GCA_016844745.1 Ignavibacteria bacterium | reverse complement strand
TACGGGATTTTCGTTTGTTCATTATTGTTCATTGCTATAAACATGTCATCCCTACGGGATTTTTTTAATTTATCATTGACGATTGACAATTATTTCTCTCCGATGGGGTTCGGATTGATTTGCGAATTATTGATTTCGTCTTTTGTGCTCGTAACCTTTACTGTTTCCTGGTCAATGTCCATTGCCCAGCGTTCAGCAAGACTCAAGCCGGTTCTCTGAGTTTTATCTTCTTTTTTTGATCCTGATTTTTTTTTCTGGATTTTTATCCTTATCAATTTTTGTAATATAACTTTTTTTCAGAAATCAAAAAACAATAAAAATCCCTCTTCCTCCTCTTGAAATCCAAAACAAAATAGCCGATGATGTAAAGCGGAGAATGGACACAGCCAGGCGCCTGCAAAAAGAAGCCGCCGAGACATTGGAAGCAGCTAAGCGTGATGTAGAAAGAATGCTCTTTGGGGAGTGAAGAATAAAAAATTAATGAATAAAATTATCAATCCCTTACTTTAAAATAATAGAAACCCCTTATATCCGTATAAATCATAATATTTTGTGTAAACAGGAAAATCATGGCAAAAACAATATTACATAAAGCAGATTCGAGGGGTCATGCCAATCACGGCTGGCTCGATACTTACCATACCTTCAGCTTCGCAAGTTACTTCGACCGCAGCAGAATGAATTTCGGCGCTCTGCGCGTTTTGAATGACGATTATATAGCCGGCGGGATGGGTTTCGATTTCCATCCGCATGATAATATGGAGATAATAACAATCCCTCAGGTAGGAGCATTAGAGCATCGCGACAGTATGGGCAATACAGAAGTTATCAGCAAAGGCGAAATCCAGGTGATGAGCGCAGGTACAGGGATTCTACATAGCGAATATAATCATAATAAAGATGAAGAATGCAGGCTTTTGCAAATCTGGGTACTGCCGGATAAAACAGGCGTAAAGCCGCGATACGACCAGATTCCGTATAACCTCGATGAATTGAATAATAAGTTCCTGCAAATAGTATCGCCTGAACCGGAAGATGAAGGTTCCTGGATACACCAGAATGCCTGGTTTCATCTTGGTAAATTCGGGAATGGCATTAGGGCTGATTATAAGCTGAAAGCAGAAGGTAACGGCGTTTATGCTTTCATTATCGAAGGAAGTGCTGATATTAACGGTACAAAGCTCGAAAGGCGCGATGGACTGGGTTTATGGGAGCTTGATGAATTGTACATTAGAACTGAGTCAGACTATACAGAAATTCTACTGATGGAAGTTCCGATGATTATATAAAAGGGAATCCTGAAAATCTATTTTTGTCATTCCCGCTTTCGAGACCGTGTGAAAATTCTGAAAAATAGCAAAATGTCATTCTGAACGCCAAAATACAGGACATAATAAAAATAAAAAATGACAAATTCAAGAGAAATCCCCCCTACCCCCCTTTTTCAAAGGGGGATAAGAAAAATATTCTTAAATCCCCCTTTGAAAAAGGGGGGTAGGGGGGATTTCTCAATGTTGAAATTGTTGTCATTATTTTGTATCAAGAAAAATCTGTCATTGGTAACTTGTTTCAGAATCCAGTCCCAGTGCAGTTTATGGATTCTGAATCAAGTTCAGAATGACATTCTTCCAGACTTTTCACACAGCATCTTTCGCGGGAATGACAATTGTGAGAACTACCCAATGTTTGTTCCAAGCTATAAAATTCAGTATTTCTACTGAAAAAAGACAACACCAAAACAGCTAATTTTGTAATGTAGTAATGGAATGCTGCAAAAAAGAAACACCCCGGAAAATAAACTCTCACAAGAAGTGGGAGTTTTTTTTTATTCTACCTCAATTACAATTCCATTCTCAAATTTATAGCGCTGCTGGGACTTTTCGCAATAAGCTAAACCGCTCACGTCAAATTTAAGACGTACACCGGCTTCGCTAACCCAACCTATTATCTTCGAGGGATTGCCCACTACGAGTGCAAAATCAGGAATATCTTTTGTAACGACTGTACCTGCTCCAACAAACGCATGACGACCGATGGTATTGCCGCAAACAATCGTGCAATTTGCGCCAAGAGATGCGCCTTCCCGGACGAGGGTTTTATGATAAAACTGTGAACCGCGCTGTGGATACTTACAGCGCGGGTCCATTACGTTGGTAAAAACCATCGAAGGACCGCAGAATACATAGTCTTCAAGCGTTACGCCTTCATAAACCGAAACGTTATTCTGAATTTTTACGAAATTGCCGATGGTAACATTATTCCCAACGTTTACATTCTGCCCTAATACGCAATTAATCCCTATATTAGCGCCGGACTGAATATGGCTGAAATGCCAGATTTTCGTTCCATCACCGATTTGGCATGGTTCGTCAACGTAAGCAGATTCATGTTTAAAGTAGCTCATTATTTTTTTCTTTCTATAAAATTAATAATTAGTTTCTTAAAATATATTATTGAGATGAAGCTGTCTCCAACGAACATAAATCGGATATTTGTCATTCTGAAATTGTTTCAGAATCCATAAAGCCGCTCTGGGAGTGGATTCCCGCTTTCGAGTTTGTGTGAAAAGTCAAGAAGAATGTCATTCTGAACGAAGTGAAGAATCCAGTCCCAATGCCACTTCTGGATTCTTCACTTCGTTCAGAATGACATTCTACCTTTTTATTGACTTTTGAGACATCTTCATATTTTTTATTTTCAATTTTCTGCTCTCCCAACCGGAAGTGTGAATGAAAAGGTACTACCAACCCCTACCTGACTTTCTACCCAAATTCTTCCACCATGTTTTACTATAAATTCTTTGCAAAGAATTAAACCCAAACCTGTACCCTTTTCCTTTGAAGTTCCCAGGGTTGATACATTCACATCTATCCTGAAAAGTTTATCGATTGTATCCTGTGTCATTCCAACACCATTATCTTTTACAGAAATTATTATATCAGCATCTTCGAAATTAGAAGAAATAATTACAGTTCCGTTTGCAGGTGTAAATTTTATTGAATTGGAAATTAAATTTCTTAGAACTGTGGTCACTAAATTTGGATCTGCAAAAACAAACGTTGAATTGGAAATTTCATTTTTTATTGACAGATTTTTTTTATCAGCCGAAAGTTTGAATAAATATAATACCTCATCCGAGATTAATTTCAGGTCGAAATTGTTTTGGTGAAAAGGCAGGTTACCCCGCTGAGTGCGAGACCATTCCAGCAAATTTTCTAATAATGAATAAATTGAATTTGCAGATTCTTTCATTAGATTTATAAATTCAAATTTATCATTTTCTGAAAAGTCATTATAGGAGTCAGCAAGTAATTGTGAAATATTTTTAAAATTACCAAGTGGATTTTTTAAATCATGAGATATTATTGTAAAAAATTTATCTTTTGTTGCATTTAGCTCCTGAAGTTCTGTCCTGCTTTTAATTAACTCAATTTCTGCAAGCTTTCTTTCGGTTATTTCATCGACAATTATCAGTATATGCTTTATCTGATTTCTCGAGAATGGAGTAAAATAGAAATTCAGCCATGTTTTACTGCCAATACCGGTCGATAAATAAATCTCTTTCTGTTGTTCGGCATCTGTCGCCAAAACCTTAACGAATAATTCATCAACACTATTATTTTTCCATATTTCCATTTCATAATAATTCATTTTCAATAATATTTCAACAGGAGTTGCAGCTATACGGGCAACGGCATTATTAGCCATAACACAAGAGCCATCTTCTTTAAATACAATTATACCTAAAGGGGATGTATTATTGATTTTCAGGTTCAATTCCAACAATTCCAGAAATTGCAATTGTACTTTTTTTAATTCCGTTATATCTATTGCAGTTCCTTCAAGATAACCTTCATTCGGATAAAGTTTGATTGAAGTCAGGGCAGTGCGTATTTCCCCGCCTTTGGCAAGATAATCTACTTCAAAGTCTATCAATTCGCCGTTTTTATTAAGTAATTCCATCATTTCCGCTCTTGCCTTTGGATTTGCCCAGCGAATTGTTGAAGCTTCTGTGAGCATTTCCTGCCTGGAATAACCGAACATATCGGTAAACCTTTGGTTCACATCTATATAACCGCTTCCATCTATTTTAGAACGGTAAATTCCAACTTCGGCATTATCGAAAAGAGAGCGGTATTTAGCTTCACTTTCCCGAAGCATATTGGTATTTTTTTTGATAAGTAAAGACCGCTGGAGAAATAAAAAAGTTAAAGATGAGAAGAGTAAAGCAAAAGCCAAAGATAAAACATTTGAGACTTTAAAATCAAGTTGGTGGCTCCAGCCGGATTTCGGTTCGATACATAAAGTCCATTCCCCGTTGGGTACATCAAATGAAAAATAAACAGAGGATTGTAAATCAGTAGCATTGCTATTTGAAGCAAAAGTTTGGGCTTTACCGGAATCGGGATGAATTCTCCATAATTTATAATAATAACCTGAACTGTCAAGGTGGTGCAGACCGGATTTATTAAGAATATCATCTAAGTAAATTACGGCAATTGTAAATCCCCAAAATTCCTTTTTACCATCTATTCCATCAATAAAAACAGGAAATCTTCCTATTATCCCAATACCACCCTGCTTTAATTCATAAGGACCTGCAAGGGTTAACTGTCCTGTATTGATAGCTTTCCAACATTCCGTTTTGCGCTTTGGGTCATTTAACAAATCCCCTGTAGCATTTTCATTTCCCTTGAGAGGATATATCTCTGAAACCACACCTTTAGGAGCCAACTGCAAAGAACCTATTCCCGTATATATTTGAATCATTTCACTTGCCAGATGAGGGAAATCCTGGATATACCCATGCTGCTTAATCAAAGCTCCTAATGCTTTTGTTGCCGATAGTGAGGTTGACAATTGCTGCTGGATATTAAATGCAATATTAGCAGATAATTTTGTTGCTTCCTGCATGTGCTCCAGAATTTCCTTTTGCTTCAATTGTTCGGCAAAAAAATACACTCCAACAAAAACAACTATAAAAATTAAAGTAGAAATTAATATATTTCTTTTCATTTAAAATTCAATTTTATATTTATTCCGAAATAAAATTTCAATAAAGTTATCAATAAAGCTAAGTAATTAACAAAATTTTTCCGAATAAAACAAGAAAATCATTGAAAATACGTTATACAATTTGAAAAATATTTTTTTTAAGGACAAAGGATAAAGTAAAATGAAGAAGAAAAAAGCAGCAATCATCGCATCCGGCGTATTTGCCGCAATTATTATTTTCGCCATATTTTCAAATATTTTCGCTCAGGACTCGGCACAAATAGGCGCTGATAAGCCTCCCGTACAATTAACTCCCCAGATGTCTGCATTGAACGAAGCATTTGTAGCTGTCAGCAACTCAGTGAATCCGATTGTTGTCAGTATCAGCGTTAAAATGGAAGTAAAACAGCGCTCCGACCCATATCACGACCAATTCAGGGAATTCTTTAAATTTTTCGGTCAGCCACCCGGCTCCGGTCAGGACGAAGATGAAGACCAGGGACCGGCTCAGCGTGCAGAAGCCAGCGGTTCAGGCGTAATTATTACCAAAGACGGATATATCGTAACGAATAATCACGTTGTTGAAAATGCTACCGAGGATGGTATTGAAGTAACAACCATTGACCACAAAGTACATAAAGCAAAATTAATCGGCACCGACCCACTGACAGACTTAGCAGTTGTTAAAATTGAAGGAAAAGACTATCCGACAGCTCATTTTGCTACTATCGAAAATGTTCGTGTTGGTGAATGGGTTGTTGCGGTCGGCAATCCATTGGGACTTAATTCAACTGTAACACAGGGAATCATCAGCGCTATCGGACGCGGTCAGCTTGGACTAAATACAAAAGACAGGTATGCCGTCGAGAATTTCATTCAAACCGATGCTCCTATTAATCCGGGCAATAGCGGTGGTGGACTCTTCAATCTTGAAGGCAGTTTAGTCGGTATCAATACGGCGATTGCAACCCGCACCGGTACTTACATCGGTTATGGTTTTGCAATACCTATTGATATGGTGAAAGCTGTCGTTACGGATTTGATTACCGACGGAAAAATCAATCGCGGGTATATGGGTGTGGAAATTAAAACTATCGATGAAACAGATGCAAAATCCGTCGGTTTAGATGACGTCGAGGGTGTTCTCATCAGCAATGTTTATAAAGATTCACCAGCCGATAAAGCCGGAGTGGAGCGCGGCGACGTGGTATTGGAAATTGATGGCAAGAAAGTAAAAGCTTCGAATGAATTGCAAAGAATGATTGTTTACCGCAAAGCGGGTGAAGACGTTAAACTTACGATATGGCGCGATGGCAAGAAAATATACAAAACAGTAAAATTAGAAGAACGGAAAGATATTAAGCAGGTATTCAAGGGAATCACGAAAAAAGGTGATAACGGCGACGAGGATGAAGCTAAGGTAAAAATCGACGAATTCGGATTTACTGCCGAGAAGCTGACAAAAGAACTTAAAGAGAAATACGAAGTGGAATCGGGAGTTTTTATTTCTGCCGTTGACCGCTATAGCATAGCAGCCAAGCGCGGATTAGCTCCGAATGGAATTATAATCAAAGCCGACCGCAAACCGGTAAACAACATCGCTGATTTCAAGAAGATTGTGAAAGCCAAGAATCCCGGCGATGCAATTATGCTTCAGGTGAAGTATAATGATTCATATCGAATCGTTACGCTCGAAATACCTGAGCAGAAGGTGAAATAAATGAACAAATAAGATGTCCAACATCTGCCAGATGTTGGACATCTTCTTTTTTAACTCAAATAAAGAGTTCCTTTTTATATTGAGTCCCCTCTGAAAATTCCATTCCAAAATCGGATTTTTGGAATGAGCTTTTTCAAGGGCTTACTAATTCCAAAGTTGTACTTTGGAATTCATTTTTTGGTTTTTAGAGTGGACTCAATATTAGAAAGATTATAGTTTATTTTATTTCTATAACAGGTATTTCCAAATCTTTGCAAATTCCTCTGGCAGTAAAGGTGTTTATTTCACTATGACGAGGTACCGATGCAGATTTATTGGAAGTAGAATTATAATAAATCGAGTGTTTATTACCCTCTCGTTCTAAAATACAATTATTCAGAACAAGCCACTTAATCAATTCCTTTCTTTTCATACATTGACGAGGATTTTTTCTTCAATATAATCGCCTCCCTGCGAAATGAAATGTTTTAGATTGGATTCCACAACCATTTGGATAGCTTCTACAAGGTTCTCTTTTGCCTCTTCAATCGTTCTGCCCTGAGTATGAACACCGGATAATTCCTTTACGGTAGCAGCATACCAATCATCGACTTTCAAAATTACAGCAGTAAACTGGCTCATCTTTATAACCTTTTATATTAATTTTATTAGTAAACGATTCCGGAACCAAAATATTGATATAATAATAAATGAAAAACATAATGATTGAGCTTTTTATCGTTCAACTTTCCGAAAGTAGGGAAACTTTCGGAAAGTAAAATACTTTCGGAAAGTTTCCCTACTTTCAGAAAGTTTTCATTGTTACCTTGCAATAACCACCTTCTCCGTAATAATACTACTTCCACCTCGCACTACGCATAAATACACGCCGCTGCGCCATGCCGAAACATCTATTTTCATAGGATTTTCATCTTCTATATTGCTTTCATATACTTTCTCGCCGAGAAGGTTGTAGATGGCAACGGAGCCGCTCTGCAAGCCGTGGCGGATTGAGATGTTCTCGCCGGCGGGATTGGGTGAAATGGCGAAGGATGGCTGGGGCTGCGGCTCAGCTACGGCTGTAGAGCTTGTATCTATCATGCAGTCTTTGAGTGGAGCGCGGTATACACCTCCAGTACCTGAAGAATCATTATCCATGCAAATAATAAGATATTTATCATTTTTTAAAATTGGTAAGTTCGTACCTTTTAAAGTTTCCAAACCATTATTTACTGGTGCCCAACTTTTACCAAAATTTGTAGATAGTAACAAACCATGATGTTCAGTAGTTGCATAAAAGTATTCACCACAATTTGATAGCTCGATTAATTTTATACTGTCCTTTTCAAAACTATGAGCAACTTCCCATGTTTTGCCTTCGTTTGTAGATGACAGTAATGTATAACCATATTGCACGAATATTATCGAATCTAAAAATAAATATGCATAAGGACCAACACCATAAGGTAAACCATCCTGAAGTTTTGTAGTTATTGAATTCCATGTTAACCCCTTATCATGCGAAAGAAATAATCCAACAATGGTTCGAGCTAACATTGAAGTATCCTTTATTCTAATTGAATAAAAGACAGGGAGTTTACTACTAAGGGACATGGTTTTATATTCAGACCAGTTTTCACCTTTATCACTGGATAGAAAGCATCCAAAATAATCAGAATATGTTAATATTATATTATCATAAAATTCTATTAAAACAAATCTATGCACATCCTGACCTTTCCATTTTATATTAGCTATTTTCCAATTATTACCAAAATCTCTCGAATAATAAAAATTAGTACCAGTACCTACATAAATTTCATTCCCTTTTATAGCTATTGAACTTATATAATCTTCAGATTTTAATGAATTCATTATAAACCAATTTTTTCCATTATTTGTTGAAGCTTCTAATCTCCAACTAATAAGACCAATCAAAATTGTATCTCCTTGAACTGCAATATTTGAAGCATAATTGGAAGTTAATTTTACCCATTGGGCATTTATTTTTGTTATATTAATAACTAAAATAAATATTAAGAAAGAAAATATATTTTTCATATTTTTAACCTTATTCTATAATAATATAAAAGAAGTCAGATACCAATAAGGCATCTGACTTCTTTATTTTTCTAATTATTTAATGATCATTAATTTTTTTGATTTTACGATATTACCATTAAGAACAATACCATATAAATAAACGCCAGTCTGTAGTTCTTTGGCAGAAATTGTTATCTGACAAGGTTTGCCGTTGCAGGCATCAAATTTCTGTAATATTTGCAAACCATTTTCATCGGTAATAACCAATCGGGCTTTGCCGTTGTATTTTGCCGGTATATAATAATTAATTTCACTTGTTTCAGCGAATGGATTAGGATTATTCTGCTCCAAGATAATATCATCATAATTGATACTTAAAATTTTGTTTTGGTCTTTCTTTCCTTCGAATTTAGGTTTATTTTCTAATGAATCAAGCCTTGTCTGCAAATCCTTAATTTTATCTTCCATTTCTTTTATTTTGTCGCAAGCATCTTTTAAGCAACTTATACTGTCTCTGAAAGAATTGAAGTCTTCTTTTTTAACAACACTGTCTTTAAATGAGATGAATACATCATTCTTAACTACACTATCCTTGAAAGTGATGAATTCAGTTTTGAGAACAATACTATCTTTGAATTTATTAAATTCTGCTTTACTTAATGAAGCATCAATCTGTTTTTGCATATTGCCCGTTCTATTTATTAGAGCTTTAATGCCTGCAAAATTCACTCCATCAAATATAACACTGTTTATAGCCAAACTGTCTTTGCCCCATAAAGGAAATTCCCGATAGAAGTCTTGAGCCATAGGTCCCATATAGCGTTTATCAAGAGGAGTCTGCTTGAAGTTCCATGTGGTTACAGGTATTCTATCAATCGATTCCAATATTTTATTGTTATCCACTGGGGAGAAATTTTCTTTTTTGTTTTTATCCGAAATGCTAAACCAACCTGTTCCGTCAGCAGCAAGATAAGTGTATATTCCTTCTCCTGAACTTGTATAGATAATATAAGGATGTTCTTCACCATCACCGCCATAGCTATGACAGATTATTTGATTATCGCTTATTTGCATTCGTTCTGTCGAGTTTGTCTTGAAAATCAATGGGAAACTGTTAGTTGTACCTATAAAATCACCTGTCGTTGCGCTGTTCCCCGATAATCCCCATGAACGCTCAATCCCATACTTTAAAGTATCTGTAATGTTTGCTAAAGACTGAATCCCTGCGAACATGGCTGCGTTCATAACTGATTCACTTAATATTGTACTATCTGGGCAACCAATTGGAAATTGTGAGTGAAAATCTTGAGCCATCGGACCCATCCATTGATAGGATACTGAATCCCAAATCAAATTTGTATCAGCATAAGCCCAATGGTCCTTCCATTGCCAGGTTTTAATTGGAACTTGCCTTAGCTTGCATAATAAATCATACTCATCAACGGATTGAATATTTTTTTTCAAACTACTGTCTGAAGACCAATGATCACCATTTCCACCACGCAATAAAAACATTCCGTTATAATATTTGCCTGCTGTATCAGTTTCCGTTATAATAGCAACAGAGAGATTTGTACTGCTATTTGGCATGTTTGCATTGCCTGTAAATTTTAATGTTAATTGATTTATATTATCAATTTTTGATTCATTATAATACTTTGTTGTGGAACGATTTTGGTTGCCATCTCCGATAATAAACGAACCGTATTTGGTTGTTTTAACATAGTTTCCCATTGCTGTAGATGACTCCCCCTCTGCAGTTACAGAATTACCAAAAGCTTTTGCTCCGCCTTTTGAAGCATAAGCATTATAACCTATTGCATGTGCATTATGAAATGGACCTCCCCCCCAACTTGCATTTCCACCAGCAACTGAACTATATCCTAAAGCAATTGAAGCAATTCCATTTGCGTAGCAATGGGTACCAATTGCAAGTGAATAATCTCCATCTGCTTCACAATTTAAACCCATAGCAACGGAATAATCTCCAATATGATTATAATTATAATTCCATAAAGTTGCTCCTGCCCCTTCTATTCTCCCTGCTCTTATTGCCGCTTTCTCCGGTATCCACATAAAGCGAGTGCCTGCGCCAGTCATCGGTACGCTACCTGTATCGCCATTGAAAAGAACATTTTTATCTGTTACCTGAAAGCCGGCAATTGGCATTGTATTATTTATTCCTACATAACCTAAATTATTTGGATTTCCTCTTGTATCCAATCTTAATGTCATTATGGTTTGAGTTGTCTCAGCTCCAATTTTGGCTACTTGTCCCGACTTGAAATAAAGTAAGGTACCAAATCCGTCTGCACAATCCGTTCCAGTGCAATATCCGCTGCTTTCTATCCAAAAAGGATAGGATTCTCCATCAACTGTAGGGTCCATTCCGGTTGGTCTATACAATTTAATAGTAGGATTTCCATTATGATTAAATAAAGTGATTTTGCCTAAACCATGATTCCAATTACCAATATTGAAGTCAATTCTCCCGCTAGTATTTATTTTTTGTCTTTCAATATCTTGATGCCACCATGATAATGAATCAGGATTAGGTTGAATAAGTGAGCGAGTACCAAAAATAATTTTTTTTTTCTCATCTCTGATTTGAAGTATCAAATTACCTCCGTACGTCGTGTTTGGTGATGATAGAACAATATCACCAGTATCCCTGGAAAAAACAGATGTATATTCATCAAGGTGACCTGGCGTAAGCAATGATAAATATCCTTTGTAAAGGTCTTGATAATTAAGTAATAATGAAACATCAGTGCAAGACGGTTCGCCATGAATTTCAAATGGTTTAGCTGCTGCTGCTCCATTGGTTTGAATTCCTTGCCAAGCAGTTGTCGTCCAAGTAGTGTTTGGGCAATATTGTCCATACAAATCCGTAAATGAAATCGAGAGCATTGTTAGCGCCATGATTATTAACGAATTAAGTTTCGTTAATAATGAATAAATAGAGACATTTGTGGGGGGGGGGGTGAAATTTTTGAAACCCTTCTGAAAAGTTTTTTTGCAAACATGAGAACACCTCTTTGGTTGTGACTAAGAAAATTTTAATTTAAAAAAATTTAATAAACTACTAAAACTGCGTCGTCTGGTCTTACTAATAATTCGAAAACTAATTTATAACAAATAAAACTTATTTCCAAATTTAATTCAGCATTTCTCCAATATTCAATAAACAGTTCAAAATGTAAAAAGTTACATTTTTTGATGAATTAGGCAACATAAAAATATTCCTCGAGTCAAGAGTTCCTCTTGACTCGTTTCTTGTAATATGCACACATCTATTGGATAATTACTTCATGTTTTTAAGGCTCTCACGTCAAGAGGAACTCTTGACGTTAGGATTAGGCTCTCACGTCAAGAGGAACTCTTGACGTGAGGATTAAATGGAACAAATTAGTTATATCATTCTTCTTTTATTTATTTTTGTATTTTGTAAATCTGAATAATAAATAAAGATATATTTAAGCTAATGATTGAAATAAAAAACCTGCATAAATCCTTCGGCGATAAGCTGGTCTTAGACGGCGTCGATATGGAAATCCCAGCCGGCGGAACAATGTGCGTAATTGGTAAATCCGGCTGCGGTAAAAGTGTTCTGCTCAAGCATATCATAGGACTACTGGAGCCTGACGAAGGCGAAGTATTGGTCGATGGCAGAAGAATTCGCGATTTAAACAAAAATGAGCTTTTCGATTTGAGGCGCCGAATCGGATATGTATTCCAAGGGTCAGCATTGTTCGATTCAATGACCGTTTTTGAAAATATTGTGATTAGCCTCGTCGAGCATGGCGAGAAAGATATAGAGAAGCTAACCGTAGAAGCACAGCGGGTTTTATCTGCCGTAGGCTTGCTCCCCTCTCCTGATAACGGTGATATTGAGAACTTTGAAAAAGAATGGCAGGTTCTTCGTAATAAAAAGCCTTCGGATTTATCAGGCGGTATGAAAAAGCGTGTGGGTGTTGCGCGTGCTTTGGTGGGCGAACCTGATTATATCTTCTATGATGAGCCTACTACGGGTTTAGACCCCGTTACATCAATACAAATCGATAGCCTGATATACCAGCTTGCACACAAATTCAATGTTACATCGTTGGTAATTACCCATGACATGTTTTCGGTTTTCCGCATTGCAACCAATGTTGCCATGCTGAATAACGGGAAGGTACAATTCTTCGGCACACCCGATGAAATGCGGGCTTCGGGCGACGAAACAGTGCAGGAGTTTTTAGCGAGATACCTCTGAAACAATTACGAATTACGAATTATGAATTATAAATTATAAATTATGAATTATGAATTATGAATTATTAGTTTTGTTTTATGAGGATTTCATAGCTGAATCCTTTAATAAATATTTTCAAAAGTTGTCTGAACTATGATTTTCATGATTTATGTGATTATGATGATTGATTTTGTAAAAATTTAATAAAATCATATTAATCATACAAATCAAATAAATCACAGTTCAGACAATTTCCGGACTTTACTCCACCTTCTCGAACTTGAGAAATTCCCTTATTCCATTGACATCGATGCTAACAAAATAAACTCCGGGAGGCAACATCCCGACACGTATTTGAGTCTGCTGCTCTCCAGAAGAAAGTTCAAGTTTGGCAGTCTTTACCTGAATTCCAACAATGTTATATATGCTAATCCTGCAATCGCCAATATAATTTGAGGGATTATTGATTTTTAAATTTAAAACCGAGCCAACCGGATTTGGCGATAGAGAACAGTTTAACGAATGTCTGCCATTTTGAGTGCCATCCTCGACACTGTTTTTCAAAATCCCTTCGACAATTAAAATCAGTGAATCGCCATTAGATGGATTTATTGTGGCTTTTTCCCGAACTACTCCTTCATAGTGTGGGGAACAATTTATTTTCAAATCCTTCGAATCACCTGCCGGTATGAAAAGGTTGTTGGGGGTAATTGTGAAAAATCCGGAATAAGTTAATATCATAATGATTTGAACGTCTTTTTCTTTATCGGCGGTAATTTGAATAACGGTGTCTTTTGAACTTCCAAGTTCCATCTTGCCGAAATCAATTACCTTTTTACTTAAAATATAAGTAGGCACAAAAGGTTTAGTAACTCCCTTGCCGCTTACAGTCATGGTATCCGGAAGAAAATTCCCATAGAACATAATTTTTGAATTTTGTGGGAAAGTATCTGTTGGATAAAAGTTTATTCCTATTTTTTTACTTTCCCCAGATAACACTTTGAATGTGGTTGGATTACAATTGAATTTCGTATTTGTTCCCAATGTAATAATATTCCCAATAAGGGTGTCTTTGCCGGTATTAGTAATAATAAAGGTTGAATCTTTACCTGAATATGTATAGGTCTCTTGAAAATCTATTGTTTTATTGCTAAGTTTAATAACTGCGGGGTTAGGTGGCAGGACAACATTTGCCTGAAGATTAATTGTAATCCTGAAATCGTTGCTTTGAATCAATATTTGGGAATTGAAGTTCCCAAATCTGGATGCTTTAAACCTGATATTCAAATTATCAGATTTGCCGGGAGGAATATTTTTTATCTGGCTGAGGATGATAATGTCATTAGAGTTTGAGTATTCTAAATCGAATCTCAAAGTATCATTACCGGTATTGGTGAATTTGATTAACGTATCTTTAGATTGATTATAAATTATATTACCAAAATCAATTGCCTTAGGATTAACTGTTGTTTTTGGGAATAGTGCCGGCGAACTCGATAGTTGGTATATCCCATTATTTGTATATGCGAACATATAATTTGCATCGGCAGTCAAACCGTTCACAGTGATATTATCTAAACCGGCGAACATCCAGGTCTTTCCCTTATCGCCTGTCGCATAAATACCCCGGTTGGTAGCACTATTCGCATAAACAATATAAAGAGTTCCTGCTGAGTCAACGGCGATGGTTTTAACATCAATGACGGATGCAGGAATTGATGGAAGCTTCTCCCAACCTGAGCTACCTTTGTAGTATATCATGGAACCATCAATCGGATTTGCATAGGTTGAGGCATAAAGAACACCTGAATTATCGGTAGCAAAACCGGAAATGATATTCTGCGATAAATCTAATTTGTCACTTTCCCATAAACCGCCAGTGATTGGGCGTTTATATAATTTACTGTTTCCTACCTGTCCACTACTGAACATCTGGTAAGTATTAAAGTAAAAGCTGCCTTTTTTATCAGAAGCAAATTGATTAATTGTTGTACTATCTTTATCATTAGGATTCGGAAAGCCAAAGCCTAAATTATCTAAATCCCAAGTGCCTTGGTAGCGTTTCGAAAATCTCCTTACACTAATTGTGGAGGATGGAATTGATTTGCCTATTGCCATGTGCTGACCGCCCTGTTCATCAATAAAACCAATTGACTTTGCTCCGCTTACCATTAAAGGGATTAATTCAAAACCTAATGAATCATTAAACCAGTTATTACCACCATCCGAGCTGACGAAGAAAGCACCATATTTACTTCCTACCGAATTACCTATATAATATAAATTTCCAAGCAGGTCTTTGTATAGTTGCCTTCCGGTTAAAGTGCCGCTTTTAGGTTCGGTTTTTGTCCAGGATGAATCCGATGGATTTAATAAAGAAATGCCTAAGCTGGTACTTGCGGCAACCTTGCCATTGGAGAAAAATTGAAGACCACTAATATTCTTAGCCGGCACTCCGCTCGTGGAATTATAAATTGAATTGCATTTATCGTTGCTTGATAATACTCCAATATTACAAGCTATTTCAAGAGTACTTATTGATTTGAAATCAGTTATCCGGTTATCCATATTAAAAATTGAATTAACATCCTGGCTGCTCATTTTCCAATTGGCATTTGCATTCTCTTTGACGAATAATTTGTACGGACTAAAAGCATACATAGCTCCCGATGAGTCATCTGCAAAGTTTTGAATGACCGCGCCTGATAAGCCGTTTGTATCGAGTTGCCATGTTTTACCTATATCGGTAGATGTTAAATGAGGCCTGTTGGTACCTGATACGTGAAGAACATCGTTCCTATCAATAAAGAGGACCCTTGGCGAAAAATTCCCACCAAAAGTAACTGCTTTACATGTATCATTACCTGCATACCTGACATAAATGGTCTGGAAACCCATTAAGAACAAATTCTTATTTGAATCATAAAACATATTCATATAATTAAAGGTAGAACCCTTATCACTATAAATAGTATCAATTTCCCAGCTTTTTCCTTCGTCGCTGCTATTGTATATTCTCTGTAATCCGTTCGAATTATTATAAGACATGAAGTATATTTTATCCCATACAATTAATTTGATAAAACTTGTTGAGCCAGCCGGTTTATTAAAATTACCAGTTTGAGAAAGCATGGTATCTAATGAAACATTGTAACTGAGCTTCACAAAATTATCGCCGTTAAAAATATAAATATTTCTGATATTACCGGTTTGGTAACGGATTAGGGAAAAGCCTGCAATTGTACCTGTTGGTTCATCATAAAGCAATTTGTTTTTGGTCCAGATGCCTGTAACTGATAACCGTGCAGAATATAGCGAGCTGCCGGAAGAAATTAATCTTACTTGGGTGTTCCCTTCGGTTATTAATTCAATACTTTTGACGCGTTCGCCATCGGGACCTTTTATGCGATGGGTTGCCGATGCTGATTGTTTTGCGAAAAATAAAAAAAATATTGTAAGAAAAAGACTAAAAATAATAATTTTGGTTTTCATTGGTATTTCTCTATATATTAAAAAATATTAAATTATTCCTCTATATTCATACTCATCCGATGACTTCCAGTCATCGGATGAGTAAAAAGTTAACATATTTTCAAAAACTTTTTTCATTTTTGTACATTTACATTTTATATAGACACAAAAAAGGTGAAAAAGTCTCAAAAAAAATGAAAATAATTTTAAATCATTTATAGAACCTCACCCTAACCCTCTCCAAAGGAGAGGGAATTTATTATTCTTATTCCCTCTCCTTTGGAGAGGGTTAGGGTGAGGTTTCTTTATTAATTATTAAATGATGTCTGAACTTTGATTTTCCTGATTTTATTGATTAGGATGATTGATTCTGCAAAAATTTAAAATAGTCACAATAATCATACAAATCAAATAAATCAAAGTTCAGACAAATATTCAGACTCTACTCCACCTTTTCGAATTTTAGGAACTCTCTTTTTCCATTAGCATCCATACTGATGAAATAAACACCTGGATTGAACAATCCGGTTTCTATTTGTACTTGTGATTCGCCGTATGATAACTGTATATTCTCTGATTTCATTAGGATTCCAAGTATATTGAAAATGCTGATTCTGCAATTACAGGGAATATCCGATTTAAAGCACTCATCCGATGACTGCGAGTCATCGGATGAGTATGATGATGTATTGATAAATTTTAAATTAAGCATTGCTCCAACGGGATTAGGAGATACAATGTACTTTAAGTTTGGCTGAGTTTCATGAGAATTATCCTCAATACCACTTTTTTTAATTCCTTCCCCAATTAAAATCAATGAATCTCTTGTTGACGGTACAATGCTGGCTCTTTCCCTAACCAATCCTTCATAGGGTGGTGAGAAAGTAACTTTTAATTCTAATGTTTCTCCGGCATAAATATTTAGGTGATTGGGGTAGATATTGAAAAAGCCAGTGTATAGCAGAATCATATCGATTGTTACGTCATAATCATTGTTGGCAGTAATTTCAATAATGGTATCCTTCGAATTTCCAATCTGTAGTTTTCCAAAATTAATAATATTAGGTTTTATTGTATAAGGGGGTATATAGGGTTTAATTACACCCTTTCCACTTACATAAATCGTATCGGGTAGGAATTTACCCATGAAAATTATTAATCCTTTTTGAAATGATGTATCATTAGGATAAAATGTGATTTTGAAGGTTGTACTGTCTCCTGATAAAATATTAAATACCTTTTTTTGGATATTGAATTTTGTATTCGATACGGAAACATCTTTCACAAACAGTGTATCCTTGCCAATATTAGTGATGGTGACGATGGTATCCTTGCCTGAGTAAATATCTACATCTTTGAAATCAATATATTTCGGGTTCAATTTAATCACCGGCGGGTCCGGGGGCAGGATTACATTTACATCGATTGATACTGTAAGGTTGTAATCATTGCTTTGGATTAATACCTGAGGTTTGTATTTGCCGATTGATGATGGCAGGTACCTGATTTTTAAACTGTCGGATTTTCCGGGAGCCAAATATTTTATTGTGTTTAAAAATTTAATTTCATTTGCATTTGATGTGAACGAAGAAACTCTCAGGGTATCTTCACCGGTGTTGGTTAAGATTATTGTTGTATCCCTTATTTGATTAACCGGAAGAGTGCCAAACTCAATATATTTAGGTTTGACTGTGGTTTTCGGGAATTTTACAGCCCGGCTCGATAAGATATATATTCCGTTATCAGTATAGGCAAACATATTATTACCTTCGGCTGTTAATCCATTTACCTGTACATTATCCAAACCTGCAAACAACCATGTTTTACCTCTGTCGCTGGTTGAATAAATCCCCCTATTGGTATATCTGTTTGCATAAACGACATAGACAATGCCCGATGAATCTAAGGCAATAAACTTGGCATCAATTGCTGACGGAGGTGGAGTAGAAATTTTTTCCCAGGTTTTACTTGTTTTATAATAGATATTTGAGCCTTCAGGAGTGTTGCTACTTGTAGAAATAAAAAATCCCCCGGACTTATCTGCAGCTATACCTGTAAAATTATTAAGAATTGGTTCTGTCACTTCCTTTTGCCATGTTCCACCGGATATTGGTCGTTTAAATAAAACATTCGTAACAAACATTGAATTACCACCAACAATCTGGGATGTACTGAAATATAGATTCCCTTTTTTATCGGATGAAAAAAGATTGATGGTAATACTATCATTTCCGCCTGCAAAAGGCAGGCTCAATCCTGTTGTATCAATAACCCAATTACCTTGCTTCAGCTTTGAAAAAACCAATGCTCCAATTGTATTCGAGGTATTTGTTTTACCGATTGCTATGTGCTGCCCACCTTTCTCATCAATAAATACAGTTGACATAACTTGTCCGGAATGATTAGGGACTCTGTAAATTCCGGCTGAATCAATATTCCAATTAATCCCGCCATCAGAACTGACAACAAAAGGATTATAACTTTTACCCGTACTATTTCCCGGATAATAATAATTTCCAATGAGGTCTTTGTATAATAACCTGCCGGATAAATATCCATTCTTAGGCTCTGTTTTAACCCAGGAGGAATCCGTTGGATTTAATTGAAAAATACCTAATCCCGTGCTGGCTAATGCTTTACTATCCGATGTAAATTGAAGTCCATAGAACTTACATGCAGGCACACCATCAGTGGAGCTATTCCATGAATTCCCTTTATCACTGCTTGAAAAAATACCGAATGGCAACGCTATTTCAAGAGTTCTCCCTGCTTTTAAATCATTAACCGAATTAGCGGAATTTAAAATTGAAATGATTTCCTGACTGCATAATTTCCAATTTGAATTTGAATCGGCTTTCGCAAATAATTTGTTCGAACCGTAAGCATACAATGTTCCTGAACTATCTTCGGCAAAATTTTTAATACTCGTTCCGGATAATCCAATTGTATCAGTTTGCCAGATTATACCGTAATCTGTTGTAAATAAATGAGGTTTTTTATTAGCTGATATATGAATGGCATTTTTTCTGTCAATGAAGAAGGTTGATGGAAATTGAGCAGATTTCAAATCAATCAGGTTAAATGTATCCTTATCAATAGGTCTTATAAAAATATACTGCAAACTTAATACAATAAAATTGTTTAATGAATCAAAGAACATTTCCCGAACATTAAAATTTGAGCCGGTTTTTGTAAAAATGTTATCAATATACCAGCTTTTTCCGTCATCACGGCTAACGAAAATATTTGGCATATTGGTATTGGCATTGTATGCCATTAAATAAATTTTATCCAAAACCAATAATTGCTTTAATCCATTTGCTAAAGACGGACCATCCATTGTATCATATTGTGACTGCAGAAAATCCAAAGCAATATTGTACTTGAATTTATATAGTTTATTTTTGCTATTGACTACATAAATTGACCTGATATTACCCGTATCATTTCGGACAACTGTAAAACCCTGAATAGAACCGTTTTTCTCTTCGAATAGTAATTTATTTGCGCTCCATTTACCTGTTCCGGTTAATCGGGCAGAAAACAACATTTGAGATGAAATGATTAATCTTATATGGGTATTCCCTTCGGTTATCAATTCCATAGCAAGAATGTTCTCGCCTTCCGG
This sequence comes from Ignavibacteria bacterium, assembly GCA_016844745.1. Classification (GTDB taxonomy): domain Bacteria; phylum Bacteroidota; class Ignavibacteria; order Kapaibacteriales; family UBA2268; genus JAERMQ01. Next base: position 15,733 of record JAERMQ010000071.1, on the reverse strand, counting down.
TCCTTTTATACGTTCGGTTGCCGATGCTGTATGTGATATGATTAATAATATTATTGCAATTAAGGATAGTTCAAAAGTACAAATTTTGTCATTCATTAAATTTCTCCGGTTATCATAAATATTAAATTATTCCTCAATATCCATACTCATCCGATAACTTTCAGTCATCGGATGAGTAAAAAGTAATCATATTTTCAAATACTTTTTCTTTTTTTGCTCATTTACATAATCAATAGACACATGAAAAGTGAAAAAGTCACAAAAATAAATAAAAAAAATTCGCTCGATTCAAAAGTTTTGGTGAAGCAAGCGAAATATTATCGTTAAATATTAGAAATTTATTTTACGGTCCTACCGGCGTATCATTTACTACGGCATGATTTGCATTAGCAACGGCCTGCGAAATTGCCATACAAATCCCATCGGGATGACATATTTATAACAACGAATACAACCAAAAACAGGCATAATCCCATCGGGATGACATATTTATAGCAACAAATACAACCAAAAACAGCCATAATCCCATAGGGATGTAATATTTATAGGAATACGGGTAAATATTTTTCGTTGAATTCGATTTTAAATTTATTCAATAATTCGATATATTCTTCCCTGAACGATTTCTTTTTATGGTGCAATTCCTGGTTTTTAATATAATTAATCACCGTATCCAATTGCGAATGGGAATATGAAAAAGCACCGAATCCTTCCTGCCAACTGAATTTACCCTGAACAAACCTCTTTTCATTTATTAAATTTGTCGAATTATTTTTTATATCACGAACCAAATCCGAGAGAGCTTTGTCGGGTTTTAATCCGATTAATAGATGGAGATGGTCGGGCATTCCGTTGATAATGAGCAATTTTTGATTTTTATTTTGAATTATGCCGTTGATGTATTTATATAATTCATCTTTCCAATCATTGCCGATAAGATGTTCCCGAAGTTTGACGGAAAAAATAACGTGAAGATAGATTTGTGTAAATGTATTTGCCATATTTTTTGAATTTCACCCCTATGGGGTTTTGATTGTTGTTTAAATTATGTTTTCTATAAATATTTCATCCCTAAAGGGATTATTGGTTGATTTATTTTATTTTGTTTTCTATAAATATTTCATCCCTAAAGGGATTATTCGTTTTTTTTGTATCAATGCTATATTTCTGTTTGATATTACGGGAACGAAATTAGTTTTATCGGTTTGCAGGGGAGTAACATCGCCTGCGATTAATCCTAATGCGGCAAGATTTGCATTAGCTACGGCCTGCGAAATTGCCCAACCAATCCTGATAGATTAGGTCTGATTTTGGAATGAAGTCCGGCATTAATAAACTCCTTATAATTATAAACTTAAAACAATTATTTATATAAAAATATTAACTCCCTGCAACATATATTCCTTTATCTTTTCTCCATAATCCTTTATCTTTGATTCATATTCCTTTATCTCTATTTCATATTCCTTTATCTTTATTTCATATTCCTTTATCTCTGTTTCATATTCCTTTATATTTTAACTATATTCATTTATTCCTATCTCATATTCCTTTATCTTTGCTTTATAAATATTGTACTATAAACTATATCCCTTGTATTTTATTGCATATTCTATTATTTTACTTTATTGAATAATTGATTAACTTTTATAAATATATTTTCAAATCTATTTAGCGTATCTTCAATAAAATAATTCATATCCACACCCAAACTAGCTAAATAACGAGCTATTCTATAATGATTAAATCTATCAATATTCAAGTGCTTATTTAATTGAAGGATAATACTTTTTATATTATTATCTAATTCATCAATTTTAATATCTGGATGTTCTTTAAATTCCCCATTAAATAATTTAATATATTCTACTTTATCAAAAATATCCTCTAAATTTGCAGGTTTAAATGATACAAATTCATCAAAAAACAATATGTTCTGTTGTTTGATGATTTTACCATTTTTTAAATCATCTAATCTGGCTTGACTTTTCGGGTCAGTAAAGGAATCAAGCAAACAAACAATATTTAATTTTTGCCCTCTCAAAAGTGAAATAAAAGAAACAACCTTGTCTAATCCACCAACAGGAACAATACTAATTCCCTGATTCAAACCAACCCTACCATTCTTCTCTAATAGAGATGAGAATAATTCCAAATAAATTAAATCTGATACACCCTCAACGAGTAAATTATTTTTTGAGATAAATAAATTTTGTGCTATATCATATCCTAATGCTGCTTGCAATGGAAATAAAGTACTGGGATCTTTTTCCTGAATTGAATCTGAAATAATTGAACCTTCTTTCGATTCAAATATAGTTCTTACTCTATCTAAATGAGATGAATCTATCATAAATGGCGAATGTGTAGTAAATATTATTTGATAATCATTTGATAAATCTTCAATGAACCTTAATAAATCTTCTTGTGCATTAGCATGAAGATTCAATCCAGGCTCATCTAGTAATAAGATATAATTAGAATTTTTATCTTCCTGTATTTTTTTAAACCAAACCAAAAATGAAAAAAACCAATTAAAACCCTTACTTCTATTTTTTAACGGAAGTGAAACACCGCTTCTAGAATTCTTTACTCTAATCTTTAAAATATGTTTAGTAATCCTATCTACTCGTTGTTGATTAATTTTTTCTGGAATAATTTCTGGTTTAATATCAAATTCAATTGATAGATTCTGATTAGTGCTCCAATATTGAAATAATTGTTGTGTGATTATACTTTGGGTAGCCTCTAATTCAGCTTTATAGTTTTCATAATCATTATCTTTTATAATTTGATCAACATTAATATCTGATAATTCTAATAATGCCTTCGCCGTTTTTTGTTCCTTATAATTAATATCAATATTATTTAATTCCTCAATTATAACTTCAGATGGTAGATTATAATATTCATCATAATATAAATATTTTGGAAGATATGGCTTAATATATTTATTCTTAATATATTCTAATAATGAATTTTCAAGTTTCTGATCAGAATTATAATAAATTTTTAAATTATTAAGTTTATCTTTTATTTCATCATTGTCATTTTCATTTATCAAGATTTCCAAGGAATCGATATTTTGAACACTCAATAATTTTTGTTGAATATCTAAATTATCAATCTTTAATTGTAAAAATTTGTAATTTAAAAATTTATCTATATATATATTAATATTATTATAAAATATTTCATTGTTATAATTTACTTCAAAAGAGAAATCATTTAAGTTATAACTTTCTTGTCCAATATCTTCATTCAATAAATTTAATAAATTTTCATCTATGCAATAAATACTTTTAATAGCAATTGGTATTTCAAAACTTTTATCAATTTGTTTTTTTTCTTTTCTAGGATAATCATAAGTTTTATCAAATTTAAAATTTTGGTCATCTTGAAAATAATTTGACTTAGCTAAAACTTCAAGAATAGCTGTCTTGCCTGATTCATTCATTCCTACTAGGATAGTTATTTTTTCATCAATCAAAAATTCCTGTGTTGATTCGATGCTTTTATATTTTTCAATAATTACTTTTTTCAGCTTAATCATAAATTCACCTATTAAAAATTAAATAATATAATAAAAAAATATTTATTTATTATCAACAACTACCTCACCATTAACCTTCACCTTCACAACTTCAATCGCTTCCAAACCTTCATTGTCCACGGCTTTTACGGCTATGTTGTGGGTGCCGGGCTTGAATTTGTGTGTTTGCTTGCCTTCCTTGTCAAGCATTATAGCTGCCTTGAATTTCTTTTCTTCTTCGTTATATTCAAAATCCCACGAATAGAACTCAATCCCTGCTTCGCTCTCGCCAACGGTAGTGAATTCGATTTCACGCATTCCTTTTTCATCAACTCCCATATCATTGAGCTTGACATTAAGTTTAGGTTTACGGGCAATCGGAACTATTTCCTCAACCATTATGAGTTTTATTGTAATATTTTCTTCATTTTTTAGACGGGATGCCTCTTGAATTGCACCTTTCCCGAAACTAAATGCAATGATAATTCCTATAGGAGTGCCGGCTTGTTTATTCTTTCTGAATAAATTATTATCAAATCTTTCGGAAGCAGATTTAAAATTATCAATTACATTCCTGCCTATGTTATCCGAACGCTTTACCTGAATAGGAATTCCCTCACGGGTTTTACCATCCATACCAAAATCACCCCTTTGCTTTATATTTGCCAACCCTCCAAATATTTCTACAATCCATTTTTCAAATTCAAAAGCATCTTTATATCGAAGTGTATCATAATCATATTTATGTAATTTAACAGTAAAAGGAGCGGAAAATAATCCCTGTTGTTTTTCCAATCTCATTTCCGAAACCTTTATAGCCTGCACAGATTGGTCAATACCGAGCCAATTTCTGTTTAATCTATCGGAAACAACTATTGTAGTGCCTCCCCCAACAAATGGGTCGAAGACTATATCGCCTTCGTTACTACATAAAAGTATTATTCTAACTAAAAGTTTTTCAGGTTTTTGAGTAGGATAACCAATAGTCTCTTGATTACCGGAATATAATCTATTTATATCATCCCAAAAATTATAAATCGGGTTGCCTTTATCATTTTCAGGTCTTAATTTTCTATAAGGTTTGCCAGTAGAAGACCAGCCTACATCACCATTATTATCAAGTTCGATTAATTTTTCTTTCGTCATTCTCCAGCCCCAAATTTCAGGTTTATAGCCTTTGTATTCATATACTAAATTTGGTCGTTGCCCCATAGAAGCGCCTCTAATAACCGGACCTTGATAATATCTTCCTTTTTCATCAAAATGAGGGTACTTTTTTGCTAATTCTCCATCTTGTAATTGTTCTTTTGCATTTTGTTCATTGAAATAATATTTCTCAGATTTAGAATACCAAAAAATTGAATCCGTTGCATTGCCCAAATTCTTTTTTTCAAATTGTGAGCCTTTAGGATTATTTGTCCTTTGCCAAATGATATGATTCCTAAAATTATTTTCCCCGAATAATTTATCTAAAATCAAAACCCTAATATAAGCATCTGCGTGCCAATCGCAATGCAGATAAATAGAGCCGGTGGGCTTAAGCAGGCGGATCTATCTTCGAAAGAGCGGACTTCTCCTTTGTCTCCCCAAATAACTTCGTAGTTGCGATTGCTGAAGAAAGGCGGGTCGAGATAGATTAAATCTATGGATTCGGCATCCATCTTCCGCATTATTTCGAGGTTATCGCCAAGTATTAGTTGATTCATAATTGCATTGCAGTTTTAATTTAACTTACGGCTGCCAAATTAAGAAATATTCTGCAAAAAAGAAAAAAAATATTTCTGAATTAAAATGAATTGCCTAATGCAATATGAACCTTGATTTTACCTAAGCCGTTTTCATTCTGAAATATAAATCTGTTCTGTGGCAGCAAGGGGTCATATAGGGGCCATGCAAAGTCAATACGAATAGGAATCGGAAGGAGGTTATACCTGAATCCAAATCCCCAGGAATATGCAAGATGAAGGAAGTAGTCTTTTAATTTTATTTCATATTCCTTACCGACCAGCCATCCAAAAGAATTTCCGAAATCGAAGAAAGTTGCGAATTCAATATTGGCAATCTGTTCGGCTAAGCCTTTGCTCCATCCCTCCGGCGCTAAAAATTTATGCCTGTATTCCAAACTCATTTCCAGTATAGATGCAGAACCAACGAAGTTTGAGAGAAAATCATAAGTCGATTGACCGCCAAAATCTTTACTCGTTAACTTTGAATATCGCAATGCTCTGGACGACCAACCCCTGACAGAATTTGCACCACCTGCAAAAAACTGACGGTCAACCGGAACATAGGAATTTTCTTCGTCGAATATTTTTGTAATACCAAACCGGAACTTCGAAGCAAGAATATTATTATCCCCCCAAAAAGGTGAGTAATTATATAATGCAGTCTGGAATCGCAGGAATTTAGCATTGCCGGCTATTTTTGGGGTTGCCATAAATACATTCCAGCCATCGATATTTAGAGTGACGAAATAGCCTTTGTTCGGTGAAGAGATATTATCACGATGGTCGCCGGATATACTTATTCCGAATAAATTTGCAGTCAGCCAGGGATTCGTCGAACTGGAAAGAAATGCGTCGAGGTTGCCGTACAAGCGAAGCGAAGTGCGGATTTTATTGCTATCTTCAATCGTAGGTGCGTTGATTAGCTCGTTTTTAAGGGCAGTTCCGAAGTTAGTCGGTGATTGCCGCTCAAAAGTAAAGTCTATTGAAATGTTATTGAATACTGTCCATTGCGGCAGCTTGATTGGAAATCGAATGGGAAAGGAAGTAGTTGAAAGCAGGATTTTATCTTGTGTCCTGTATGAATATATTAAATTAGCAAAAACGCCAACACGGCTGCTTTCCAGTACCCATATCAGTGGTTGACCGAATTGAATACCACCAAGAATTTCGTAATCTGCATTTTTTAAATTTTCTATGAACTGGTTTACATTCTGGATTGAAACCCGCCCATAAGGATTGAATACCTGTGCCTTCCCCATAGCATTCTTGTGAACATACTCTGCATCCAAGCCAAGATTAACGGTATTTTCGATAGGTGTGCGATTAACGAATACACCCATATTGGCATCTTCCTGCTTTCGATACTGGTTGAATACTACAACGGACAGGGAAGAATCGGTATGCATGGCAAAGCTTGAGCCGGTATCGATTTTAGTAACATCGAAAAGTCCGAGAATTTGAAAATTATTGACCGATGTCGTAAATTTTTCTTTACTATACCAATCCCCAACTTTAAATTCAAGCATTTGTTTTTTGGTATTACTCGAAATTACCTGTTGCTTACGAGTCGAGTCGATAAATGTTATATGCCCGATTTTATATCTTCTGCCGGGATGGAATGTAACTGTAATACTATCAGTATGAGTGGTTGAATCAATAATTACTTCAGGCGGATGGTCATATTCGGAATTGTAATATCCGTTATTAATTAAAATTTCCTGTATTTTACTCGCTTCATATAATATCAGGTTTTCATCAAAATTGGAGCCTGGCTTGTAAAGCTGAATCGCTTTAATCCGCTTTTCAACTTCATCGGGGAGGGAATCTAATCCGGTATAACACAATCGATTTATCGTATAAGGCTTGCTCTCATCGATTAAAAAAGAAAGCCGGTTTAATTTCTCAATAGGGTCATACCGGAAGGAGAATGAAATTTTTACATCATGGAAGCTACGACTGTAATAGAGCGACCATATGGAAATAGAATCCTGCTGCACCTGGTTATAATTAAAGAAATGCAAATCGCCGCGATTTCTTTTCATAAGTTCGAGCACATTTTGCGAAAAGTTTTTGTTCAGTGATTTTTTTTTATAAGAGGATAAATAAAAATTGAAAAATAACTCAGGTACCAACCCCCTGCTGCTCTCTTTTGAAGAAATAGTATTTAATAATTCACCCGATGAAAAAAAAGAATTCCCTTTGAAACTTATAGCTCCGATTTCAAATTGACTCGTATCAACAAAGGATGGCAGAAGCCGTGGGGTTGTATTATTGAATGCGCCGGCAGTTAATGTATAGAAAAGAAAAATAATTGCAAAGAATGCAGGAAACCTAATGAATAGTGAACCTGCAACTTCATCGCCGGATTGCTCGACTGGCATAATATCATTTGTTCGGTTATCAGAAATATTGTTCTTCTTCGTCGTCGTTATAGAAGTATTCTTCCGTTGCAACATCCTCGTATTCGGGCCAGAGGTCTTCCATAGATTCGTAAAGTTCGTCGTTATCCTCGAGTTCGAGAATGTTATCAAGAATTTGCTGAGGGCAGCCCGTACGGTTCGAGTAATCGAATAATTCCTCTTTGGTAGAGGGCCACGGGGCATCTTCTAAAAATGCTGCTAATTCAGGAGTCCAAAACATTTTTCACCTTTTCATTTATTTTCAATATTCAAAGTCCTTTAACGAAAATTGTGCGAAAATATTACTTTTAATCTAATAAAAAAAATTTTATATTTAATTTCTATAAAATCTTCAAGGATTTAGTAGCTCTAAAATCAAAAATTGTAAATTCCTGATTATAATATTATAAAATATTGGAATGATAAAAACCTTTGTGACCTTTGTGTTAATAGCTTTGAGTCCTTTGTGGTAAAATTTCTATAAATTTAAAAAAAATTATACCACAAAGTTCACAAAGGAAATCACAAATGGTACAAAGGAACTTGTATTTATGCCGTTTATTAAAAATAAGCAGGGTTCGGAATAATATTTTCTATGAGACCAATGAAAAATTACGTATTTTACTGGAATGTCATTCAGAACGAAGTGGAGAATCCATTAGCAGCATTGGGACTGGATTCTTCACTTCGTTCTGAATGACATTTTTCAGAGGTTTCTCCTTATTATTTTAATGATAGAATATCCAGATATCTGCCGTTAATTTCCGTGTATTAATAGGCTGTGCAAATGGAGCTACTATTTTGCCATGAAGAAACTTTTTCCCCTGCAAATTAAAATAAATGTTTAAGTGAAATGTTTCGAATCCTATATCAATGTAAGCATCTTCAATCAATTTTATTAAAGTATCAGATGTTCTATCTTTTTTATATATATTTACTCCGAGATAATACCCCGATGCTTCAGAATCATTTAAAGGAAACCTGATGGGGCGCAATTCTTTATCTTTATCAGGATTAATTTGTATGGAATCTAATTTAAGAGAAAATGAATTAACCCAATCATACCTGAATTGTTCCATATTTTTTTGTAATGGAATGGTTGTTCGAACTTGAAAATTTAAAGATAAAGCCAATAGTTTCTTAGATGTATCTGAATACAATATTGCTGCACTTTTATCTTTTATCAGGATTTTATCCCACTCTTTTGGTTTATTAGAAGTTGCTTGTTTTTGCGTGATTCCCATATCCTCCACAACATAAACTAACATTGAATCACAATGAATCTTTATAGGCTTTGGTGGCGGCGGTGGCGGCGGCTTCGTTGTATCCTTTTCAAACAAAGGAGTAATCCTGACCTTCTTCTCCAAGCCTAATGAATCCTCGCAAGAAGTATAAATTATTAAAAATGCTAATGCCGCTATTATGTAAATTATCTGTTTCATTTATTCTTTCAACTACTTTTCAAATTGTCTCAATATTACATAATACTTACCAATTACATTCTTCTTGGCATTTTACAAGGTTTCATTCGCTGGAATGATAATTTATAAAACAGATTTAATGATAGAAAATCCAGATATCCGCCATTAATTTATAAGTATTTATAGTGTATGGAAAAATTGCTCTTATTTTGCCGTATAAGAATTTTCTTCCATTTAAATTAGAAGTTTGAATTCTTTGGTATACTGCAAACTTTAAAGCAATATCACAATCATCGAGTTGTTTTACTAAAGTATCAGTTATCCTTTTTGCATTGAAAATATTTATTCCAAGATAATGCCCGGAAGTTGCAGAGCCGTTCAAATCATATATGTTAGGGAGGACCAAATTTTCTTTGTCGGGATTAACATGAACCGAATCTAATTTAATTGAGAACGAATTAACCCAGTCGTACCTTTTATCATTTTGATTAATTGTAGGACTAATATTTGTATAAACCTTAAAATTCAACCAAAGAGCCAACAATTTATTTGAAGTGTCAATAATTGCTGCTTTTGATTCAAATAATGTTATTCTCTCCCACTCCTTGGGCTTATGCATCGATGTGGTTCTACCTGTTATTCCCATATCTTCTGTAACAAAGACATAAATTGAATCACAATGTATTTTGATATTTGGTGGAGGCGGTGGCGGTGGTGGTGGTGGCGGCTTAGTAGTATCCCTTTCAAACAAAGGAGTAATCCTGACCTTCTTCTCCAAGCCCAAAGAATCTTCGCAGGATGTATATATTATTATAAATGCTAATGCCGCTATTATGTAAATTATCTGTTTCATTTATTTTTTCAATTATTTAATAAATTTTACTAAATACAAGATGTCCAACATCTGCCAGATGTTGGACATCTGAACTTAGTTTCCCTTTTGATAAAGGAGATTAGTTTTTTTTTCTTTTCTTCTTTCATTCTACCTCTACTTCTATATCAGGGGTAGGGGGATTTTTCTTTCGAAACAATGATTCTACCTTAGATTTTATTAACATTTACTTTTCAAAATCCATAAACAAAACCATAATTTACACCAATTTTATCGGTCGTAAAAGTATTGTTTTTATGAGTGTACCACAGTCTTCCGCCTTCTACACCCAACATAAATGCAAATTGTGAATTAACGCGAAAGCTGCTCGCAAGCATTATTCTGCCAACCGTACCGGCTTTATTTCCGCCAATCGAAAGTTGCAACATCGGAATGATAAATCCTTCCCCTTCGAGACCTAACAAACTACGAAGCGAATAACGGAACACACCCGAATAGCTTGTCAAATAGGGTTGCTGCTCGTAACGATATAAATCACCCTGGTTATCAGTACCGGTAAATGTCTGGAAGAAGCTCTCCTGACGCAGATTTATACCGAAAGATGTATTCTTTGATACGTTATAAAGTATTGAGCCGGATAGATTATTGAATTTCGGAATTGAGGACGGCTCGATATTTGGGTCTGGAAGCAGCCAATCCTGGAAATTATTTACTTCAATAGTAAAACCGAGCAATTCTCCTGAATTAGAATAATGAGGTGTCATTTCCACCGGTTTACCATTAAGCTGAGCAAGGTTGCCAATCGCCGATGGATTATACAGCGGATAGTTCCCCTTGCTAAGAGGAGTCAGAATTATTGTTTTAGCATAATCAGGCACTAAGCTTTCCTCTTTCGTTAAATCGGCAGCATTTTGCTGAACAGGATTTGCTGCAGCATCCGAATTCTCGACAACTTTTGCCGGAATATATATATATTTTACAATAGTTCCCGGCTTTTCAGGTACCGGCTTATCAGCATCGGCAATCGGCAATTGAGGTTGCATAGGTTGCTGCTGCGAAACCAAATTACTTGAAGAAGAAGCAGGTTGAACGCTTTCAGGCTGCGAATTCCTCCCGAAAGAAAGAAATAGTCCAACGGCAACACCGGCTGTTATAAGACTTCCGATAATGCCTTGCGAAAATTTTCCAAGCGTCGTCAGTATGCCGGATTTGGCTGCCACCGCCGTCGCTCCGGCTACAGGAACATTGAATCCCAAAGAGGAGTAGATATTCATAGTGGATTTCGCCGATGGGCTAAATGCTTGTATATCCGCCCGGACTGCACGCGAAACGGCAATTTGCTGCTTTAGCTCAGTTCTTGCCTCTTCGCTTGCGGAAAGTGCATAAAACAACTGCTCTTCACTTGACGGGTCGAGATTGCCATCGAGCAGGTCATGAATTAGAATGTTATTGTCCATTCTTCACCTTATTAAATTTTAGCTTTTGCATTCAAAATATTCCCCATATATGGAGTAAGTATATCTTTAATTTTTTGTTTTGCTCGGAACACCCTCGTCTTGGCATTGGGAATAGTGATATTGCATAATTTCGAGATTTCCTCATAAGAAAATCCGTCGTATTCCCTTAGGACGAATGCTTCGCGGTATTCCAAATCCAATAAATCGAGCGCCATTGCAAGCAAGTCAGGGAATTCCCTTTTTTCATAAGAATTTATTTCATGCATCCATAAATCCAGTTCTTCAATCGGCACTGTTTGTTTACGGTCGCGTTTTGCGTTCAGGCACAGATTCCTTGCTATTCGTATCAAAAATCCCTGAATGTTAGTCTGTGCATAATCCGAGCGCACATGTTGATAGAACTTTATAAATGTTTCCTGGAAGATATCTTCGGCATGTTCGGGTACGCCAAGCACACGCAGGCAGTAGGCGTTCACCGGAGCTGCGTAGCGTTTGTAAAGCTCGTTGAAAGCTGCCTCGCAATCAGCTTTCTTGCCTTTCAGCAGGGCTACAAGTTCTACATCGCTATATGCCGAATAGTTTATCTTCATTTACAACCGTATTTAGTTTAAACATCCAATGTTTGCCAAACATTGGATGTTTATAATATAAATATCAACCAATTCAATTAACACTTCAAATTCCAATTGGTTTCAAATTAAGAAAGTTTTTTCAAATAGTGTTGAAAAAAAAGTAAGTATTGGAAGATAACTCATCCGATGACTGTCAGTCATCGGATGAGTGAAACTTCGAAGCACGCCAAATTAAATTATCAAGAAAAATTATTTTTCAATCATTCAAAATAGAAAATTATCAGCTTCGTTAATAAAAAAATAACAAATGGAACCGAATATATGAAAGCAATCTTAAAATTAATTCTAATAATATTAGCGACAGCAATAATATACAACTACGCCCCTGCCAAGCAGCCGCCAGCAGACCTGGGCTACCCGCCGCCTGCAGGCTGGGAGTTCGTTATGAAGCTTGATTCAGTTAGTCAATTTAATATTTATGCTTATAATGATACTTGTTATTTAACTTATAATGATGGCAAAGGAAATAATTCAGGTTATAAGAATCTATTCAGTTTTGACGGGGGTGAAACATGGAAAACCGAACAAGAACTTGGATTGAAAATAGGTTCTTTGAGTAATTTATTTTTAATTAATTCAACAGCTATGTTCCGAATCACTGATAACCAAACCGATAAAAACGTTTATTATGAAAAATCTTATGATATATTTAAGACCGTTCACGAGAGTAGTGTTATTACAAAAATATCAAATAATTACGGACCCTATAAATTATATCAAAGTCCGATTGATTCGAATATATTGATATTAACTTTTAAATATGCTTCTGGATTGGCACAAATTGAAGATGACTACCCGTTTATTTCAAGGGATGCCGGTAGAACATGGTCTATTCCAACGGAAATTTGGCATTTTGGCTATACACTATTTGATTTTTATTTTGATTTGGCACAGAAAGGGCATTGGTTTGCAAATATTGGCGACGGGGATAATTCTGAAAGTCATATAAACTTAGGCAGGTATGCCGCTGTCAATGAAACTTATGATGATGGTTTAACGTTTCAATTGAAGCAAAAAGGAGTACCGCCATATTCTCCTGATGGTACACCAATGGTTGGAATTGACGGCAAAAAAACTTACAGAACATGGCTGGGAAGCAAGGACGGCAATTTTACAAGCTATTATGGAATAAAGGTTACCGACTATTCCGATACAATCAAAACAAGCAAAGATTATGACTGGCTAACAGCCATGGACCCGACAAAACCAAAAACTAATATTGATTCGGGATTTGCGAGAAACTTACAAACAGAGACATATCAATATATTTACAATTATTTTAATAATATATTTCTACCGGTTAATGAGAAAAAAGGAGAAATTTTAAAGTATAACTTTATTTCTTACGATACCTATATTTATAAAAGTGAAGATTTTGGAAGGAATTGGAATTTAATAAATTTTACAAATAATAAACCAATCATTTACAAAACCTTCCTTGACCAAAAAACAAAAATTTTGTGGTTATATGCAATTGACCAAATTATTATAGCAACAAAGCCGGATTCATGGTATAGATATAGCCTCTGGAAATTAAAGTTAAACTGGAATTTAACTAATGTTAGAGAAGAAGATATTGATGAAAATTTTCAACTCTATCCGAATCCTGCTAATGATAAATTGAAAATAAAAAAATCTTTCATTAATAAAGCATATTCTATAGTTGTCTTCGATTTATATGGAAATGAAATATTAAATTACAAAAATATTTTTGCTACAAAAGAAAGTGACTTTAATATTGATTTACCATCTAATTTAACTTCAGGTACATATTTTTTAAAAGTGATGAGTGAAAATAATATTTCCGTAAGGAAGTTTATTATAATTAAATGATTGGTTGTTCTTTAGACATTATAAAAAAGGAGAGAAACCCCCTATCCCCCTTTTAAAAAGGGGAAATTCTTTCTACTTCCACATCTAAGTTCTACTTCTATAACCAGGGGAAAGTGGATTTCTCATTTAAAAAAATAATTTTTAAACAATTTCAGGAGTCATTATGAAAACCTTGCTTAAAATAGCGCTCGTCCAAATGCTACTTTGCTTTATTCTTCCGTCAGTCAATCTGGAGCTTATCAATCCGCTGAATTTCTCAAACGGATACAACCAGGAGTTTTTTGAAACGGCTTATATTAAATATGATTCGAACAGTATAACAAAACATGGGCAATTTGTTATACTTTCGAGCGATAATGATATCAAGGATACATCTAATTGTTTAAGGGTAGTTGATGTTACAAATCCAAGAGCTGCAACGGTTGCTTTGGAAATCAGGGTAAATTCCTCATTAGATAAATTTCATCATCTCCACAATACTGCTGTTTGGTCAGACCCCAACAACGACGAACATACATATTTGGCAGCAGAAATTTACGATAATCAAGGAGTTAGGGTTCAAAAGAATCCTGATATTTACTCACGTGTACTAATCTTCGATTTATCAGAGGCAATTACGCTTGCAAAGACCTCAGACAGTACACCTCCAATAATAAGTGTAACCGACCCTACCACCAGAACCGCAGTTTCTTTGGATGGCAACTCTACAGGCAGCAACCATGTTTATATCGGTTATATACCAAGGGATGACGAATATTTTAATAGGTATGAATTTACTTCTGATAGCGTTATTATCACTTTCCCAACTCAAATTTATAAAATGACCATTGACCCGGTTTCCAGCATGTTGTCATTGATTCCATCCGAGCCAAGTCAATCCAATCCACGTAATGAGAATGGATATTTGATAGCCGATAAATATAATTATGTTGATTTATATTTGATGAAAACAATCGCTTCAAATAAAAATAATAAAAATGTAAACGAATTTGTCATACCGTCAATGATAACGAAACCAAATGGGCAGCTGCTTGAAATTGAATACGATTCATGTTATTTAAAGCAACGACAAGAAAGGCGAAATTTGATAAAAGACAAATTCTCTGAAATCAATAAAAATTATAATATAATTGAAAATGAAATAACCAATAAAGAAATAGATTATTACAAAGTTTCAGAGAGTATTAATGAAAAAAATAAATTCCTTTCTATTATAAAAAAATTAGAGCCTAAATACACTTTCAAGGATGATATTCAAAAAATTATTGCCGGAATGAAAAGTAAATAATTTCGCTTATGTTCAAATAAATATTAGCATGAACAAAATTATTTCCTTATAAAATTTATATTTAGCTTTTCCGTTTATAAAAAAACAATAATTTGAGTTGAACTATGAAGCCTTTTATTAAAATATTTATTATGCTTATTACATTTGTATTAATACAAAAAAATGCCCCTGCCAAGCAGCCGCCAACTGACCTGGGCTACCCCCCGCCTGCCGGCTGGGAGTTCGTTATGAAGCTGGATTCAGTTAGTCAATTTAATATTTATGCTTATAATGATACATGCTTTTTAACTTATAATGATGGCAAAGGTAATAATTCCGGTTATAAGAATCTATTCAGTTTTGACGGTGGTGAAACATGGAAAACTGCTCAGGAACTCGGAATAAATCTTAAGGGGGTGGAATTTATTATTAATTCAACAGCAATGCACCGCATTTCTTATTATGCATCGGACGATAGCTATTATTATGAAAAATCTTATGATTTTTTTATATCAGTGCATCAAAGAAATGTCATTGAAAAAAAATCTCCTAAATATCAGCCTTATGCAGTAATTCAAAGTCCGATTGATTCGAACATATTGATATTAATTTTTAAATATGCTTCAGGATTGG
>JAERMQ010000070.1 GCA_016844745.1 Ignavibacteria bacterium | reverse complement strand
AGCGGTTAAATTAGAAAGAAATATACAACCGCTTTCTGACGATTATATCAAATTCATTCGTTTTGCACACTGGAAAATGGAAAAAGTTGAACGTGGTGTCATCGGCATAATTACGAATAATTCTTTCATTGACGGACTTATACACAGAGGTATGAGACAGGAACTAATGAAAGATTTTGATGAAATCTATATATTGAATTTACACGGTAATTTAAGGATTAATGAAAAGTGTCCTGACGGGTCTAAAGATGAAAATGTATTTGACATTAAACCTGGTGTTTGTATTTCATTTTTTATAAAAAAATCCATAAATGATAATAAACAGCCAAAAGTCTTTTATCAAGACATTTATGGATTAAGGAAGGTTAAATATTCAATACTTTTAGAACAAGATATTAAGTCAATTAATTGGTTAAAAATTAAACCTTTATTAGAAAATTATTATTTTGTTTTCAAAAACTTCAAATTATTATCTGATTATGAAAGAGGTAAAACTATTACCGATATTTTTAAGAATATATCAAGTGGAATAAAATTTAGAAAGGATAACTTATTAGTTAATAAGCACTTTACAAAGAAATCAGTATTAAAAATGCTAAAAGATATTAATACTCTTGACAAATCGCAAGTAATAAAGAAATATGAATTTAGTGAAACAAACGATTGGAAATTTGATGAAAAGAAAAAATATTTTATAAAAAATGATGAACTCAATGTTCAAAAAGTTTTATATAGACCTTTTGATATTCGATTTACATATTACCCTTTAGAATCAATTAGCAAAATTATTCCAAGAGGTGATTCAAGAATAACATTTATGAAATATATGCTTAAAGGTAATACAGCTTTGTGCATTGGAAGACAGTGGAGTGTTGTAGGGTCTAAAACTTATGATATTTTTATGGTTGCATCTTTAATAACAGACATGAACTTGTTTCGTAGAGGGGGCTTTGCATTTTTTCCTCTTTATATTAATACTGAAAATGGTAATGGTTCGGGTAATGGCAACGGTAACGATTTTCTTTTTAAAGAGGACGGTAAAAGAGATAATTTCACTAAGGATTTCCGGCATTTTATCAAATCCAAATATCAAAACCTTTACACACCGGAACAAATTTTAGGTTATATCTATGCAGTGCTGCACAGCCCGACTTATAGAACGAAATATATCGAATTCCTGAAAATTGATTTTCCGAGAATACCGTTTTCGGATAATGAAAACAAATTTCAAGAATTATCAAAAATCGGAGAAAAACTGATAAATGCTCATCTGTTGAAAGAAATTCCTACTGAAATCACTTGCCCGTTATTAGGTGGCGGAAATAATTTCAAAGTAGAGGCAATAAATTTTGATAAAGGAAAAGTTTGGTTCAATAATGAACGGTATTTTGATAATGTGCCGGAGGATGTTTGGAAATTCTTTATCGGTGGTTATCAGGTTCTTGATAAATGGCTGAAAGAACGAAAGAAGCATGAAATTATTTTAGAAACTAAGGACTGGAGGCATTTCCAAAATATAATTAATATCATTACATTTACAATAAAGACCATGCAAAGAATAGATGAACTAACAAAGGACTGGATTTAAAAAACCAATATTTGAGATAAGCAAATTTTTACATCCTTTTTTTTAGGAAAAAGTAGCTTTCTGCCAGAGACTAATTATTTAATTCCATTTATTTTGATTTTTCCCGTTAAATTTATTTCTATTTCAATTCAATGCTTTCCAACATTTCAGTAACAGTCTGTACTCTTCCGAAAGGTACGGAAATTTGAAGTCCCCGAATAAGTTTCTTTATCTGGTTTATAGTTTCCCGGGCAATTTCTATTCCTTCTTTACGTGATGATTCCTTGGAATCTTCATATTTTTTTAGCCGTTTCATTACTGATTTCGGTACATAGCAGCCCGGAATTTCGTTATTCATAAATTCAGCATTCCGAATTGAAGACAGTGGCCATATACCGGCAATAATTGGAAGATTAAACTGTTTGGTATTTTCGATGAATTTTTCGAATATTTCAGAATCAAATACAGGTTGAGTTACAATATAACTTGCACCGGCATCGACTTTCCAGAAAAGACGATTTAATTCCTGTTCCATATTGACTGCCCCAGGATTAGCGCCTACCCCGGTATAGAATCCTGATGGCTTTCCGATTGGATTACCGGCAATGTCCATTCCATGATTTAACCGGTTAATTATATTTACCAAGCCAATTGCATCGACATCGAAAACAGCGGTAGCATCGGGATAATTTCCAAGTTTGGGCGGGTCTCCGGTAATAGCCAGTATATTTCTGATTCCGAGTGAATAAGCGCCAAGCAAATCAGATTGAATACCGATAACGTTCCTGTCCCTGCAAACATAATGTAATACGGTTTCAATACCAACTTCGCGCTGAATCATAACAGCAAGAGCTAAAGCAGACATTCTGGCGCTTGCGCGCGGACCGTCCGGAATATTTATTACGTCAATACCGAAATAATTAAGTTCCCTTGCCTTTTCAATTTCTTTTTCAGCGCCGACACCATGAGGAGCAAGTAATTCCACGAAGGTAACAAAGTGCCCATCGGAGAGACGCCTGGCAAGCCGGGACCGTTTTTCGACTGGAACAATGGTAACATCCTTTATTTCTTTGAATTCGACTAATTTTATTTTTTTTGAACGCTCTCCCGGTTTAAGAGCATCAATCATATTACGCATTCTTTTAATATGTTCTGGACCAGTGCCACAGCATCCTCCGATAATATTTGCACCGCTTTGAATGAAATGCTTGGCATATTCTCCAATATATTCAGGAGAAGTAAGATAAATATTCCTGCCATCGATATTTTTCGGTTTACCGGCATTAGGCATGATGGAGATAGGTAATTTAGTATGCTTCCTGACTTTTTCGAGCCAGGTTAACATCACTTGGGGACCAGTCGTACAATTAATACCAATTACATCTGCACCGAAAGCGGATAATTCCTTTATCATGGTTTCCGGCTTTGCTCCGGTTAGCGAAGTACCGTCATCGTTGATAGTCATTTGTGCTATTACCGGTAAATCACATATTTCCCGGGCTGCGATAATTGCCTGCTGAAGTTCTTCGGGATAAATAAAAGTTTCAAAAATAATTATATCTATACTTCCATCAATAAGGGGTTTGATTTGTTCCTTGAAATATTCACGGGTTTCTTCTTTTGAAATTGGTGATAATGGTTCTATGCGAACACCTAAGGGACCGATTGAACCGGCAATCAATAATTCATTACCGGCGACCTCACGAGCTAAACATGCGCCTTTATAATTTATATCATATAGTTGCTCGAATAATTGATGCGGTTTTAATTTGAATCTGTTAGCGCCGAATGTATTTGTCTCAAGAACATCAGAGCCTGCATTTTTATAATCCTCATGAACCTTTCGGACGAGAGTGGGATTAGTTAGGTTCAATTCTTCGAAGCAACGATTAATGAATACTCCCCTATTATATAATTCCGTTCCTATTCCGCCGTCGAATAATAAAATGCCGGTTCTAAGCTTTTCTACAAATTTTTCAGTTGCATTCATCTTCAATATTATCTATCTCTATTATGAAATCAATTATCATTTATTCTTTATTATATAAAAACGGACTAACAGCCAATTTAGCGTTAGTCCGATTTTTCAAAATTTACAAATATTTATTTTTTTCCTGCTTCAATCATTGTTTCGATTATAACATCAACAGTTCTGCAATAGAGACGTCCTTCGGGCAATGAGTTTGGAAATTTATCTGAAGCGCCGACACCATCAACAGATATCAATTGTTCGGGGGAAAGGTTCAATTCTTTAGCTACTGCTTCAGCCCGTCTTTTGGCAAGTCTTTTCAAATGGTCTTCAGTACCGATACTATCCGAATAACCAATTATCTTTACTTTGGAATTTTTAGCGATGGCAAATTTGATAGTTTCAATAATCCGCCTGTTATCGGCGCTAATATCGGCTTTATCGAAATCGAAAAGTATCAAGCTGAAAGTGAGAGAATCCTTATCTTGCTGCTTTTCTTGTTCTTTTTGTTTTTTTGAGGTAAAATCAACTTTTAATGTGCTGTCTTCGCTACCTTTTGTTTTTCCGGGTTTATTAGTTACAGTTAAATAATAATTGATTGGGGTAGTATCCTGGATTACCGAAGCAATTCCCTTTGTTGAGCCGGAATCTATTTTCCAATCAACTAATTTCGGAATCTCCCCAATTCCTTTAATCTCTTTTAATTCCCTATTTCCCTGGCGTACGCGTATAGCCCAGCGCAATACTCCGGCTTCGGCAAAAACCTTAGGTTTGAATCTTATGCTGTTAAATTTATTCTTTCGAATAGTATCGGTTGTGAAAACAGGTTCGACAATCTTCCATGAGTTATCGGAAGTAATTTTAACACATCGTAATTCCTGGTTTTTTCGTTCACGGTCTTCCCGAATATCTCTTAAAGGGGTTTTTTCGGCAAATATTTTCATTCTTGTTGAATCGATAAACCAAACATCCCTTAAATAATTCCTCACAGCTTCCGCTCTTTTTCTTGCAAGTTCGGTATTATCCTTTTCACTATCCAAACCTGAAAAGCCGGTTATTGTAATTTTAGCGGAATCAATTTTTTTGAGTCGGGAAGCCAGAACATTCAGCATGTTGTAATAAACTTCCATGACGCTTTTATTATTAAACATCGACTCCGAGAATTTGACTGTTTGATATAGTTCAAGCAATGTATATCTTGTCGGTATGACAAATGAGTTTTCATCGAAAAATACCTGGGTTAGTAACGGGAAAGACCTTTTGGAAATAAACTCCTCGATTTTAAAGGGTTGATTGAATTGCTCCGAATTGGATGAATCGAGCGGAACAGCGCTTATATCTACCTCAAATTGAGGTTCTTTCGGGGCTTTATAAAGTGTATCAATCCTGGAAGAATCCCGGAATATTGTCGTTACTATTGTATCGTTGATTTCGTCGTTATATTCCCGTTTATTTGTTTCCGCAGCTATCCCAGCATGGATAGTATCCTGATCAAGAAACCAATCCTCCGGCGCAGGCAAGGTAATCGTATTAACTATCATTGTATCATTTAAGATAGTTTTTATTGGACGGGGAGGTTCTTTTTTGAAGACGTATTTTAAAGAAAGTCCGACCCTCAAACCGTTGGTACGCCATGGGTCGGTCTCGATTAATGAAGTAAGACCTAGGGTATAATATATTTCCGGTACGAGAAGAAGTTTTCCTTTTTTACTCAAAGGTAATGAATAAGATAGTCCACCGACAATTCCAGCCTGGAATGTATTTGTTTTATCAATTGTTCCGGATATATTCAACTGAGTGGATTCCCCTGTATTTTTATAAACTGCTCCTTCGGGTTCAATGATAGTTTCTTTTTGACTGAATTTCTTTTCGAATAAATAACCGGCGGATATTCCTAAATGAGCCTGAAAATTATTATAAATAGAATAAGATACAGTAGGTATCAAAGATAAAGTGGAGATTCTTGAATCGATTGAATGACGGATCCTGCCGAGTATGCTTTGTCCTGAATTGGCATCGCTAATAAATAATGATTCAATTGATTCAAGGTGCGCGCTTTCAGAATAATAACCTAACCTTACCTGAGCAGACCATTTAGATGAATCATTTATTTCGTAGATAAATCCACCCGATTCGCTCGAACCATATCCACTCTCATATTTTGGGCAGCAACTTGGTACACCGGGTAATTTTTTAAAATCGGCAGAATGAATATTATAATTATAATGAAGGAATGCACCGAAGCCATGAGTATATGCGCTTAATGATGTATCTTTAGGCATTTCTATGGTTATTTTCCTACCGGCAAATCCAATGTGGAAATTTCCAATTATAACTAAGGAGATAACTATTAGCAATCTATTCATCCGCGATTACTCCCGGATAATCTAGAATCGTATTTTCTCGGCTCTTTTTTCTTTTACATTCTGTCATAGTATATTCAAAATTAATTTATATCTTTGAAAACGAAAAACTATATTTATCTTTTCATTTTCTTGTCTAAATATTTACGATAAGTAATTTACTTATGCGTAATTATTTTTAACAAATTTTATGCCATAATTCTTCATAAATTTTTCTTTGGTTTTTCACCTATTTTATAACATCCATTCTTACTGTTTTCTTCAAAGTAGGTGTTTGGAGTATGATAAAGTAAACACCGGATTCAAGTTTCGAACTGTTAAGAAGAACAATTCTTCTTCCGGGAACTATATCTCCATTAAATATTGTAGCAATTTTGATTCCTATTGAATTCACTATTGTTAATTGAGTATTCCCTACTTCGGAAGTCTCGAATTCAAGCTCACATGATTGATGTGAAGGATTTGGACGAGGTTGAAGCAAATCTACCTTACCCAAAGCATTAATCAATCTGGGTCCACCTTCCATACATACATCTATCAAGGCAAAGTCACCGTGATTCGGTACAACTTCAACACCGCTTTCTACCGATAATGAATTATCGATATACAAATCTGTTCTTAAGGCATCTCCCAATGTTACCCTGCAAGGTATAGAAAGAATTTTATCTCCAGTATTAATATTTACGCTGTAATCGAATTTAATGTCTAATTTCCGTTTCAAATTATTATTATACAAGCTGGATAAATGATTATCATTATTAACTATATTACCTAATCCGGTATAATAAAGTTTATCATTTTGTCCTTTTTTATCGCAATTCGGATTGGAGCATGGGTCAAGCAGAGTAGCATTAAATGTCAGTGACGTTGTTAATGGTATAACTGTAGTTTCATCGCCGGGATTTGTTTTTACAACCGTAACATTTAACCACACAATATCTCCGGCTTTTCCTGCTAATGTATCGGCTTTCAAAGTCAGTTCTGCATTAACAATGAGAACATTTAATTTTACCGAATCTGTACATTGAGTTATATTATCAGTTTGAGTCAATGTTAATGTTCCTGAATTATTTGGCGGTTTTATTGCTCCCCATGCATAAGACGTGGAATCACCTATGATAATGGAGTCATTAATAGAGCTTACAAAATGCCATTTGCAGGTAGTCCCGGATGAATTCTGTGCTTTATATCCTTTTTTAGATATACCATACACAACATCGTTGGAACCTAATGGAATCCCATCCCTCACTATTACAGGCTTTGGTAATTTATTTATAGTAATTGGAATAAAGATAGAATCATTACATGATGTATTTATATTTCTTTGGACCAATGAAATCGTCCCCGAACCGGCAGAAAACATTTTAACCCGGATGGTATCTGAGGTCCGGTCATTTAAAATTGTTCCACCGACAGCAGTCCAGAAATTATTGATGTTACCTGGTTTTGAAGTATAATATTGGATTATATCTTTTTCGCAAACACTTGTCTTGCCAAATATAGAAGGTGTTGGTAATGGATAAATTGTTATAGGTGCAAAAGAAATCGAATCTTCACAACCGGAAGCCGTTATTTTCTGCTTTAAAGTAATTGTTGCAGTACCGGATGTTAACCATTGAATGTCAATGGTATCCTTGTTTTGTGAATTTCTTGAAATTTGCCCAATCCCCGATGGCAAAATGAACCATTGATTCTCCGTACCTGCGCCGGTTTGAGCGATGTATTTATACACATTTTTAGCACATGTATTCTTTTCGCCGTTTATAATTGTAGGTAGTTTATTTATATTGATATTATCAATAATAGCAGAGTCCCTGCATTGTGTATTTGCAATGGTTTGATATAGAACAATTTTTCCTGTGCCTGCCGAGTTCCATTCAATTGTTATTGATTGCCCGGTATCGCCGGTGATAGCTGTTCCACCTGTCACTACCCATTTATTCTCAGTTCCGGATGGAGTATCGGCGCTGTAAATATTTCGATTTTTCTCGCAAACGCTTAAAATCCCAACAATTTTGGGTTTCGGGATTGGATTGATAGTAACTTCTTTTGTAGTAGAATCCGTACAACCAGTAGAAATTAATGTTATTATCAATTTAACGATTCTTTTATTTATTTGTCCTGTGCTATCCCAACTAACATTGGCTGAACTTCCGGAATTAGAACCGATTATACTACCACCTTGTTCAACCTTCCAAAGATATTTGAAATCGGAATTAACAGTGGTTGAAAATAATTGAGTGTTATCCTCGCAATATTCGGAATTACCTGTGATAGTAGGTTTAGGAAGAGGATTGATTTTTACGGGTAAAGCTGTAGAATCTTTGCAATTTGTATTTTTATCCCTTTGTATTAAAGAGATTGTACCGCTTCCATTGGTATCCCAAAGGACATCGACATTCCAGTCGGTATTTGAGGATGTAATTTTTCCTCCCTTACAAGACCAAAGGTTCTCAATATTAGACTGAGGATTTCCTGCCGAATATTTTTCAATATTTATTTCGCAAACCGAGGCAGAACCACTAATGGTTGGATGAGGTAATTGATTAATTGTAATCGACATAAAACTGGAGTCTTTACAATTAGTTTGAGCTATGAATTGAGTTAATGTTACAGTACCCGAACCTGCTTTGTCCCAAAGTACATCGATGGCACTTAAAGTAGATGAATTTAAAATAGTTCCACCGGATACTCCCCATTTGAAGATAATATTTTGGTCTGCTATGGTGGTATAACGCTCTTTATTCTTTTCGCATACGTCATTTTTTCCGCTTATTTTAACAATTGGCAAAGGATATATAGTTACCGGTTTTTCTACTGAATCGATGCAGTTTGTAACTAATATTTTCTGTACCAATTTGACTGAACTTGATGAAGTTTTAACATCCCACCTGACTCTAATCACACTCGATTGTGAATTATTTAGAATTGAACCTCCAACAACATACCATTGATTCTTAATGAGAGGATTGTCGGGTGTGCTATAATTTTCTTCATTTTTTTCGCAAACTAATAAATTACCGCTTATCTCAGGTTTAGGCAAAGGATTCACTTTAACATCCCAAATCGCAGAATCTTTACAATTGTTCGGAGGTAATGTTTGAATTATTTTTACTCTTGCAATTGTTTGGGATAAAACAGGGTCCCATTTAATTCTCACATCCGAATTATTTGGAGAACCTTGTATTACTCCACCTTCTACAAGCCATTGATATGAAGCATTTGCCGAAGGATTAGTTGTAAACCCATCTTCGTTATTCGAACATCCACTCGTTGGACCGGTTATAGTTGGTATAGGAATATCATATATTGTTATTAATATTGTTCGTGAATTAGTACAACCTGTTATACTATTCCTTTGATTTAATGTTATGGTTCCCGAACCGCTGCCCTTTGGTCCCCAAAGTACATTGATTGTTCCGGCTGTTGATGAATTCAATATTGAACCACCGGTAACAATCCAAATATTATCGACATTAGGTTGGGGATTTGCACTATAGTCATTCCTATTCTTCTCGCATACCAAAGTAAAACCGGTGATTTGTGGTTGAGGCAAAGGATTGATTGTAATCGCTAATATCGCGGAGTCGTTGCAACTCGTTGCAATAAATGTTTGATATAACCGGACACCGCCATTTCCGGCTGCCCCCCATCGAACAACAATTGAAGTTCCCGTACTTGTGGTTTGCAGCGTCCCACCCGAAACAACCCATAAATTTGAAACACCGGCAACTACAGGGGTAGTATATGTTTGTGAATTAAATTCACATACAGAAGAATTTCCCGTTATTGAAGGAGTAGGTATTCTATTAATAGTAACTGATACTTCATCAGAGTCATTGCAAGAAGAACTTGCAATAGTCTGTATTAATTTAACTTTTCCCGGACTTGCAGTATATACACCCCATAATATATTTACCGAAGCGCCAACGGAAGAACCGTCGATAGAGCCTCCTGTAACCAACCATAAGTTATTTGTCCCTGAAGGAGTATTAGCACTATAGGTTTCATAATTTTTCTCACAAACAGTTGTATCACCAACAATTTGAGGCAGTGGTAGCGGATTGATTTGTACATTGATTGTATTGGAATCATAGCATCCTGTTGCAGAAATTGTTTGAATAACCCTGATAAAACTATTTCCCTGGGAACCCCATTTTACCTGGACAGTGCTGCCGTTGTTTGGAGTCAGGAATGTCCCGCTTCCAGCAGGACTAATATACCAATTATTAACGTTTCCACTTGGTGTATTAACAGAATAATCATAAACATTGAATTCGCAGACTGCAGAATTTCCATTTATGACCGGTTGAGGCAGAGGATTAATTGTTATCGGTACCGTAATAGAATCCATGCAAAGTGTTGTAATATTTGTTTGAACTAATTTAATAGTACCGTTTCCATAACCATCCCAATGGACATCAAATGTTGTTCCGGTTGAAGTTCCGATTGCAGACCCGCCACTTACGCTCCACTGGTTACTTAAACCTGCTGTTACTGTTGATGAATATGTATAATCATTGTATTCACAAACGGATGTATTTCCGCTTATCCCCGGACTTGGTAGCCTGTTTATGGAAATACTGACATCCTGGGAATCAACACAACCCGTTGTTCCTATGGTTTGAATTAACCTGACTAATCCCAGACCATTATCACCCCAAAGAACTGTGATTGAATTGCTCGTAGTCGATGTGGTAATTGTCCCTCCATTGGGTACTTTCCATTGACAAGTTGTTCCTCCTAGAGGATTTGTCCAGAATGAACTGTAATTATGTTCACAAACGGATGTGGCTCCGGAAATCTGTGGTACTGGTAATGGATTTATTGTTACTGTTAATTTAAAGGAATCCCTGCAATTAGTAGCAGTATATGTTTGGATAAGGGTTATTGTACTGGTAATAACACTTGCAGTATATGACCAATTGATAGAAATATTGTCTGCTGTCGAGGAAGTAATAATCGTTCCACCATTTGAAACAAACCATTGGTTGGTAACTCCGGATTGAGGAGTGGTACTATATTGTATATCATTATTGCAACAAACCGAAGATAATCCGCTTATTTGAGGAACGGGTAATGGATTTATTGTTATATTTTTTATAATAGAATCTTTGCATGAAGAAATGCCAATAGTCTGCACTAATTTTACACTCCCGCTTGTTCCAACCGTTGCAATACTGCTCCAGAGAACAGTTATAGATTCACCGGTCGACGTACCTGTAATCGAACCTCCGGTAACACTCCAAAGATTTGTCGTTCCGCCAGGCGTAGTAATGGTTGTAGAATAATTATATAAATTCTTTTCGCAAACTGAGCCATTACCGTTGATACCTGGTGTAGGTAATGGATTTATAGTAATAACTTTAAACATTGAGTCTTTGCAAAAAGGCGGAGTAGTGCTTGTTTGGACTACTTTAACGGTTCCTGATGAAGCGCTTCCCCACAAAACATCTATCGAACTACCTGTTGAAGATGATGTTATGATTCCATTTGTTACACTCCATACGTTAGTAACTCCGGTTGTTGTGGTATTATACGGTTGAGGATTACTTGCGCAAACAGAAGTATTGCCGTTAATGGTAGGAACAGGTAAGGCATTAATATTAACTGTTATGTTAGTTGAATCCACGCAGGAAGAAGTGATTATTGTTTGTGTTACATAGACTATTCCTGTGCCGGCTCCCTGCCATAGCACGGTAATTGGATTAGCCGTATTTGATGTAGTTATTGAACCCCCATCAACCCGCCAGAGATTTGATTTGGACGCATCAATGGGAACCCAATAATTTTCATAATTTGAGGCACAAACTGATAACGAGCCGGTTATCGCAGGAACAGGTTTCGGATTAATAATAATAGATTTAATAATAGAATCCCTGCATCCTGTACCAAGTGATTGTACCAATTTCAGGTTTCCTGGGCTTTGAGTTGAATTGTTCCATCTAACCGTAACTGAACTTGCTGTTGTAACGGTTTGTGGTGAACCGTTTGTAATAACCCAATTATAATTTACTCCGGGTTGAGTAAAAGTAGCTGTGTAATTATAATCATTTAATTCGCAAACATTGGTATTTCCACTTATTCCCGGCTGTGGCAGCGGATTAATATTTATAACACTTTCCATCGAATCCTTGCATCCGGTTAGGACGAAGGTCTGGACAAGTTTAATTGTGCCGGAACTTGCGGAATTCCATTGAACATTAACGCTGGCGTTAAAGTCCGGACCTATGATAATTCCATTATTAGCCGACCATTGATTTTGTGTGTTGGGTGGAGTTGTTGCATTATAAGTAAAAGAATTACTTGCACATACAACACCGGGTCCGTTAATATTCACACTTGGTTTAGGATTAATTGTCACAGCAAGTGAGAATGATTTACTACAATTAGTAGAAGTATTTGTCTGTAACAGAACAACTGAGCCTGTTCCGCCTCCTCCCCAAAGAATAGTTATGGTATTAGCAGTAGGACTTGTTGTAATTGAACCTCCGTTAGCAGTCCAGGAATTTACAATATTTGCTGAAACAGTTGTCGAATATATTGATAAATTCTGTTCGCAAACAGATGTATTTCCGTTAATTGTCGGATTAGGTAGTGGATTGATTGTAATAGGTAATTTGAATGAATCGCTGCAACTTGTCGCTCCATAACCGACAGTAACCCGTAGAGTGACAGTTCCGGAGCCGGCATTACCCCAATGTACGGATATAGAATTTCCTGTTGAAGAAGTTTGAATACTACCACCTACCACAGACCATAGGTATGCTGAACCTGATGTAGCTGTTGAGTAAGGAACATCGCTTAATTCACAGACCGAAGAATTCCCGCTGATTGTTACAATAGGTAAAGCATAAATTGTAATATTTTTAGTTGATGAATCATGACAACCGGTTGCAGTAATAGTTTCATATAATTTAATCGAACCGTTACCTGCATTGCCCCAAGTCACATTAATAGTAGTACCGGTCGATGAGCCTATAATAGAACCTCCGGTTGCCACCCATAAATAAGCCGATGCTGCTGAAAATGTAGTTGAATATATAGTCGTATTAGAAGCGCATACTTCTGTGCTTCCTGTTATATTTGGAGTCGGTAGAGGATTGACTGTAATTGTTCGAATAAGTGAATCATTACAACTTGAAGAAGAAATTGATTGCAATAATTTCACTGTTTTTGTACCGGTACCTGTCCAAAGTACGGATATTGCATCTCCGGTCGATAAGCCTTGAATAGCGCCGCCCGACGATACAGTCCATTGATTGGTTATACCAACCGGGGTAGTAGTCGTAGTTGAATAATTATATAAATTACTGATACAGGTAGTTGTTTGCCCGCTAATTGATGGAGAAGGCAAATTATTGATACTGACTGATATTGATGCAGAATTCTGGCAGAAAGGTACAATGGTACTTGTCTGAACTACGGAGACATTACCGGAGCCTGCAGAACCCCAATTTACCGATATTGAATTTGTATTTGAAAGACCGGCTATTGAACCTCCGGTTACTGACCATTGATAATTAACATTAGTTCCGGAAGTTGAATAACCTGTCGTATTAAATGCACATACGGCAGCCGGTCCGGTTATACCTACAGAAGGCAGTAAATTCACATTTACATTCCTGGTAGCAGTATCCTTGCAGCCTGATGCAGTATATGTCTGGATTAGTGTCACAACTTGAGAACCTGCCGTATTCCAAAGAATATTTATAGTTGCTCCGGTAGTCGAATTTAATATGGACCCTCCGGTTACACTCCATAAATTGGTTAAGGGAAGAGTAGCTGTCGAAGATGAATATGAATCGGTTGAATTAACACAAACATTCGTTGTTCCTGTTATTGTAGTTACAGGTTTTGTATTAATTGTAACATTGATTGTCACGGAATCTTTACATCCCGTACCACTAAGGGTTTGAACCAACTTAACAGTTCCGAATGTCCCTGAATAAGGCTGCCAGTAAATATTTATTGTCGGGGTTGTTGCCGAACCCATAATGGAACCACCTGAAACATACCAATTATGAGTGACACCGGAATTAAAAGTTGCTGAATACGGCTCAATGCTTTCTTCGCAAACATTTGTATTCCCGCTAATCCCGGGTGAAGGTAACGGACTTATGGTTGTTACCATGAAAGTAGAATCTTTGCAACCTGTGGCGTTAATTGTTTGAACAAGAGTTACTGTACCTGAGGATGTAGAGCCGCTGTTATTCCATAAAACAGTAACATTTGTTCCGGTGCTGCTTCCCGATATAGTGCCATTGGTAACAGTCCATGTATTTGATGTTCCTGAAGGAGTAATAGTCGAAGAATATGTAACGGGTAATCCTGCACAACTCGCAGTTGCTCCACTAATACCGGGTGAAGGCAAAGGATTGATATTTACATTCAGATTGAAAGAATCTTTACATTGAGTTGGTGAAATTGTCTGAGTTAGAACAACTACTCCGGAAGGATTTCCACCCCACTGGACATTAATAGTAGTTCCGGTAGAATTTCCAATAATCACACCTCCGGTTACCCTCCATAAATTATCCGGTCCGGGAGGAGATGTTGCTGTATATGTATAAGTTGCAATATTATTTTGACAAATAGAAGTAGAACCGTCTATTGAAGGTTCAGGTAATGGATTGATTGTAATTACCGAAGATGTAGTACTGCTGCATCCTGAAGTATTTGTTTGAGTCAATGTTACTGTAACCGTACTCGAGGTTGTAAATGTTCCCCAAGTTACAGAAATTGAACTTCCGGTTGTAGATGTTGTTATTGTTCCTCCTGTGACGCTCCATAGGTATGTATTCCCACCGGCAGCAGATGTAGCGGTATAGATATATGTATTTTGCGAACATACAGATGTTAGTCCGCTGATAGTTGGTACAGGCAAGGCATTTATTGTTATATTTTTTGTTATTGAGTCCGTACATCCGGTAGCATTAATCATTTGAATCAATTTAATCGTACCAGTTGAGCCGGTACCCCATAAAACTGTAACAGAATTGCCAGTTGAAGCTGTGAGCAAACTGCCGCCGGTTACAGACCATGAATTTGAATTTGAAGACGAGTTAGATTGGTAGTTTACCGTACTCGATGCACACACAGATGTATTACCTGTAATATCAGGAACAGGTACTGGATTTATAGTAACAGGTTGTGTATAGGAATTTGAGCATCCTGTTGCAGTTATTGTTTGAATCAAGGTAATTGAACAGGTTGCAGGGCTCGTAGTTAAATTAGTCCAATTCACGATTGCGGTATTTGATGTAGTTCCCCCAATGATTGAACCGTTACCTGATACAGCCCAGCTATTAGTTATTGTCAGGGTTGATGTTGAAGCCGAATATGTATATGTATTGCTCGAGCATACCGTTGTTTGTCCGGTTATAGTCGGTGTAGGCAAGGGATTAATCATTATTTGAAGACTCGCTGAATTACTGCAATTAGCCGAGTTAGTCTGGATTAGAGTAACTGTACCTGAACCAACTACATCTCCCCATAAAACTGTAATAGTGCTACCTGTATTATTACCTAAAATAGCGCCATTGGATACACTCCATAAACTTGATGTCCCGGGCAATACTGAATTAGTATAATAATAAGTCGTAGTATTATTAGCGCAAATAGTTGTATTGCCTGATATACCAGGAGTTGGCAAAGCATTTATTGTAATGGTGCGCTCTAAGGAATCCTTGCAGCCGGTTGCGTCAATAGTTTGAACTAATTTAATTGAACCTGTTGCGGCACTACCCCATGCTACGGTATAGGAATTACTATTACCACTGACGGTACCGCTGCCACCAACTACAGTCCAGGAATTACTCGTTCCAACCGGATTAATTGTCGATGAATAAACCTCGGAAGTAAAGGCGCAGACCTGGCTTGTATTTCCGGCAATTCCAGGATTGGACAAAGGATTTATGGTTATTGTTTTAGAATACGAGTTCTGGCAACCGCCAGCTCCGGGATTTGAAGTTTGGGTTAAAGTAACTGTTCCAGAGGTTGGCGAGACTACGTTCCCCCACCTAACAGTTATACCGCTTGTCCCTGCGCCGCTTGTGATGCTTCCTCCATTAACATTCCATTGATAAGTTGCAATAGTTGTAGTATAAGTTGCGGAATAAGGTTCGGAATTATTTGCGCATACTTGTGAATTGCCGGATACTCCTGTCGGTGGAAGGCTGTTAATCGTTATATCTCTATAAGAAGAATCTAAACAACCGCTACTATTTGTTTGTATTAATGAGAGTGTTCCCGATGAAGATGTGCCCCACAATATATTAACTGATTCACTATTTCTGGAGCCTGTTATTGAGCCTCCAGTCACAGACCAAGTGCATGACAATCCATTAATTAATAAGTCTGTTGAATAATCTAAATTATTATTGGCACAAACTGATGTTAATCCCAAAATATGTGGTTGAGGTAGAAGATTTTTGGAAATGTTAATATTTGTTGTTTTTGTACAACCTGTTAAAGTATTGGTTTGAGTTAAATATACTTTTCCAGTGGTTGTTCCAGGAGTCCATAACACCCAAATTCCGTTTCCGGTTGTGGTAGTGGTAGAACCGTTATCGACTGTCCATGAGTTTGATATGCTTGGGTCGTTAAAAGTAGATGAATAGAAATAGTAATTACTCTCACAGACAGCAGTGACTCCACTAATCCCAGGTGATGGCAAGGGATTGATAGTAATCGCTTTCACCGCAGAATCTCTGCAAGACCCCTGTCCTTGTACTACCGTTACTGTACCGGAACCCGGACTTGACCATAATACCTGGGTTGGGTTTATATTAGGCTGTGCTATTGCACCACCTATTGCCGACCATGTACATGACCCGGAAAATGTTGAACTGTAGCTT
Organism: Ignavibacteria bacterium; assembly: GCA_016844745.1. Classification (GTDB taxonomy): domain Bacteria; phylum Bacteroidota; class Ignavibacteria; order Kapaibacteriales; family UBA2268; genus JAERMQ01. The sequence continues at coordinate 9,913 of JAERMQ010000070.1, read as the reverse complement.
TCGGTAGCGAAAGCACATACCGAAGTATTACCGCTCACATAAGGTGTAGGCAATGGATTAACTGTGATTATTTTTGTATCTGTAAATGTACACCCAGTTGATGTTATCGTTTGCTCGACAGATAACAATGGCGATGTATTGGGCTGATATATAACCGTGACCGGATTTGCTGTGTTTAAGCCAACAATCGTGCCTCCACCGGATACTGTCCAGGTCATTGTATTTGGAGTAGGAGTAGGAGAACCAGTCCATGTATTGGAATAACTGAAGCTGACATTCGGGCATACGCTTGTCGAACCGTTTATCCAAGGTGCAGGCGCCGGATTTATCGTTACTTGATAAAATGTTGTGCTATTACATCCGGTAATATTATCCGTATGAGTTAAACTAACAGTTGCAGTACCTGGCGATGTTCCCCAATTAACATAAGCAGAGGAACCCGTTGTAGAACCGAGTATTGAACCCTTTGATGATGGAATGATAGTCCATGAATTGAACCATGTAGCCGGATTTGCATACGTTGCGGTATAGGTTAAATTAGAACCCGGGCAGAATGCATTCGTTCCTGTAACTTCGGGTATTGGTAAAGGATTTTTAGTTATAGTATAAGATACATCAGAATAACAACTAAGGTTAACCGAATCACGGAGTGATAATGTGCCACTCCCTGTACCCTGCCAAAATATCTGAATATCTGTATTGGTATTAGATGAACTGGTAATTGTTCCTCCAATAACAGACCATCTGTGACGGAGATTTTGCGTATTATCTGTAACTGAATATTCAGCTAAAGTATTAGCACAGGCATATGTTCCATTTGAAATACCAGGTCCTGTTATACCAGGGCTTGGATTTGTAAAAATAGAAATATTCTGACCATTATCATGAACACCATCAGATGATGATGTCATTAAAGGGCTGGAAGATATTACTCTAACTCTATATAAGGTACTCGGTGAAACAGAAGGTACAATAAAGGTATTAGAACCCGAAACTGTACCTGAAAATGATGTTAAGGTTGTTGAAGTAGCAAAATCATTATTTGAAAGTTGAACTTTAAAAATATTATCAGAATTAAAACTGTTAAATGTAGAATATGTTACCGTTATAGTATCACCTGTACACCACATATTACTTGCAAATTGTTCTGTACGCAAGAGATTTCCAATGAATTTAGCGATGTAAGCATCTTTATTGCTTCCATATTGATTACCCTGAATATTAGATGGGTAGAATTGAAAATTAGCGCTATTTGTTTGTCCAATAACCACAATATTGCATGAGGCGCCATCAATTGCAGTAATGGAACCATTTGTTTCATTATCGGAAGCAGTCAAACCAATATAAGACCCCCATTGGCGAACTCCACTGGAATTAAACTTAACAAGAAAAGCATCGGTAGTAGTGGCTCCACCGGCTTTTGAAGTTTGATAGGTTCCTGTTGAAGCGATTCCACTTGTACTGAGAGTGCTTCCAAAAATAATCGGATTATTGGAATTATCAATAGTTATACCAAATAGTTTATCTGTATTGGTTCCTCCCAAATATGTACCCCATTGCCGTACTCCTGAAGAATTGAACTTTGCAAGAAAGGCATCACTATTTGAACCAAACACAGATTGATGGCTATTAGCAGTAGCAATAGAAGTGCCGTTTGAAGAAGTTGTAGTACCAGCCAAATATATGTTGTTACTTGCATCTATAGCTACTGAAGGTGTGTTACTTGAATTATCATTACCGTTTCCTCCATAGTAAGTTGCCCAGGGTCTTGTCCCATCCGATGCAAATTTTGCTATGAAACAATCATAAGTTCCTGCTGCACCCCCGTTTGTAGTTTGATGTGCACCTGGGGTTGATAATGTACTACTTGAAGTATGATTTGTTACACCTGAAATATAGACATTATTACTTGCATCAATACCAAGATGAGTACTTTGAGCAAATCCTATAAATTCTACATTTGCAGTACCATAATAAGTTCCCCATAATCTTGTACCATCAGTATTCATTTTAACAAGAAAACCATCTGTATTTAATTGATAAGAAGAAAGATAACTACCAGAAGTTGAAATCGATTGTGAACTTTGTGTAGTACCAGCGAAATATAAATTACTGCCTTCAACAATAACACCAGAACACCATTCAGGGCCCGAACCTCCATAATAAGTTCCCCATTGTCTTACACCAGCATTACTAAATTTAACAACGAAACCATCACTTGTACTTCCACCATAATTTACCTGGTGACTTAAGGTTGAAGATATTACTCCTGTTTCTGTTGACGGTGTTGATGTTGAACCTACCATATAGATGTTATCCGAAGCATCAACGGCTACTCCAATACCTATTTCTTCCCCGGTTCCTCCATAATAAGTACTCCATTGTTTAGTCCCGTTTGAAGAATTAAATTTCGCTAAATAGGCATCTCCAGTAGTAGTGCCACCACCGTAAACAGTTTGATGGTATCCTGTTGTAGCAATATTCGAAGTACTAAGTGTATTTCCGACGATTATTATGTTATTTGACCCATCTTTTGTAACATCATAGGCATCATCTAAAAGTGCTCCTCCGAAATACCTTGCCCAGGTTACTTCGGGGTCAATTACAAGAGTCTTGCCGGGAGCTATTCTTTTGGTAGTGAATGTAATAACATTGTTATTAAGATTGAAATCAATTTTTACTTCCTGCTTATCTGAATTTGAAGTTTCATCATAAACAAAAGCAATTGGTATTCGCTCTGTAATATTGCCTTCCGAGGTTTTTATTGTAAGAATACCCTGAGCATCGATTGAAATATCATCAGCGCCTTCGTAACGTAATTTTATATCGGATATATTTCCGCCGGGATGAACAATGAAATTGTATTTTACAATTTTGGAATCCTTAGAAATAGAGCCATCATCGCCAAGGGAGTTATTATCGAGATAAAATTCGGCATCAATTCCCGGATAAATGTCCTTGTAATAAACCCTGCCATAACGATAAACATGATGAATACCTTCGCTTGAAATATCAGCAACAGTAAAATAATTTTCATAATCTTCGGATTTATCAGAACCGTTCAATTGAGCATGAGGATTGGCTCCCACAAAAGATACATCGACTCTATGGGAATGAATTTCGCGATATGCTCTGGTTCTTGGTTGCAAATCAATTCCATCGACGGTAGAGATTTGATTCACTGGAATCAATCTTGATGAATCGTACTTCACTGAGTACAGTTCATAGCTGAATCCTGATGACTTCAAATGAATCTTGAATCCGGGACCGTTGTATAGATATAGAATTTCAGGAACCGCTTCATTATATTGATTAATGATTTGTCCTTTATTCTCTGTAAATCCGGGACTGCCTTGGATGGAAAAAGAATTGATATTTTTTCCGTCCCGCTGCTGATTAACCATGTCGTAGCCTGCATAAAGACTACCATAAGCAATTAGCAGCAGAATTATAATCGAGCAGAACTTTTTCATTAGAACTTACTCACTTTTATATTTATAATATTTTTTCATAATTTGTTAATAAGCTATCAAAAATAAAGCCAACATTTAAGAATTTTCATAATTACTGGCTTATATTTTCTTATTTTTTTCATTAATCTTGCCGTTTCCGATAAACTCAACAAATTTCGTTTTCGAATAATTTAATTCTCTTTAAAAGATTTTTTAATAACATTTAAATTAATAAAAAAATAATTACTATCAAATCTATAGAACTCCATTTCTGTAAATTTCCTAATTTTGAGCAAATATAATGAATTTATTTTAATTAATTAATAATTTTTTCTATTTGCAAAAAATATTTATAAATTTTTCTGTCTTTGCATATTTTATTAAATTTTTGCAAAATTTTACCGATTGATATTTACAGGAGATAAAATGATGATTATATCAAAAATAAATAGTCAGATTGAATTTATGGAGAATCTGACAAATAAAAACAAAGGAATTTCAAACGCTTCAATCCCGAAGTTATCGGGAATAAATATTTATGATAGGGTTGATAAATTCTTCGATCTGGGGGCGAAGAAAGATTTAAGCTTCTCCGATATGACCGAAACCGAAAAAGATGAATTTTTGAGAATAGTAGCCAAAATGCTTCGAAGCGGTTTAGTCGGATATAATTATTTCGAGAAAAACGGTAAAATAGAAAAACATTTCATCGAATCACAAATGCTCGACCGCACTCTAAAACATAAACGGTTGATTCGCTCATAATTTTTGAAAATTACCAATTACAAATTACTAATTACTAAACATCATATTCAAAAGTTCTTTGTTTTAATTTGTAATTCGTAATTAATAAAATCAAACTTGAGTGAAGGTACTGTCGGGGCGGCAGGATTTGAACCTGCGACCTCCTGCTCCCAAAACAGGCGCGCTGCCGGACTGTGCTACGCCCCGATACAGAAAAGCAAAATTGGCAAAAATTTTTCAATTTTCCAAATATTATTTTTTCCGATTTTTTACTAAATAAAAAACTGATACAATTGGGATAAGAAACAATGTTAAAAATGATAAGGCAATCAGGCTCCTTAAATGTCCGGAATCGTACCACATTTCAATCGTTGAATTTTCTTTCGGTAAAATAATTCCCCGCATCATTGAATTTACCCGGTAAACTTGAACCTCGATACCGTTTACGCGTGCCTTCCATCTTGGATACCAGGTATCGGAAATTACTAACATTCCTTTCGTTTTAGCAGAAATTTTTAGAGAATGATTTTCCGAATTAATGATTCTTGCATCGCCGCTTTGAGAGCCTGCTGGGAGTGTAATTAGTTCTGTTGTTCCAATAGCAGTAGTTTTAAGATTTATTGTCGTGTCTAGTAAAAGTTCAGCTAATTGCTCATCGGAATTACCGGGTACCAACAGGACTTTATTAACTACCCAAGCTCGTGGGAAAACCCCATTCATTTTATTTAAATAAATAGAGGCGCTATCCCAAACGACGGTCATACCGCTGATTGGCGTTGGAGATGTTACATAAGGAACGTTCCAAAGTTTAAGTAGTCTATAAAATCCAGGCGAAAATTCAAGTTTTTCCCTGCTTATTTGTATTGAACGGTCAATAAGACCTTCCTTGAATGGAGAACTCCATACATTTTCGATATATCCGGGAACAAGAGATTCATAGCCTTTAATAAGGTTTACTTTGAAATAAGCTCCTAAATTAGGTGGCAGTAAAGCCGTTGTCAGTCTATAGTTTGAATTATCTCCTTCCCATCCGGTTTTTGAATATATATAACTATGATATTCCGATGAATAAAATGAAAAACATCGCGCGCCAGAATCTCCATTTTTAATTGCTTTTACAGAACCAGGCTGGGAATAAAAATTAGATTTATTAGTTGTAGCTACGTGAGCGCCTGTGGTTAAAAGAATATCAATGAGGACAACCGATGATGAAAGAATCACAAAAACAATGTGTGAAAATTCTTTCCTTTTTATCGGATGAATTTTTGTAAATATCTGCTTTTTTGAAGCAGGATGTTTCTGAATGTTCGGTTTGATTTTGCGGTTCATAAAATATTCTATGAATTGCTTTACTGACATAGCGCCGAAGCCGCTTAGAATAAGAATACAAAGTTCAGTCCCGATTAACCAGCGATTTGGAAAACGGAAAGAGCGAATTATTGGAAAAGCGGAAAAAATTCTATACAAAGGAAAATTCTCCCCCAAAGCAAGTATATACGAGGTGATTCCAATAATAAAAAATATTTGAACGAACCTGTTCTTTCTATAATTGAATAGTCCTATTATAGCAAATATAAAAATGGAGATACCAACATAGTGGTACCATTCCCAAAATAAGAATACATATTGCATTTTAAAAGTCAAATTGCCGGGATTGCCCCAATACATAGGCGTTAGAAATGTAAGAATACCGTTAAAAGGCAGGGAACCGAACCCAGTAAATGCCGGACCTAATTCCTGATTCCGAATGTTATATTCGAATAATTCCGCAGTTGATAATATCTGTGGTAATCCTACTATTAGCGCTATTACCAAACTTGAAGCCACAAACAGAAGAATTTTTTTATAGGATAATTCTAATGATATTTTTGTTATTTTCTTTTTACTTAACTTTTCAAATATGACTCTGAGAATGAAATATAATCCTGAAATAAATCCTGAAATAAAAGCAAATTGAGGATGCCCGATAAGTAGGAATAATCCTAAGATTCCACCAAATTGAAAGCAATCTAGTAAGCGTTTTTTCTCTAAAAATCTTTCAATAAAAATTAATAAATATGGAGACAAAGAAATTATTGCATAGATGCCTAAATGCCTGGTATGCCCAATAAGCAATGAACCGCATAATGCGGCAGCAATCCCTGCAGGAATAGCAGGGTAGCTTTCCAAAGTAATTTTTCTTACAAAATAAAATATACCAACACCAAATAAAATTGAATGTAAAATCAGGAAGAAATTCATTGCAGAAATAAAATCAAAAAAGTAATATAAAGCTATATTAACCGGATACAGAAAACCGCATTGCCCCTCGGCAAAGACTGGAAATCCGCTATATATTTCAGGTATCCAGTAAAGTAGTTCGCCGCCTTTCAGGTGTTGACCATACTGATAAAGCGTTGGTGCATGGAAATAGAGTAAATCATTTGTCCCGACGTCATTGCTGGCTATAACTTTCCCATCCAACAAACCCCTGTAAACAAACAAAACGGCTGTGATTATGAGAAGAATACCTATAATTTCAATTTTATTCTGTTTAAGATTAAATCTGTTTATCATAAATTCTGTATTTCTTATAAATTTCCGAAGACATAGTAGTTGTCAAGCCTCTGTTCATCATAACGTTATCTTCAAGTATCCAGGAGGCTTCACCCTGAAAGATATTTAAATTTTTAGCGCGCTGTCCCACTTCATAATACATTAATGCATCGAGCCCTGAACCACGATACTCCGGGAGTACACCCAGGACTAATATTCTTACCAAATCGATTGATTTCTTTTTAGTCAGCAAATGCCATGCTGCTCCTAATAAATGCCCTTTTTTATTATTTATCAGGCTTTGATTAATATCGGGCAGAGCAAGGGCAAATCCTACAACATTCCCTTTCGATTCAAGCATAAACGCCAGGGAAGGTTCTGCAAATTGTTTAAGGTCTGCTGCTAAGAAATCAAACTCTTCATCTGTCATTTTTACGGCGCCCCAGTTCTTTTCCCAGGCTACATTATAAATATGCTTAACGATATCGACATCTTTTCTAAATTGTGCCTTATCCTTAAAATTAATATTCCTATATGTAACATTATACCTTTGGCTAATTATATATTGCATTCGTTTCATTTTCTCGGACATATAATTTTCATACTTAACTAAATAAGCATAAAGGTCCTTAGATTTAATAAAGCCGTAATTTTCAATCAAAGAAATATAATACTTCGGATTATAAGTCATTAAAACGACTGGCGAGGAATTAAAACCTTCGATAAGAAGTCCAATTTCATCGTTTATCGAAGGATTCATAGGTCCCCGCATTATGTCCAATCCTTCGTTTCGCAGCCATGAAGCAGCGCTATCAAAAAGTGATCTGGCTACTTCCTGGTCATCTATACATTCGAAAAAACCGAAAAAGCCGGTTTTGTCATCATGGGCAATATTATGATTATCGTTTTTGATTGCAGCTATTCTGCCTACGATACCATTATTATTTTCAGCTAAAAACAATTGAATCTTCGAATGTTTATAAAATGGATTCTTTTCAGTATCGAGTAATTTAAGCCTGTCAACAATAACCGGTGGGACCCAATGATTATCATTTTCATAGAAATTCCAATGACATTTTATAAATTTTAATACTTCTGTTTGTGTACTTATTGGTACAATTTTTATTGCCATAAATTTCTCCTAAAGGTTATATTAAATTTGCAGATTATTAATTCAAATCAATAGAAATGGATAGTTTAAGTAATACCAAGAAATATTCACCTTAACTAGCCTCCCATCTTTTGTAGCTCAAAATTTAATTTTCAATTTTTCAATAAAAGATTGACTTATAACGGTTATTAAATCATTAAATTTAAGTTTTTTTTTCTATTTAAAGAAATATTTTTGAAATTTGTATTATAAAAAAAGTTATTTTTTCAATTCTTTCTTAAGTTAAGAAGGATTACAAATTGAAAAAACCTGATATATCTTATAGATTTACTTTAAGACAAATAATTTTTGGAAAAACAGTATGGCTTTAAAAAAATCAAATAAAATCATTTTCCTAATATTAGCATTAACCCTAATTGCAATAATAATAATACTGAGAATAACCTCAAATAAAAGCCAGGAAGCTATTAAAGACAAGAAGCAATTTATAAAAACTGCAATTGCTGTTAATTCCATTATAATTAAACCTAAAACTATATCCGATAAAATTATCGCTACAGGTACAATTGCCGGTAACGAGGAAGTTGAGTTGCGATGCGAAACTTCCGGCAGAATAACAAAGATATTATTTAATGAAGGTGCTAAGGTTCATCAGGGTGATATATTAGTAAAAACCAATGATGCCGAGCTACAGGCACAATTAAAAAAAGCTCAATCAAAATTAAAGCTATCGGGAGAAATCGAATTAAGGCAGAAATCATTATTTGAAAAACAAGGTATCAGCCGCCAGACTTATGATGAAGCGCTATCAGAAAAAATTCAATTGGAAGCAGATGTTGAATTTATACGTGCTCAAATCGATAAAACTGAAATCCATGCGCCTTTTGATGGTATCATCGGTATTCGCTCGGTCAGCATTGGAACTTATCTTACTCCTCAAATCCAGATTGCAACCATTCAATCCGTCAATCCGGTTAAAATCGACTTTACCGTTCCTCAGACTTATTCGGAATTGATAAACATGGGTAAAAATATTTCAATTAAATTATCCGGGAAAAGCAGGATTTACAATGCAAAAATCTATGCTATCGAACCAAAAATTAATCTTGATTCCCGTAGTTTAGCCGTTCGTGCTATAATGCCAAATAACAATGGTGAGATGACTCCCGGTGCTTTTGTTGCAATTGAAATAGGAATGGAAGAAATACAAAATTCTTTAATGGCTCCAACCGAATCACTGATTACGGATATAAACGGTGAATCTGTATTTATTTATAAAAACGGTAAAGCTATCTCAAAAAAAATTATTTCAGGTATCCGCACTGAAAAGGAAGTTCAAATCGTATCCGGATTGAATCCGGGAGATACTTTGATAACGAGTGGTATAATTCAGTTGAAATCCGGTGTGGCTGTAAAATTGAATTCCATTGTTCAATAAATTTAAATTTCTGCTTTTAAAACAAAATGAGCCTATCTTCTTTAAGTATAAATAGACCTGTAGCGGCGATTGTAATGTCGATTATAATTCTTTTATTCGGTATTATTAGTTACACATTTTTAGGAATTCGCGAATATCCGAGTATAGACCCGCCTATTATTACAGTGTCCGTCGTTTATGTCGGAGCCAACGCCGATGTGATTGAAACACAAATTACCGAGCCATTAGAAGAAAATATAAACGGAATCGCCGGAATTCGTTCTCTAACTTCAGTTAGCAGGGACGGAAGAAGCCAAATCACTGTAGAATTCAGCATTGAAGTTGATTTAGAAGCCGCTGCAAACGATGTTAGAGACAGGGTATCAAGAGCTATTTCCCTTCTGCCGCCTGATGCTGACCCACCGGTTGTTACCAAATCCGATGCAGATGCATTCCCAATAATAATGGTAAATGTAAAAACCGACCAAAGGAATCTGCTCGATATATCAGACCTGGCTTCCAACGTAGTTAAAGAACGCTTACAGACTATTCCGGGGGTAAGCCAAATTCAAATTTGGGGAGAAAAAAAATATTCAATGAGGCTTTGGTTAGACCCTGTAAAAATGTCTGCTTATAAGGTAACCCCTGTTGATA
>JAERMQ010000128.1 GCA_016844745.1 Ignavibacteria bacterium | reverse complement strand
TGAGTCCGATGCCGTTGTTGATTGTTCTGTTGTAAGGGAGTAAGTTCCCTTTTTCCAAATCAAAGGAATTAACAAGGGAGCATGCTCCCTTGTTAAATAAAGCCAACTCATGCCTCATCTCAATTGCTGACTTCAAAGCATCATCGGGGTCTTTGTATAATGCCATAATGCAATCGCCCATGAGCTTATCTATTTCGCCGTTATGCTTGATAATTGTGCTGTTCATTCTATTGAAATAAGCATTGAGCAACTCAACAACTTCGAGCGGCTTCATTCCTTCGGAAATGCCGGTGAAATCACGTATATCGGTGAAAAGTGTTGCGATCTGAATATTATTCGGCTGAAATTTTGTCGGGTCATCACCTCTTTCAATTGATTCGACAAGGGAATGGCGAGTGTAGATTTCTGTGATACGGAGTCGGCGAATAGATTCATCTTTTAATGTAATTACTTCATCCTTTTCTTTTTGAAGTTGGAGGGAAAGATTAATTGCATCATCCCTGAGTTTAATAACCGATAAATATATTTTCCTGTCTTCTTTTAATAAATCATAAAAAACAAATGCAACAAATCCAAAAATAACATATTCAATAATCATAATTGAGTTATACCTAGCAAATTGTATTTTCCCAACGTCATTAAATGCTCCGATCAAGCAAGATGCTATAATTATTACAAATGCAATATTTTTTTCATTTGTCTTTGTTAAAAAAAAGTGAATAATCGCACAAATAAAACAAAAATTCAGGATTAACATATAAAATTTATAAGATATTTGTGGTGTTGCCAAATGGTATATAAAAGTAGATATAGTTGTATCGGTTGAAAATATTCTTATAGGATTGGATAAAAAAATTTCAAATGGAGTTGTTAATAAAAATAATGGAGCAATACTTAATAAAAATTTTGCTAAAAAATTATTTGCTTTGGGCAGAAAGCATTTATAGATTGTTAAAAATAATGTTGGTGCTGTGATTTGTAGAACAAAGAGTTTTCCCCTATGAGCCCAAAGATAAGTGTTTTCCGAAAATTCTAAACTTAAAATTAATTCGAAAATCAGATAAAATGATATACAAAAACAAGCAATTACAAAATAAAATCGTTTATCTAAAATTTTCTTATGTATAAATATTACAGCAAAAAGATAATAGAAACCAAAAATTAATGAACATCCTGAAAGAAAAGCGAGAATAAAATTATAGACTGTCATAAATATACCTTTATGTAATTATTAAATATTATTCATAATTTAGAAGAAAGAAGTCATTACAAAAAAAGTTAAATTATTTCTTTTAAAAAAGATAATACATTTGATTTAAAATGGCTAATCATAAAACCTGTTCTTTGCACTGAGTTTTTTATTATATTCCATTCCAACTGAAAAGCATAGCCGTGTATTACATAATGCCTGAACTTTAGCAATGCTTTGTAATCATCAAATATTAAGTCATTAAAAAGCAACGGGCAATTATTTTTGGGAGGTTTACAAAATAACAAGAATAATTCCGTATGATAAAAGCCTCCGGTTGGTAGTGGAACTGTAAGATATTTACATATTCGTTTTAATACATTTTCCGTTCCGTTATACATATCGCTCAATAATTTGGACATGGCAGCTAATTGAAATTTATCAGGCTGTTTACTACCAATTATAGCATTTAACTCGGTTATGGATTCTAAAGTTACATCTAAAAAACCGAATTCGATGTCGAGTAATTCTTTTAATTCACCGGCTTTCATAAATATACTTCCCTTTTTTCTTTATATAATCTATAAAAGGTGAGTTTAGGTTCAAAGGAATAACATCAACCTGAACACCCAATTCAATATCTAAAGACCCGCCAAACTCCAGGAATTTATTGTCGGGTATTCCTAATACTCCAATATCAATATCGTTAGCGTTATTAATATCTTCAAGAACGCTACCGAATAACAGAACTTTGGTAGCGCCATAAGTTTTTGCTATTTCAACTGTCCTGTTTATTTGAAACTGCGTTATTGGCATTGTTTCTCCTCAATTTAATAATAGTAATCTGCAAACTAATATATATTATTGAATTAAAATAAAAAAATTAAATATTATTTTAAATCATTTTACTTATCCATAAACTCAAAAACTCCATTCCATTCCTTGAGCAAACCCGCTTCCTTGCGTAATTGCAGATTACGGCAGCGCTCGATGAAGAAATAAAGGACGGGGTCTTTGAACTCATCCGATGACTGGCAGTCATCGGCTGGCAGTCATCGGATGAGTAAATCTCAATAGCTTTCTCAAACACTCCCGCCTGATAAAATGAAAATGCTTCTGCCAATGGTTCAACATTTCTTTCCTTTATTTCCTTAATTTCGTCCGGCTCGAAATCAAACACTTCATATATCCTCATAGGATTAGATTTACCTTTTACCAGAACTTCATCAAGAAATCTGATATTATAACTTTCCGAAAGTTTCGAACTTTCGGAAAGTTTTCCCAACTGATTCTTCAAATCCTCGGATATTATCAGCGGTACTTTGTAATATTTCGTAAGGGCTTCCAAGCGGCTTGCAGTGTTCACAATATCACCTACGACGGTATAATCCATTTTGCTTTCGGAGCCGATATTGCCGATGATTACTTCGCCGTAATTCAAGCCGATGCCGTTGTTGAGAGAACGACCCCTCCCTAACCCTCCCCGAAGGAGAGGGAATTCTTTCTCCCTCTCCTTCGGAGAGGGTCGGGGTGAGGTTTCTTCATTAAATCTTGCCAGTTCATACCTCATCTCAATAGCCGATTTCAAAGCATCATCCGGATTTTTATATAATGCCATGATGCAATCACCCATCAACTTATCTATTTCTCCGTTGTGCTTAATAATTGTGCTGTTCATTCGATTAAAATAAGCATTGAGCAATTCAACGACTTCTAATGGCTTCATACCTTCGGAAATACCTGTGAAATCACGTATATCGGTGAAAAGAGTAGCTATTTGGATATTATTCGGCTGGAATTTTGTAGGGTCATCACCTCTTTCAATTGATTCGACAAGGGAATGGCGGGTGTAGATTTCTGTGATTCGGAGACGACGTTGTGATTCTTTGTTTAATTCGATAACTTTTAGATATGTTTTTCTGTCTTCTAAAAGTAATTCAATAAAAATAAATCCCATAAATAAAAATACATAATATTCGACCAATGTAATGCTGTTAGAAAAACCTTGATAAACAAGTAAATCATTTATTGGGATTATAATCCCAGGTAAAAAAATAATTAGGTAAGGTATTCTTTTACTTTGTTTTTTTGAGAAAAGAAAATAAATTATTGAAGATGAAAATATTATCAGAAAAGACAAACTCCAAATTGAATAAAAAATTGTCTTAGTCCCAAAATGATAAATAAATTTTGAAATTGAAGTATTTACTATAACGGTATTGATTGGCATTGAGTGCATCAAATCCAGAAAGCATAATATAATAAATATCGGGGTAATAATAAAATAGATTTTCACAAGAAATCTATTCCCGTTTTTGAAATAAAATTCATAAATTAAATACTGATAAAAAGGCATACCTAATATTATTGACATTAATCTTAATTTATGAAATAACAGATACTGTGTATCATTCAATTGAAGACTAAGTAAAAGTTGAAAAAAAATATAAAGAGAAGAGCATAGACACGTTATAGAAAAATAGAAATGCTTATCAAATATTTTTTTATGAATTACTATTACTGTAAATAGATAATACATACTGAAGAAAAACATACCAGCAGAAAGAAAAGCGAGAATAAAATTATACACTGTCATAACCAATTCCTTTTATCAATTATTAAATATTATTTTCAAAACCATTTCTGTCTAATCCTGAAATAAGTTGACTCCAAAATTAACTAATTTTAAGGAGTCAAAAATGTTAAAAAAAGAAACGACCGGACTGCTTCCAGTCAAGAACC
>JAERMQ010000022.1 GCA_016844745.1 Ignavibacteria bacterium | reverse complement strand
CGGCTGTGTAAACTTTTTTCTTTTTCATTTAACCTCCAAATGATTATTAACAAAATTCTTACCATATTTTGTTGTTTTTCATCTGGTGCAAAACAATAACTCAAAAACCAAATATGAAGAACAGCCCAAACATCCTAAAACAAAATAAAAATACTTATCAAAGAGCTTTTTATGAATAAAAATAATTGCAAAACCGTAATAAATTGCAAATATCAGAACGCCACCTAATAATACAGCAAGAATCAAATGTTGAACAGTCATTTTCTTATCCTCTTTTATTTATTTTCTATTATTTTCTCAATCCTTTTTTTTTCAAAATATAATTTGTTATTGAATTATTTCCAAGCCTTGAAAATATGAAAAATCATTATCAGTTGTAAAAATTTTCAGTTCAATTCTTTTGCATAGCTCAGCAATTAATGAATCCGACAAGGCTACCGATATTCCGTTTTGTCTTAAATCGCTTATTGTATTCCCGGCTTTGATGAAGTCAGGTCTTTGAAAATCAAAATATGTCAATACTGAGAAAACGTCCTGAATTATTGAAGATTGCTGGATACTCCTGATTCCCTGAACAATCTCTAGCTCAATTATTCCGCAGATACAAGCTCTGTCGGATTTGATAAAACTCTCAACCTTGTCGGCAATTTCAATATCGGAATTTCTGAAATATTTAATCCAGCATGAAGAGTCAATCATAATAAGCTCACTCATTTCTCTTCATCTCCTCAATTTCTTTTAATTTCAATAATTCCGTATTGTCATCAACTTCGACCTGTCCTCTCAGACTAAGGAGTTTGTTTTTTCTTGTATAATTAACCCAATCAATAAGTGCTTTATTAACAGCTTCTGTCTTTGTTTTTGCATTGTAATAAAGTAAAATATCTTCAATAATGCCGTCCTGGATGTTTAAAGTAGTTCTCATATAATATCCTCAATTAATTATGCTAATTCATAGCATATAAAATTACAATATTTATATATTTAATCCAAATTATTTAAAAAATAAGTCCTCATCATCCCTTTACCTTTAATTTCAATTTCGCCTCTCTCTTCGAAAGTCATCCGATGACTCCCAGTCATCGGATGACTCAGCGCTTCTTTGAATCTTTCCGTTACCTGAATTCTGCCCGGCTCGCTGTATTCTTCCATTCTTGCGGCAGTATTAACCGTATCTCCCCATATATCGTAAATGAATTTATGCTCTCCAATGACTCCGGCAACAACAGGTCCGCAGTCGATTCCACACCGAAATTGCAGTTGATTTAACATGTCGTCCGATGGCTCCGTTGAATCGGTTAACTGAAAATTACTCATTGCTTCAATTGCAAAGCTGGCGGCTTTGATGGCATAATCCGGGTCTTTAACAGGTATGCCTACAGCAGCCATATAGCAATCACCTATTGTTTTAATTTTTTCCAAACCATGCTTTTTAGCTAAATGGTCTAATTTTGAATAGAGTTTATTTAACACATCAGCTACTCGCTTAGCTTCGTTTTGGGTAGAAAGTTGAGTGAAATTAACAATATCAATAAACACAACGCTTGCTTCATCGAAATGGTCGGCTATAGGATGCTCCTTCTTCTTCAAACGTTTTGCGATTATCTTCGGAAGAACATTCAGAAGTAATTTTTCGGATTTCCTGCTTGCATATACAACATAGAATACAATGAATGATAATACGGCTAAGCCTGCAATCATAGAATATTGAGTAATTTGTTGGTTTTTGCGTTCAAGAAGTTTGATGGCTCGTTCCTTTTCTTTGATATCCAAATTACGTTTGGCTTCAACGACATTGATTTTCTTTTTATTCTCATCGCCGAATAAAGAATCTTTTAATTCTATGTGTTTTTTATAAAATTCGAGAGAGCTTTTAAAATTTCCTTCGTGCCGAAATATCTCTGAAAAGTCGTAATAAATTTCTAATATTTCATTTAACAAATTAAATTCTTCTACAATTATTAAGGATTTATTCAAATAATCCTTTGCTTTATTTAAATTTTCCTTTCTATTTTTTGAAAAATAATTGTTCTTGGATATATTTTTTAGTTCACTCTTCTCATATTTTAAATATAGTTCTCCAAAATCTTTAAAAATTGTGGCATACCATCCCTTCCATGTCTCGTCTCCAAATTTTTCAATCATTTTTAATGAATTATTAAAATATTCGTAAGCTTTCAGATAATCGTCTCTTTCGGAATAAATTAAGCCAATTCGTCTTTGAATATATACAATTCCCATCTTATGAGAAAGTTCTTCGCCAATCTTTAAAGCTTTAAAAAGATATTCAAGGGCTTTGGTATAATTTTTTTGAATTCTATATACATCGCCGATATAGGTTAAATTTGCAGCTATTCCAATTTTGTTATTATTCTCTTCATGAATCTTTAGCGATTTCAAAAAATATTCGAGTGTTTTGGGATAGTCCTTTTGTTCAGAATATAAATGTCCAAGCCGTTCCAAACATACTGAAACTCTCTTTTTATCTCTAATCTCTTCGTAAATATTTAATGCTTTTAAAAAATATTCAAGAGTTTTGGAATAGTCATTCAAATTAACATAAACGTCGCCAATATTCAGATTAACTTCTGCAATATCGCCTTTATTTTTAATATCTTCTCTAATTGTTAAACACATAAAAAAATATTCAAGGGCATTAGGAAAATCAAATGAATTGTTAAGTCCTAAATTTCTATAAGCATCAGCTATGCCTTTCCACCAGCCCAACTTCAGAGCAAGGTGCAAAGCCTGTTCGGAATATTTTAACTTTTCTTCCGGTTTAATGTCAACAAAAGTTAGAGAATTAAGAAGATTCACTTTATTTGTATCTTCTTTAGCTTTAGGTAATTCTTTAAGCAGTGAATCAATCTTTGCCTGTCCTTGCTTTTGGGCAATTAGGAATTGTGAATTGGAAATTTGAAATATAATAAAGAACAAAAAAAATAGCTTTTTCATTTAAACCTCATATTTTGAATTTATTTTTCTAGGAAATAAGTCTTCATCATTCCTTTTCCTTTGATTTCAATCTCGCCTCTCTCTTCAAAAGTCATCCGATGACTACCAGTCATCGGATGACCCTGGTCCTTATTTCATTATTATAAGCTTTTTACTTATTACCGTATTTCCTGATATTAGTCTAAGAATATAAAGACCATTGCTAAGATTAATGCTACTTTGAGGCAATTGGTAAGTACCAGCAACAAAATGATTTTCTAAAAATGCAGCTATTTTATTTCCCATATTATCATATAAGCAAAGGTTTGCATAGCATGGCTGAGAGAAATTTATTCGGATTGCAGAAATATCAGTAACAGGATTCTGTATGATTTCAATAATTTCAATTTTATTCTTCCCGGTTTCTTCGATATCAAGAGGAATCAGGTTTGGAGATTCTTCCGAGTTAATGATTTCATCCGATTCACCTGTATATGCAACGAATGCAATTACCTGCATATCTTTTAGCTTGAATGAATCGGGAATTTGATAAGTATATTCCCTTTCGAACATTAATCCGGGGTCTCCGCTTTCTTCAAAAACAGGAATTCCCCAGCTTCCGGTTAGGGATGCCCGGATAACATGACGATGAACATAACCTATTATCGGGTCTCCCCTGTTATACATAGGATGTCCGGCAGTTTTATTATAAAAATTGCTTTGGTCATAACCCGCACCAAAACCTATAACGCTATCTTCGATTACAAAGATGTTCAATCTTCGTTCCAAAGGATACAGATAATCAATTGTTGAGAGTTTGACTTTTACTTTTAATATTCGTGCCTTTGCATCGAGGTTATTTAGAATTTCAATTCCAATAGGCGAATTGGTTATCGAAGCATCCTTAGCTCTTTGTTTCCATGTAGAGCGGGTAACAGCCGTAGTGATTTCGGTTTTGTATTTTATCCTGTTAATACAGGCATAAGGAGCACCATAAGTGTACTTACCGGCTATATCTTCACTTGCTTTGATTGTCATAGAGTCGGTACGATATCCGGCATGGTGTGTAAAACCGATAATATTTGGTTCTGTTGCCAGGATATTCTCTAAGACAACATGACCATCAACACACCAGCCGCAAATATTGGTAGAAAATTCCTCGATTAACGCCTTCTTCGGGGCAGTATTTCCTATATTAACAAAAGAAGTAGCATCAGCAGTGTCGTTGATAGGATTCATATCGTCATTTCCGTTAATTTTAGATATCCAGGCTTTGAGTTTTTGGAAATGATTTGGATTTGATGGTGTCCAGGGAGGATTTAACGTGAAGTTAAAAGTATCATTTGTTTTCTTTTTTAGATTTTTTATTTTACAAATCCGGGTATTTCCACCATCCACATTATACGCTATATCAATTGAATCAATAGTCCTGGTTCCGATATTGGTAAGGCATCCGGAAATATTGTATGATTTATTAGAATGAGCAATCCATGGGATTTCAATATTCCTCATCTTTGCATCATATTCCTTATTGATACCATAACGGAAGCAATAAACATTTACATTTTCATAAATCAGGATTGCATCCGGATAAACAAAATTTGGGCTTCCGGAGAGCATTGTTCCCAAGCTCCCGTCTGCATTCTGGCACCCCACAGTACCCGATACCTTACAGCTTGAAAGATATAGCCTCTGGTAAATAATATCAAAATAACCTTGTTCATAAATTCTCAAAGCAAAATACAGGTAATTAGCATTTGCCTGCTGTCCTAATGGAGCTAAATTCCATTGAATTACGTGAATCCTGTTTGGCGCCGAACCAAGAGTGTAGGTTTTCACAGTATTCCTGATAAAAGTAGGATTATTGCTTAGCTCGAGATTGTCCCAGAAAGCAAAAATTGAATTGAGTGGCGCTTGAGGAGATGGCAAAGCGGTATTATTCGGGTCGCTTTTTGTAGTTGCCGTATCAAAAGTAATATAGCCGTTATCGCTTATCCTATAATGAGTAACAGGACTTCCATAAAAAGTCCATGCAAATGGAAGCATCTGTGGCTTTGACAGAACATCATTCAATGGAGCGTTCATAATCACTGAGCCTAATGGGGCATCAATTTTGTATTCATCAGTGATTCCCATATCAAAAATATAATAGTAATTTTGGGAAAAAAGCTGAGAATTACAGAACAAGGTTATTAACAGAAACAGGTAATATTTTTTCATATCAACTCCTAACAAGTTTTTAAATTGTTTTAAAATACTAAAAATTTATGATATAATTAAGTTAAAAAATACGTCCTCATCATTCCTTTGCCTTTAATTTCAATTTCTCCACGCTCTTCAAAAGTAAACAGATGTCCTACATCTGCCAGATGTAGGACATCTTTGAAACGTTCAGTACACTGTATCCTTCCAACAACACCGAAATATTCCATTCTGCTTGCAGTATTCACAGGGTCTCCCCATAAATCGTAAATAAATTTCTGCTCTCCAATTACTCCGGCAACAATGGGACCGCAATCGAGACCAATCCGGAATCTAATATCATAACCATCATCGGTTTTGTATCCATCCATTACATTCATTACTTCGAGTGCCATTCCGGCAATTGCTTCGGCATGGTCCTGGCGCGGTTCTGGGATACCGGCCGCAGCCATATAGCAATCGCCAATTGTTTTTATTTTTTCCAACCCGAATTTAGCCGAAATTTTATCGAAAATCGTGAAAATTTTATTTAATTCCCTAACCATTGTCTGAGGATTTGATTTTGCTGACATTTTTGTAAAATCGGCAATATCAATGAAGAGAATGCTTGCTTCATCGAAGTGGTCGGCTATTGGAGTTTCGCCATCTTTCAATCGGTTGGCAATTGATTCAGGTAAAACGTTTAAGAGTAGTTTTTCGGATTTATTTTTTTCAATACTTAATTCTTTTGTTCTTTCAATTACTGTTATTTCCATTTCTTGTGAAAAATTTTCTATCCTGGAATACTCCCTGGCAAATTTTCTAGATAAAACAATTACTTGTCCTATATTTAGTATCAGGAACGCATAAGGAGCTATCTGCATTGTATTAATTAAATAGTTAAGAAATAAAAAATCATTAATCGCGGTAAATAAACCAAGTACATAACCAATAATTATGATAACACCATCAAATTGTTGTTTATTAATGGCTTTTATACAAATAACAATCCCATGTATGACCCCGAAAAAGCAAAAATATAGAGCATATGGTACAAACTCTGAACTATAAGAGGCAGGTAAAAACAAACATATTATTGTGATTAACAAAAATATGAAAATAAATAAATTGCTTATTGGTTTACTACTTACATCCCTGAATAAAATATGAACATATAAAATCATACTTACAAATGCAAGGTAAAGGGAAGATAATTCACATTTGACCAAAAGTTCAAAACTTATTGAGGGAAATAGATTTGTAATAAATAACTCATTAGTCGAGCTTATCCTGATTAAAGCAAAAATTAGACCCAAACCCAGAATCAATGTTGGGATTTCCTTCTTCCTATAAAAGAAAAGTAATAATAAATACATTGCTAACAATATCATAGCACCAATCTGTAGCAAGTCAGATGTTAGCAATGTTTCCCTTAATTGAATAATATCGTTTGGTAAACCAAAATTTATTGAATACCATATCCCTCCTTTACGATAATGGAAATTTGAAACATTTGCAACTAATGTAATAGTATCTTCATTTGTATAAAACAAATAAATTTTCGGAATGGATTGAGGAACAGAAGTTTTACTTGATTTGCCAACTTGACCATTGCCTCCGGTTAGGGAATCATTTATGTATAATCTGTATGCTGTTCCCATATTATTTATTTTTATTGCAAAATCATTCCTTTTGGAATAAGGATTTGTAATAATTTTTAATTTATAACTTGTTGCTCCAGTGCCAGGTAGCTTAATTCCTTGCCAATAATATCCTTTCCAAACATCAGGAACTTTTATAAATGCTTTATTTTGCACACTATCAAAATCCTTAGCTGTAAGGAATTCATGCCAGTAAAACTCCCATTCACCATCGAGCCTGACAATGCCATCTTTCTCAAAATCCCAGTTGCGGAGGTCAAGGACGCCGTTTTTTGCTACGGGTAGCTTTTTGTGATTATTTTCACATGAAAAAATTAATAAAGCTAAAAAAGCTACTATAAATACTTTTTTCATAACAATCCTCATCTATTTTTTTTCTGTTTTCACTAATCATTTTTCACTAAGAACCAAGTCCTCATCATTCCCTTCCCAATTGTCTGAATCAGTATTTTCAGAATTTTAGAATTAACAGAATGAAATCCTAATTTTGTCTTAATTCTGAACATTCTTTAATTTTGTAAATTCTGATTCAGACAGTTATTGAATTTAGGAAATAAGTCTTCATCATTCCTTTCCCAATTGTCTGAATCAGTATTTTCAGAATTTTAGGATTAACAGAATGAAATCCTAATTTTGTCTTAATTCTGAACATTCTTTAATTTTGTAAATTCTGATTCAGACAGTTATTGTATTTAGGAAATAAGTCCTCATCTTCCCTTTGCCTTTAATCTCAATTTCGCCTCTCTCTTCAAATTGAAATCCAAAATTTTCATTCGTAATTCGTAATTCGTAATTCGTAATTTTCTCTTTAAACCGCTCGGTAACTTGTATTTTCCCAGGCTCGCCGTATTCTTCCATTCTTGAGGCAGTATTAACCGCATCTCCCCATAAATCGTAAATAAATTTATGCTCACCAATTACCCCTGCAACTACCGAACCGCAATCAATACCGCAACGGAAGTTAAGTAAGGTTTGATTGCCGGTGTCGAAATTTTTGAGGGTATGCATGGCTTCTAAAGCAAATCTGGCAGCCATCTCTGCATGGTCTTCACGGATTTCCGGAACTCCTGCTGCTGCCATGTAGCAATCTCCAATTGTCTTAATTTTTTCCAAACCGTATTTCTTTGAAATCAAATCCAGTTTAGTATAGATGTTATTCAAAATTTCAATTATTTGCCTGGGAGAACTTATTTCAGGTCTGGCGGAATGAAAGCCAGTCTCAATCATATCTTCCGTATTTTGTGTAAGTATGCTATTGGAGAGTTTTGTAAAATCAACCATATCGATAAACACGACGCTTGCTTCGTCGAAATGGTCGGCTATGAATTTCTGTTTTCGTTTGAGTTTTGAAGCTATTTTTTTTGGTAATATATTAAGAAGTAGTTTTTCGGATTTGCCTCTTTCCCTCCATATCAATACACTGAAAAATATTAGAATTGCTATGCCCAAAATAAAAACAATATTTATTATCCTTTGCTTTTGTTCCGCAACATTCTGCAGATGCATTTGCTTTAATATTTGTTTATCATACTCGAACTTAGCTTCCAATTTCCCAATTTCCATAATCCGGCTTTTTTTCATTATCGAGTCATTCAAAATAGAAGAAAGCCTGTTATAATGTAATGCTTTTGCAGGATTTTTCTTTTTTTCATAATAATCTTCATAAGTTGAATAAATCTGGTTAAGAAGTCTGATATCGCCATTTTTTTTCTCTGTTTCCATTGCTTTATTTAAATAATCAACAGCTTTTTCAATATTGATACCGGTGTTAATCCATATATGGGCAATTTCAACCAGATTAAATGCAGAGGCATTTTCAAAGCCGAATTCCTCGTTAATAGCCAAAGCATGTTTATAATAATCAAGGGCTTTTGAATCATTTTCCTTTTTATGATAAATCATAGCAATATCTGAAAGGATATTTGAAAGTATATAATGAGCCTTTATTTTATCAGCATATTTATAAGCTTTTTCAAAATAAATTAAAGCTGAGTCAAGATTTCCTTCTTCCAAATATATTTTTGCAATGTTTACAAGATTATTAGATAGATTCTCAATATTCCCAATTTTATTATTAATTGCCATGGCTTTGAAAACATAATTCCTTGCTTCTTTGAAATTGGAAAGAATTTTATTTATTATTCCCATGTTTACATAACAATCAGCCTTGGATTGCTCATCATTTAACTTTTCGGCAAATTTTAAAGCTTTCGAATAATTTTCGTATGCTTTATAATAGTTACTTTTCTTTAGATATGTATTGCCAATATAAATGTAAGTGGACGTCATCCTATTTGTATCATCATTTGAAAAATAAATATCGAATAACTTCCAATATACTTCAAGAGCATTATCATATTTACCCATTTGATAATAAATAAAACCTATATTCGTATAAATATTGACTAATATTGAATTATCCTTTATTTCCCGGAATATTTTCAGGCTTTGATACATACAATCGAGAGCATTATTATATTCGTATTGATCAAGATAGAAATCATATCCAAGATTATAATAACATATTGCTTCTTCTTTCTTCAGTTTATTTTTTTGAGCAAGACTGATTGCTTTACGAAAAAAATTCAAAGAACTTTTTTTATCAGCTTCAATAAGCTCTTTACCGATTTCATTCATTGTCAAAATGCGAGCTTTAACGCTAACTGCTTTATTCAATAAATCCTGAAGGCTGTCAATTTTCTTGTTATCAGATAATAAATTAATCCGGCAAGAAAAAAACATAAGAACAAAAAGAATTAGAATCCTCATACAATCTCCCTTATAAAATATTTTTAACAAAAATAAATAAAGTATTTGGATTTTTAATAAATAAATCATAAATTATAAAAATATTTTTCAATTTTTTGGAGTAACAATGGCTGATCTAAAATTGTTAAACACTGAATTACCCGCCGGCTCAAATAAGCCAATCAAATTTATTATCAATTTAACTGTACATATTGATAATATTACTACTGCGGATCCTGGTATTTTGGAAATAACAAATCCAAATGGTGGAATTTCTGCCTTGATTCCATATGCTGGTGCAGCTACATCTCATGTGATTCAATATGAGGTTATTCTAAACACTTTTAATAATAATAATTCTGCTGATATAGAAGTAGATATAACAGTTTAGGATGGTTCGCAAAATAATTAATTGAGACTTTCTCAAAAGTATAATATTTCATTATCTTTCAAGTTGAGCTTTTTCAACAGGGATAATTTTTATTGTTATTAATTCCGAACCAAGTTTGGAATGACATTTTTAAATGCGTGTTATACTGAACTTGTTTCTGCATCCACAACGCGGTTAGGGACTGGATTCTTTATTTTACTTAGGATTGGCAATTTTCAAAAGTTCAAAATAATTTTTTATTTACTTAGGAGCAATAATGGAAAATTTAGTAGTTTATTCAACAGAATTACCGGCTGGTTCAAACAAGCCGATTAAATTTCGTACAGAACTAAATGTTGAAATTGATAATTCAGCCAATCCCGGACATGCAGGCATTTTAGACATTCAATTCCCACATCCAACCAACCCACAGGATTTTCATATAGGATACACTGGGTGTTATGAGAGTCACACAATAACCATTGAATTTACTTTGGATGCCATTAATAATAGTCTCAATCCTATTGCAATTGGCATTTATTAACTAATTGTAATATTGAGTCCTTTTTACAAATAAATGTTGAAATTGATAATTCAGCCAATCCCGGACATGCAGGCATTTTAGACATTCAATTCCCACATCCAACCAACCCACAGGATTTTCAAAGAAGATATCATTCCTGCGAATGCAGGAATCCCCTTCTGTAGCGGTTCCTGTGATTCCTACATCCGCAGGAATGACAACAATTTCTACTTTTGGGACAGCCTCTTCAATTTTTGCCTTTTTGATGGGACTCAATGGTATTAGCTGTATAGAAAGTATGGTACTTTTAGCATCAAAACGAGTGGAATTTACTCAAGGAGAATCAAAATATTTCAATTTTCAAATCCTTCAAACCAGTATCAATAGAATCCTCAATTAGCGACGACATAGCGAAAAATGAAGCAATAGCATTTATGGCAGAATCTTTAGTACTTATATCGGCTAATCTTTTTGTCATAGAATAATTAACATTTCCCATATCTTTATACAACTGCAATAATCCCTTTAGCTCAAAATCCGCTTCCTTACCTTCAATTGAATTGTAATATTGTTTTAATAAATACATTCCGATAGTCCTGACCAAAGTCTCATCAAATGAAGAAAACGGCAAATGAAACCGAGCCATGCCTTTGAATTGAGATAGAATGGGGCAACCGCTTGTGGCAAATACCAACCCCAACAACGAATTTACAGCTATTGTAGCATTAGTTTCCTTGAAATAAATCCTTTCATCAGTTTCAACCTTAACTTTGATTCTTTCATAAGAATATATATTCCCGAATTTCAATGCAATATTTGATATATCCAATGCTGCAGGACAACATTCGGTTTCTGTTGATTTCAGTGGGCAAACTTCACATTGATTATATTCTAATTTTAACCACTTGCTATTTTCCGGAGAAGAAAAGTAATTATTATCGGAGATAAGCATTTTCGACATATTCTCCCTATTAGTATCAATCTCGAATGTGGAAATTCGTTGTTCTCCATTATAGAAATCGTATTTTATTTTCATTTTGAATTTTTATCATTAAAAAATTACAAACTAATAAAATTATTATTTAATAATACATTTATAAATAAATTCCTATTGCAGCTACTACTCAATCAAAACTCCATACTTTTTATTTCATAATTCGTAATTTTTAATTCGTAATTCGTAATTAAACCTACAACGGTACGTTGCCATGCTTTTTTGGCGGATTTTTATCCACCTTATTTTCAAGTAAATTGAATGCCTCGATAACGCGTCGCCGTGTCTGGCTCGGCTCAATCACATCATCTATATAACCGTACGAAGCGGCAATATACGGATGAGCAAATTTATCATCGAACTCGGCAATCAATTCTGCCTCTCGTTTGGCAGGGTCGTCCGCAACATCAATTTCTTTTTTGAAAATTATCTCGACAGCACCTTTAGCTCCCATCACAGCAAGTTCGGCTGTGGGCCAAGCAAAATTCAAATCGCCACGCACATGCTTACTGTTCATAACGTCATAAGCGCCGCCATAAGCTTTACGAGTAATCACAGTTACCTTCGGAACGGTTGCCTCGCAGTAGGCATAGAGCAACTTAGCGCCATTTGTAATAATTCCGCCCCATTCCTGCTCAGCGCCCGGCAGGAATCCCGGAACATCTTCCAGCGTAAGAATAGGAATATTGAAAGCATCACAGAAGCGGATAAATCGCCCAGCCTTGCGTGAGGAATTTATATCGAGGCATCCTGCAAGGAAAGCAGGCTGATTGGCAACCACTCCCACGGAACGCCCTCCCAATCTGCAAAATCCAACGATAATATTCTGCGCCCAGTCCTTATGCACCTCTAAGAATTCGCCCAGATCGGCAATTTTATGTATTACATCATGCATATCATAAGGCTGATTCGGATTTGCAGGTACAATATAATTTAGTTCTTCATCAGCGCGGTCGGTTGGGTCGTCGTTTTGCAGGAAAGGAGGGTCATCTGCATTATTAGCCGGAAGGTATGACGTCAGCTTTTTAACAATTTCGAGTGCATCCATATCATTTTCGGCAGTGAAGTGTGCTACTCCGCTCTTGGAGGCATGAGTCATAGCCCCGCCAAGTTCTTCGGAGGTAAAATCCTGGTGAGTGACCGTTTTCACGACTTTCGGACCAGTCACGAACATATACGAAGTTTTTTTAACCATAATCGTGAAATCCGTCATCGCCGGAGAATATACTGCTCCACCGGCACATGGACCCATAATTACGGAAATCTGAGGCACAACACCTGAAGACAGTGTATTCCGCAGAAATATATCAGCATAAGCGCCAAGCGAAATGACGCCCTCCTGAACACGTGCGCCGCCTGAATCGTTCAATCCAATTACAGGGCATCCGTTCTTAAGCGCCATATCCATGATTTTGCAGATTTTCCTTCCGTGCTCCGCTGCAAGACTGCCACCAAGTACCGTGAAGTCCTGCGAGAAGATGAATACTTTTTGTCCGTCTATTTCACCGAAGCCGGTAATTACACCATCGCCAAGGAATACCTGCTTATCCAATCCGAATTCCGATGAATGGTGGTATGCCAAAGCGTCCATTTCGCGGAAGCTGCAGCGGTCTAATAGCAGTTCTACACGTTCGCGAGCGGTTAGTTTACCTTTTTTGTGCTGGTCGGCAATACGTTTCTCGCCCCCGCCGAGCCGCGACTGCTCTTGCAGGTCACGCATTTTTTGCAGTTTCTTGTCAATAATTTCTTTGTTATTCTTCATATTTATTCAAATATTAACCAGGATAATTTTGTAAAATGTAAAAATATTACGAAAAACGCAAGTGAAATGTTGAGAAAGATGAGTTTGCGGATAAATTTGATTAAGTTTAAAAAAAATAAATTTTTTCCTTGCATTTCTTATTTTTTATTTGTAAACTTAAAACAGGATATAAAAAAGGACTTGCAAAAAAGTTTTAAATAAAGAATTAAAAGCACGGCAAAAGCTCATATAACTTTACGTTCAAAATAACAATTGTCTAAGAATATTATTCAATAATTAATAATTAGTAAATTGAACCTACTTAGATTTATATCATGAAAAAAATAAGAATCTTCATATTATTTTTTATATTTACCTCAATAACATTTGCTTTTTCCGGTAAAAGTAGCGGCACGGAAAAAGACCCATACCAAATAACTAACATTAAGAAATTACAGGAATTGAATAATAATATGGATGCTTATTATATCTTAATGAATGATATAGATGCTTCCGAAACAAGAAATTGGAATGTTGGCGACCATGATGGAAATCCCAAAACTCCCGACGAGCCGATGGGATTTGAACCATTGTATTTTGGCGGATATTTGAACGGTACTGGTTATATTATCAGTAATTTATACATTAATAGACCTAATGAATCTGCAATTGGTCTTTTTACACAACTTTTTAAAAGCAATATAAAAAAACTTGGACTTGAAAATTGTGATATGACCGGTGGTAATGGTGTTAGTGCATTTTGTGCTTATAATGGATACTCTGAAATAAATGAATGTTATATAACAGGCAAAATAAATTCAATAGTTACAATAGGTTCCGGTTCAGTTAGTGGCTTTTCCTATTCTAATATTGGTTATATAACTGATTGTTATTCATCTTGTGAAATAAATCTGATTTTAAATACAAAATCAAAAGAAAATGTTGTTACCGGATTTTCAAATTGTATCATCGGTGGAAATTCTGATTGTGTTAGGAATTCATATACAACAGGTAAGGTAAATATAGATAAAAATGATATTGATAAAATTTATTCATTATCAGCTTTTGATAATCGTGGTGAACATGTCTATTGGGATGTAGAAACAACAGGTATCCCGGATTCAACTATAATGAGAGCTGGGTATGTTATACATAAAGGTTATTCGACCCAAGAGATGAAATTATCAAAAAATTATATAGGTTTCGATTTCAAAAATGTCTGGTATATCAAGGAAGAGGAGGACTATCCCAGGTTACGTGCATTTCTACATCCTACAAAAGTTGATGAAGTTGATATGGTAGCAGATAAACTAACTATTGACATTTCTCCGTGTCCAGCAACTGCCACAGCCCAAATCCGTTACTCAGCGCCTTATGCCAAAATTATTAAAATCGCAATTACAAACATCTTCGGTGAGGAGGTTGCCGTACATGTCAGCAGCCAGAGCCATGAAGCAGGGCAGTTTTTATTGGAGCTTGACGTTTCGGCTTTTCCTTCCGGCATTTATTTCTGTGTGTTGCAGACGCCCGCCGGCGCTGTTACTAAGCAGTTTGTGGCGGTGCATTAACCAGTAAGGGTATAGGGTTTTCCTCCAGTCAGAAGTTCCTTCTGACTGGAGACAGTGAATAAAGGAACATCCTATTTTTCCCATCCGATTTCAATTATTGTAGATTCCTGCAGTCAGAAGGAACTTCTGACTGTAGGGTACACAGTCATCCAATGTTTGCCAAACATTGGTTGTCTTAATTTAATTTTAAAATCTTTTTAAAATCGTTTTTAAGCTAATACATTTTCTTCTATTATATTTGCATTGGCGAGTTCTTTGAAATGGCAAAGCAGTTCATAAAGTTCATAAAGTTGAAAGTGAAGGGGAAAGAAAAAAATTGCGATTTACTTATTAAAAAGTAGTAAAAAACTTTCAATTTGAAAATGAATCAATTTGATAATTTGAAAATAAAAAAATCGTACAAATTCGTACAAATTTGTTCCAATTTGTATCAATTTGTATCAATTATGAAAACCCATCCGATGACTGCCAGTCATCGGATGAGTACTATTCTACTGCCTATTTCACATTCTGATTATACCAATCAATCTTCCTTGTCAGGTACATCACAATAGCAAGAATGAGGAACAGTCCAATGGAACCGGCTAACAATGCATAACTTTCGATTTGTAATAAAATATACAGGAATCCATATAGAACTGCGAGTATCCCGGCAAGCATAAAGCCTTTCGATTTGCTACGGAGGATGCTCATAACATAAAGACTAATCAATAATATATTGCCTAAACCTGCGAGCAGAAACGATGAGAAAAAGCTCCATTGTTCCGATAGCGAAAGCAGCAATAAATAAAACAAACTCAAAGCCAGTCCGACAAGAATATATTGTAATGG
This sequence comes from Ignavibacteria bacterium, assembly GCA_016844745.1. Classification (GTDB taxonomy): domain Bacteria; phylum Bacteroidota; class Ignavibacteria; order Kapaibacteriales; family UBA2268; genus JAERMQ01. The sequence goes on along the minus strand of JAERMQ010000022.1, from coordinate 43,083 downwards.
ATGAATTTTTAAATCCGTCAGCAATTCAATTAAGAAAAATGCTAAAAATGTGAGTGCAATGAATAATATGCCATATTTAACAGAGCGGGTAGTCTTTTGGTAAGCATCTACAGGTACAATTAAATTAATTTCAGGAGAAGATTTAAGAATCAGGTCTTTTATGTAAGCATCACTGAAACTGCTTGTAAGCCAGTATTGAGGATACGTTCTCCCAAAGTAGGATATTTCCCATTCAGATTCGAAGCCGTTTTCATTAATAATTCTCTTTGTCGGCAAGAATGAACCGGAAAAGCTTGGCGTCTGCCAACTTGATTTTACGTTGAATTTGTTTACCTTGCCTAATGGAGCAAAGCTGATGGATTTACTGCCGTTCAATCCCAGAGAAAAATTGAAAGAGTATTTGTTATTTCTATCATGGGTTATGTAAGGAATATCAAGGTGAATACCGGATTTAAAAGGTACATCTCCTCTCATTCCCGGTAGAAATGTAAGAGTATCCCTAACCATTGAAGTTACATTTCTTTGATACCAATTACATTTTACTTCATTCTTAATACCCCTCATATCCGGAATATTTAAAACTAAATACGCCTTATCCCACAAAATATCATCATCTTCAATATTCATACCTGAAAAATTCGGTATTGTAAAGGAACCCTGAAATTTCAAATTTGTTGAATAAACAACAGCCTGATAAATATCCCTGTACCGGATTTGCGGCAGTATTTCATTATTAATACTAAGGTCATCCGGTAATATATAAATATTGAAAATTACAGGAACTTTCTCATTTTCATCGTCAACTTTTTTAGTAGTATTTGAATATTTGTAAGGAATTACAAGCACAGGACCAACAATATCCTGTGATTCGCCCCATGTCTGGCTTATTTCTTTTTCTACTTCAGTGCGACGGTTTTGGCGCTCTGCAATAATTGAATCAATTAAATATAGTGGAATTAGCGAGCCAAGAACAAGTCCGGCAATGATAATTAGCTTGAAGAGCAGCTTTTGATTGCGCATTTGAGAACCTCAAAAATAATTAGAAATACTTAAAAAGTCAATCATAATATTTATAAACGAATATATAATCATATTTATTTCACAGTTTTTAAAATTGATTAAAAAAAATAAAATGTTATTTAATAAGTCAAATATTATGAGGTATGTCTTTCATTTTAAAAGAAAATTGAAAACTATCACTGACAGGTAAATTAATTTTTTTTAAACCTTATGTAACAGCTATTAACCTAAGAGTCTGTGGAAAAACCAATTATTTGGAAGAATGTCATTCGTAAGCGAAGTGAAGAATCCAGTCCCAATGCCGCTTCTGGATTCTTCACTTCGTTTAGAATGACATTCTTCTTTACTTTTTCAACAGGCTACTAAGTAGAAAAAATTCATCCAAGAATCTGTCAATCTCATTTTCCCCGGTTAACAAGGAATAATAAGGTTTATGAGCTGTTTGGTATTTGTTTTCTACTTAGGTTAATTGTGAAAATAAGGATTTTATAAATGAATTATCAGAATAATTAACAATATAATAATTTCTTTCGTTATAATTCACTAATGCAATATTATTTTTTTAAAATTGTCAATAATCACTTGGAAATTTTAGGCTTGACTAAATTTTTTGAATTGGAGATGTAAATATGAAGAAAAACCCCCTAACCCCCTTTGAAAAAGGGGGAATTGGTTCTACTTCTACTTCTATGTTCTACTTCTAAAACCGGGGGTTAGGGGGTTTTTCTTCAAAATTTAATTTAATATCAATAACATAAGGTAAATTATGCAGCTTGTAAAGCACAAAATAGATGTTCCAAATATCAAGAATATAGTAGCAATAACTTCCGGTAAGGGTGGTGTCGGCAAATCGACTGTATCGGCGAATCTGGCCGTTACTTTTGCCAATATGGGTATGAAGGTTGGGCTGTTCGACGGGGATATTTTCGGTCCGTCAATTCCGATAATGTTCGGGATTGAAGATGAGAAACCGGAGGTATATAATGACAACGGCGTCGGACGCAATCTGCCAATTATGAAATATGGCGTAAAGCTTATCTCAATTGGCAATTTGGTTGACCCGAAGCGTGCTGTTGTCTGGCGAGGTCCCTTAGCGTCGAAGGCAATTACCGAAATCCTTCTTTCGACTAATTGGGATGAATTGGATATTCTATTGGTCGATACTCCGCCCGGCACGAGTGATATTCACATCAGCGTCGTGCAGGAACTGCCTTTAGCCGGAGCAGTAATCGTAACTACTCCACAAAAGGTAGCAGTAGCCGATTCACGTAAAACAGCCGATATGTTCAGAGTAAAGACATTCAACGTGACTTGCCTTGGTGTAATCGAGAATTTCTCATATTTCCAGACTGATAAACTGCCGAATGAGAAGTTCTATTTATTCGGTCAGGATGGCGGCAAGCACTTAGCTGAGGAAATCGGTACGGATTTATTAGGGCAGATACCGATTATCGAAGGTGTATGCTCTATGGCAGATATGGGCATACCAGCCGCAATGGACGGAACACATCAGTTAGTTGGAATATACAAAGATATTGCCGAGAAGTTGCTTGCGAAGCTGAATTAGGCTTTAGAACAGATGTCCAACATCTGGCAGATGTAGGACATCTTCTTTTTATAAGAGGTAGGATGTGTAGAGACGTTGCATGCAACGTCTGTTCGAACCTTGCATTAGGGATATTTTAAAAAGGCGATTTGATTTCTGATTGACTTTTTTTATATAAATTTTATTTTGTAATTTATCTATATTAATTAATCATTTTTTGAAAAATAAAAAAAATCGTAATTAAAAAAAATTATTCAAAAACTTTATATGAGACCGGAAGTAAATATCAATACCAATATGATTACATGGGCTATAACACGTGCCGGATATGAATTCAATGAATTTATAACCAAGACTCCACTTGTATTGGATTGGTTAGAAGATAAAAAAAAACCGACCTTAAAACAATTGGAATCTTTTTCTAAGAAAGTGTACTTACCATTTGGTTACCTTTTTTTGTCAAAACCTCCGATGGAAACTCTTCCTTTTCCATTTTTTCGAACAAATAAAACACAACAAAGGAGTGTTAGCTTAAATGTATATGATACTATTTTATTGATTCAACAAAGGCAAGACTGGTTAAGTAATTATTTGAGAGACCTTGACAAAAATGTTTTAAATTTTGTTGGGAAATTTCAAAATAAAAATAATCATCGGGAAATCGTTTCCGATATTAGAAAAACTCTTGGATTGCCAATAAATTGGGCAAGCAGATTTCATACATGGCATGAAGCACTGCAGCATTTAATAGATAAGATTGAAGAAATTGGAATTATTATGATTTTTAACGGAGTTGTCGAAAACAATACTTCCAGGCCGATAAAAGTTGAAGAATGTCGAGGTTTTGTATTAGTTGATGAAATGTCTCCTTTTATGTTTATAAACAATTCCGATAGTAAAGCCGCACAACTTTTTACAATAGTACATGAATTAGCTCACATATGGACGGGACAGAGTGCAGGATTCGATTTTAGAAATTTACAACCTGCAAATGACCCTATAGAATTATTATGTGATAAAGTTGCTGCCGAATTTTTAGTTCCTGAAGTTTCCTTTAATGAAATTTGGAGCAAACACCCAAATATTAATTATACTGCAAGATACTTCAAAGTAAGTGAAATAGTTCTTGCACGGCGTGCATTAGATACCGGAAAAATTTCACGTGCTCAATTTTTTGATTTTTACGAAGAATATTCTAATCGAGAATTTATTAAAAAAGTAAATCAGAGTTCTGGAGGAGATTTCTATGCTACTACTAAAAAAAGGTTAAGTTTAACTTTTGCAGCACATATAAATAATGCTGTTAAGGCTAATATGCTTTTATATAGAGATGCATATAAATTAACTGGTTTAAATGGTAATACTTTTCAGAAATTCTTCACTAAACACTTTTAATCACTATGAGTTTTTACTTGGTAGATACCAATTTTTTCATTCAATCCCACAGAGGGAGTTATCCTTTAGATGTTGTATTAAGCTATTGGAGTAAAGTAAAACAATTAGCGAATGAAAGAAAAATTTTTAGTATAGACAAAGTCAAGAAAGAAATATACAAAAATGATGATTCTTTAAAAAAATGGTATGAAGAAAATTTGCCTAAAGATTTTTTTATAGACTCAACATCGATAGATGGTTTTTACATAAGAATAGTTAATTGGGCAGTTTCAAAAAGCAATCATTATTTACCTAAAGCGATAGCCGAATTTTTAGATGCAGATGAAGCAGATGCATGGATTATATCTTATGCACTTGCAAATGTCGATAATTTAATTATTGTTACTCAAGAAATAAGTGAACCTCTAAGGAAAAACAAAATAAAAATACCTGATGTTTGTGTTGAATTTGGAGTTAAATTCACCAATACTATTGGAATGTTTAGAAGTTTAGGTATGACATTTTAAATTCTCGATAAATAAACAAGTTTTAAAGATGGTTAATTGACACAGAAATGACAATTCAACATGAAATATTAGAAACGAGATTTTCCGAATTTTCTGATTTTATTAAAACCTACGATAAACAAGATATTCTTTCTTTTAAAACATCAAAATTAGTTGACAATACTGAGAATTATAAATATTCAGTTTATGAGGAAGCAAGAGAAAATTTAGGCAACAAATTTTGGAAGACGGATGACATTGGAACAGGTAAAATCCAACGAGATGTTATATCAGCCATAAAGACACGAGTTAATCACAATAATCAAATTATTAACAATAACCTTGTTGACTGGAGAAAGAAGGACAATTTTTCAAAACGCTCAAATAGCACAAAATTAGAAACAATTCTTTTCGATTTTTTCAAAAGTAAAATACAAGACCAAAAGGCATTTGAAAATTTCTTAGATGAAAAATTAAGCTATCAATTTATTGCCTATCTATTTTTCATAAAAGATAAAAATAAATTTATGCCTATTTCTCAAGAGAAGTTTGATATAATTTTTGAAATAATTGGACTTAATGACTTTAAAACAAGTAGTAATGCTTCATGGGAAAATTATACAACATTTATTGATATAATTAAACAAGTTCGAGATTTTTTACATACAAAAGATAGTTCAGCGACTTTATTAGATGCACATTCATTTCTTTGGATTTTAGGCAATCAAATGAAGGAAATAAAATCTAATCTGTCAGGTTCAACATTTATATTAACTTCACTTAATGATGTTGAAAAAAAATTACAAGAAAAGGATAGTAAACAAGATATTGTTGAAGATGATGACGAATTAGCTTTCCCCGAAGGAAAAGAAATATATAATCTACATAAATCTAAGGAACGAAATAGAGAACTTGTTTGTAAAGTAAAAGATAGAAGTTTAAAAACAAATGCTAATCTTCCTTGCCAAATATGCGGTTTTTCCTTTTATGACAAATACGGAGAACTTGGAAAAGGTTTTATTGAAGCACATCACTTGTTCCCAATATCTCAACTCACAAACGAAACAGAAACAAAATTTTCTGATATGGTATTAGTTTGTTCAAATTGCCATCGAATGCTGCATCGTAAAAGACCCTGGATTTCTATTGATGAATTAATGGATATAATTAAATAAACTAACATCAAACAAAAGTTGTAAATTATTCAAAAACTTAAAATTCATGGATTTATTATGCCAAATAATTATATTTTTGAGATACCAATTTATAGAATCTCTTTTGAAAAATATACCAAAAAAGTCAACAATTGGAAAGTTGCTCAATTATCTAAATATTCATATTTTAATGAAACAGATCCTAAAACTTATGAATTATATGATAATTATCTTGATAGTATAAAAGTACCTTGGAAATATAATGAAGTTATTGGATGGATTTGTATTTATACTCTTGGTACTCAATACAGGGCTGATACTTACTTTATGAATAATAAAAGTTACTCAGGATTAAAGGTTAAAAAAAGAATAGAATACATAGGAAAAACTTTTGAATTATCAATATATCCTGAAAATTCATCAGAAGACATATATGAACTTATTCTTAACAATTTAGAAAGTTTAAAAAAGGAAAAAAGATTTGCAAGTAAATTTATTGATTTGTCTGCTTTTAAAAGGATTGGTAAATTTATAAATTGGAAACAATTACTAATTAATAATAATTTATTTATTAAGTGATAAATAAATAAAAAGGCACAACCTATGATAACACGAATCTGGCACGGCTATACATCCTTTGATAATGCCGATACTTACGAGCATCTTCTCAAAAGGGAGATTTTCACCGGAATAGAAAACCGCAAAATCGAAGGCTATAAGGGTATTCAATTACTCCGGCGACAGCTCGAAAATGAAACAGAGTTTATTACGATAATGTGGTTCGATTCGCTTGAGTCCGTCAAAGCATTCGCAGGTGAGGAATATGAAACGGCTGTCGTTCCGAAGGCAGCACGGCTCCTTCTTTCCCGTTTCGATGAAAAATCCCAGCATTATGAGGTAAGATAATGGTTAATGGTCAATGGTCAATTGTTAATGAAAATTAAATATTTCTATTAATTCCATTATTTTGGAATTCAGAATGACTTTCTTACTAATATTTGAAGCAAATATAAAATTTATATGAAGCACTTAATACATAAAAATTATTGAGATTTTGCAACCCTACTCTTAAAATGCTTTGAATCGCCCCAGGAATCAAATGCAACCTGCCTGCCCACAAATTTAACGCGGGCTTCCAAACATTCCGCACAGTCATCGGCATCTTCATCTATGCACGGTTTGCCGTCGTATAATTGATAATCCTTGCGATACTCGGTTGGTGTTAATTGAGGCATTAGAATATTAGCTCCGTATCGCAGCCCCTCTTCCCTGCCGAAAGGATACATCGCCTGTAACGCAGTGGTGGAAGCTATATTGACATCCTTCAGGAATATCCTTGCAACAGCAATCATTTTTAGAGAGAGTCTATAAATTTTCTGCTTTTCATCTTCGGAATCATTTCCTTTTATATACATTGGTGTATTCCTGTTTGCAAGAAATGGTCCCATCCCAATCATATCCACGTCCATGTTGCGAAAGAAGAGTAAATCGTTAGCTAAGTCTAATGCGGTTTGCCCGGGTATGCCTATCATAACGCCTGTACCAAGCTGGAACCCCGCTTCCTTAATCAATTTTAAGCAATTAACTCTTTCATCAAAAGATTGAGTTTCAGGATGAATTTTTTCGAATAACTCACGATTGGTTGTTTCGATTCTAAGCAGGTAGCGATGTGCGCCGGCATCGAATAGTCGTTTATAATTATTTGCAGTCTGCTCGCCAACGCAAAGAGTAACTCCCAAACCATCGGGCAGTTTCACTGATTTGGTTTCATTTTTAATTGAGGTAATAATTTCTTCTAAATATTCGATAAATCTTTCATCATTTCTTTCACCTGATTGCAAAACAAGTGAGCCGTAACCTTCGCCGGCGCACCATTTTGCCTGAGTTAGTATTTCCTCTTTAGTCAGGGTATATCTTTTGGGTACAGTATTGCTTTTTCGAATGCCGCAGTAGTAGCAATCTGATGTACATATATTCGAAAATTCGATTAATCCGCGGTAATACACCTCTTCACCGACGTGTAGCCGCATTACCTCGTAAGCTTTATTCCGTATGAACTCAATATCATCATTATTTTCTGCTGAAATCAGTTCGGCAAGGTCTGCGGCAGAAAAATCATTTTTTTCGAGTATATCAGTAATCATAAAAATCGCAATCGTCAATACCATCAGCGTTTATAGTCGTTGGTAGCCGGGAAATATTATAGAAATACCACAAATCATTAATTCAGATATTTACCTTGCAATAACTACCTTATTCGTAATAATCCCACTTGCACCCCGCACAACGCATAAATACACGCCGCTGCGCCATTCCGAAACATTGATATTTAAAGTACTATCGCCTTCTATTTTGGTTTCATAGGTTTTCTCGCCAAATAGGTTGTAGATAGCAACGCTGCCGCTCTGCAAGCCGTGCAGGATTGTGATGCTGTTGTCGGCAGGATTGGGAGAAATATTGAATATTTGAATTAATTTATTATCCCTTACATTATTTACTTCATCTCTTATTCTTGTTCGATAAATTCCTGCTCCAAATGTACCTGCATATAAATATTTATCATGGATAAACAAAGTGTTAATATTCATATTTATCTGCAATGAAATTGATGTCCACGACCTGCAACTATCATAAGAAACATATATATTTTTTCCTAAATCAGAGCCAATAAAATTATTATCACAAATTATAACTTTTTTTAAATTTAAACCCCAGTTACTATGATATCTCAATTGCCAAAAATTCCCATTATCAGTAGATATCAATATATTCCCTGAAGAATTTAAGCAAATAAATTCATTGCTTTTGTCCATAGAATATATATAAGGCATGACATAGCCTAAGTCCAAAAATTGCCAATTTGTTCCATTATTACTTGAGGAGTATAAATAATATTCGGTTGCTGCATATATCAAATTATTATTTTTTATCATTTGCTTAATACCTTTATTCTCAAGACCATCACTTTTGAAAGTCCATGTATCCCCTATATCATTTGACTGATAAAATCCTTTTGAAGTTCCGGCAAAAATTATATTATCATCCGATATAATTGAATTAACATATTGACCATTCAAATCCGGCGCCTTTTTTGGCCAATCAACACCTTGATTTGTAGAAATAAACAATCCATTATTTGTTCCTGCTAAAATTCTTGAGCCGATAATCCCAAGTGAATAAATATTACAGCTTGGTAATCCGGAATTTATGGAGACCCAATTATCTCCATTATCACTTGTCAGAAACAGACCGGAGCCTAAAGTTCCTGCATATAAATCTTTATTATCAGAAGTGAAGGTAGATATGAAAATATTAACTAATCCGGAATTTTTCTCTTCCCAATCTATCAGGTTTTTTGTCATGATAACTCCGCTCCCGCAAGTCCCGGCAAAAACATAGTTGTTAGCTTGAGCAATTGTTTTAATACAGATATTATTTTTATCTGATATATGCGTCCAATTTTTCCCCTCATCGGAAGAATGATAAAATCCGTTATTTGTTCCAATAAGAAATTTATTATCGTTAATCAAAATAGCACTAATAGAATAATCCAAATATGAAAAATCTCCCACACAGCCAATCCATTTCTCACCGTTATCGGTTGAGTAATAAAAGGAACCTTCATTTGTGCCAAAACATAAATATTTTCCATAGCAAGTCATTGAAGATATTGTTATATAACCTGTATCCATTACTTTGAACCAAATATCACCATTATCATTGGAACAATATAAAGCATTGTATATTACAGAAAATATTTTTTTTCCCGAAATAGTGATATTAGTTACTGTTGCATATTGGTCAATATTTTTTAACAACCATTTATTACCATTATCGGTTGATAGGTATAAACCCATAGAAGTTCCTAAAATAATCTTATTTTCAATGATTAATATTGAAAATATAGCACGATTGGTAGGGCTTGGAATTTTTAACCAATTTTGACCAAAGTCGGATGATACGAATAATCCGCTTTTAGTACCTGCATAAATCTTTTTTTGATTAATATATATAGTATTTACATAAAGTTCAGGTAAATCCCTGTTTTTATTGACCCAATTATTTCCAAAATCCGATGAAAAAAATATTCCGTTTTGAGTACCGATATAAAGATTGTTACCATCATTTACCATACAATTAATATAACCGCCAAAAAGACCATTATTACATTCTTCCCATTGAGCTTGCAAAGGAATGGAAATAACGAATAAGATTACCAGGTAATAATATACTTTATTCTTTTCCATAATGTGATTTTCATTTTTTAATTTGGTAATATAACTATTTGCATTTAATAAATTAAATTCTGTCTTTCGTTGTCGAATCAAATAAAATATTCAAAAAAATAATATACGTAAATTATTTTTCAAAACAAAATTATTTTTGCAATTCTCCAATAATCAATACAACAATTCAAAACGTGAAAAGTAATAAATTAAATATTTTCTTTAAATGAATTGTAGTTCAAAATCTAAGCTGTTTTCTGCAATTTCAAAAAGTCTTTTATCAGATGTAATAAATTTCTCGGAGCAATTATTACTTCCTCAACCGAAGAAAAGACCTTAATCAATTCTTCTGAGCCTTGTTCAACGATATATCTTTTAACAAGTGATGAAGTATCAATGAATATTCTCATTAAAATATCTTTCATTGATAACTGTACTTGATAACGAAAGACCTTTGATTTGAACTTGTTTTACTGTTCTTTGCCAATTTTGTACCTTTTTCAAAGAAGTCATTAAACTAGTCCCTCTTTTTCTTGTTTTTGATTTTTCTTTGATTTTTTCCATACATCTTGTCCCATAAAATAATTACATTAATATAAACGTTTTCAAAATTCATTGATTGTAATATATCTCATAATTAAACTTTTCCACCCATTCCATTGCTTGCAGCGATAGGATGGGAATTAATTGCCTTGCTATCGACGAAGTCGATGGTATGGCTTGATAACATCTCAATAAAACACTACCTGAAAGCCTGTGCCAATATACGAATCCCGCTCTTTGAAGAACATCCCATGGAAACTGGCTCCATTATAGAAATATACCGACCACATTATGCCCGCATTTACCGAGGCATTCCATAGCACTCCGGCTTGAGCTGCACTGGCTCCTAAGTATTTACCGTCGAATCCTAAAAGCTTAAAATCATAGCCTCCGACAATTGAATATTTCGTACTGAGAGGATAGCTGAAATCCAAGCCAAGCTGCGGTACGAAAGCATTGCCGTTCGAAGGCTTCCGCGAATACACCCAGCTACCTCCTGCATAGAGCCGCACAGAATCGAAGTGCATTGCCCAAATAACATCCAGAAATTCTCGACTGTAAACAAATGGTTTGGGGTTGAATACAGAATCCTTTGCAAGTCCATCAACCATGTGAGAAGAAATATGAGCAAATCGAATTCGCAGATAAGTCGGGATACATTCAATTAAATGTTTGATAACGACATTCACACCGAAATAATAATCCGATGTTTCGACCGGGAACTTGAAATTATCTTCCGAACGCAGCCGTGTGAAAGTATAGAAATCAGCGCCACAGCGCAGTTCGGTCATAGCATTCTGGCGGTATCCGGTTAAATCGACCGATGAGCCTATATCGAGCCGCAATTTATCCGGCTGGAATTGATAGAATGCACCGATTCTCGGTTCAATTATATTTGCCGTTAACGGCTTGAACATCAGCTCTTCAAAAGAAAGAGCTTTTGTAGATATTAGCAGTATCAGTATTAAAATATATTTATGCATAATTTTCTTAGTTATAAATTATAAGTTATGAGTTATTTTTAAATTAGATTTTGTTTTAATATTTGTTTTAATAGTTTTAATAATTATTGAGCGAATCATTTTTAGAAGTTCTAAAGCATCAGGATATATAGAATCAAATTCTTTCTGGGAAATGATTTCAGCTTCTTTTAGTAATTCCAACCAATAAAGTGTCTCATCGCACTCCTTTTGAGCAATTCCAAGTTTATGAATAAAATCAACTTTACTTTCGCCATTTATTGCTTCCCTAACGTTGGCACCAATTGAAGTTCCGGATTTTAATAATTGTTTACCAATAATATATTCCTTCTTTTCTTCAATCAAATATTTATATAATTTCATAATTCTTATTGCAAAATGAAAACTCTTCTCCTTGACAATACTCTTCATATAAAAATATCCCTAACTTTCTTATAACTTATAACTCATAACTCATAACTTATAACTTATAACTCATAACTTATAACTGAATTAGTTTTCTATTAATTTCAAAAATTCATTTCTCAGGTTCATATCCTCAAGCAGTTCGCCGCGCATAACGGATGTAATCATTAACGATTTTTCTTCCGAGCCTTTCACGCCTCTTGCTATCATACAATAATGACGTGCGCGAATAACAACACCGAGTGCCTTCGGTTGGAGTAATTCCACTATATAATCTGCGATTTGTTCGCCAAGCTCTTCCTGAATCTGCCCACGCCGTGCAAACCAATCCACAATTCGTGATAATTTCGATAAACCAATCACATAATCATTCGGGATATATCCAATTGAGCATTCACCGGAAATAGGTTGAAAGTGGTGCGAGCATACAGACATCACTTCAATGCCTTTGCTGATAATAAGCTCATCGACTTTTTTTCGGTTCGGAAATACCGTTGGCTGTGGCGGTGGATTGTACCTGCCCTTGAACAACTCGTTAACGTACATTCGGGCAATACGCAGAGGAGTATGTGTACAATTAGGGTCACGGCGGGAAATCCTGAGGATCTCTGATATTTCAATAAATTTTTGTTCTAATTGCCCAACCATTTCACTGCGTTCCTGCTCTGTGAGTGCTGTGTTACCGTTTGCATCGAACAATTTATAACCGTATTGATTCTTCGCCGGAAAGTGTTCCAAATCCGAAACATCGACGTCAAGGTCTTCCAATTCCTCATCGCTCAATTGATGAGGAAGAACAGATAATGTTTCTTTAGTTTTATCTTTCTTTGATTTCATAATTTATTCTCCGTAATACTCAACAAAGCTTGTCTCAGTTTCAAAAAGTGTGATTTTATAAAGTTTGCCTTCTTTTATTTTCGTATATAATATATTCCAGAAAGCAACGGCAAGGTTTTCGACAGTAGGGATTACACTTTCAAGAAAACCTACATCGAAATTCAAATGTTTATGGTCAACTTTGGTAATTATTTCATCATCGATAATTTTTTTTAATTTTTTTAAATCTATAACGTAGCCGGTAGCAGGATTAGGTTTACCGCAGACTGTGACCTCCAATATATAATTATGTCCGTGTCCATGCGGATTATTGCATTTATCGAATATTCCGAGGTTCTCATCATCGCTCAGAGCGGGATTGTGCAGACGATGAGCAGCCGAAAAGTGCATTTTGCGTGTTACATATAGCATAAATATTACCTTAACAAAAAAACAAAAATATTACTTTTATTGAAATCCGCCTAATTTTTATTAATTTAGATAATAAATAGATTTTGAAATTTGCGATTGTGGCGGTAAAAATGTTCAATTAACAAGAATGTCATTCTGAGCGGAAAGAAGAATCTTCCTGAACATCAGGTTAATCTATCGGTGGATGTATAGATAAATGCGAAAGCATCGGAAAACCGCATAAATCCTATATACATCCCAATTATATTTAATTTTGTTAAAAATATAGAAATAAAATGAATAAATCATACGTTGCTAAAAGATTCTTCGCTTTGCTCAGAATGACAATCAGGGCTGAGTTCTCAAACAATCCCATTCGCAGGAATGGCAAGTTTACTTTTTTTTCAGGATTTTCATTCTTATTATTAGGGGGTTCTAATAATTCAATTTTGTCATTCCCACGAAAGCGGGAATCCACTCCCAGAGTGACTTTATGGATTCCCGCTTTCGCGGGAATGACAATTTTTAGAACTTCCCTATTATTAATTTTCACTTTTATAATTTATGGCTGCTCATCTATAAGTAAAACAAAATCAGATAGCGAAACAAAACTGCCCGACCGAAATGGCGCTATCAAAACACTTGGCTTTAACTCGATAATAACTTTCGATTTCCCGGATTTAAATCAAACAGTATCCTCCGATGTCCTGATATCGAATTTGGATTCCATCTCAATCAAATTAATTGGACCTTTCGGAATACCGCTCGGAAAGCTATTTGCGAAAAAAGATTCCTTTGTCTTTTTGAATTCCCTTCAGGGCGAGGCTTGGGAGGGAGTTCCAACCGCAGCTAACATGGCATCGATTGCCAATATGCCTTTATCATTCGAAGAGTTGATTAAGCTGATGCGCTGCGAAATACCCGGTAATCCAGATGATTTCCAGTTGCAGAAGACTAAGGACAGTCTCGGAGGAATGGTTTTCAGGAATGAAAAAAATAAAACCGAAGGTGAATTCGTATATTTTTCGAAAGAAGAAAATTCGATTCTGCAATATCAACGCAAGAACATTGAAGGTAAAATCACCCTGAATGTGATTTACCGTAATTTCCAGGAATTTTCGGGTTTCCGGCTACCATGCAAAATTATAATTGAAATGCCTCAATCAAATGGCAAACTAACATCTGAGACAAAAAAGTATAATATTAATTTACAGATTGAACACTCTTTTTCATTTCCAATACCTGAAGGTGTCGATAGGAAAAAGATATAATTAAATCAGAAAGAAAAAAGTGCGCAGATTTCTTATTTCGATTGCAATATCATTCTTATTTACAATAATATTTATTATTTACGTACTTTCGATTTTCTTTTCCAAACCTGAAATAACTTCTCCGGTTGAAATTAAAATTCCAAGAAACTCATCATATTCTTATACTGTAAATCTATGCAGTGAGAATAATTTACTTCGTCCTGCCTGGTTATTTAAATTATCTGCTAAAATTTATGGAATAATTTCGGGGAAAAAAATATATCCGGGATATTATATATTCTCTCCTGACAATACAAAAATAAGGATACTTAAATCTTTGTTTTCGGGAAAAAGGATATATACTACCATAGTTACTTTTCCTGAAGGAATCGGTTTAAAGGATTTCGCCCGGATATTAGCCCAAAAAGTAAAGGTTGATTCAACCGAATTCATTCGTCTGGCTCAAAAGGAAGAATTTTTAGCTCGTTTCGGGATAAGTGCGGCTTCTGCCGAAGGCTACCTTATGCCGAATACTTATGAATTATTTTATAAACAAAACGCAGACGATGTATTATCCATGTTAATAAACGAGCAATTAAAACTTTGGAAACAAAAATTTGCAGAAAAGGAAGCAAATTCAAAATTTTCAAAGCATGAAATATTAACGCTTGCCTCTCTAATCGAAGCCGAAACTTCTCAGCCTGATGAGCGCAAAAGAGTTGCCGGCGTTTTCTGTAACCGATTAAAAAGGAATATGAAGCTTGAATCCGACCCAACTGTACAATTTGCCTTAGGTTCTAAGCGTAAACTATCATATAAAGATTTAGATTACAATAATCCATATAATACTTACCAATTTGCAGGATTACCTCCCGGTCCGATTAATTGCCCGGGCGCTGCATCAATCGAAGCCGCAATCGAGCCGGAGAAAAATAATTTCTTATATTTCGTAGCCATACCGGGAAAAAGCGGTAAGCATAATTTTGCTTCTAATTACAACCAGCATTTGGCTAATGTTGCCAAGTGGCGGTCAGGTCGTTAAAAAAGAACTTGTTTTAATCGTTAGGAATTGTTAATTTTCGCTTATGTTATAAAAATCAGAAAATAAAAATTTAATGGAAATATTATTCTTAGGAATATTCTTTTGCTTATCAGGTAATATCTTTTCTTATTTATCAAATTTAATTATACAAATTCCGGAGGAGGATAATAAAAGAACTACGGAAGATTTGCCGGGTAAAAACAAAATATTGCCGGATTTGATGACCGATTTCGAGGACTCACCTGAAGTATTAAACTTCCTTGAAACACTTTTCCTGGCATTAGGCACTGTATCGATATCAGTTTATTTATATAGTTTAGGCTTTGGTTTGTCATTGATTCTATTGATTTCGGTTTTCGTCATTATACTACTAAATTTTCTGGGAATGATTTTTGGGGCAATAGGCAGAAAAAATTCGAATAATATCAATCACCGGCAGTTATCCATAGTCAGATTTCTTTTGAAGCTTACAAAACCTGTTTTTCAATTAAATAATTTTTTTAAAAGAATTACCAATACTTATGATAATAACGATGTCTCCCGTGGTGAACTCAACGCACTTGTGGATAATGCGCGCGAAGACGGCACGCTCGATTTAGGCGAATACAGGATTTTGAAAAATATTATCAAATTCAATGATATTCTTGTATCGGATGTTATGACTCCCCGCTCGGTTGTATTTAGCTGCCATGCCGATAAAGCAGTTGGCGAGGTAGTGAAAATGACTGAGCTGCGCATGTATTCACGCTTCCCGATTTGGGAAGGAGATTCATTCGATAGGGGAATAATCGGATATGTTTTATCGAAGGATGTTCTTCATGCAGCGCTGATGGGTAATGCCGCTAAAAAGTTGAGAAGTTTTGTTCGCGAAACTTATTTTATTCCTGAAAATGCCGAATTGGATATAGCATTAGAGAAATTTCTTCAGGGCAGGCAGCATTTATTCGTTGTTGTAGATGAATACGGAGGTGTTGAAGGGTTGATTACAATGGAGGATGTTTTGGAGACAATGCTTGGAGTTGAAATAGTTGACGAAGCGGATAGAGTAGTTGATTTGCGCGAATATGCCAAGCAGCGCCGCGACAAACGCGTTGCATCACTGGCAAGCGGTATGGAATAAGTATATTAAATAAAAATAAATGAACAAAAATTAAAGAAGAAACCCCCTAACCCCCTTTGAAAAAGGGGGAATTCTAATTCCCCCTTTTTTAAAGGGGGTTAGGGGGTTTCTTCTATATATTAAATGAAATTCTTAAAATCAATCAAAATTAATTTATCATGAAAGACTATCAAACAATATCATTAGTCCATGAAAAAGGCAGGGCAGTTGTCACTCTGTCGCGTCCTCAATTGCATAATGCTTTTAATTATACGCTGCTCGAAGAGTTAATCGATGTATTTACATTGCTTGAATCGGAGGAGAGCGTTCGAATAATAATATTAACCGGAGCGGGAAAATCATTTTGCGCCGGAGCTGACCTCAATTTTATGAAGGATGCTGCAAAAAATTCATTCGAGCAGAATTACGAGGAATCGCTCCGACTGGACGATTTGATGCAACTAATTTATCTGAATCCCAAGCCGGTTATCGCAAAGGTCAACGGCTCGGCATTTGGCGGCGGAGTCGGACTAATTGCGGCTTGCGATATAGTAATAGCTGTTGATTCTGCTCGCTTTGCCTTCACCGAAGTACGTTTAGGGTTGGCGCCTGCTGTGATTTCACCTTACGTTACTGCGAAAATCGGAAATGCCGCAGCTCGTGAACTTTTTATTACAGGTGAACAATTTACTGCTGAAAAAGCGTTGTTAATCGGATTATTAAATGCAATCGTACCGGCAGAGAAACTTAATTCTGCCGTCGATGAGAAAGTTGAAATAATCATTAAAAACGGACCGGAAGCAATTAAATCAATTAAGCAAATGAATTACGAGAACTGGCAGCTTGCTTTTCCGGAATTGCGTCATTTTACGGCAAAACTTATAGCTACCCTGCGCAGAAGCAAAGAGGGTCAGGAAGGCATGGCAGCATTTTTGGAGAAGCGAAAACCGGGATGGATTGCAGAATAAGACATTCATAAATTAAACCTTCCGAAGGTTTGTTTGCCAATATTACATAAAAAAAACCTGAATTTATTTATCATTAAAATCCGTGTTCCGGATAGCATTATGAAAGAAACATTTCTACAGAGGGCAAAAGAAAATTTAAAAGCGGCTGAGCTTTTATTTGATAACGGTTTATACAATGCTTCTGCAAACAGGGCTTATTATGCTGCGTTTCATGCAGCGATTACAGCTATTTTTTCCTCTGGTATCTTACCGGATATTGACCATAGAACGGTTCAAACATTATTTGCTGAACAATTCTGCAATAGAAGAAAGATACTACCGTCAAAATATAAGTCTATTTTACAGGATATGCAAAAAATTAGGAATGATGCTGATTATAAAGATGGTATTAATAAAAAATTATCTAAACAACAATTAAAAAGTGCAAACGAATTTTTAAAAATTATTTTAGAGGCAATATAAATGCGTATTAATCATAAACAACAACAATTAATGGATGAGTTACTTGAAAAAGTGAAATTAAGATATCCTGAGATTGTTTTTAAAGATTTGCAATTTTCGCCTGATGACCCGGAACAAATATGGATTAATGTTGTTGCCGATATGGATGAAGATAAGGAAATTGAAATGCGAAGTTATTCCGCATCATTGGAAACTGATATTTTACTCGGCTATGGTTATGCAATTTCTATAATGCCGGAAAATCCTAATAGAGTATTTGCATGATAATAGTCTGAATCATTGATTATAATGTTTACAAGATTGCACTGATTTTTAATAATCTTAGTAATCCTTTAATTGTATAAATCAATGGTTCAGACAACTGTTTAAAACCTTAGGAAGGTTCACTCTAAAATTGACATTAATATTATTGGAGGTACAAATGAAATTTTATTTTCTTCTAATAATCTTCATCACTCTTTTAAATTTTTCAGAATCATACAGCCAACCTGTTTGGGAGAAAACAAGTGGGACGTTTACTAAAGTAAATCAACTTGCAATAAATCATAAAGGGTTTGTTTACGCAGCAGGTGGAGATGGTATATTTAGAACTACGAATTCAGGCAATGACTGGATTCAGTTGCCCGTATTGGATTTTAAAAATATTTATTATTATTCAATTATTTGTACAAAAAAGGATAATATTATTGCTATTTACGACTCGGGTATAATTAGATCTTCAGACGATGGTGAATCATGGCATGTTTTGAATAATAATTTTCCAACTTATAGGTTCGGTTGTTTGGGGATTTCAGATAATGGTAGGATTTATATCGGTTACGATAAATTATTTTTTTCCGATGATGAAGGAACCACTTGTTTGGAAAAAGATTTTGGTTTTAGAGGTATCGTTTCTATATCTACTTTTCGAAATAAATTCATTTTTATAGGAACAGACCATTATGGGGGTTCATATTTTTCCAACGATACGGGCAATACATTTAAGCAACTACCTTATTTTGTTATTGAACAAGAAAGCACGAATTCCGCGTTTAATAATAAAGGTGATTTATTTATCAATTTGAACGGATATATGGGTGGAGATGCAACTTACCGCTCAATTGATACAGGAATAACTTTTTTTAAACTTGCAAGTCTAAATAATACAAACATGTATTTTATCAGAATTGATGCCAATGATAAAATTTATATTGCTTCAGTTGATAAGGGAGTGTTGATTTCCAATGATAATGGTGATAGTTGGACATTAATTAACAACGGTTTAAATGTTAATTATCCTTTTTATGCTACAGATTTATGTTTTATGGATATAAATACAGCTTTTTTAGTGATTTGGGGTACAGGAGTTTTCAGATGCAGCAATTTAACTGGCGTTGATGAAAGCATTACTAATACCAACAATACCGAACTTTTGAATATCACACCTAATCCGGCAAGCAAGCAAATTGAAATACAATTTAACCTTGAGAATCAATCTTTGGTAAATCTAAACATAACAAATTTATTAGGCATAGAAGTTGCCGGAATTATTGATAATGTTTATTATGAGCAAGGCAATAGCAGTATTACGTTCGATACAGGTAATTTGTCAACGGGCGTGTATTTTTGTACGCTGAGAACAAATGCTTTTGCAAGGACGGTGAAGTTTGTGGTGGTGAGGTAGATGTTCAACTTTCCGAAAGTAGGGAAACTTTCGGAAAGTTGAATCTACTTTCGGAAAGTTTCCCTACTTTCAGAAAGTTGAATGGCACAAAACTTTCCGAAAGTAGGGAAACTTTCGGAAAGTGATTCATTGTACTTTCGGAAAGTGAAATCAGATAACTTTCAAAAAGTTTTGTTATTTTCAGAAAATTTTCTTATTTTTAAAGCTATGAAACCAAAAATTTTATTATACACGGATTCTTATTACCATATTTATAATCATGCGGTTGGTAAAGAGAGCCTTTTCCTTTCAAATGAAAACTATCTTTTTTTCTTAAATAAATACAGCTATTATATTCATCCTATTGCTAAAACGTTTGCTTATTGCCTGCTTCCTAATCATTTGCATATTCTTTTAAAAATAAGGAGCGTTGATACTTTAATGCAAATTGAACATATAAATGATTATGAAAACTATCATTTATATATCAGTAAGCAATTTTCAAATTTATTTAGCTCTTATACACAAGCTTTCAATAAAAAATATAATAGAATGGGTAATTTGTTCATTAGCAATTTCAAAAGAAAGTTAATTGAAACTGATTCGTATTTCGCTCAACTTCTTTATTACATTCATATTAACCCAATTCATCACAGCATAACAAAAAATATTACTGAGTGGCAATATTCATCATATCAGAGTTTTACCAAAGACTCTAATACAAAATTAGAAAAGGATGAAGTAATAAATTGGTTTGGCAATAAATCTGATTTCATAGAATATCATAAGCAAAGATTAGGCATGGATAAGATTGAAGAGATTGAGTATCTTTAAATTTCAAAAACTTTCCGAAAGTAAGGAAACTTTCGGAAAGTGAAACAAAATACTTTCGGAAAGTTTCCCTACTTTCCGAAAGTTTATAATTACTCACCCCATCTTCAATTCCTTCTTCAAATATTCACCCGTATAGCTGCCGGGAGTATTGGCAACAAGCTCAGGCGTACCTTCGGCTATAATGCGCCCGCCGGCATCGCCGCCTTCGGGTCCCAAATCTATTACCCAATCGCAACATTTTACTACATCTAAATTATGCTCGATTATTACTACCGTATTGCCTTTATCAACCAATTTATCCAACAAATTGAGCAGAATGCGTATATCTTCGAAATGCAAGCCCGTTGTCGGCTCGTCTAAAAGATACAGGGTTTTGCCGGTGCTGGTTTTCGATAATTCCGCCGCAAGTTTCACCCGCTGTGCTTCCCCACCTGATAGTGTCGGCGCTTGCTGCCCAAGATGAATGTACGACATACCGACATCGCAGAGTGTGCTTAGCTTAGCCTTGATTTTCGGTATCTCGCTGAAGAACTCAATAGCTTCGCCAACCGTCATATCCAATACATCGGCAATGGATTTACCTTTGAATTTCACGCCTAAAGTTTCGCGATTATACCGTTTGCCGTTGCACGAATCACATTCGACGTAAACCTCGGGCAGGAAATTCATTTCGATTTTTTTAATTCCCGCACCCTCACATTCATCGCATCTGCCACCCTTCACATTGAAGGAAAACCTGCCGGCTTTATAACCCCGTATTTTCGATTCCGGCATCAGCGCAAAGAAGTCGCGAATCAAAGTGAATAAGCCGGTATAAGTTGCCGGATTTGAGCGTGGAGTGCGTCCGATTGGAGACTGGTCAATTTCAATCACCTTATCTATATATTCCAATCCTTCGACCGATGAGTATTTAAGCGGCATTACCGACGACGAATAAAAATGCCTGGCAAGTATAGGATAGAGAGTATCATTAATCAGCGAGGATTTCCCGGAGCCGCTCATTCCGGTAATACAGACTGATTTGCCAAGCGGAATTTTCAAATCGACGGATTTCAGGTTATTCCCGTTCGCTCCTTTCAGGACAACCTCTTTACCGTTGCCGTTGCGTCTGTTCGCCGGCACTTCGATTTCCTTTTTCGATAAGATATATTGAGCAGTGAGGGATTTCTCTAATTCTTTCGGTTTGATGCTCATTAGCTCGGCATTGGTAGCGGCTAAAATAACATGTCCGCCATGTTTGCCGGCGCCTGGTCCCATATCGATAATATATTCAGCCTGTGTAATCATTGCCTTATCATGTTCGACGACGATAATGGAGTTTCCCATTTCGCATAATTTCTTCAGGGATGAGATTAATTTGTCATTATCCCGCTGATGCAGACCTATACTCGGCTCGTCAAGAATATATGTTATTCCTACCAATTTTGAGCCAATCTGTGATGCAAGCCGTATTCGCTGATGTTCACCGCCGGAGAGAGTTCTCGCCTGACGCTTCAGAGTTAGGTAAGATAATCCGACATCGATAAGGAATTCGAACCGGGAAGAAATTTCGTGTAGTATCTGTTTGGCAATTGATAGCTGGCGTTCAGTCAAGGCAGATTTAAGGTAGATAAAATATTCAAAGGTTTTCAAAATATCGAGCGAAACGATGTCATTTATATTTTTATCCTGTATCCTGACTGAAATGGAATCCCGCTTGAGACGACTTCCTCCGCAATAGGGGCAATCCAGCGAGTTGAAATATTCCTGCAAATATTTTCCTGTTCGCAGGCTGTATGATGTTTCGAATTTATGGCGCAAGGTCGGCAGTATGCCGATAAATTTCTGTTTGTACTTTATTTTCGAACCTCCGGCAAATTCATAAAACATATTAATTGTTTTTTCTTCAGTTCCGTACATGAGAAGTTCTAACTCATGCACTTTCAAATCCTTGATTGGGAGCGACAAATCAATTTTGAACTGCTCGGCAAGTGAGAGTATTTGCAGCCAAAGCCAATCGTCCTGCTTGGCTCCAATCGAGGCAATGCCACCTTCCTCAACTGATTTCGTCATATCCGGTATTACCTTGCCCATATCGAAATCCTTTATTTCGCCCATCCCTTCGCAATGTGGGCAGGCTCCGTAAGGTGAGTTGAAAGAAAACATATTCGGCGCTAAAGGTTCAAACGACTTTCCGCATGAAGGGCAAGAATATGATGAACTAAAGAGTCTTTCTGAGCCTTCTTCGCCCATTTCGGGAACAATCATCAAAGTACCTTCGCCTTTTACCATTGCAAGCTCTACTGATTCCGATATGCGTTGGGATTGATGCAAATTCACTTCGCAGCGGTCAACAACCAATTCTATATTATGCGCTTTGTACCTTGCTATATTTATTCCTTCATGCAGGCGCAATATTTCACCATCGACACGAACACGCGAGAAACCAAGTTTAATCAATTGCTCGAAAAGTTCCTTGTAATGACCCTTCCTGCCGCGGACGAGTGGAGCTAAAATATATATTTTCCTGCCTGAAAAGTCAGTCATTATTTCTTCGCAAATCCTGTCAAGAGTCTTTTGCTCAACCGGAATGCCGCAATCAGTGCAATGCTGCGTGCCTATTTTAGCAAAAAGAAGTCTGATATAATCATAAATTTCCGTAACAGTACCGACCGTCGAGCGGGGATTGTGGCTAAGTGTCTTTTGTTCGATTGAAATAGATGGTGACAAGCCCTCAATGCGGTCAACATCCGGCTTCTTCATCATTCCTAAGAATTGTCGTGCATAAGGCGAAAGACATTCCACGTAGCGGCGCTGCCCTTCGGCATAGATAGTATCGAAGGCAAGCGATGATTTCCCCGAACCCGATAATCCTGTAATTACAACAAATTTATCCCGTGGAATATTTATATTTATATTCTTCAAATTATGTTCGCGAGCGCCGAAAACCCTGATTGAGGTTAGTCCCGGCATCGGTTGAGATGTATTATTTATATTGTTATTCTTCTTCGCCATAATGCGCATTTTTCATTAATTTACTTGCTAAAACCTACTAAATTAAGGAATTTTATTTTGATTTATTCCGGTTTTATTATTGAACCGTAGTTGTTTCTTTTCAACCCTACTTTGTTAAGGTGGGTTCTAAAAATTCAATTTAGGCTGTCATTCTTAGCGAAGCGAAGAATCTATCTTGTTGATTTTAAAGAAAACTGGATTCTTCGCTTCGCTCAGAATGACAATTTTTAGAACCTTCCTTAATTCAATCAAGGATGATTGAACTACTAATTTATTGATATTAAAAGTAGTACAATCATCCTTGATTGTTAATAATCTTTGATATGACACAAGTTAAATATAGATTCAAAATATTTGATTAAATAAATCGTATATAAAATTAATAATTTTGAGTTGATGAATAAGAAATATTTTTGGAAAAATTATATGGGCTATTTGATAGATGAAATACTTAATTCAATAAAAAAAGTATTAGTAGAAGAGTTCAATCCAATTAAAATATTTCTTTTTGGGTCTTATGCTTATGGTACTCCTAATAAGGATAGCGATTTGGATATATTAGTTTTAATCGAACATTCCAACGAATCAAAGACAAAAAGAGCTACCAGAGCTTACAGAGCAATAAGAACTATTGATGTTAATATTCCTTTGGACCTTATTGTTCGAACTAAATCCGAATTTGAACCATTTACCAATATTACTGCTACAATTCAAAATCAGATATATAGAAAAGGAATAGTTATCTATGGGAATTGAATTAGTAGACTTATTCTGCTGCTTTAAAAGTTTATAATACAATAATGAATAAATTGAATTTCAGGTAATTTTTTAAATGAAAATTTTAATTGGAACCAATAATCAGCATAAGATTCGCGAAATCAGGCAGATTTTCCATGAATTTAATTTGGATGCAATTGAATTACTTACTCCTGCTGAAATACTTGAATCACCGCTTGAAATAGAAGAAAACGGCGCAACATTAGAAGAAAATGCACTTTTGAAAGCACGGGCATTTTTTGAACCGTCAAAAATCACATCCATCGCAGATGATACCGGCTTGGAAATTGATGCCCTCGATGGTAAGCCGGGAGTTCATTCGGCCCGGTTCGCAGGAATAGAACTGGGTACTGGGGACTGGGGACTGGGGATAGGTAATCCGTCCCCTGACCCCTGTCCCCCGCCCCCTGTTCCCGGAGCAAATGATGCATCTAACAGAAAAAAAGTCTTAAAATTGATGGAAAACGTCCCTCCTGAAAGCCGCCAGGCTTGCTTCAGAACTGTGATTTGCCTTGTCGATGATGAAAAGAAAATGTATTTCGAAGGAATTTGCGAAGGTAAAATAATAACTGAAGAGCGCGGCAGCAGCGGCTTTGGATACGACCCAATCTTCGTTCCCGATGGATTCACTCGTACTTTTGCAGAAATGATAGCAGAAGAAAAAAATTCTATCAGCCATCGTGGAAGGGCTATTCGTGCGTTGGCTGAGTATTTATCAGGAAATAATGTCTGAATCACGGATTTGAGGGATTAAAGGATTTCACGGACTAGAAAATGAATATTATTTTCACTTTAAAATATACATTGTTTTCAAAATAATAATTTTTGTAAATTTGTGAAGGGAAATGGGAGTTTGAATAAATGGGAATGTTCCAAATAAAAGTTAAAGTAACTAACCCAAGCGACAGTTCAAGATTCTTTGAAGCAGAATTTTGTATTGATACCGGAGCTTTATATTCGTTTGTACCTGAGGAATATTTAGAAAAAATAGGTTTTGAACGCAACTTGGTATCAGATGCAGTCAGAAGGAACTTCTGACTTTAGGGAAACACAAGTCTTCCGACAATAATTAATCAGCTATTTCGTTCTATACCAAAACGCTTTATTAGCGCCACTTGAAAGAATATTGTCTTAGGTACAGATTTCCTGTAATAATGGAAAAATCCGCTTACGATTATATTTAGAATTCCTTCAACTTCTCGCATTGGGAGAGGGTTGAGTGAGGGCTTCTAAACAAAGATGATGTCATACTAAGTGGAATTTTTATTATTATTTAGGATTTCTATGAAAAGATTGAAATTTGGCGACCTTAATTTGTCACCGGAAATGTTGAAAGCTATTACTGATATGGGTTTTGAGGAAGCTACCCATATTCAATCCGAAACTCTGCCTCATATTTTCGAGGGCAGGGATATTATTGGTCAGGCTCAGACCGGAACAGGAAAAACAGCCGCTTTTGCCATCCCCATTATCGAAAATCTCGATGAATCATTAACAAACATTCAAGCTATTGTGATGTGCCCCACGCGGGAATTGGTTATCCAGGTAACCGAAGAATTCCGCAAACTGATGAAATACAAGGACAATATCGCAGTAGTACCCGTTTACGGCGGACAGGAAATCGACCGTCAGTTCCGCGCATTAAAGAAGAATCCACAGATTATCATCGGAACCCCCGGTCGAACAATCGACCATATAAATCGCGGAACCATTAAACTGAACAATATTAAATTCGTAGTGCTGGACGAAGCCGATGAAATGCTCGATATGGGTTTCAGGGATGATATTGAAGAAATTCTGGAAGGCACTCCGGCTGCAAAACAAACTATCATGTTTTCGGCAACGATGCCCAGCGATATAACCAGATTGATGAAGAAGCATCAGAAAAATCCAATGAGGATTGACGTTTCGATGCATAAAATCAATACTCCAAAAATTGAGCAGTATTATTTCGAACTTCAGGAAAAAGACAAATCCGAAGCATTGGCTCGCCTTTTAGACCTTCATAATGTTAAGTTGGCTTTGGTCTTCTGCAATACGAAAATAAAAGTGGATGAATTGGTTGAAAATTTAAAATCAAGAGGGTATTTTGCCGAAGGATTGCATGGCGATATGACTCAAAAGCAGCGTGATGCGGTTATGAACGGCTTCCGCACGGGTTCGGTAGAAATTTTGTGTGCAACAGATGTCGCCGGCAGGGGCATTGATGTTAGTGATATTGAGGCTGTATTCAATTATGATTTACCCGGAGATGATGAGGATTATATTCATAGAATCGGCAGAACAGGCAGGGCAGGAAAAACAGGTATTGCATTTACTTTCGTAGTCGGCAAACAGATATATAATTTAAAAAGAATCGAAAAGACAAACGATATTAAAGTCAAAAGGCAGCAAATTCCGACTCTCGAGGAATTGGATGAGACCAGACTAAAGACAATAAAAAACAAAATCAAAAAGATAATTCAGGAAGGACACTTAAAGAAGTATATTCATCTTGTTGAAAAAATGATGGGTGAAGATTATGTTGCTCTTGATATTGCCTCTGCTCTTTTAAAAATTAGTATCGACCAGAAGAACGAAGGATTTGATAACAGCCTGAAATTCGATGCCACTCCTTATTTCGAAAGTTTTAAGGATAACAAGAGAAAATTCGATTCCAAATTCAAAAAGGGTAAAAGCTCGAATAAATGGGAAGAAAAGTCATATTCTTATGGCAAATCAGGAAGTTCCGATAAAAAGAAATCCGGCAACTTCAAGCATAGAAAAGGATATTAAGGAAGATTGGGGACTTTTTATTAAATTTCTCATTGTATATAAGAAGAAACCCCCTAACCCCCTTTGAAAAAAGGGGAATAAATTATTCCCCCTTTTTCAAAGGGGGTTAGGGGGTTTCTTCTTGAATAAAATTTGTAGAATTGCTTCGATTAAAGTATATTTGAAAAATATGAGAAAAAATTCCGAAACATATCGACAATTTGAGGACGATTTTATAAAAAATGAATCTTCCACTCTTGAAAAACGTTTCAAAATGTTTGATGATATGACGGAACTTGCCAGAAAGTTAGCAGTTCCGAACCGGGATGATTTTCTATTAGCTATTAGTTCAAGAATAAATATTGCAAAGGCGATAAATGCCGGTTTCAAATCTGATAAAGAGGATAGCGCTAACGCTTGAAGATTTTAAAATTCCTTATTTTGCATCGGCTGTATTTACCTTTGCGGCTTTGCGTGAAAAAAATTTTTCTCGCAAAGCCGCAAAGTAAATATTCAATGATATTTTTTTAATAAATGAACAATTCCCAAATTACCTCAATCTATACCTGATAAGGTTTCTTTCTTGTATAGTAAACATTTTACCGGAAAATGCTTTACCTAATATTCGCTTAATACCGACTCGATAATCGAGCCATAAACTAAGTTCCATCTCCTGCAAAATAATAGTTCGGTTATTATTTTTGTATTTCATTCCCTTTTCCGGGTCAATTTTAAATTGAACAGGTTCGTTTGTATCTGTAATTGAATATTCAACATTGCCTGTGATTTTGAATTCTTTTGTCCCTCCAATAAAATTGGAATCTTGAACTTTGGCATAATAATATAAATCCCATCGGGTATGGGAATAGATTAGTTTATATTTCGTTGGGTCATTAGGGTCTTCAACAAGTGAAGGGAGTAAATTAGTTTCAATGAAGTTATCATTATAAAACCAATCGTTGCTTTGACATGAAGTCAATTGGTGCCATTTTTCCTCCAATCCACAAAAGCAATTTTCATTTACTGTATCAAGCATTGGCGTTAATAGTTTGGAATAAATCCATAGAGCATCATCACAGTAAAGAAATCCGGTTTCGATGACTTTGCCGGCACGGTATGTAGTCATTTCATAAGCCGACCTGCCACTGATTACCAAATTCCTGCCGACCAGCATTGAGTCTATTGCGGTATTGCCCATTTGATTCCCAAGAGTATCAAATAGCTTAGTTTCGTAAATCCAATAATTGCCTGTTGCGAGTGGGATTGTTGAATAGCACGGCTTCCCATCCCTTGTGCGATAAACATTATCCTCAATTCCAAGCGAATCCTTGCATGAATACAATACAATCATACTGGCAAAAATTCCAAAAATCAATAAAAACTTTTTCATAATTTTTCTCCATTAAAATTTATAAGAAATTCCGTAATTCATACTAAATTTATTAGTATTAAAATAATTATTCTGATGAATATAAATTAAGCTGCCGAATTCACCCCCGACAATTAAGGAAAAATCCGGATAAGGCGAATAATCTATTCCTAACATCAATCTTCCAACAAATCCCGCTTTGTTAAATCCAATATAGGTTTGTGCAATTGGTTTTATTGAGTATGGGAGCATGTTGACGGCGGTATATCTGATAAAGGCTCCATAGGTTGTAAGGTTCGGTTTTTGTTCGTAAGTATAGTTGCCATCGAATTCCGTTCCTTTATATTTTTGGAAGAAATTCTCAACCCGAATCTCAGCGCCCAATTTGAATTTATCTGATAAAGGATATAATATAGACAAGGAATTTTTATTGAAAGGCGCTTCGCGTCTCGGTGAGATTGTTTCTGAGGGCAGCATCCAATTCTCCGATACGCGCCATTCCAACTCCCATCCCGAAGATTGTTCCACAGCACTTTCCGAAAGTTTCCCTACTTTCGGAAAGTTGATTTCTGATAAGTTTTCAATGTTTTGTGTATAAATTTCTTGTCTGGCAGTATTCTTCAAACTAAATCCGGATGCATGATTCATTGAGACTTTCGATAGATAAATTTCCGGCTGTACAGGATTATTCTCAACAGGAAGATTATCATTAAATTTTTGTAGATGTCCAACATCTTTTCTTTCTGGTAGATGTCCAACATCTTTCAGATGTTGGACATCTTGTCTTTCTTTTGTATTATCTTTATTAACAATCTGATTCAATTTAACATTTCCCGGTGATGCACTTTGAACGTTAGTTTTAATTTCATTATTTGGAATAAAGAATAATAAAAATACCAAAGCTGTCATTATTGAAGAAAAACCACCCCATAGAAAATTGTGGAATATATTATTCGGCTTCGTATGTTTAATAACGTCAGCCGGTCTAGTTCCATTTGAAAATTGAGAATAACCAAGTGCAGCGAATACTCCGGCTGTTGTCTTTTCTTCCGGAACGAAGGACGTCAAGTTCTTGCTAACTGTTTTGTCAATAATAATCTGGCTGCGGAATTCGTTTTGCAGATTTTCATCGCCCGACATTTCAGCAAAAAGAGTTCGTGCTTCTGCCGGTTCAAGCGTGCCATCTATGAAATCGAGTATTTTTTCAGTGTAGTCCATAATCACTCCAATTTTCGAATTTTTTAAGAACCCCTCCCTAACCCTCCCCGAAGGGGAGGGAACAGTAACTGCCTTATATATCAATTCCCTCCCCTTCGGGGAGGGTTAGGGAGGGGTTCTTTCTTTTCATTGTGATAATTCATCTATATATGGTTTTAAAACTTTTTTAATCATTATAAGAGCTCTCGTTATCCTTTTCTTGATACATTCACTTGTCTCTCCTTGCATATCCCCTATTTCCTGATATGATAAACCGATAATTTTATTCAGAATAAAAGCATCTTTATAAATATCTTCCAGACTGTTCAAACCAATGGTAATAATATTCAATAATTCTTCATCTTCAAATGTACTTTCCGGATTATAAGAATAAGACCACTCTTCGCTTGCGTTATTATCAATGTCGATAAACATTTCTGAGATTTGCTTCTGCTCTTTGAATTTGTCATTGCATAAATTCCTGGCAATAGTAATTAAAAATGCCTGTAAATTCCTTATTTCAGTTCCATGTTTTACCGCATTATTGAATTTAATCCATGTATTCTGGAAAATATCATCGGCAGCAGAAGCGCTGCAGAGCCTCGTTCGGCAGTATGCGTTGAGCTTTGAACCGTAACGGCGATAGATTTCGGAGAAAGCCCTGTTGCAGAACGGTTTCTCATCCCGCAACAATTCCATCAACCTTGTATCGCTATATTTCCCGTAATCGAACATTTAGTAATTGTAATTAATTCTTACCAATAAGACTTGTAAATTAAGTAAAAGGGGACAAAAATTTTAAAGGATTTTATTAAGTCGATGGCTAAACATTAATAAAAATAGGAACACCTTTTGAAAGATTTCTTTGCTAATTCAATTTATATAATTTTAATTTCGGAATGAATTTGTAATCCTTGATATTTAGAGTAAATAATTCTAAATCGTAATATATGGCAGATGCGGCAATTATTGCATCGTTAATGAAAAGGCTATGGCTTAATTTGTATTCGTAAACAAGTTCTATAGCTAAGTCAATAATTTTATCATATAATTCAATTTTTGGAAATTTATCAAGAAAATGCTTAATCTTTATTAATTCATTTTTATTAAAAGCACCTACATACATTTCAAAAACAGAAACCTTTGTTACAGCAATCTTCTTTTCACCAATTGCCCTAACTAAAGAAACAACTGGTTCATTTCTTTTTTGAAGTTCAATTAAAACATCAGTGTCTAAAATTATAAGGTTCTCTGTCTCCATGCCATTTTCCTAAGTGATTCTTTTGTAATATCTCTTCCTTCCCAAATTCCGAGACAATCGGAGAATTCTTCCCAAGATTTGAACTTACTTTTGGGAATCTCAGGTTTTTCATCTCTAATATTGTTGACGAAATCGAATTTCTTCAAAAGACTTTTGATGAAACCGGCATTCTTCTTATTATTAACATCAATTATAATTCTGTGCATAGCCTATCCCACAAATTTATATTTATTTAGGATTAAATTAAATAATTAGTTTTAAATTACCAAAACGAACTGAAAAATAATTTCCATTTAATATCAAAAATCCGAAAGTTTCCCTACTTTCGGAAGGTTTTAAATAATCTATTTCATCACAATAAACTTCACTGTCTTTGAAAGAGCATTTGTCCGAAGGGTGCAGAAATACACGCCGGGAGAAAAATTTGTAGCATCGAAAGTAACTCTACTTTTTCCTTGTTCATAATAAATATTATCAATAACTCTGGCAACTTCGCAGCCAAGTGAATTTGTTATTGATAGATTAACAAATGATGGATTATCTAATGAAAATTGAATTTCGGAATTTTCGTTAGCTGGATTTGGAGAGATATTGATTATTTCGGGATTGTTGGGATTATTTTCATTAACATCTTCAACGGAAAAATTAGGACCTTTCCAGATTCTAATATAATTATCAAGGCTACTACTTGCTATTACACTCCCATCCGGACTAATAGCAACATAGATAACTCCTCCTTTATATCCATTATAAGTCTTCTGCAAAGTTCCGGTATTCAAATCCCATATTTTTACTGTACTATCATCACTGCCGCTTACTAAATAATTCCCTACTTTGCTTACGGAAATAGAGTTTACACTACCGTTATGACCATAAAGTGTCTTGATAAGTTTTCCTTCATTTAAATCCCATATTTTAATTGTGCTGTCCTTACTTCCGCTTAACACATTACTGTCATCAGAAGAAATTTTAACTGAGTTGACCTCTCCATTATGACCATAGAGAGTATTAATAAGTTTATTAGTAGTTAAATCCCATATTTTAATTGTGCTGTCCTTACTTCCACTTATTAATTTATCAGTTTTATTATTAAAAATGACAGATTTTACCCAGTTTGTATGACCGGAAAGGGTGGCAAATAGACTATCTGAATAAATATCCCATAAATAAACATTATTTGAGTAATTCCCACTTGCAATTTTATTACCATCTGGGCTATAAGCAACCGTTAAATTATCCGTACTTCCAGATTTAATAATAATGTTTGTAATGTCCCCGGATTTGATATCCCACAACTTAAGACAGCAATTTTCTCCGCTGATAATTTTATTTCCATCTGGGCTAAAAGCAATATCCCTTATTTCTTGACCAACGCCCGGCATACCTAATTCATATAAATTTTTAATCAACTTCAAAGTTTTTGTATCATAAAGAGAAATAATATTCTGCTTTTCAAAAGCAAAAAATCGATTATCAGAGCTAAAAGCAAGCGATTTAAAATTATAACCCTGTCCAAAATAAAAATTTATCAAGTCATCCTGTGCTTCAAGATTTGATTTGAAACAAAAAGAAAATACTACTGCTAATAGAATAATGGTAAATGAGCATTTCATCGCTATCTCCTTTGATGTTGAATTTTTATCGACGGATGAATATTTTAAATATTTCGATGTTTCTAAAGAATAATGTTCTATAATTTGCTTATTTCTTCTTCAGATAATCCAGTTAATTCTGAAATATCTTTTATAGAAATTCCTTTAATAAGGGCTTTAATAGCTATATCTTTCTTCTCTTTTTCCATTCCTTTTTCTATACCTTTTTCCATTCCTTTTTCTATTCCTTCTTCCATTGCAGTATCCAAAGAATTCTTCAAATCCCTATAAAATTTTAGACTATCCTCATAAGAATAAACTTGGTCAGGTGTAAACTTAGCTATTTCTGCCGATTCAAATAATTTTTCAAATATTTTCTCCCGTAGTTTATCGGGAATTCTATCAAGCCTGTTCAAATTCTTTATTACATACAACCATTTATCAAACCTTGTTTCAAGCTCATCTATAGATTTATTGAATTTGGGCATTTCAAGGTAAATAAACGTCAGCTTATCATAGAAAATCTTTTTGGTTTCAATATCAGTTAATTTCACATCGTACCTGAATTTTTCCGGTTCGTTTTTATCGGCATCGAAAACAAAATCGAGTATGGCTATAGTATAAACAGCTTTTAATTCAAAGTTCCAATCAGCACGCTTTGCCTGCTCCCGAATTGGAAAAGTCGAATAATAAACCGTTCTATCCTTGAAAAAATTCTGCTTTGATTTTTGCAATTCCACAATGAACTTTTCGCCTCTTTCGTTCTCACAATACAAATCAAATATTGCCCTTCTATCCAAATCGGTCACACCAAGATGTTCCGTTTTAAGATAAGTCAATTCCTTGATTTGCCCTTGCTCTTCTTTTAGCAATTCATTCAGGAAATCCTTTAGCAAATCTTTATTAATCTCTTCTCCGAACAGTTTCTTGAAGCCAAAGTCGGTAAAAGGGTTTATATATTTTTCAACAAATTCTGACATTTCCTTTGTTCTCAATTAATAAATAAAAATTTGCAGCAGCCCGAATAAATAGGACTCTGACAAATAATAATTTACAATATACAATTTAAAAAAATATATAATATTAAAATAATAAATTATTCTAATAAATGGAGAAAATACTACTACTAATAGAATAATTGAAAAAGAGTATTTCATCGCTTTCTCCTTCGTTCTTGAATTTAAAGTGACGGATGTAAATTTTAAATATTTGGAAGGGTTGGAAATTTTTTTAGATTATTGGTGCATCCATTAACCGAATATGAAAAAGAATGTATAAAAATGTTTTGAATTATTTATTCAATAAATTACAAAGCCGCTTGTTTTTATTTCCTCGATAAACGGGTCACCTTTTTCGAAATAACCGGTATTGAAATGATGTAGTTCAATATCAGGATACTTAATATTAATTTTCGATGTAAGTTTAATATTTTCCAGAAAATTGAAACCGAAGTTCTTTGATACCAAGGCAACTTCAATATCCGAATACTGCCTTTGCAAACCTTTAGCAAACGAACCGAATAGATAAGCCTTATCAATCTTAATTCCTGAATCAATACATTCCTGAATTAATATCTTTGCAGTTTCTATTGCAGCTTCTTTTTCAACCATGAT
This sequence comes from Ignavibacteria bacterium, assembly GCA_016844745.1. Lineage (GTDB taxonomy): Bacteria > Bacteroidota > Ignavibacteria > Kapaibacteriales > UBA2268 > JAERMQ01. Next base: position 9,248 of record JAERMQ010000022.1, on the reverse strand, counting down.
ATAAATATCTCCGTTTGTTGTAAATATTTCTCATTTACTTCTTTATTTATCGTAGCTTCAAGTTCATTTATATAATCAGGATACCTGCCTTTTATTTGGAACGCATTCATTTCGAGCAAAAAATGTTTATGTTCCCCTTCCAATATTATTTCGATTTCAGAAAGAATCTTCAATAAATTATGTGTGAATGGGGGTATATTGCTTAGATTCGATTTAACCCAGCCACTTTGCATGACTTTTCGAGTGAAAAATGAGCCCAAAACAAGGATTGTGCAAAATAACCGGCAATAAATAAAACTTTTGAACATTCAAAATCTTCTTCAACGCTTTTCAGCCAGTATTTTATATGTTCAACTTTGGTCATTTAAGTTTAAATTTATTATTGAAAATAAATAGTAATTTAAATATATACAACATTAGGATTTTCAGGCAAAATAGATATTCGATAGCCATATTCAAAATCTATATCTGCTTCAAGGCTTGAAGCAAAATGGCTCATTTCAATTTCCCTTTCTTCTTCCATCGGCGCCAAAACATCAATTAAAATATGTTCTGAGTCGTCAGGATTCGTCCACAATCTAAGAAATTGAATTTCAGGATATTTTTCTTTAACTTTATTAAATAAAATATCAATTAATTCCTGCTGTTTCAGATTTATATTCATATCAAATATCCTTTAAAATTATTTTAATAAATTCTTTAGTAAACTTAAGCTGTGTAGCCGATTTTGTTTTACTTATACCGGTTCCATAATCCGCAAGAATCCTGTTTTTTTGCATTTCATAAATATCCTCTTTAAATTTCGACGAAAATATCTTGCGTTTATTGATTAGCTCAGATGAAAAAAGAGACAAAACCTTTCTATGGTCGATATCCGGTTTTAAACCATTTCTAAATAATACAACTATTGCTGCATGAAATGCCGAATAATATGCACGATTTGCAGAAGCATTGTATAAACCATTTTCAAAAAGAAGTTCTGCAGCTTTCAAATTTTCTAATGCCCGTTGGAAAAAAGATTCAATCATATCAAGTCACCTTTTATGAAAAAACAATCTTTCTTTGATAAATTTCACAATTTTCAATTTGTAATAATAAAATTTTTATTTATCCTTCACAGCCAATATCTGCCGGTACTTTTTCGAATTCACAAGCCCGATTGCAGCGCGAATATCCTTATCGTATTTAATCTGACGTGCTACCGCTTCGGCTTGGGTTGTCAGACGGGATGAAATTTCATAATCGAGTATATCACTTATTTGTTCAGTATAGGTATCGATTAAATGTTTTTCTTCTAAAAGTATTGATGATTCTAAATTTTTAAATTCATTAATCGTTTCAGTCGAGAGTTTTTCTTCTTCTGCTAACTGGCGTGCTTTTTTGATTTGTCGAACCAATGGCGTGCTTTGCAGGAAATTCCGCTTCTCAATAAAGAGTTTAAGCTGCTCCAACACTTCATCAACTACTTTGAATTCCTTCGGAAGGGAATCTAATTTTGCTGCAAATTGATTGGCGAAATTGAAAAAAATGCTATTCTTCAGCATTTCACGAACGAAATCCGGATATTTTTCTTCATTTATGAGAGAATCCGGTGATATACCTTTATTTTCTGTAACTTTTCTGCCATTGATTGTGTAAAATGTTCCGGTACCGTGATTGGTAGCCGTATCGGATAGTTTTTTATTGAGGCGCACAGCAAAATCGCTTTTTTGAATACAGCGTCCCGAAGGAGTGTAATAGCGGGCAGTGGTTATTTTCAGATTCCCTTTATAGGGCATATCGAATACCGATTGAACTAGTCCTTTGCCATAGGAGCGTCTGCCAATAATAATGCCGCGGTCTAAATCCTGGATAGCTCCGGCAACTATTTCGCTGGCGCTGGCGCTGCCGTCGTCGATAAGAACAGCAAGCGGCAAAGTCGGTTCGATTGGGTCGCTTGTGGATTTATACGATTTCCGGCTTTCATTTGACCTGCCCTTGGTTGATACAATAAGGCTGCCCTTCGGAACAAATAATTCGCATACATCTACAGCCGCTTCCAATAATCCACCGGGATTATCGCGCAGGTCGAGAATCATTCCGCGCACGCGTCCGGAGTTTTTCAAATTAGCAATTGCTCTCTGCATCTCATCCCCCGTCGAGCGTGTGAAGCGTTCCAATTTTATGTATGCTATACTATCATAAATAATTTTTGCATAAGCTATGTTTTTTAACTGGATTTGTTCGCGCTTCAATTTATAATGCAATGTATCCGGAACACCATCGCGGATTACCCAAACATTGACAGGGCTTCCGGGAGCGCCGCGTGTGTATTTGCGCAATTCTTGTGAGTTTATACTAAGAACAATTGTAGTATCAATTTTATATAGCCGGTCGCCAATGCGTACTCCGTTTCTTTGTGCGCTGAATCCTTCACTCAATCCAAGAATAGTCAACATACTATCCTGAACGCCGACGGTAATTCCAATACCCGTATAGACACCGTTTGTGATTACTTCGAGGTCATCGGCTTCAGTTTCCGTATAGAAGGTAGTATAAGGGTCGAGATTCGAGAGTAATCCTTCTATTCCAAGCTTCATTAAATCTTCGGGGTCTATTTCGTCAACATAATTAGCCGATATTTCGCGAAATACCGCACCGAAAACATCGAAGGATTTATTGATTTTAAAAAGTGCCGAATCGGTAAATGATACCAAAAACAATGCTCCACCTAAAACAAGCAGTAGCGCCGATTTTTTATCAAATTTCTTTATAACAATAATTATTAATTCAGTTAATCTTTTGATTATGTTTTGATTATTTATGTTATTTTTCAATTTGTTTCTTTCAGTTACAAAAATTATCTCTTATTAAAAATGATTTTTTCTTCTGCTTGTTTAAATTCTATGTCGAACAAGTCGAAGACTGTTTCCCTGCCTATAATAATATCCTGAATATTCTCATCCTGAAGCCAAGCTACACGGGCTTTAAAGCGAAAGGTATCAATTTCTATTTCGGTCTCTCTCATTAAATAGTCCACCGTACCACCTATACCTGTTACGGTTGATACAATTTCGTGCTTATCTTTGATAAAACCTAATGAAACACCAAAATTTTTATTTACAGCAGATATATCTGCTCCGCTATCAATCAAAGGTTCCTCGGAAATTGAACTTCCGTCTTCTAAAAAAAATTTAACAGGATAAATTGGATACCATTCATGTAATTTCAGACTATTAAGCCTTAAAGGTAATATTCTATACATATCAGGACGTTCGGGGACAGCGAAACATGAAAAGTTGGTAGTAATTTCCAACGCTTTTTTTCTAATATCAATATGGTTATCTGCAACGGCAATAATCATATCATTGGAAATTGCAATCACTTTGCCCCAATATTCCTTTTTCCTGAATATTTCTTTTTGCCAATTATTTTCCATAGTTTCTCTCCATAAAAAACAAACAACATATTTATATAAACGACATAATGCATGTTATATTTAGGATACTCATAAATTTCACAATTATTTTTAATTGTAGAAATAAGTTACTAATAACAGATTTTCTTGATTTTAAAAATAGCAACCTTTTCAACATTGAGAAACCCCTTAACCCCCTTTGAATAAAGGGGAATTTTTTTTCCCTTTTTCAAAGGGGGGTTAAGGGGTTTCTCTTGAATTGTTCATTTTTTGGGTCAATATTTTCTACTGCAATTCCTTTTCCGATGTTGTTAGCAAATCAATAAGCCTTTCGAAATCATCTTTGGAATAAAATTCCAGCTCGATTGTCCCACTCTCTTCCGTCTTTGGATGAATACGTACCTTGGTACCGAAAATATGACGTAATTGATTTGCAATATCTTCCAAGAAAACATTAAATTTCGGTGGATTGGATTTTACCTGGGTTTTTGAATGTCCGTCCTTTGATTGACCGATTTTTACTTTTCCAAGCTCGATATCTTTTACCAATTTCTCTGTTGCACGAACGGATAAACCCTGCTCACAAATCAAGTCCCAAGCCTTCATCATCACTTCGCTATCGGATAATGCCAGCAGCGTTCGGGCATGACCCATAGATATATTTTTATCGCGAAGGCTGTTCTGTATTTTTTCCGGAAGACGAAGTAGTCGCAGGAAATTAGTAACAGTCGTTCGGTCTTTGCCAACTTTTGCAGCTACCTGCTCTTGGGTTAATTTACACTCTTCGATAAGTCGCTGGTATCCGTTTGCTATTTCTATGGGATTTAAGTCTTCGCGCTGGACATTCTCGATTAAAGCGAGTTCCAGCATGTCCGGACCATAATCTATGTCCAATATATAAGCAGGAACTTTTGCAAGTCCGGCAGCAACCGAAGCCCGCAATCGGCGTTCCCCGGAAATAAGCTCGTATCCGTTAATAGCCCGGCGCAACGTAATCGGCTGGATGACGCCATGCTCGACTATAGAGTTTTTCAAATCATCTAACGCCTGTGCATTGAAATCATGGCGCGGTTGGTATGGATTATGCCGAATCTTCGATACATCTACCATAGCCAACATATCGCCGGTATCTTCCTGTTCGGCTTGGGTTACCTTGAATCCCTTATCTTTAAACTCAATTGAAGGGAGCAAGGCGCCAAGACCTTTCCCCAATCCAGTGTGTAATTTCTTTTTAGCTGTCATATTTATTTCTTTATATTCGGGTTATTCGCGATAACTTCCTGGCTTAACTGTAAATAATTCTTTGCTCCCGTGCTGAGTGCATCGTAGAGCAGTACCGGCTTACCGAAACTCGGAGCTTCTGAAAGACGGACGTTGCGGGCTATTACTGATTTGAAGACTTTCTCTTCGAAATGCTTACGAACCTCCTCGACTACCTGCACGGAAAGCCTTAACCGGCTATCGAACATTGTCAGCAGTACACCTTCGATATCGAGTTCCGGATTCAAATGATAGCGAACAATCGATATGGTATTGAGTAATTGCCCCAAGCCTTCGAGTGCATAATATTCGCACTGAACCGGTATCAACACTGCATCCCCGGCTGTAAGTGCATTCAATGTCAATAGTCCCAGCGAGGGCGGGCAATCAATTAAAATAAATGAGAATTGGTCCTTTACCTGCTCGATAGCTTTCTTGAGGACTGCTTCGCGATGATGCAATCCGACCATTTCGATTTCCGCACCTACCAGATTAATATGCGAAGGGAGTACTTTCAAAAACGGCATTTCCGTTTCCAATATTGCTTCGCTGACCGGGAGATTGTTGATTAATACTTCGTAAATTGTTTTGTCAAGCGACTTGGAATCGATGCCCACTCCATTCGATGCGTTCGATTGAGGGTCGATATCGACTAACAGAACTTTGTATTCGGAAGCTGCAAGCGATGCCGCCAAATTGATTGATGTGGTCGTTTTCCCGACTCCGCCTTTTTGATTAGCTATCGTAATAATTTTGCCCATTTGCTTATAGTCCGTATTTCATAGAAAAAAAGAAAAATGCCGTTAATACTAAGGAATGTTTTATTTGCCCGCTTGTAATCATGTTTTTTATTTCGCTGAGCGGTACTTCAATTACCTTTATATCTTCATTGCTGTCTAATTTTTGGGTGAACTGCTTATAACAATCGAACCAAACATAAGACCAGCACTTATTATTCAAGAATGCCGGATTAGGGTAATTCTCTCCAAGCAAGACGGAATCGGCGCTTCCGGCAAAGCCTGTTTCCTCGCGACATTCGCGCTCTGCAGCATGGCGTGTATCTTCGCCTGCTTCGACCAAACCACCGGGAACTTCGAGCGTATTGCAATCGATGCCCTGCCTGTACTGCTCAATTAACACAACGTTATTACCGGTTGTAACGGGAATAATATTAACCCAGCGGGGGGAGTCTAAAATAATAAATTCGGATTCCTTGCGCCATACTGGATGGCGGCGGCGAATCCTGTGCAGGTCGAATATTTTCAGATTGCCATCATGCTTATCTTCAATGGTTTCCCATTTTGGTATTATTTGAGTCATTAACCTATGCTATGTCTGTCTCTTAGTTTCAAATCTACAATTTTATTATTTATAAAATTACAATTATAAATTAACGATAATCGTTGAAAATTATTGATTTTTCTTTTTATTTTCGGATTTTTTTATTATCGGATTAGTTCCTAAAGAGGCTTTATCAAAAGTCCAAAAATGGGAGGAAAGTAACCGTTGGCGAAGGAGGTAATTTAAGGTTCATGCTTTCTTTGAGATACGGCAGTCAGAAGGAACTTCTGACTGTAGGGATTCCAAATGTTTTTTCATCATTTAAAAACTCTGCAATTTTTACAATATTAATTCGTTTCTTTAAAGTATTAATAAAAAAGGCAAAGAAAAATGATAACCTTTAAAATTGAACGCGACGGGGATGAGTTTCATACCTGGGCACCGGAATTGCCCGGATGCCATACTCATGGAAAAACTGTAGCAGAAGCTATGGAAAATCTTAAAGATGCCGTGCAGCTTTATCTCGAAGTTCTGATGGAAGAAGAAATTGCACGTCAAATACTTGAATTTGCCTGATGAAACCTAAAGAATTAATAAAACAGCTCGAAGATAATGAGTTTGTCTTTGTAAGGCAGTTTGGTTCTCATGCAATTTACAAAAAGACTGACAATAAAATTATTGTTGTTCCTATACATATTCGCTATATTCCAATTGTTACTTTAAATGGCATTTTGAAAGATGCAGGGTTAAATAAATAATGAAAAAATAACAACAAAATAAGTTAGAGAATTATTAACACAAAGGGCACAGAGGTGGGGACACAAAGGGGCACAAAGAAGGAAAATTTTCCTAAAGTCAGAAGGAACTTCTGACTGAAGGGTAAAGGAATATCCTTTGGAAGCACTATTAATAATAGTTAGTTTTCTCAATCCTATCGACCTTGCGAGGCTCTTGATTATGTTAATGTTGGATGCGGTATCATTAATGGGTTCAACCGGTGGGGTTTTCGAGCGGTTTTTTGGGAATATTTTCTGAATGATTGTTTCGCTTGGGATGAAGTTGGTTTGGTTATTAGCGCCTTTAAAATGAGCAGTCTGGTTTTTCAGAAAAAATGATTTTTGATATTCGAATAAAAATAATTTTGAAGTACCTATTATGTTACAATTTTTCTGTAAATTTTTTGTACTTAGTATATTAGATTACTTTTAAAGAAAAGACAATGAAACAGATATATTTGATAATATTTTTAGGATTAAGAATAGTTTCTTTTGGACAAAACAAGGCTTCTAAATTAGATGACTCTTCTACATCAATAATTAAAAAGGATTCGATTAGTCAATATTCAAATAAATCAAATTTAGAATGTTCTATTTACAATTTTAATAATGCAAAGGAACGAGCCGATACCTTGATAAAATATTTTAAATTATCTAATGATAAAGATGTTGATAAACAAATTTGTGATATCAAAATATTTTGCTCATTCCCAAATTCTTTCAAGGAAATGCAAGAACTTTTTGGATTCGATGATTCAAAAGGCGCTGCTCCTCTTTATGATTCTACTGGTGAAAACATTATTAAATATTTCAGACAACTGACAACAATACCTAAAGACAAATTTTACGATAAATATATTAATATTTGCATTGAAGGTATTTGGCAGGCTGATTTGATAGGAGAAGCATTTGGTATTTATGATAAACTTATAAATGATACAGAGGCTGTAGGATCAAGATTGAAAATAAGGACAGACAAAGAGATAATAAGTGTAATTCGATTTATTTTTGATGGTCCCCATCCGGATAACAAATTCAACAAAGATTTATATAACAAAATTCTTCCTAAGATTGAAAAATATGATAAGCGACTAAGTAAATTACTTACAGAATCATACATTCAAATTATTAAAGAAGTTCATTGTGAAGGACATTAATAAAAACATATACTATCAACCTGTATTAAATATAACGGTTTCAGAGGTGTGCGAAAGATTCGTCCCGTTTTCGTTTGTCTCGCATCTTCCCTATAGTCAGAAGTTCCTTCTGAATGTACTTTTAATAATAATGAAATAGTATATGAAACAAGAAGCTATAAAAATATTTGAAGAAAAAAAAGTTCGTACACACTGGGACGAAGTTCAAGAAAAGTGGTATATTTCCATCGTGGACGTTATTGTTGTACTGACTGATAGCGTTGACCCAACTGCTTACTGGAGGAAACTGATACAGAGATTGATAGCCGAAAGAAACGAAACCGTGACAAACTGTCACGGTTTGAAAATGTGAGTTCCCTCATCATCAGTCAGACGGAACTTCTAAATGTTGGTAGCCGTACCCTGAATTATTTAAGGTGGGTTCTAAAAATTCAATTTAGGCTGTCATTCTGAGCGAAGCGAAGAATCTATTGTCATTCTGAGCGAAGCGAAGAATCTATCTTGTTGATTTTAAAGAAAACTGGATTCTTCGCTTCGCTCAGAATGACAATTTTTAGAACCCCCCTTAATATATATAACTACTACGTAGTAATGGTTTCCTGGATTATTTTTACTACTGGTATTTAATTACAACGTAGTAATGAAATACATTAAAAAATTATCACAGAGTGATTAAATATCAGTAGAAAAAAAATCACAACAATGCCTCTTATCCCGTAGGGGATTATATATTCAATCTTCAGTAAAAAGTTACTTTCCCTACAGTCAGAAGTTCTTTAAGGATTTCGATACAATAAGAAGTTCCTGCCGACTGTAGGGGAAAAAACCTTCTTTACAGCAATATAATTTTGAAATATTTTGATTTATTTAAGATATTTCGTATTTTTAATTATGACTATAGAAGAGCAAGTAAAATATTGGTTCGATTTAGCTGATGATGATTTGATTGTTGCAGAATCGAATCTAAATAATAATCATTATTTATGGTGTTTATTTATTTGTCATTTAACCATTGAAAAAGCCTTAAAAGGTTTATATGTACAATTTTTAAATGAAACACCACCAAAAATCCACGACCTCGTTAAATTAGCAAATTTTTCTCAACTTAATTTGACAGATATTGACTTGCGATTTCTATTAGAAATGAATAAATTTAATATTGAAGCAAGTGACCCGGATTATAAGGAAAAAATCAAAAAAATAGCTACGTCTGAATTTACAGAACAAAAATTGCTTAAAACAAAAGAGATAATTTTATGGTTAAAATCCCTGATGAAATAAATCCTTAATCAGTGAAAATAAATGAAATTGCAATTATAAACGTCATAACAAATTATAAGTTAAACAATTTTAACCACTTCACCGAACAAAAATGAG
>JAERMQ010000069.1 GCA_016844745.1 Ignavibacteria bacterium | reverse complement strand
GGTTCTTGACTGGAAGCAGTCCGGTCGTTTCTTTTTTTAACATTTTTGACTCCTTAAAATTAGTTAATTTTGGAGTCAACTTATTTCAGGATTAGACAGGTTAATGGTCAATGGTCAATGGTCAATGGTTAATGGTTAATGGTTAATGAAAAGAAATCCTATAATCCTATAAATCCTAATTCAGACAATTTTAAATTCTCACAGGTGCAACAATGAAAACCTCATTCGAAAAAGCAATAAAACAATTTTTCCTTTCAATGTTAATAATCCTTTTTGTATTTGTTTCCAATGCTCAGCAGACAGGCGTTCAGCCTACGCTGGGGAAAACAAACGCATTTTCTGAATTGATGAGACTTCTCGGCATCTCCGAAACTGATTTGGGTTATGTTCCAAAAGGTTATTGGATGCGATACCCGATTCCGGATAATATTCCTTATGTGTTACCTGCATTCAATGATTTACTTGCCGAGCCTCACCGAATCTATGATTACGTACGGAACATGGCATTGTCTGTCGATGATTTCCTGCATCCCGATTATCTCAAATCCAGTCATAACGGATTAATGAAGCTTGGTTACTACTGCGGTGTAATTCATATTGCACCTGAATTTCGCGCTTATAATTCATCTCTCTGGGCGGAAACAGCAGAGAAAGAGCCACTTTTAGCCGCTCTAAAAGATGTATATTACAAGACAAATTCCGAATGGCGATATAACAGGATTGCAGAAGCAGCAGACTTCCCGCTTGTCGAGAAGGATTTCCGCAAGGCAATCGAGAAAGTGCATCCCGAAATCCAGAAAGTATTGGCTCGCGCTGTTCTGAATATGTTGGATGCATGGCGCTGGCGCGAAACCGCAATGAGAAATGTGAATTATAAAGATGCCTCCGCTTGCTGGAAATTACGCACATTAGGCGAAACGCAATTCGATGGTATGGATTTTTTCCCGGCATTGGATAATTGCGCAAAGAATATTGATATGAATTCAATTTATTATGCAGGATTGAAAATGTTAGAAGCAGGTGAGTGGCTTGCCGATACTCTTATTGCATTGAAAGCAGGCAAGACTGATATTGATTGGGGAAATCAGTCATTGAATATTTCAACACCTATCGGAAGAATTGTCCTGTCTGGTTCAAAAGATAATACTCATCAATACGGTGACATAATTTTGCTTGTGGATTTAGGCGGCGACGATGCATACAAAGGCGCTGCCGGAGCAACCGCATCGCTCGATAATGGAGTTTCATTATATATTGACCTCGAAGGAAATGATACTTACGAAAATGATGATGAATATTTACCGTCGCAAGGCGCAGGAGTCTTCGGAGCCGGGGTTTTAATCGATAAGGCAGGTAATGACACCTATAAAGCGAAAAAATTGACCCAAGGGGCTGCTCTGCTCGGATTTGGGGTAATTGTGGATATGGAAGGCAACGATAAATACGAAGCCCAAACGAATGCCCAGGGTTCAGCAAATTTCGGAGTGGGAATAGCAATCGATAATAAGGGTGATGATGAATACCGGATTTGGGGCGATGGTCAGGGTTACGGCGGCATGGCAGCTATCGGCGCATTGATTAACCGGACAGGCAATGACAAGTACTATGCCGAGCCGAAATCGGAAGTTGTTTGGCGTCCCGACTTACATTCAAAAGCTTTGAAATTCAATTATTCTTATGCTCAGGGCTGCGGAGTTGGGCGTCGCGGAGATGTTACCGATGGTCATTCATGGGCTGGCGGTATGGGAGTTCTGGTTGACCTTACCGGCGATGATTTATATGAGTCGGGCAATTGGTCTGCAGGATGCGGGTATTGGTACGGTATGGGATTTCTATACGACGGCTCTGGTAACGACAAATACCACACATCAACATGGGCTCAAGCTGCGGGAGCTCATTTCTGCATTGCTGCTTTAATAGATGAAGACGGCGATGACGAGCATATCTGCTGGGATGAACAATCGAACGGTATCGGCTTCGGGCATGATTTCACTGTTTCATTATTCTTAGACCGCAAAGGCAATGATTATTATAAAATGAAGGATGACGGTTTGGGATTCGCAATCAACAAATCCGATGTGTTTTTCTTTGATTTGGAGGGGGATGATACTTACATTCGCGGTCCGAAAGCCCGCTCCTATGGCTGGAACAATTTCGATTTGCATAATCCGCCGAATGTTGAAATGCTATATCATTTATACACAAACCAGGTTTGCATGTTTGCGGATGTTGCAGGAAAAGATAAATATTTTATGCAGGAATATCCCGATGGTAAATTGTACCCGGATTCGGTTATGAAAGACGGTGCGGAACTCCGCTTTCCATCTGTCAGAGATACCCTTGCAAGCAATAAATATTATGGGATCGGCAAGGACTTCGATGGCTGGAACGGCGCTCCTATTGAGTATTTCCGCGATAAAATGAAGAAAAGATTTAAGGAGTTTAAATAATTATTTAGAACGGGAAATCCTCCATTACAGGCTTCTTCTCAATTTTCTTATTGGCTGGCAGTTTAGACACTTTGTGAACGAAATTTGATACAACATAAATAGCTTTATCCGGCTTAACAGGGCAAATATATTCGCAGGCTCCGCATCCAACGCAGATTTCCTTATTTATTACCGGTATTTTTAGCTTGCCTTTGTAATTATCCATCGAGCAGGCTTTCGTTGGGCAATGCTCGGCACAGGCACCACACTCGGTTTTATTGGTTTCAACGATACACTTTTTTATTTCAAATTCGACTACTCCCGTCTGAATCAGCCTTTTCTTTTCCTTATTCATAGGCTGGATAGCTCCTGTCGGGCAGACGAGAGAGCAATCGAAACATTCGTAATGGCAATACCCGGCATTGAAATCCAATTTCGGCTGCAGTATGCCTCTCCATCCATAATCTAAGAATGTCGGCTGCAGCACCTGATTAGGACATATTGATACACATGTCTGGCAGGCTGTGCATCTTTCTGTAAAATGTTCAATTCCTACTGAGCCGGGAGGAGCTACGGGTGTGCGGTTGTTCCATTTGGAGTTATTATTTTTCAGGGTAGCTATTCCGGTAAAAGTCAGGGCTGCACAGCCTATTTCGAATAGAAATGTTCGCTTTCGGTTATCGGTTGGAATGGATTTAAAGTTTAGAAATTGTTCCCGAAAATTTAAGAGAAACCCCCTAACCCCCTTTGAAAAAGGGGGGATAAAAATCCCCCCTTTTTCAAAGGGGGTTAGGGGGTTTCTCTTAAATTCTAGTTTGTTATGGGTGTTGTTATCTAATGAATCGCTCTGGTTGGGGATTCCTGCATTCGCAGGAATGACATTCCGAAAGTCATTATAAGCACACTTATATTGAAATCCATCAAGATTGCAAACCTCGAAACAATTGAAGCATGAAATACATCGGTCAAAATCTACTTTTAATAAAGCATTATCAATACAGCCGGATTTGCAGGCTTGTTCGCATAATCCGCATTGCTCGCATTTGCTTTGATTTATTTCGATTTTAAATAACGAAAATCTTGCAAACAATGCCAGCAGACTACCAATCGGACAAATCGTATTGCAGAATAACCTTCCATGCTTAACGGACATCCAGATAACCACAATCATTGACACAATAACGGAAATGAAAGCTCCCAGACTTTGAAATACAACTTTAACAGGAGGTAGAATATACCATCCGAATTGCACGAAAATCAATGATAAAAGATTATTTCCCAAAGCCAATGGCAACCTGATGAAATCGACGGCAAATCTACCGAAAATCCCCAATGGGTCAAGCAGGTCAACGAGAAATAAACTACCGGATAGAAGAGTAATTATTGTTATAACTAAAATTCCGTAATGTAAAGCGCTGTGTGGTTTTGAATAATCGAATTTCTGATTTTTGAACCTCCTTCGAATTCTTATTACCATATCCTGAAGCGTTCCGAGCGGGCAAATCGATGAGCAATACACTCTTCCTAAAATCAAAGTTAGAAGAAGAATAAATGCAAATCCCAAAGAAAGCGAAACCGGATTGAAAATAAATTTCAGTATAGATGGAATAAATTGTAAATAAAGCACCTTGTTGTAATATTCAAGCGGTATAAAAGAGTGCAGGTCGATAAATAGTAAAGTCGTAAAAAGAAGAAATACAAGAGAAATGAAAACCCTGATTTTTTTTAATTTCGCAAGCTGCATCGGGCTACATCTTTATTCGCTTAATATTCAACTGCTCGAGGTTTTTCCTGCCGACATTCAGTGATGCAGCGATACCAATGTACTGCACATCATCCGGATTCAACCCGATTAGCTTAGATGCAGCCGTATCAGCAGCAACCATATCAGTAGAAACAATAAGGGATTTGTATTCTGCAACGTCATCGGTTGATACCCCGCGCGGACCATTCTTTACCATCACATTATAAGCATCGATAATATTCAGCGTCGGTTTCCGGTATGAGGCAAATTCGGCTATGCACTGATGCAGGTCGTTCTTATGCCAGAATCGTCTGTCCCATACAATCCCCATCAGGTTTTTCATAGTGGCTGTAACACGAGCTGAACCATGATTCTTCAAAACCGGTACATTAATGAATACATCGGATTGCAATATCAGTTCGTGTACTTTTGCCGTTGTAAGTTTTTTCCCTTTTGCAATTGATACATTATGGTACATTCCTTCGTTTGCGCCCGATACGACCGTAGCTCCTGCATCCTTCGCAGCGCGCTCAATACCGCTTGTGGAATAGCATTTCTGCCAGTTATCGCATGTATTATCGAATATAAAAACTTTCTTTGCGCCTGCTGCAAGGCAATGTCTGATTATTTGGGATACTAATTTCGGGTTTGTATTCCCGGCTCTTTCCGGCGCCACATCCCAGCCGATATTTGGCTTGATTACTACTGTCTGCCCTTTTTTAACGAAATTTTTCATACCTCCGAGAGTTTCCATTGCCTTATCGAGCATAACATCCGGCATTGCGCCTTTAACAGCAACCAAATCAATTTTGGAATTATCTGCCGCCAATAAATTATTACTTGCGAATACCGCACCTGCAGCCGTTATGGAAGTATAAATAAAATCCCTTCTTTTCATTATTTTGCTTCTTTGAGAGTTTTCAACATCCTAAATACATAAAGCGTAAACGAGATTGTAAGCAATAGCGTTGAAATTATATACCAAATAAATGTAACGGTATGATATTCAAAAAGAGAAAAAACTAATGAGACCCCAACTGATACGACTGCTACTTTTCCGGTATAATTTGATGGCGGTACAAATCCTGCTTTCTTTTTGAAAAAAATGCCACCGGTAAAAATCAATACATCACGTATTAATATTACAAGGCAGAACCAGAGTGGGAGTTGTCCATTTAGTAATAATAAAAATGCAAATACACCAACGAAAATTTTATCTGCCAATGGGTCGATAATTTTTCCGCTTTCTGATATTACATTCATCTTTCGGGCAACCCAGCCATCTAACAAATCGGTGATGTATGCTGCTACTATTAATAAAATCGTTAATGTTACATCATAATTCCTGATTGAAAAAAACAGGGGTATTACCAGTAATAATCTTAATACGCTTATTAAATTAGGAATATTTGCTAACAAAATTATTTATCCTTGATTATTTTTAGTGTTGATGAGTTGGGTCCTTCGAGCATCTGGCAGATATAGAATCCCGGAGGTAAATCCTGCACAAATAATGGCTTGCTGACTAATCGTTCGTTATCGAAAATTTTCGTCTCGAAAACAATATTACCGAGCAGGTCAACCATCCTGAAGATTAGAGGGTATTCATCCAAAGGAAGAAGTTTTTTATATGATAATTTCAAATATGCACCGTGAACAAAATAGGCTTCCAGTAAGCCATTTTCAGATATACTGGAGTTTCGCTCTTCGACATCCGAAGGTTTATCAAGAACAAACAGACCTGCTTCTGTTGTCATGTATAAAGTTTCGCCAATTTCGGGATTTCCGGTATATCTAAGCGACCAAACATTGGGTCTTGAACCGCCACCACCGCGATACATCATTTCCCATTCGACTCCGCCATTTGTAGTTCGAATAATAGTTAATTTGTCTCCAATGGCAAATCCTCTTTCACTATTAACAAATTGAACAGCTTTCAGGTCGGTATTGGTTTGAACGGTAACAAGCGCCCATGATGAGCCACCATTGGTTGTTTTAATCACCGTTAAACTATCACCAACCGCATAACCAATGAGACTATCGGGAAAACAGATACCATGGAGGTCAAGAGGAACACCGCTCGATAAGTTAATCCAGTCAGCGCCGGCGTTATTTGTTTTAATTATTGTTCCATTTTCGCCGCAGGCATATCCGGACGAGTTATTGAAAAAGTAAATCGACTTCAAAGCCGTTGTAGTTGAGGTTGTGAGTGTTTTCCAAGATGCGCCCCTGTCGGTTGATTTAAGAATTGTTCCGCCTTCACCGCAGATATAAATTTCCTTATTTGGCGATACGGCAATACTTTGAAGATTGTAATTCGTTTGTGAGTTTGAAGTAGTCCATATCTTACCGCCGTTTGTTGTTGAAATCAAAGTTCCATTTTCACCGCAGGCAAATACAGATAAAGAATCAATCAGGCGAATACAATTCAAATTTCTCTTGATGCCGGATGACTGACCAATCCATGACTTCCCGCGGTCGGTGGATTTTTGGATTTTACCGTCAACTCCGCATACAAAGCCGGTATCGGAATCAAAGAAATGAACCGAATTTGCTGAAAAGCTTAGTTCAGGAATAAAATACATAAAGGCGCTTCCTGCATCCTGACAAAAGACGGAAGCGCCGTTATCTCCAACGACAAAACCATTGTCATAATCAGGGAAATGAATTGCAGTGAAATTCCTGTTCTCCAAAGGCTTTTCAATTAGCCAGTCAATATTATCATCGTAACTATACCACGTTTTGCCGCCATCGAGTGAGCGCCGGACAATACCAACACCGGCAATAGCATACAGGGAAGCATAAGCTTCGGTATATCCACCTATGAATACTTCATCGTCGTTACCATATTTTCGGCAGGAAACAGCCCACATACTCGTATCAGCAAAGGCAACAAAGTCCCAGTTGTAGCCGCCGTCGGTAGTTTTGTAAAGTCCGCCATTCGGATTATTACCTTCGGTTATATAAGTAATTATAATGTATCCCGTACGTGGGTCCCGGTTGCTAAAAACAATACGAACAACTTCACAATCACCCGTATTTAATACAGGTCTTTGAGTAACGCAGGAGTCGGCATATTTCCATGTATAACCGCTATCGGTCGAGATAAAAACATCACCTGCAGTGCTGCCGACTAAGAGAATGTTTGTGCTGTCCGTACGAATGCTGCTGCTGGCAATTTGAACCGGATGCAGTGAATCTTTGAAAGAGCCGTCGGGTTGCTTGATTTTTTTCAATTTCCATACTTTTGAAATGGAGTCCCAATGGGCTCCGGCATCGGTACTGCGGAATAAAACGGCGCCTTCAAAATCACTTGCATAAACTACATTAGGGTCGCCGGGTTTAAACATCATCGCCTTTCCATTCAGGGCAATTGGACGGTTTAACTGCAAAACAACTTTCCAACTGGAATCGTATTTTCCCTGGTCGGTAGTTCTGCGAATATCCCCGAATAGCAGACCGCCAATTAAAACAATGTTAGTATCTTCGGGATTGATAATAACGTTATTAAGCCTGGCTGGGGTGCCCCTGTATCCAACAATTAATGTATCCCAATGCGCACCTTTATCATAAGAGCGATATACGACCCGCCCTTCACCACCGGCAAATATCGTATTAAGATTTTTCGGGTTGACGGCAACATCAAATGTGGGAGCGTCTAATATGCGTTCCCATTTGCCGGGAGCGGCGTTTGAGTAATTAATTGGAATGAGGATTAAAATCGAAATATATAGAAATATTTTTTTCATAATATTGTTCCTTGTAGTTCAACAGAACATTAGAAAAATATCTTCGCTATATCCATGAGCAGCGATGGGAATATTCCGAAAATCATAACTCCGGCAGTAGATAAAGTCAGGGCTAATACTGCGTGACCTGATTCGGCTACCATTGGTTGAGTATCAGGGTCTTCGAAATACATTTTTATAATTAATCCGATATAAAAATACATCGATATGAGCGATGAAATGACTGCAACTATAGTGAGCCAAACGTAACCAGTTTCCACTGCTGCTGTGAATAAATAATATTTGCCGAAGAAACCTGCAAAGGGAGGCAATCCGGCAAGCGAAAACATGAATATGGACATAATTGCTGCTAAATAAGGGTGAGCCTTGCTAAAGCCGCGATATTCGCTGATTTTTAGGTTTTGTTCGTCGTTGCGCTCTGATAACGATATTACGATGAAAGCGCCTATTTGCATTAAAATATATGCTGTGGAATAAAATAAAATTCCGCTCCAGCCACGTTCATTCGCAGCAACTACTCCCATTAATAAATATCCTGCATGTGCCACAGATGAATATGCTAACATTCTTTTGATATTTTTCTGGACGAGAGCAGTAATATTCCCTATTAGCATTGTTGCTGCAGATAATACTGCTAATACTAATCTGACATCGACATATAAATCTTTTACAAAGTTATTCTGGGATAATCCGCCGAAAATAGCTCTTGCAATTATAATAAAAGCCATCATTGCAGCCGCTTTTCCTGCAGCGCTCAAAAATCCCGCTATAACGGTAGGAGAGCCGTGATAAACGTCAGGCGCCCATTGATGGAATGGAAAAATTGCTGCCTTGAATGACAATCCGATAATGATTAATCCTATTCCAATTGTAAGATATAATGAATTAATAGTATTTGTTTGTATAGATAATTGAATAACAGATAATGTCAATGTTCCCGTAGCTCCGTATATCATAGCAATACCATAAACGAGGAATCCTGTTGAAAAGGCGCCAAGCAGGAAGTATTTCAACGCTGCTTCTACAGACATTATCCTAATCCTGATAAATCCGGCTAAAATATAGAAGGAAAGCGACATAATCTCTATTCCGATGAATAAAACAAGGAGATTTGCCGAATGAGCCATTATCATCATTCCGCTGACAGATAATAGTATCAGCGAGTAGAATTCGCTTAATTCCTTATATTCACGGGTAAAGTAACGGGGAGACGAAAGCAGAATCAATATACCGGATAAGCAGAATAATATGTCAAAGAAATAAGCCATGCCACCTGTCGAGACCATATTCTTAGCATACGAAATTTCTATATTCGGGGCAGGGGTTAGTGTGTGTAAATATAAAGCATATCCGGCAGAGATGGCTGCTTCTAATAAGCCGATTAATGATAAATAGTATATAACTTTTTTATTCTTACTGAACAATGGGTCAAGCCCTACGGCAGCCAGGGAGAAGAATCCAATCAGATACAAGGGAAGCATTAATATAGTTTCGTTTGCCATAATTTTAATTATATTTTTTTTTCAAATAATTATCATATAATAAATTTTAGTCAAAAAATCTCATTCAAAAAAATTACTTTTTTATTTCCCGGTTACCTCTTTCTTTCAGGGTTTCGGTCAATTTGTAAGTCGTTTTTCCATATTGAATTTTCTCTACTTTATTTGATAAAGAACGCACGGATTTCTCAGAAATGCTCAGGAATGTATTTGGATAGATTCCAATCCAAACAATGAAAACAACGATAGGAGCAAGGGTAGCCCATTCTATTTTGTTCAAATCAACTAGCGACTTGTTTTGTTCGTTATCGATTGTGCCGAACATAACGCGCCGGAACATCCAGAGAAGATAACATGCCGCAAAAATTACTCCCGTAGCGGAAATTATTGTATAAATATTCGAACCTAAATATGGCGATGAAAATGCACCTAACAATGTGAGATATTCGCCTATGAAGCCATTTAATCCGGGCAAGCCGACTGAAGCAAGCATCGCAATTCCGAACATTACCGAATATGCCGGCATAACACGAGCAATGCCACCGAATTCGCTTATCATACGGGTATGACGTCGTTCATATATTACTCCTACACAAAGGAATAACATACCTGTAGATAATCCGTGATTCACCATTTGAATTACCGCGCCTTGCATACCTTCTGCAGTCATTGAGAAAATCCCTAATACGACAAAACCAAGGTGACTAACGGAAGAATATGCTACCAATCGTTTAACATCGGTTTGAACAAGAGATACGAGCGCTCCGTAAACTATACCTGCAACAGCAAGCCAGCCAATCCACGGTGCAAAATAAACCGATGCCTGTGGGAATAAATCTATATTGAAGCGCATCAAACCATAAGTACCCATCTTTAGAAGCACTCCTGCCAATATCACTGAGCCTGCAGTGGGAGCTTCAGTATGAGCATCGGGGAGCCACGTATGTAAAGGAAATAACGGTACTTTAATGCAAAACGAAAGTGCAAATGCAAGAAAAAGCCAAATCTGATAATCAAGTTGGATGAGTGGTGCGAATTCCCGAAGGACGATAAAATTTGTCGTAAAATGAGAATTTTTTATAGCCTGAAATACTGATGCTGCTTCATTCGGTGAAAATAATATCGTTAGAATGGGCGAACTTGTTTCGGGATTTTGAAGGATGATATTTTCTGCCGTGTGCCATCCGAGCCAAACTATTGCTACAAGCATGAAGAGTGAACCCACGACAGTGAAGAGAAAGAATTTAACTGCTGCGTAAATCCTATCCTTTCCGCCCCAGATGCCGATTATGAAGTACATCGGTATGAGGATTAATTCCCAGAATACATAAAACAGGAATGTATCGAGCGCAGCAAATACTCCGAGCATTGCGAATTCCAGTAAAAGAAGCATGATATAATATTCTTTTTCACGTTTTTTAATTGCATCGAAGGAAGATAATATTGCGATTGGTGATATAAAAGATGTCAGGAGTACCAGTAGAAGCGACATTCCATCCAATCCAATGCGAAATCCGGCATCAAGCGAAGTAATCCATATCGTACTATAAGTAAATTGAAATCCGGCATTGGCTTTGTCGAATGAAAAGAACAATACGAGTGAAATAACGAATGTCAGAGTTGAGAGCAGAAAGGCGAACCATTTAATTAACTTAACATTTGTTTTTCTAAAAAACAATAGCGCCAGGCTGCCGATTAAAGGTAGAAATAATGTGATAATTAATGCCGTCATAACGGTAATCTATTTTTTTGTATTACAAATTCTTTTTAAGAAATCAATAAATATGACAATATCAAAATAATCCCTAAGAACATAAGCAGCGCATAATTCTGAACAATCCCTGTTTGGATTTTTCTAATTGAATCACCTGCCCGCAATGTAACTTTGGCAGAACCATTGACGATTCCGTCTATAAGCCTGACATCGAAAACTTTCCAGAAAAAATTCTGGGATAATTTGAATATCGGGTCAATAATAACAGCATAATAGAATTCATCCAGCTTATACTTATTGAACAACATTTTATACAAGGATGAAAAATGTGCTGCAATTGCCTTAGGCTTTGCCAATCCTGCTTTTAAATAAAATGAACGTGCAAGGAAAATTCCTGCCAGTGCAATTCCTATGGATACGAGCATCAAAATATATTCTTCGGCATGTACCTGATGGGTTAATATCGTATGGCTCCTGTTTGCAATAATTCCGTTTGCGGTTTCGAATACCGGCTCGAGCCATGATTCGATTACATTCGGCAGGTACAATGCTTTAGGAACTCCGAGAAAACCGCCGAAAGCAGAAAGAACTGCAAGAATTATTAACGGTACTGTCATAGTTTTCGGCGATTCATGCGGATGAACGTGCTTTTTGTCGAAACGTTCGTTTCCATAAAAGGTAAGATATAAGAGACGGAACATATAAAATGCAGTCATCAATGCAGACATTGCGAGAATAAGCCATAGCGCCCAATTACCCTGACTGAAAGTCATCCAAAGAATTTCATCTTTCGAGAAAAAACCGCTGAAAAACGGGATTCCTGCTATTGCAAGTGTAGCTACAAAGAAAGTTTTATAAGTCCACGGCATATAATTTTTAAGCCCGCCCATATTCTTGATATTCTGTTCTTCATGCATTCCGTGAATAACTGAGCCTGCGCCAAGAAAGAGTAATCCTTTGAAGAAAGCATGTGTCATTACGTGGAATACACCTGCCGTAAAGGCACCAACACCAAGTGCAGCAAACATGAATCCAAGCTGGCTGACAGTGGAATATGCCAATACTTTTTTTATATCGTTCTGCACAACACCTATGGTTGCAGCAAAAAATGCAGTTAATACGCCAACAATAGCAATGACATTCATCGTATAAGGAGCTAATGCGAATAAAGCAGAATTGCGTGCAATCAGGAAAATTCCGGCAGTCACCATCGTTGCAGCGTGAATCAGAGCCGATACTGGTGTGGGACCAGCCATAGCATCCGGCAGCCAGACGGCAAGCGGGATTTGAGCCGATTTGCCGGTACAGCCAAGAAATAGAAGTAAAGTAATAGCAGTGATTGTACTGCTCTCAGCCATATTGGCTGATTGCCCGGAAATTGAATTATATTCCAGATTATGAAAAAGCGAGTACATGAGAAACATAGCTATAATGAATCCGAAATCGCCGATTCTGTTTACGATAAAAGCTTTATTTGCTGCATCTCCTGTCCAGATTATGCGGGTTCCCTCGAATTTACGGTCATACCAAAATCCGATTAACAGATAAGAGCATAATCCAACGCCTTCCCAGCCTAAAAATGTTAAAAGAAAATTGCTCGAAAGTACCAGGTTGAGCATCATAAAGATGAACAAATTCAAGTAAGCAAAGAAGCGCGCATAAGAGCGGTCTCCGTGCATGTACCCAATGGAATAGACATGAATAAGAAATCCGACTCCGGTTACTATCATACCGAAAAGCAAAGACAGTTGGTCGATTTGATAAGATACCGAAATTGAAAAATTTCCGGCTGAGAACCAATCAAAGAATTTAACAACTATAGGCTCATGACTTCCGTGACCGGCAAATTTAATCATTAAAAAAAGTGTGATGAGAAAAGATAGTCCGACAGTGCCGCTTCCCAAAATACCGGAGAAAAGTTCCTTTTTAATAAATTTACTTGTAGTACCAATAATTAAAAATCCGAATAAGGGAAGAAGAGGAACTAAAATGATTAAATCGAACATTTTATTTTTACCTTATTATTTTATTTCAATTGTTGCTGTTATTGGAAGTATTAACGAATTCAAACTTTTTTGAAGTTTTGCTTCCAATCAAATTTTTAAATTACGAAACATAGTTTGATTAAACAAGTTCTGATTAAGCATTGACAGGGAATTTTATATTTTTTTTCACACGTCAAGATATTTATTGCATTAATTGAAGAATAATATTAATTTTACGTAATTGTGAACGAATGAAACTTTTTTTTATGGATAAAAATTTTATTTGGAAAGAATATACATTGACGGCGCCGTTGGAATTGGATATGCCTGACTTAGGGATAACCGAAGAAATAATAAATCCTGCTAAAGTTATTTTATTCAATGACGATTTACATACTTTTGACGAGGTTATTTTTCAGATTATGAAAGCAATTACCTGCTCTTATGATAAAGCAGAGCTTCTAACGTGGGAGGTACATTCCCGCGGCAAGGCATGCGTGTATGACGGGGATGTGACTACCTGCCTTGGGGTAAGTTCTGTACTCGAAGAAATTTCTCTTCATACTCAGGTAGAATACTAATTTTAGATATTGTTTAACAAGTGTTATTGACCTTTTATTGATTTTATAAAAAAATTAAATTTACAATTTTCATTCAATTTCTTATGTTAAAATTTTGGAAATAGAAATTAAAATTGAGTACACTCAAAAAAGCATTTTCGGGGAAAATTACATTCCAAAATCGGAATTTTGGAATGAGATATATCATGAGTCTACTAATTCCAAAGTTGTACTTTGGAATTCAATTTTTGGTTTTTAGATAGGACTCAATATTAAAAATATACTAAGCAAAATAAAAGTAAATTATATGAGTAGTTATATAAAAATAAAAAAGATTCTGATTATAAAATATTAGCGGAAATAAAATGTTCGAACATGATATCGAAGTCATAACGAATAATATCTTAAGGAATATCGATATTAATAAAGCATATATTTATATCGATGAGTTATGTGGATTGGATGCTATCGAACCGGCATATAAGACCTATTTTTCCTCCGAAGCGGATTGGTGGATATACGAGGAGCAACTTCAGCGTTTGTCATGTCCGAATTTTGATTTCTCTGATAATCAGCTTCGTGAAGGTTATGAGAATCTCGATGCGATGCTTCGAAGCGATGCAATTATAGATTATGATAAATTAAAGCATCTCGTAGAATCTGCGGTTAAAGTACGCCTTAATATGTTGATACGCCCCAGAACCTGCTTAAAATGGTTCGTTTACAGAGGGGAACCAACTAAATCCTGCTCTGAAATTCTTCGGAGGTTGATATATTTTGAAGATTACAAGTACCTATTGGACGGTTTCGTCGAATGGGCAGACCATAAAAGTATTGACCTGACGAGCGACTATTTACTTTCCGTTCTTGAATTCGAAAAAGTCATCGAAAAAATTGACAATGACGCCCTTTTCGATCTTAGTCTGGATGAATTTTCCGGTATGTTGGATTCTTTATTCCGGTTTTTCAATCCTGGCGCCTTATTAAATGAAAATAACCTGAAATGCCCGGTTTCTGCATTGATAATTTACCATGATGATAAAGGAATTTTGCCGGTTGCCCAGGCTTTGGAAAATGAGTATTTACAAAAGAATATAAGTTCAATTTCCCACAGGGAATTTGTTGAATTTATGCATAACCTGGTTGAAGAATCCGAAGCCAATTCTATTGATGTGGAAGAGGAGAATGATACGGTAGAATTGGCTGAAATAATCTTAGCTTCACATAGTGATGAAATGACCGAATTTGATAATAACGAAGAAATAACTGAATTTGACTTACCCCACGACCTGACCGAGGCTGAAGATGACCACGATATGGTTGATTTTATCGACTTTACTGAGGAAAACCAAACAATATATTCCCCTGATGAATTAGAAACAATAGTTACTTTCCAGGGAGAAACCAGGGATATTCTTAAAAAAGATGAAATTGATGATGTTGACACAATATCGGAAGTTATTGATATTGAAATTGATGATGCTTATTTCGTAGATAATATTTCAACTCCAACTGACGTATTCGTTGAGGACAATGATAAAATCATAGAAGATAATGGGTCTGCAATATTAAAGGATAGTTCGGAATTCGACATTGATGAAGAAATAAAATACCTGGATCTTGATGTTACAGTAGCTGATATTGAAACCGGATCATTCCCAATATCCGACCCATTATTGGATGATGATATAGAGCTAACAATGGAAGAAGAGTTGTCGGAATTATTAGGTGAAGATGAATTTCCCGATGATGAGAGTGAGATGAATGACGATTTTAGCTTTAATAAATCGGAATTGGTACAAGATATGATCCAAAATAAAGAAATAACAGGTTTTGATGAGCAGATGGTATTGGATTCAACTTTAGAAGAACTTATGTTAACCGAGTCTGATGATTTGGAAGATTTATCACTCAATGATACAGCAGGTATAGAATTAACCGGCGAAGAATCCGAAGATGAAATGTCTGCTCCCGATACTTCAGATGTAGTACTGCCGTCATGGGAGGAAATAGACCAAATGTTGGACACTCACATCAATAATTTTAATAAGCGGGAGAAGTTTGATAGTGAATTAACTATTGATATACCTGACATCGATGTAAATTTAGAAAGTACTAGTCCATAGAAATATTTTTAATTATAATAATTCAGTTCATCAATTAAGATGAAATTACCTAAAATATTATTTCAGTTTATAATTCTATTTGATGTTCAATTTTTATTTTCTCAATGGCATTTATTTGAACCGGAAATACTTGTTAAAATAATTTGCTATAACCCGGATTCTATGGAACCATTTATGACACCGGATGGTAATGCGATTATCTTTAATAGCCTGAACGATACGAACAATTATTCATAAGATAAATATTCAGAATTTGCCGGAAGGTTTGTATATTGCAATGATAAAATCTACAAGTAATCGAGAACAGCAGAAAATTATTTTTTGGAAATTTCAATTTTAAAATAATAAAAATTTAAAGTATTCGTTAAAGGAGTTATATTACAATTTAACAATCTTCGAAAAGGTTAATGATTTTTCCAAAAATTTGAAAGATAAACCTATGAAAAAAAATATTCAAAAAGCAATTCCTTTGTTTTTATTATTTATTTCTCTTAGTTGTTCCGAGAATACTTCATCGGGAGGATTCGGCAAAATCAATGTAATGGCAGTTAATTTTAAAACAGGGCAACCAATAGTAAATGGATTCGTTAATACTGATCCCGGCTCCAGCACTTTATTGACTAATAGTGAAGGAAAGGTTGAAATACCGACTTTGAATTCCGGGTATTATTTTGTTTATGTAAAAAAGGATGGTTATTATAATGGTTTTGAAACAGTGCGAGTAAATGATGGGCAAACATCCCAAATCGTTATAACTATGCTTCCATCAGTAGAAGGTAATAATCCTCCGAACCAACCTCAAATTACATCTCCGGTATCGAATGCAACAATCAAAACAAAATCGGTTTCGGTAAATTGGTCCTGTTCCGATATCGATAATGATGCCGTCACGTATGATGTTTACTGTGATGTTACGAAGCCACCCACAAAAAAGGTAGCATTCGGAATAAAAGCGAAATCAGTCATTGTTACCGATTTAAAAGATTCTTACGATTATTATTGTATGGTTGTTGCTAAGGATGTATTCGGAGCAACTTCCATGTCATTAATAAATGAATTTAAAGTGAAAAATGCTTCAGATACTACAAATCAAAATCCTAATCCTAATTTGACCCAAGGTTTGGTTTTAAATTTCACTTTTAACGGTAATGCAAATGACCAATCGGGAAATAATTTAAATGGGAATTTATATTCGGGTGTATCATTCACTTCCGACAGACGAGGTTATTCTTCATCTGCTATATTTTTATCGGGAAATTCCGGGAGTAAAGTTACGGTTACTCAAACCAGTGTTTTTGATTTTACAAATTTTACATTATCATGTTGGATTAAACCTGATTTCTCTTATTCCGTACCTTATAACAATTACATTGACGTAATTAGTCGCTGGGGAACAAACACATATATGGGAAGTTCATACCTTCTTGGAATAGGTTCAGATAGAACCGTAAGATTCTCATTATATAGCGGTTCATATCAAGTAAACGGCTATAGTAAATCAACCATACCAAATAATACTTGGTCTCATATTGCAATGACTTATACGAATTCTTCTGTTCGAATATTCATTAATGGTGTTTTAGATGGAGTCTATGAAGGTGTTAATCCTCAAACTTCTTCTTATGCACTAACAATCGGCGCAAGGTCATCTTCATCACAACCTTCATATTTTGCTGGGGCGATAGATGACGTTTATATTTACAATCGAGCATTAACAGATGTAGAACTTTTAGCATTATACAATAAATAATTAATACACTTTGTATAAAGTGAGTTTGTTTTTAAATAATTAAATTTTAATATTTTTATTTTGAATATGTTAATTATAAAATTATTTTTTGGAGGTTTTATGAAAATATTCTTTTTCCCTATTTTATTTTGTTTAGTATTATTATTATCAACCTGCAGCGAAAATTCCTCTTCATCCTCATCAGGTACTATTAATGGTAAGGTAATAAACAACAAAACCTATAATCCTATTCCAGGTGTAATTATCACTTCCAGTCCCCCAACTCAGTCAGTTATTACGGACAATGATGGTATTTTTAAAATATCCGATGTACAATCAGGACAATATACCGTAAAGGCTGAAAAGTATGGATTTATTTCCAATACCACTATCATTACGGTTAATGTTGGTAAAACAACTGAAACTATTATTCCTTTGACGGATGTGAAATCCGATAACAAGCCACCCAACGTACCAACACTTATTAATCCAAGTAACTCTTCTAAAGTTACTTCGAAAACAATCACTTTATCATGGAATTGTTCAGACCCTGATGGCGATGCAATAACTTATCAGGTTTTTATGGATAGAACCTATCCGCCTGTAACTTCATTAGTAAGTGATTTAAGAACTAATTCTTACATTACCGTTTCTACAGTAGATACGGCTGTATATTATTGGAAAGTGATTGCCACTGATATATGGGGTAATTTCAGTGAAAGTCAGATTTGGACATTTATTTTATCATCAAGCTCAATACCGGGTTCAAATGATTTAGTAGCAAGCTATCCATTCAATGGAAATGCATCGGATGAAACCGGAAAAAACGCAACTGGAGTTATTTATGGCGCTGCACTAACATCTAATAGAAGTGGAGATTTTAATTCTGCTTATTATTTTGATGGGATTAATGATTATATAGATATAAAATACAGTACATTATTTAATTTCACATCAAATTATACAATCAGTTTTTGGTTGAAACCTATTGTCAATTCAGGAACTTTTCTTTTTGGTGTAACTCCTCTTATTTGTAGATGGGGGCAAACTGGTAGTGGCGCCCAAGTATACGAAATTTGTATAAACCAATCCGGATATTTATATATTGGCGTATATGATGGTGGTTCATCAACCTATGTATCAGGTAATCAGTATTTATCATCAAATAAATGGTCTCATGTTGCAATTGTTTTCGGTGACAGAAATGTAAGAATTTATGTGAATGGATATCTTGATAAAGAAATGCCAACTGTTCAACCCCAAATTTCTAATTATAATGTAACGTTAGGAGCCTATACAACTACTAATGTAAGAGCATATTATAATGGCTCGCTCGATGATATAAAAATGTATAAGAAAGCTTTATCTGATAATGAAATTAAAATCCTTTCACAGTTCTAAAAATATAAACTAACTATATTGGGTAGAATTGTTTATTATACTAAATCGCATTCAAACAGACAAGGATGTCTGTTCTGTACTGCACCAGCGTAAAAAGGACAAAATTGATAAAAAAATAATGTGTACTAAAATTCAAAAAACAATGAGTTTTCTTAGGTATAAATGACAGGAAT
>JAERMQ010000105.1 GCA_016844745.1 Ignavibacteria bacterium | reverse complement strand
AAGCAGTCCGGTCGTTTCTTTTTTTAACATTTTTGACTCCTTAAAATTAGTTAATTTTGGAGTCAACTTATTTCAGGATTAGACAGTTAATGGTCAATGTAAATATTTATTATTAGCGAGCTCTCTAAAAAGGAATTTTTGATAAAAATTTCATTCCAAAATCGGATTTTTGGAATGAGATATATCGAGTACTTGCTAATTCCAAAATCGGATTTTTGGAATGAGGTATATCGAGGACTTACTAATTCCAAAGTTGTACTTTGGATTTCATTTTTTAGTTTTAAGAGTAGAATCTTTAATGTGAACAATATTTGTAGTAAGTAAACGTTAACTAACTATGTTAAATTTGAAATTTTGATTATGGGTAAAATTAGTTCGGACGCAAGGAAAAAACAAATAACCGAGCAGGCAGTTGAAATCATCCACAGAATTGGATTTTCGGGATGTTCGATACGCACAATTTCTGGAGAAATCGGCATTTCCGAAGCAGCCATTTATAAGCATTTCGAAAGTAAAGAGCAAATAATAATCAGTATATTTTCACAGCTTGAATCTAAATTTGAGCCGCTTGAATCAGAATTATCTAAAATCAAAGACTCAAAGAAAAAGCTGGAAAAATTTATCCTGTTTCATTTGCAGTTAATCGAGGATAATCCCAGACTCTCTTCACTTCTATTCTCCGAAGAAATATTCAAAGAACATGAAGTAGTCTCGAATAAACTTAAAACGCTGATGAAGCACCGGCATAGATTACTTCTATCTATTATCAGTGAGGCAATGTCGAGTGGCATTATGAAAAAGTTAGATAAAGAAATTGTCATTGGGATGATTCAAGGCTTTATCCGGCATACTATATTAAGATGGAAACTCGGAGGTTATGCCTTTTCCCTAACTAAGACCGGCAGACAATTTTTGTTAATAATAAATAAAATATTATTCAGGGAGAATCTAAAAATTACAAATTGTCATTCCTGCGATTACAGGCATACCTTCCCAGAGCGGTTCCGGGGATTCCTGCATTCTAAGCAATGACAATTTATTGAACTCCCATTTAATTCATCTTTAATAAACGGAGGAAGAATGACACCTACCCAAATACTTGTTGAAGAACATAAAGTGATTCTTCGCGTAATGGATTCAATTGCGAAAGAAGCTGATAAACTCGATAAAGAGGGCATGGCAGATTTCGATAAAATTGCAAAATTCGTGGATTTTACACGCAACTTTACTGATGGAATACATCATGCTAAAGAAGAAAAACGATTGTTCGTTAAGATGGCTGAGCGTGGAATGTCGATGGAAGCCGGTCCCATTGGCGTTATGATGGAAGAACACAACGCCGGCAGGCAATGTATTCGTAATATTGCAGATAATATTGATGCTGCTTCGGGAGGAGATGCGAACGCCTCAAAAAAAATCGTCTCGTCGCTTCGGGACTTCATTTACCTGCTGAAAAATCACATTGCCAAAGAAGACCAGATTCTCTATCCAATGGCGGATAATATGCTCTCGCAAGCAGACCAGAAGGAATTGGAAGAAGCATTCGAGCATGTAAGGACAGTTGAAATCGGCGAGGCAGTACATGCGAAATATTATAAATTAGCAGAAGAATTAACTGCATAAAGTTAAATTATTAGGAACTTTCCGATAGTAGGGAAACTTTCGGAAAGTTTTACTTTATCATACTACCCAACAATAATAACAGCCGTTCGTGTCTCACCGCCAAGTTCAATCGCTATAAAATATACACCTGTGTGTAAACCAGATATATTAACAGAAAGCATCGCAGAATAATTATTAATTTTACTCAGCGAAAAAGCTTCTTTTCCAAGTATTGACATTCCAAGCAAATTATATGTGCGAAATTCCGCTTTACTTACATCAAACTTCTGGTTCCATAATATTTTCATGTGAACTATATCGCGTGCGGGAACAGGCGATGGCTGCATAATATAAATATTCGGGATAATTTCGGTTTTTAATTCTTCAGGAACACTTGTAGGTTTCTTCAATCTGGCATAAAACAGGTAATTATTATTAAAGAGAGAGTCATAGGCAACGAAAGCAAATAATGTATCTGAAAGAAAGCCGTTAATATCCAAAATTCTGTCTTCAGTATAAATTAAATTTGGCGCTGTAAAACGCTTAAATAGTTCATTTTCCCAAACTACAGGTGTTTGTCCGGGATTGATTGTTGATATTATTTTGGGAGGTGCTGATATGTATATTTCATTTAATATAAAATTATTTTTACCATTTAATTTTATTACTTTAATTAAATCAGTTGATTCATAATTGTCAATCTCCTTAATATTTTTACCAATAGTATTGATAATATATTTTTTATTTAAAAAAATCGTATCCTTTTTTATAACCTTAACATAACCCCAGCTTAAGAAAATATAATTGTCGGCTTTACTTGCAGAATAAAACCCTTGTAGCATAAAGTCTGATTCAGTTTCAAATGAAAAATCTTCAATCCATGTATGAGCTGTGTCGATAGAATGGTATAATTTATGTTTATAAGGTAATTTTTCTTTATAGTCTTTTCCGACTGCAAATAAAGTATCATGTATATTAAATATACAATAAAACAAAGTGTCTGCCATAAAAGACCTGTTTACAAACTCCATTTTTTCATTTAATCTATCAAATAATATATAAAATGGAGTATTAGGTAGTTTCCGTTGAGTCACAATAATAGGTATATTAAAACATTTTGTAATTAATGGCTCGACTTCAGTGGTGAAATGTTGAAGGTTTTTTATTTTTTTTAGGTTTATTGTCTCCCCTCCATCATTAGAATAAATATAATTCGTATCAATTTTTTGACCAAAAGATTCTCCATAAAAAAAGCCATTATTTTTATCATTAAAAAACCTTATTGATGCATAAGCACCGGGCATTTGAAATGGTCTATTAATTGTATACACAGGATAATAATTTTTTTGTGAAAGCCAGGTAACTCCTCCGTCTGTAGTATAAAGAAATCTTGCGCAAGATGCAATGATTTTCGCATTTAAATTATCAAATAAAAATATTCTCGAAAATTCATTTAATAATGATTTCAGTTCCCAATGAACGCCACCATCAAAAGACATATAGATAAGCTTACCTTTGCCCACTGCAATTATCGTGTCTTGTGAAATAAATTTTAAATCTGTAAATGCCATTCCTACAACATAACGGTCATTGCCAGCCTGATTTAAAGAGAGGAATTTATTGTTTATTTTGTCGGCTTTGCCAAAATAAAGCATATCTAAGTTTGTAGTAAAATTTTTTACTGCATAGATTTGAAATAAATCGTCACCCATTGCAAAAAAAGGTGCATTCGAAAGTTTTAGTGGTAGAAATGCTAATTTAGCCGTTTGGTAATTAATATCAAATTGATATAAATTATTCCCAAGAAGAAAATAAATTAAATTACTTTTATTCGAAAACAAACGTATCGGAACCGGACATTCGCTGCAAATCCCAAGTGATTTAAGGTCTATTGTTCCCTTCTGTTCATTATCAAGATTTATAAAGCCGAGTTTTCCTTTACCGGAAGAATAAAAAAGATTGCTACCAATAATTGTACCATCGTAATAAGCTGAATCAGTTATAAACGAATATTCTTTTATTTTTTCCAAATTTTGATTTAATATCCAAATTTTACCATCCATTAAAGCAAATAACTGAAAACTATAATAAAAGAGACGATAAAAGTTAGCGCTATTCCCAAAATCTTTAATCTCCCAGCTTAAACCATCGTCAGTTGACCGCAACAAATAATTTTGGTTCGATATGCCGTAAAAATTCTTGCCATTGCTAACCATTTCAAGAATATTAAGTGAATCGTTCAGGTTTATTTGTCCCCAAGAAGTCCCACGGTTAGTGGAACGAAGAATAACGCCTGCATCGCCATAGACTATTATGGCAGCGTCGTTAAAGGCTGCGCCACTAAAATTGGAAGAAATCCGAGTTAACTCGTAATCTTCATAGAAATAATTTTGCGAGAATAAAGCTATTACATTAAGCAATAAAGCAGCTAAAATTAATGAAATATTCTTCATAGGTTTTCAAAAACATTTGTTAAAAAAGTTGGTAGAGAGGATTTCTCCTCTCTACCGTTTAAATTTACTCGCAACAAGGTATTGCAAAACAAGTAGTTGTCCATGGTTCAAACCATGTTTTTCCTTGAGGTGGAATCTGCGGTTCTGTTGTTGAACATTCGGGTTCTTGAATTACAACACAATCATCAACTAAAGTAGTTATTTGAGGAGGATTTTGCGAATAATCAATACATACGGATAAACGTCTCTCACATATCCCCGGAGTTTGATTACATGCTACTAAAGAAAGCATCCATTCTGCCTCTCCCGCACTTACATAAAACCACCAATTTTTGTAATATAAACAGGACGCTATTACTACATTAATTGTATAAGGAGGAGGCGGATCGCATGAAGGTAGTTGAGGAGCGCATTTTGAGATAGCATCATTCATCATTTGAGTTGCCATCCAATCTCTAAATGCGGGCCAATCTTCCATACTTATTTTACAGTTTGGGTAGGTTGTTACTTCTTCGAATATTACGTGAAGTTTGTGATTTGCATTATCCCACCAACAGCAATAGTATATCCAATAATCACAATTATTGGTATAAGTTACTTTAATAACATGCTCGTTGTAAGGTGATTCGCAAGCGAAGATTTTGCCGTTAAAGGCAAAAAAAAGGATGAATAAAAATGACATAATAATAATTTTTTTCATTATAAACTCCATTAATATTAGTTAAACAATATTAGATTTTAAGCGAAAAAATCCCTATATTGCAAACGCAAAACGCGTTTGCAAAACAAAACAACTGCGGGTCGGCGTTGTTACTTGGTAGTTTGCGCCGATTCGCTTTTTTTTGCAGAGAAAAAGCGAATAAAAAAACTCCTTTTCCTACAAAGGTAATTTCAACATCTTTTGCCTCCCTTCTTAAAATTTAATTCAATGAAACTTGAAACTTGAAACTTGAAACTTGAAACTTGAAACTTGAAACTTGAAACTTGAAACTTGAAACTTGAAACTATTTCAAGTTTCCCTTTCAAAGCACTGTCTCAATTCTACAAATTTTCTGGAACTCCAAATGCAAATTAATCATATAAATATTAAAATCCAAATATTTTTTTTAAAATTTGAAAATTATTTTTATATTTTTCTAAAGCAAGGACTGTTCCTACTTAACAGGGTTTTTAATATTTAACTTCAACCTTTGATGGCAATTCTTTTTCGTATTGCTTAAGATTGCTTTTTAATGTTTTGGCTTTCGAGGAATCAATTGCAAAAAAATGTACTATTTCATCTATGCAGATATAATTATCTGGAATACGCCACGAAGCTACCTCTAACCAATTTTTTGGTATTTTATTTTCATACCAGCATTTGAAGATAACAATCATTTCGGTATTATTCTTTCTGCTTATTTCATCGATGAACCCGGAATCGAACTTCCCGGCTCTTTTTGCTTTAACTATTTCAACGGAACCGAGTCCTTCCAGGTCTATATTTTTGGAATTCCCGAAATAATCCACTGCGCCTATATCGTTTGCAATTGTATTTTTATACTGATAATGCTTTTCAATAAACTTTCCCATCTGATACTGCTGACAATATATATTATTGGAAATCCGGGGAATTTTAATATATAACTTTAATACTGAACTGAATATTGGAGCTATCATAATAATCAAAAGTGCAATAATTACTATGCGATTGTATAAAAATTTTGGCACTTTAGGCTTCTGCTTTGTAAAACTGATTAGAGAATTATATATGATGAAAATAAACAATCCGATTAGATAAAACTCATATCTCATAGAGGTATAAGTAAGAATAAAGGAATATTGAAGATGCAAAATCAATACAATAATAAATAACATATTATAAATCGAAATTTTATTAAAAATATTCTTTTCGGACTTTGCAGATAGGTAAAGTAAAGTAATGCTGGTCAGAATCATTGACAATACATACCCGAATTTCAGAATCTGCATAACTACTTTAATACCAAAGTCTTTGAAGAGTGCAGTTGAAAATCCCGACATCGATAATGATGACTTCATTAAAAGGGAATTAGGCAGCAGATAGTTTTGATTAGCAATTGATATAAAACCAAAAACAAGAATTGGAAGACTTCCACTAATTAAAACTATTAAAGCAGTACCAAACCTTTTTCGAAAAAGCAATAATAAAAAAGCAGATGCAATTATAAATAAACCTTCATATCTCACTGCTGTAGTTAAGATTGAAAAGATTATGATAATTAGATAATTAGTTGCTGCTATTTTTTCCTTTGGGTCGGTAGTTAAGAATCTTGTTATAAAGTAAAAGAAACATAAATTAATTACTATCTGGCAGATATGCTCTAATCCGACAAAAATATTACTGATTAGGGGAGTTAATATTATAAAACTCGATGTAATAATTGCCGATTTTGATTTTGATAAACCTTCCCTGATAAATATTTTGTAAACTATAAATAAAAATAAGATCGCTAAGAATAAATCCAAAATAAAATTTGAATATTGTCCCAGATTAAAGATTTTATAAAATATAGCTAATATCAAAGGATAGAGGATGGAAGAAGAAGCGGATACAAATTCATATTTTGTTACTCCCCAGACGAAATGTTCCGTCAGATTCTTAACTATAGCTTCCAATAAATAATAGTTAATTTAAAACAAACACACCCGATTATTGTGAAGTGCCTTCCCATTGTACTTGTCGTCCACGTAGTCAAC
>JAERMQ010000005.1 GCA_016844745.1 Ignavibacteria bacterium | reverse complement strand
ATTCAGATTTGAACAAGTAATCAGATTGGCAAAATGAGAAGGAAATCGTAAAATGGATTGAAATAAGTAAAAAATATTGCTGATTTTATAAAATATATTTGGTCAATAAAAAGATTTGATATCATTTTATAAATATTTCTTGAGGATATTTGAAGGGTTCCGGATATTCTTCGGAGATAAAATAAAAAAATGAATTTTTAGAACCCACCTTTAAAAACTTTATGAACTTTCAACTTTCAACTTTTCATTCCCCTACCTTTACCAACTTCCCAGTCATAACAGCCGCACCTGCCTGCAAGCGATAGAAATACATCCCGGTGGCAAGATTAGTTGCGTCGAAGGCTTCGGCGAAAGTGCCGGCGTCACGTAGCTCACTAACGATTGTAGCTACCTCGCTGCCATAAGTGTCGTAAATTGTGAGGCGCACATGGCTCGGCTCGGCAAGGGTGAAGCTGATGTTTGTTGTGGTGGAGAAGGGATTGGGAAAGACTGAAACTGCTCCATCATCGATTTGTGTATAATCCTCTACACCGGAAATACCTTGTA
Source organism: Ignavibacteria bacterium (assembly GCA_016844745.1). Lineage (GTDB taxonomy): Bacteria > Bacteroidota > Ignavibacteria > Kapaibacteriales > UBA2268 > JAERMQ01. Next base: position 122,874 of record JAERMQ010000005.1, on the reverse strand, counting down.
CACCATCTTCATGGAAAATAATAACATAATTATATCTATCATTATTACACCAAATATTTCCACTGCTGTCTATAACAAAAAAGAAAATATTCTTGTCTATTTTCATCAGGTGCAAAGCAAAGTTAGTTTCCATTATAAGAGATATTAATTCTATCCTTATAAATGGACAATCCTTATACTTGTTTCAGTAACTATTAAAAATTGTTTTGAAATATCTGAAGGTAATTTTTCTAACAGACTCTTTATAACTTTGATTTTATTTTGTGGAGTTTCGTCTTTCAATCTCAACAAAATCACTCCGGAATGAGGAAGCAATTCTGCAAAAACAAGTTTACCAAAACCTTTGTCGTTTGTTATAAGAACTCGCTGTTCATTATTAGCGATTTCTAATAAAACATTGTCTTTTGCTCCCCGATAAGAATCATAGACAGAGACAACATCATATCCCAGATTTTTCATCCAACCAGCAACTGATGGTCCAATACATTCATCAACAAGGAATTTCATTACTTAATACGAAAATTGGGAAAATCAAGCATCTTGATTTAATATTCAAATCAGATAAAAATCAATTCATCTATTTTTTCACTCGCATAGTTCAGGCAGGCTTCAATATCCTCGAATGTCAAGTCAGGATATTCCAGTAAAATATCGCTATGGGTCATCCCTTTACTCAATAATCCCAGAATAAATTGCACAGTTAGTCTTGTCCCCTTAATGACTGGTTTGCCGCCCATAATGCTTTTGTCAATATTTATTCTATCAATCATAATTTTCCTTATTTAATATTATATTTGTAAATTAAATAAAATTTTTTAAAGTTCGAATAAAAAAACTACATCTTCACCAACTTCCCTGTCATAACCGCCGCGCGTGCCTGCAAGCGATAGAAATACATCCCGGCGGCAAGATTGGTTCCGTTGAAGGCTTCGGCATAGGTGCCGGCGTTGCGCAGCTCACTGATGAGTGTAGCTACCTCGCTGCCATAAGTGTCGTAAATGGCGAGGAGTACTATTAAAAAAATAGTAACCCATCCAGATAGATAAGAAAATGGAATCGAATAAGAATACTCGATTCTCAATGCATATTGGATTTTATCCTTTCACACCGTATCTTCACAATTCAACCATTTCCGTAATCTGAATTAACCTATTATAAAAATAATAAATTCATCTTACATAAATCGGGGGAACGGGTGGTGGTGTTATTATTTTTGGTCTTTTTGGTTTTTTCTTGATTGTATTGACTTTTTTCTTTTCTATAACGGAGGTAGTATCCGGAATAATCTTACTTGAATCATTTTTTCTTACATTAACAGGACCTTCTTGAGTTGAAAAACTCTGACTAAAATTAATGCTAACTAAAGCAGATAGGGCTACAATGACAATAAGTGTCAATACAATTCTAATAGTTACTTTGTCATTTTTCATAAAATGTCTCCTTTTTTAAGAAATTGTTTTTTTGAGCGAAAAATAATACTACTGGAGAAATCAGAAAAGGAATTAACCATGTGAAATTAAACAATAATGAAACGGGATTTCTTATTAACCCAAGTAATAAAAAACATAGAAAAATTAAACTGAATTTCATTTCACCTACAATTTGAAGAAAACCTTTATTAATTACTCTTTTATCAGTTACTGTAAATTTCACTTTGATACCCGATAAAACCTTTATCACTGCTTTTAATAAAGGGAATAAACCATATATTTCCATAGCCAAGTTTAGTAATACATATTTGTAAAATTGAATAATAGAAATTTTAGATTTAATAACAAGTGGGATTCGGTTAGTTAAATAATAAAGCCAATATAATGAAATAATAATCACAGCATTGAAAATCTGAGTATCTTTAACTTCCAAGGTTGTAAATAGAAAAATAAAATAAGTTAAGTCTGAAGTTGTTGAACTATAACTCCATACAGCCAAAATCATCAGAATCATTATATTGAACCAGGCAAGGGCCTTATATGCATGACTTAATATATAAAATTTCATTAATAGAGGTACTTTTACTTCCTTTTTTAACAAAATTTCTATTGTTTGTGTACTCCAGCGAATGCTTCGTTTGCTATAACTTTTTAATGATTCTGGAATTGTTTCATAGGAAATAACATCAACTAATTTACATTCATAGTTATTTCCGATTAATTCAATACCTGTTGCAAGGTCTTCTGCTGCAAATTCTTCGATAAATCCGCCAATTTTTAATATTGATTCAGTTCTGTAAAGACAATTATTTCCAAGAGGTATCATATTTGTCGAACTTAAAATTCTCTCCCATATTAAAATTTGGATCGGGATGCAAGTAGACATTATTTTAGGAAAAGTATTATTTAAATTCCAAATAGATATTTTACTTTGGAATAATGCTACTTGAGTGTTATCTGGATGTTCAGCATACCCGATTATATTATCTAAAAAACTGACTGGGAGCAGGCTGTCGGAATCAACAACTAAAAAATATTTATATTTGCTTCCATAAATTTTAAGCCAGTTATTTAAATTTCCAGCTTTGTTGCCTTTTCTTGTACCTCTACGAATTATTTTGAATCCAAATTCATCTAAATCATTTTGATATTTAATTTCATCCGAATCATCGAGTATGAAAATATCATAATTTTTATATGATTGACAAGACAGACTTTCTATTGATTTGTAGAAATAGTCATTACATGTCACATAAAGTAAGGCAACTTCAGGATAGTGATTCAAAATTTCTAAGTATGGCAAATCTTTTTTCTTTAGCATCAAAGTAAAAATTAACTCTGTAAAACTGAAAGCAAATTCGATATTACCTATGCTCAGGAGAATAAAAAAAATTATACTTATTGTATCATTCCACACTATAAGATATATGCCAAATAAAGTATTTAGAATAAAATAGATAATTAGAAAACAAAATATAAAACTCTTCGTAATCAACTATTCTCCTTAAAATTATTTAAAGAATTTAAAAAATTAATAAATATTTCATTTCTGCACTGAATCATTGTAATGGTCTTCTCTCAAAAGAATTTAAACTATCAATATTTTCTTTTGCCAATTTATTTTGAGGATTGTATATCAAGGAGGAATCCAGCATTTTTCTGTATAATTTTAAATTATCATTTTCATAATAAACCTGTGCTTTACAAATATACATATTGCTTACAAAATCCTTATTTGCTTGTCCTAAATTGATTGCAGTGTCAAAATTTACTAAAGCGTCATCCCATTTTTGAAGATTTATTAATGTTCTTCCTAAATATTCATAAAATGTAGAATTTAGTTCATATTTTGTAGCAGATGATAAATATTTAAAAGCTGAATCATAATCATTTTTATTATAATAGTAATATCCAATATGGATGTTAGCTCGGGACAGATAGTAATTTGAATCAATGAATGCATCTTTAAGATTAATATAATTTATTATTTCTTGATATTCAGCTATGGCTTTTTCACGATAATCATTTTTTAGGGAATTCAATTGATAATATTCACCTAATATTAAATGAGTTGGACTCGGGTCAATTTTATTAGTTATAAAGGTTGAATTTAATGCATACTGAAAAAAGGTAGCTGCTTTTATGGAATCCTTTTTTTCCAAAAATACTATTCCAATTGCATGAATAAAAAGATGAAGAGTTTGTATCACTCCATCTTTTAATATGGTTTGATTTACACTGTCAGTATCAATTCTTATTTTATTCCCAAATATGGCCTTAATATCATTTTTCAATATAATTCCCCAAGGTTTACCCTTTATTAAAATGTAATTATTAATTCCTTCATCATCAATACAACTTGATATAATAATTGCCGCATTATATCTATCCGCAATTTCAACTGCCTGATTTTCATAATATATTATTTCCTTTTCCAAAGTCGTAAGTCGAACTTTAAAATTTGAGCCTAAATTATTTTTTATCATATTGTTAATGACATATAATTGAATTTTATGAGCAATAGCATGATGGTAATTCAATCTGATTTTTTTTTCTCTAATATCATTAGCCTGGGAAATGATTATCAAAATCTCATTATCCTCTGCTACAGGGAATTCCAATGTATGAAATAATTCTGGTTCAATTTTTTCCCAAAGTTTATCAGGTGTTTTGATTGCAAATAATACTGTGAATATCAAAAAGAATATTCTATATTTATAAATTTTGATTTTATCCCAAATACCAATTTTCAGTTTCTTAACCATGATGCAAATTTAAGAAAAAATTTTACAAACTCTAAAAATTTGTAGAATATACAAAACGAAAAAACCCCTCGCCTTTTAGGGCAGGGGTTTCTTTTCGTTGGCATACGCACCAAGAAAACAGGGAATCGAAAAAAGAGTTAAGCGTAATTTTATTATGAGAAAAATCTCTAGAAAGGAGGTGATCCAGCCGCACCTTCCGATACGGCTACCTTGTTACGACTTAGCCCCAGTCACTGAGTTCGCCTTAGACGCAATTACTTGCGGCTTTGGGCGCCCCCAGCTTCCATGGCTTGACGGGCGGTGTGTACAAGGCCCGGGAACGTATTCACCGTAGCGTGCTGATCTACGATTACTAGCGATTCCAGCTTCATGAAGTCGGGTTGCAGACTTCAATCCGAACTGAGACCAACTTTTGGGATTACCTCAACCTCGCGGTTTCGCCCATTGTATTGGCCATTGTATCACGTGTGTAGCCCAGGACATAAGGGCCATGATGACTTGACGTCATCCCCACCTTCCTCACCACTTGCGTGGGCAGTCTCCTTAGAGTGCTCAGCCGAACTGCTAGCAACTAAGGATAGGGGTTGCGCTCGTTGCGGGACTTAACCCAACACCTCACGGCACGAGCTGACGACAGCCATGCAGCACCTCTACGACGGCTCCGAAGAGAAGCATCCTTTCGGATGCGGTCCATCGCACTTCAAGCCCTGGTAAGGTTCTTCGCGTTGCATCGAATTAAACCACATGATCCACCGCTTGTGCGGGCCCCCGTCAATTCCTTTGAGTTTCAACCTTGCGATCGTACTCCCCAGGTGGTATGCTTAACGGGTTACCTCCGGCACTGGGGGTTACCCCCCAACACCAAGCATACATCGTTTAGGGCGTGGACTACCAGGGTATCTAATCCTGTTTGCTCCCCACGCTTTCGTGCCTCAGCGTCAGTTACGAGCCAGATGGCCGCCTTCGCCACTGGTATTCCTCCTGATATCTACGCATTTCACCGCTACACCAGGAATTCTACCATCCTCTCTCGTACTCAAGACTTGCCGTATCAAAGGCAGTTTCACGGTTGAGCCGTGAGATTTAACCTCTGACGCACAAGCCCGCCTGCGCACCCTTTACACCCAGTAAATCCGGACAACGCTTGGGTCCTACGTATTACCGCGGCTGCTGGCACGTAGTTAGCCGACCCTTCCTTTGGAGGTACAATCCCAGAAGCCGTAGGCTTCTTCTTTTCCCTCCCGACAGTAGTTTACAGGGCAAAGCCCCTTCATCCTACACGCGGCGTCGCTGGTTCAGGCTTTCGCCCATTGACCAAAATTCCTCACTGCTGCCTCCCGTAGGAGTCTGGACCGTGTCTCAGTTCCAGTGTGGCTGATCGTCCTCTCAGACCAGCTACTGATCGCAGCCTTGGTGGGCTTTTACCCCGCCAACTAGCTAATCAGACGCAGGCTCATCCTTTTCCGCCGAAGCTTTGATATCGTGAGATACCTCATGGGATATTAGCGCCGGTTTCCCGACGTTATGTCCCGGATAAGGGCAGATTACCTACGCGTTACTCACCCGTGCGCCAGTGGTATTGCTACCCCTTGACTTGCATGTGTTAGGCACGCCGCCAGCGTTCGTCCTGAGCCAGGATCAAACTCTCCGTTGTTATATTTTGAGTTTGATTTGATTCATGATCGTTGGCTTAACTCTTCTTTTTTCTTTCGACTCCCTGTTTTCAAAGTGCGTCCCATAAGGGAATTCAAAAATAAGTCTTTTTTTTATTCTATGCAAGTTTTTTTTTATTTTTTTTTATTTTTTTTTATAAAACCGCTTCAGGACTTCAAATATAAGCTATTTTTTTTATTTGATAAGAAATTTTCGTTAATTTGAATTTTTTTATTATAAGGAGTTCTCATCATGTCCCTCTACGTTTATAAGTCAAAAGAGTTCGAAGATACTTATGAAAATCTTTTGTTCGAAGAATTGTACAATGAGTTAGGTCCACTCTACGAGTCCCGACCTGATAATGTATTTTTAATCGGTAATTTCAGTTGCCAGGAAAAATTGATTGACGCTGTACTAATCAAGAAAAATGCTATAATTATTTTGGAATTTAAAAATCATGGCGGCGCAATATCATTTGAAAATAATAATCTCGAAACCGGTGTTTGGCGCACGGACGGTAAAGAAATTAAATGCGGACAAGCATATATGAATCCTTACCGGCAGGTAGCAAGCTATAAAACAGCTCTGGGAGATACTTTGAAGCAAACTTACTCTGTTGATTCGGTTAATACTTATCAGTCGCATGGCATAGTACTATTCAACCGTAATGTAGAAAAAATCGAAACTTTTTCGGATTATAGATTTTATATTTGGGATGCTAACGATGTTTCATGGAACACATGGTTTCATATAGTTGATAAAACCAAGGTTGGGAATAAGATTATTCATATAAGCAGCAGGGATGTTTGGTATAATGATAGTAATTTGACTGATTTGATTGCCCGATTGAAAGACCAGTCCCTGATGTATCATGTAACGGAGTTCAAACGCTCTGATTCGACCGTTTTCGATTTTTTTAAGACAAAGAATTTTAAGAAAGAAAGCTGGCTTGTCTCGGAAGTCAGTACCAGTATGAGTCTGGATGATTTTATTCGGGATATGGAAAAATATACAGTGACTTTACTTGCAGAATATGCAGAAAGTACCAAAGAAAATTTATCGAAAATTTTTCAATCAGTCGATGCCTTCACTATTGCAGATGAGAGTGCAATTAAGAATTTTACCGAAGAAATTTATTATTCAGAAAGAGCGCATTTTTATTCTTTCGCATCCCAGCTTAATGATTGTATGGAGAAAGAAATTCAGGCAAAAAATTTGCAAAGTGAAAAAGTTCAAAAAACCAAAGCTGATTTTATCTTAGCATTCAACAAAAAAATGATAACAGAATTAAAAAACATGGAAATAAAACAACTCCGTGAAATCGTCACAACCAAAGAAGAAGAGTTGAAGAACATTTTACATTCTATCGGAGAAAAGGTTTTTGGAATTAAATCTTATTTTTTTGCAGGTTTAACAAGTGAAAACGAATTGGAAGTCGAATTTAACCAGAAAAATAATCTTCTGCTGCTTGAAATCGGGCTTAGGTCCTATCTTTTCTTAAAATATAAAGAGTCCCTCAATCAAATCCGGGAACTGCTGCGCTCTCCGGTATTCTCAGCTATTTCGTTTATTCCTTTGATATTGAAAATACCAAAGGATTCGCCGGATTTTATTTCCATGCAGGATTATTTAATATTTGCTTTAATTATGCAAAAAAATTTAGAACGTGCTCCATTCAAAGAACCGGTAGATTATATTGTGAGGGAGCTAAAAATCAATGCTGATGAGGCTTCCGAATCGATAAACAAAATGCAAACCTTAAATTATATTTTTAATCTGGATAAAAACGGTAGTAGCCGTTTATATATCAATGCCCCGAAAATTTTGAAATTAAAAGAAGAATTAATGAGCGATATAAGTTAAATTATATATCAGGGTAGTTCTAAAAAATGTCAATCCTGCGGATGAGACTGTGTGAAAGTTAAGATAAATGTCATTCTGAACGCCAAAATAATGGAATTAATAAGAATATTAAATGACAAATTCAAGAGAAATCCCCCCCCCCCTTTTTCAAAGGGGGATAAGAAAAATATTCTTAAATCCCCCTTTGAAAAAGGGGGGTAGGGGGGATTTATCAAACTTGAAATTATTGAACTTTTTTGAATTAAGATAAATCTGTCATTGGTAACTTGTTTTAGAATCCAGTATTCATGAGCATTATGGATTCTGAAACAAGTTCAGAATGATATTTTACCTTTTTTTATAGTTTTCATTTAGTCTCATCCTCAGGAAAAAAAACGGATATTAGTACTACGCTAATATCCGTTGATACAATTGTCGCTTTAAAATGTAATATTATAATTTTGGTTTCACTTTAAAAAGCGATTCAACTATCGAAATAACCGATGGACTTCTTTCCAAATCAGCCTGAGTCAGGTTCAAATAATCGCAGATATCCTGCAAAGCTTGTGCCTCCTCATTGCTAATGTTGGAACCTGTATATGATTCGCCTGATGCGTTGGCAATGTATGTGCCGATAACAATCAAACTCTTTTTGAAACCCAGGGCATCCTTAGGACTGACGCATTTATCCAAAAAGCTAGAAATGGCGCGGAATCCATCTTCAATAATATTCTGGTCGGAACGAAACATATCATTGATAGCATCCATATCATAGAAGAAAGCATCGAGAACTTCACGCATTAATTCATTATCGAATTGCTCGGATTTTCGGTGCACAATCGACATAGCTTCCCATTCTTTCAAATCCCGCTTTCCATCTGCTTTTGCAACTGCTTCAAATATCCACAGAATAGATAATTCGAGAATTGTCCATTGATCTTTAGTAAATGACTCGTTATATGGCATGTATTTCTCCGAATTTTTATAAATTTCGCTAATTCTAAATTTTAAAATAATAAATAATAATTTAAAATACAAAAAGTATTTCATTTTTTTATCTGTTATGTTTGTATATCGGGTCTCCGTTCGTGAGTTTTAATCAAAGCTTGTTCTTCCCGCCATTTATTTATTTCCTTGTGATTTCCCTGCAGCAGCACTTCCGGAACTTTCATCCCCCGGAATTCTGCCGGTTTGGTGTAAAGAGGAGCTTCGAGTAGTCCGCTCTGAAAAGAATCTTCAAGTGCGGATTCAGCATTTGTCATTACGCCGGGTAACAATCGTATAATAGAATCAGTTAATACGACGGCAGGTAATTCCCCTCCACTTAAAACGTAGTCACCTAATGATATTTCCAGTGAAATCAGTTTATCTCTTATTCTCTGGTCAATCCCTTTGTAATGTCCGGCAAGGATAATTATATTTTGTAACAAAGATAATCTATTCGATTCACTTTGCGTAAGCGGCTTGCCATCCGGTGTCATGTAAATAATTTCATCATAATTTCGTTCTGACATAAGTTTTTCGATGCATGCAAATACCGGTTCACAAGTTATAACCATGCCGGCTCCTCCTCCATATTGAGTATCGTCAATATGACCGAATCGATTATTGCTGTATTCATGCAGGTTGTGAACGTGAATTTCGATCAATTTTTTTTCCTGTGCTATCCGGAAAATGCCGTTTTTCAAAACAGAATCGAATATCTCAGGTACAGCAGCAATTAATTCAATTCTCATTCCTAATGCTCCGGTTCATTTGTAAGCAAATCGAGTAATCCGGGTATCAGCAGGATTTCTATCCTTTTTGAGTTAATATCAACTTTCTTAATAACTTCCTCAATAGCAGGCACGGGAAGTTTTCCATTTGTTGTTTCCACAACCCAAACATCATTTGCCGGCAAGAGCCATACATCTACAACTTTACCGATAACATCACCGGTTTCGTAATCAAACACCTGACAATTTTCCAATTCACCGACTTTATGATAATTATTATCTGCCAAAACTTCTATGATATTATCTTCCTTTATAAAAACGGCAGAATTTTTCAATGCTGCAGCTTGCTCGGGAGTATTTATTTCCTTCAATTCGGCAATAATTTTACCGGAAGAAATATCCCATGATGCTATTGTAAATTCTTTTGAAAATTGTTTTGAATAGCCAATATTAACCTTTGTATCTGGCTTTATAACGGGCATACCGGCAGGTATGTCAGTAATAAACAACTTTGGGTTTAATGAATATGAATTCGAAATAATACCTAAATAAATTAATTCCATTTTTGCAGAAATGTTCATTTGATATGATTTCTTAATGTTTCTCCAGGATATATTGTAATTTTTTCAAACCATATTCGAAATCAGGTCCCAGCATTGAATCCATGAATAATCCTATATATCTGGAAATTGGGTCGTGCAATTCCCCGAAATTAAACCAGGTCACTTCGATTCCCTCCTTGGCTGCAACAAATGTGAATTTCCCTTTTGTAGAGAAACGTTCATAATTTACTAATAAATTATATTCAATAAGGTTATTGTGAACAGATTTTGTAATATGGATTTTTCCGGTTCCGAATTTCTCACTTGCCCACCTGAATGCTACTTTCTCACCGTTTGCATTTAGTTCGTAGGTCTTCTTTAACGTGTTGTCAACCTCATGTGTCCAACGAACCCATCTATCCCATCTGTTCAAATCGATAATATTATCATATATTGAATCGATTGGAGCCTGAATTGTGATAGAGCGGCTTACCTGATACTTTGTAGGCAGGATTAGCGATATTAAGAAAAACAAAACTACCAGCGAAAGCAACGCAAGAAGAATATACTTCAATACTCTCATTTTTTTACCATAATTTAAAAAATATAAATTAAGTAAATTTTCTTTTTGTTGCAACTTTATTATATTTATCAATAAAGAGGTAGAAATTCCGCTCTTTATTTTACTACGGTATGTGGCTCCGGGACTGCGTAGAGTATGATTCCCGATTTTGAATTTCTTTATGACTGCCTGTGATTAAATAGGAAATATCGGGAAAAATTCTTAAATTTGAAATTCGGAAAGATGCAGGAGTGGTTTAACTGGCACGCCTGGAAAGCGTGTGTACTCGAAAGGGTACCGAGGGTTCGAATCCCTCTCTTTCCGCAAGTTTTCTTCAAGTACATTACATTTAATTGATAATAAAAATTTACTTTAATAGTTAAAATCTGCATTTGAGTCTGTTTAATTGTCAAACGAATGTCATTCTGAACGAAGTGAAGAATCTTGTTGAATTATTTTGATTCTTATTTTTGAGAAGATTCTTCACTTCGTTCAGAATGACAATTTGGAAGTTTCTATTCCTTATTCTTTCGGATAGGGATAAATATTAAAATTATTGATAATATTAATGTAAATAAAGTAATATATGCGCCTGTTTTAAATGTTTCTGATTCATAGCGCATTTCGACGGTATGTATTCCTCTATCGAGGGCTACAGCTCGCAAGCAATAATCGAGTCTTAGCAACTTAGCAGGTTTGCCATCTATATATGGTTTCCATGCCGGATACCAAATCTCGCTGAAGCAAAGAATACCGGCATTCTGGGAATTTACTTTGTACTTAAAAGAATTACTTTGGTAATCCAGGCATTCCACAACATCGCTCGAATCCGGCTCCAATCCCGGTAATTTGACATCGGGCTGCTCTTCCAAAATTGCTACTACACTTAAATCAAAATGCTTTTTCTTCATCTCATCGAAAACCTGCTTTTCAGGAATAATTATTGCATTATGCAGAAGCCAGGCACGTTGGAAAAACAAATCCCTTTTATTGAAAACCGGCTGCCTGTCCGGGTTTAAATCAATTTGATATTTCACGTTATAGAGAGCATTTAGTTCATTCCGGCTCAAATCCGGTGGTATGACTTTTTCCAATCTTAATGGATTGTACCCTTCAAGCATCATAATTTTATCTAACAAGCCCTGATTGCGCATCATTGCAGAGTATGATGGATTGTACATTCTTGCATTTATCCTGAAAATTTCTTTAGGTGGATTTGGTTTGAATAATTGCTTTAATTCAGGCTCGACAGCATAAGATTTCTTAGGGTCCTGCTTACTTGAAATAAATTCAGAACTAATGAATAATAAATCGACAAATGCTATGATGAATATTAAACCCCCTACAATTTCAATCTTAATTTTCCCTTTGGCTGCCAGGTAACCAAATACAAAAATTACAATTGCAAAGAATAATGTTATTGTGCTTGTTTCATCGGAAGCTGAAAGTACACCTGATTGGGACTCAAAAGCAGAGTGCAGGCTGCCGGTTGATGCTAAAAATGAAATAAAAATTAAACCAATACTAATTAATGAAAATTTCAAAATTGTTTTTCTCTCACCACCGGAATTCCAGAGCGCATCGAATCCAAAGCCTGCTAAAATACTCATCGCAAAAACAGTAAAGAAAATCATTCTGGAAGGATTGCGGAAACTTCCGAATAGTGGCAAATTGAAAAAAAGCGAATATAAAAATCCGTTAGAACCAAGTGCAAATATAACCCCGAAGCCGGAAATTATTACTAAAAATATCACGAAACGATTTTTTATTTGTGTGAAAGTTCCGAATAAACCTAATAGCAATGCAGCTATACCGAAATAATATGCTGTTTCCCAATAATAATAATATGGCGCATCTTTTGATGAACCATCTGTACCAGTGCTTTTCAGGCTAAAACTGTTTTCTTTCGGGTTCACGCTTCCGAATAAATTCGGTGATATTGAGCAGAATAATTGCTTGAATTCGAGCGAACCTTCGGATGATTTTTCATAAGTCAATTCATTGCGCTGCGAAAGTGTTGCTAATTCTTTCGAAGGCAAATACTGTATAGCAAAAATTCCAACCGATATGATTATTGGTATTATTCCACAAAGTAAAAAGCGGATGACTCCTGCTCCTGCAATTTCCTTGTTCTTTAAACCAAGTACGAGTTCCCAAAGAAACAGGAACCCAATAAGGAGCATTTCGTATAAGGTCATTTGTGGATGTCCTGATAGAAAAGACATTCCGAGTAATAATCCGGCAATGACTGCTAATCTTATTCTGCGGCTTTTTATACCTTTTGAAAAAAATAAAATAATAAACGGTAACCATGCAAGGTGTTCGACTATCATAGGGTGAATTACATGGCAAACCAAAATCATCGAAAAGGAGTAAGATACCGACGAAATCATAGAGCCAATCGAGCTGAGCTTATGTTCCCTGCATAATAAATACATCCCGGTTTGTGCAATAAAAAAGTGCAGAATTATAATAAACTGCAGCCAGCCTACCGATAACCAACCATTAGAATCTACGAAAAGTGATAATATTCTATTGAATGGGTAGAAAAATCCGACCTGCAAATCAGCAAGAAAGGGCATTCCTGCAAAGGTGTATGGATTCCAGAATGGAATCACACCACGAGCGAATTCCGCTGCAGCAAATGATTGTGTTGGATAAATATATTCTACGAAATCCTCCCAGAAAAAGCTGGTACCGGCGAGATGTCCCCAGAAAAATATTGCTGTTGTTACGGCAAATATGATTAATACAATGCTTATGGGCAAATCTTTTGGGGGTTTTATAAGTTGTTTAACGAACTTTTTCTCATCTTTTGAGCTGACTTTTGCCTGAAGTTTTTGTTTCATAATATATTATTCCATTAAATGAAAATCTTTTATTTATCTACTGAAAAAATATAAAATTAATAAAATTTCCATTACTTTGAATTTATGAATTATTAGTATATTGAATGTTTTTTAATAATGGATTTTCTAAACTCAATACCGAAATTTAAGGTAATTGATTTGATTAAATAGATAGATAATGAATTCAAAGAGGAAAATAATTCAACTAAAAATAGAAGCTATTGGTTTCGAGGGAATATCTATTGCCCGAAGTGACGGGTTTGTTTATTTCGTCAAAGGCGGTGTGCCGGGAGATACTGTATTAGCAGAAATAATCAGAAAGAAAAAAACTTATTACGAGTGTAGGATTAATGAAATCTTAGAGCCATCGCCGCATAGACAGCAAGCTCCCTGCATTTATTTTGGAGTATGCGGTGGGTGTTCATGGCAAAATATAGATTTCCCTGAACAATTAAAATGGAAGCAAAGGCATATTGAAGACGCTTTTTACCGAATAGGAAAAATTCCAAACATAGAGTACAAGCCTATTTTATCGCTTTCCGAACCATGGCATTACAGGAATAAAATGGAGTTCTCTTTCGGGGCATCTCGTTGGTTAACAAATGCTGAATTACTGGTTGATTCTGATATTGCACATAAATACTTTGCTCTTGGGCTGCATGTTTCGGGTAGATACGATAAAGTTTTGGATATTGAGAAATGTTTGATTCAGCCTGAAGGAAATGATAATATTCTTAATACAATCCGGGAGCAGGCGTTAAGGCTTGATGTGTCAGCATATCATGAAGTAAAGCATATAGGATTCCTGCGGCATTTGGTAATTAGAAGAGCCAGGGCAACGGATGATTGCATGGTAAACCTGATTACAAATAAACCGGTCGATGACATAGAAAATGATTTCCTGAAATGGTTTTATAATGATTTCAATCCGGAGGTGCTTGGAATCACGAGTATGCATCATGCCGTTAATAGTAAAATTACACCTGTTGCCATAGGTGATATTATATTCTCTAAAGGACAGGATTATATAACTGAAAAAATTCTTGGTTTGAATTACAAAATATCGCCGTTTTCTTTCTTCCAGACAAATTCGCAGGCATTGGATGGTTTCATAGGAAAAATTCTCGAAACTGCTAAAATTAACGGCTCTCAAACAGTTTGGGATTTGTATTGCGGAACAGGCTCCATTTCCCTTCCCGCAGCCGTTATTGCCGGAAAAGTTATTGGCATTGAATTGAGCCAGAGCTCGGTCAACGATGCAAATAACAACAAAAATATTAATTCAATTAGTAATGTTGATTTTATTTGCAGTGATTTACATAGCCGTGAAATGCCGGAACTGCTGCGCAATCTGGAACGACCGGATATAATTATTTTAGACCCGCCGCGCTCCGGAATGACTAATAATCTAATTGAGAATTTAATGGAAATTGCACCACCGAAAATTGTTTATGTAAGCTGCAATCCGGTTACTCAGGCACGTGATTGTGCGTTACTTTCCGAAAAATACGATATTATTTCCGCACAACCGGTCGATATGTTTCCCCAGACATATCATTTAGAGTCAATTGCTCTTTTAACCCGAAAATAAACTTATTATTATTAACTCAAGAATATATAAATGAATAATATAAATGATTTGAAATTTAAGGTATCGGAAATATTTTATTCGATACAGGGAGAATCCACTCTTACCGGATTACCATGTGTATTCATCAGGCTCCAGGGCTGCCATATTCGCTGTCAATGGTGCGATACACCTTATGCTTTGGAAATCAAAAATGCAGGAAAAGAAATGACTGTCGGTGAGATAATGCCTGAAATAGAAAAATATAATTGTAAATATTTATTATTAACGGGCGGAGAACCGCTTCTGCAGACCAATTCACTCCCATTTATGGAATACCTGTGCGATATTGGTTATACCGTTGCACTCGAAACGAGTGGCTCCAAAAGTATCGAAGGAATTGACCCGAGAGTAATTAAAATTCTCGATATGAAATGTCCGGACTCAAATGCATGGAAACATAATGACTACACTAATCTCGACATCATTACAAAAAATGACGAAGTGAAATTCGTTATTGGAAGCAGAAAAGATTATGACTGGGCTATACGGGTAATCGATGAATTCGATTTGAATCGCCGTACTGCTGCAATACTCTTCTCCCCTGTTTCAGGACAGCTCGATTTAAAAAATCTGGCAGAGTGGATTCTGGAAGACAGACTTAATGTCAGGTTTCAAATACAGCTTCATAAATTGATTTGGGGCGCTGATGCAGTTGGTGTTTAAATTATAATGACTGATGAAATTTCATTAAATTTGAATCCTGAATTATTTACTAATAAGTAATAGTAATATGAGCAAAGAAACAGCCGTAGGAAATGAAAATCAGAATAATTTCAAAAAGCATTTAGCAAACCTGAAATCCGGTATTGGCTCTATTGTTTGCATTTCAGGTGAGCAGGCTTACGGCAAAACTTATTTAATGCAGCAATTTGAAACGTTATCCTCCGGACGGGAATATGAAGCAATCCCGGTATTGGTGGAATGCCAGACCCCGATTGGAAATTTTTCATTGGGTAATATACAGCCACTACTGCCGTTTACCAAGGCAATTATTAAATTAAATGAAAATAAAGAATTCTCGGCAAAAAAATTATTAGCGCTCAATATCGGTATGACAGCATTGGCTTCCATTCCCCTGATTGGAGACGTTTTCTATGCTACAAAGGAAATAACGAGGGATTTACGGCAATATAAAAACGATATAAAAGCAAGGGAAGTACAAAGCAAAACCCATGTCAGCAGCGGCTCGGCGGAATATTATGAAAAAATATGCTTTATCGCAGATAAAAAGCATTTGGTCATATTAATCGATGATTTTCATTATGCAGATGCCCAGTCAATCGAATTATTAGATTTATTCGCCGGGAATATTTCGAAAATCCCTGTTATTATTGTAGTTTCTTACAGGAAAAGTGTTATTCAGAGCCACGCATCACCACTTCATGGTTTTATCCGGAAATATATTGAAACCGGGAAATTTGATGAAATCGAACTTGAACCTTTATCAATTGGGCAGGTTGGTTTATTATGTAAATCAAAACTTCCTGCATATATTCAAAATCGTAAATTCGAAGGATGGCTGATTGAGCAATCTTTGGGAGTGCCTGGAGTAATAATCGAATACCTGAAATATTTTATAAACAATCCGCCAATGAGGGCTGATGGTACTTTCAATGAGGATTTCCTCGATACAAAATTCATGCCGTCATCAGTTCATAATGCTTTCTCTCAGACAATTGAGAAACTCAGCGACGAAGAAAGAAATACTCTTGCCGTATGCAGCGCAGAAGGAAGGGAATTTACATCCTTGGTCGTATCGGAGCTGCTCAAATGCGATGTTTTAACGACAATCAAGAAACTTCGAAGTCTTCAGCATAAAACCGATATTTTCAAAAGTATTGGCGCACACTTCAGATATGGAGTGAAAACTACTGTTTATAGATTTACTCAGGCATTTTATCATTCTTACTTCGAGAAAACACTGGAATACGAAGAGCATGTGGCTCTACATGGGCAAATAGCAGCTTTACTGAAAACAAAATACAACGAATCTGATGAGATGATTCGAGAAGAAATTGCTCCATTTATTGCAGCCCACAGCGCCGAAGCTGGAGATGATTCAACAGCAAAGGAAATGCTATTAGCTTCGGCACAATATGCCCAAAAGTACGGTAATGCAGATGTAATCAAAGAAACTTATGATACATTCTCTAACATCGGCACAAAAACTACCCAGGAAAACGAGAATTCGGAAGCAGACAATTTATTCTTCTCCGAAGTAATCAAAAGTATGGAACCGTCTTACGAGAACTCCTTGCAGGAATTACAGGATGGCAATGAAGAAGGCAAACCGACCGGCACCAAAATTGATTTTGAATTCTCTTCTTCCAGGAAGGCAGTCATAAAGGAGTTTTTAGCAGGACACTTCGAGCAGGCTGCTGAGTTAGCTCTTGCATTAATTACTAATCATAATGATGCGATGAATCCTTATGAGAAGAGCCAGTTATTCTCCTTTGCCGGACGGGCATATAGCGAATCGGAAAATTGGCAGGATGCAGAGCGCTATTGCACGGAAGCTTTATCTGTCTTAGAAGAGAACAATTCTCAAAGTGTTAACCAGGATATTCGCCCGGCTCTGTTTGCAGAATCCCTTGCAGCTAATGCTATTGCAGTTCTGAGGGCAACTCGCGGCAGTCGGGGCGAATCCCTCGAAATTTTGAGAAAATTAGCTTCCAAGTCCGATAATTTGGCTACTGAATTACAACTTCTTACCATGATAAATATTGGAAATATACTGGAAAACAATGACCCATTGGAAGCCCGTAAATACATTACTGCAGCTAAGGAGATATCGAATAAATTGAATTTCTCTACTCTTTCAGCAGAAATATGAAAACGGAAACCACTCCTAAATCGATGCGCCTTCAGATTGGAATTTTCGGCAGAACAAACGTCGGCAAATCCAGTTTTCTTAATATGCTCGCTAATCAGGATGTAGCAATGACATCCTCACAACCCGGCACCACTACAGACGTAGTTGAAAAATCCTTCGAGCTTCTGCCCATTGGTCCTGTTGTATTTTTAGATACTGCAGGCTTCGATGATACATCTATTTTAGCCGATAAAAGACTCGAGCGTACAAAAAGAATTTTCAATCGCGCAGATGTTATCGTTCTTTTAGTCGAACCAAACGTATGGACAGATGCAGAACAGGAATTTTATGATGAAATTTTGAATACTGAAATTCCTTTTTTCATTGTTATAAATAAAATCGATACCGGTGAGCCTTCCGGTGAATTTATCGAAACTATCGGTAATCACAATTTAAATATTATCAAATGCTCATCTGTCAATATAGCTCAACGTGAGCAGTATATTAATGAATTTAAGAATGCTATAATCAATATTTTACCGCAAGGATTTACAGAACCCCAGCCCCTAATAGGTGATTTGCTGCCTCCGGGTGGAATAGCTGTGTTAATTGTTCCTATTGATATGGAAGCCCCTAAAGGGAGAATCATCCTGCCTCAGGTTCAGGCAATCAGAGGTATTCTTGATAATAATGCAATAGCTTTGGTTGTAAAGGAAAATGAATATTTCCGGGCATTGCAATATCTAACTAAAAAGCCGGATTTGGTTGTCTGTGATTCCCAGGTTGTAATGAAAATGGTTGCCGAAACACCGCTTGATATTAAATGTACAACTTTCTCAATTTTATTTTCACGTTTCAAGGGTGATTTAAACGAGCAAGTACGCGGCGCTGCTGCAATAGAAAAACTTCATGCCGGAGATAAAATTCTAATTGCGGAAGCGTGCAGTCACCATGCCAATGAAGACGATATCGGAAGAGTTAAACTTCCCCGCTGGCTTACTCAGTATCTCGGTTCCGATATTCAGATTGATTATGCTGCAGGACGTGATTATCCCGATAATCTCAGCGATTACAAAGTTATCATTCATTGCGGTGGGTGTATGCTTACCGGGCAGGAAATGAAAAGACGAATTTATAAAGCTGTTTCTCATGGTATTCCAATAACGAATTACGGTATGGCAATAGCGCTTACTAATGGAGTTCTTGAGCGTGTTCTGTTACCATTCGAAAACGCTTTGAAAGTATGGCAACAGGCAAAAAATAACTTGAAAGATTTTGCCTGAGCAATTTTCTTTTGCATTAATAGCAGGAATTTCTTTATTTCTTAATTCAAAATTATTTTGGGAATTTTTGTATATTAATATTTAATATTGATAATTATTCATTTTTGTATATGAACAGAAAAATAACCATGAAACTTGTAAAAACTGATAATAAACCGTTAAAAAGAAAATTATGAGTTTGACTCATAAGTTGAAAAATTGGTGGAATGTCATTCTGAACGAAGTGAAGAATCCAGAAGCAGCATTGGGACTGGATTCTTCACTTCGTTCAGAATGACATTCTACTTGGCTTTTGAGATAGCCTTGAATTGAAGTCCTATAAATAATAATTATCATTCTTGTTGTCAGTAAGGTATAAGGTTGTGAAAAAAGAATAAAAATTATAAATCTATAAACCATATTTTCATGTATTTTGAGATAGAAATATCTAAATTTCAAATGTTACATTTTGAATAGAAAAATTAAAAATTAAGGAATAATATGCAGAATCTTTATAAACTAAATTTATCATCAAAAATTGGAGCATTTTCACTTACTTTAGTAATAAGTATAATTTTCATAATTACCGGTGTTCTATATAGAAACCATGTAAAATCAAATGTTGAGAAGGACAAATATGATGAATTGAAAGCAATCGCCGAATTAAAAGTAGGACAGATGGTAAAATGGCGACAGGAGCGGATGGCAGATGCGATTGTAATTTCTAAATCACAATTATTTATCGAAGGAATTGAGAAATGGTTAGATAAAAGAAGTAATAAAGTATTGCAGAAAAAAATTGAACAGCGGTTAAGTCTGCCTTTAGAAGGATATCAATTTGAAAATATCATGTTGGTCAATTCAGAAGGAGAGGTTTTGATAACATTACAAAGTCAGGACAAAATCATAAATAAAACCACAATTAATTATATAAAAAAATCTATTGATAAAAATATAGTTTTAGATAATCTTTATTTTTGTAACGAACATAACAGATTACATTATGATTTTATTTCACCAATAAATTTCTCCGGGAAAAAGTATTCGATTGCAATAATTTTCAGAATAGATCCCGATGATTATTTATTTCCTCTTATCAGAACCTGGCCAACACCGAGCAGGACGGCAGAGAATTTTATAATTAAAAAGGAAGGCGATAGTGTAGTATTCCTTAGTGAACTGAGATATAAAAAGAACACAGCTCTCAAATTCAAAATACATTTATCTAAAAAAGAAATTCCAGCCGTTCAGGCAGCATTAGGAACTGTTGGAATAATTCATGGCAGCGATTACAGAGGTGTAAATGTCATTGCCGATGCCCTGCCAATAGCCGGAACTGATTGGGTAATGATTTCAAAAGTTGACGAAAACGAGATTTTTTCGGAAATTCTCTTCCATAATGCACTTATTTTTGTATTTATTTTAATCTTAATTCTGGTTACGAGTTTAGGTTTTGCTTATGTTTACAGGGGTAAACAAAGAAATATCTATAGGGCTTTACAACAGGCAGATGTAAAAATAAGGCAATTTATTAAGACAACAAGGGAAGGATTCTGTGAACTTGATTCGAATTTCAGGATTAAAAACGTAAATGAACGGCTTGCGGAAATGCTTGCTTATAATCCAAAGGAAATGTTAGGGCTTCACTTATTAGATGACCTTACTCATCCGGAAAATATTATGGAAGCAAGTCAACAAATACAAGATAGAAAAAAAGGTATCTCTTCTTTTTATGAAATCAGATTAATCCGTAAAGATGGAAGTGATTTATGGGTAATTCTATCTGCAACTCCAATCTATAATTCAGATGGGAAGTTCGATGGTTCTTTTGCTATGATGACTGACATAACTGAAAGAAAAATGGCAGAAGAAGCCCTTATAAAAAGCGAAGAGCGATTCCGGCAAATAATTGAAAGGTCAAATGATATATTCTATCGCCAAAACTTGCTCACCGGAAAATTTGAATATGTAAGTCCAAAAATTTTTTCTATCCTTGGATATTCCCAGGATGAATTGATGAAAATGGATATCGATGCACAAATATCCAATGTACATCCCGGTGATTTGCCGAACTTAATTAATTTCAGTAATGATTTAATCGAAGCGGATGGTTCGGGTGAAAATTATATAGAACGGGACTTTCGATTGAAACATAAGAATGGTAAATATATCTGGTTGCATGGTAATTACAGTTTGATTAAAGATGATTTTAATGAACCTTACCTGATTGTCGGTAGTTTGCATGATATCACCGACCGCAAATTAGCCGAAGAAGCACTTATTGAAAGCGAAGAAAAATATCGTTTGCTTGTAAATAGTCAAGGGGAAGGGATTGGAATTGTTGACCTTGAAGAAAATTTCACTTTTGCAAATCCGGCAGGTGAAAGAATATTTGGCGTTGAACCGCATACATTAGTTAACAGAAATTTGAAAGAATTTATCATACCCGAACACAATGTGATTGTAATAAAGGAAACACAATTGAGGAAATCGGGATTAGTTTCTACTTATGAATTAGATATCCTTAAAAATGGAGAACGTCGAACGTTGCTTGTGACGGCAACTCCGCAATATGACAAACAAGGTAATCATATTGGGACTTTCGGTGTTTTCAGGGATGACACGGTACGTAAACGAGTTGAAGAAGCACTGCGAGAGAGTGAAACGCGGTTCCGTATTATCGGGGATAATCTGCCTGGTGCACAAATTTACCAAATGAGAATGGAATCCGACGGCACATCCCGCTTTACATATCTTAGCGCAGGAGTTAAAGAATCTTATGGCATTTCCGTCGAAGAAGCCTTATCAGATTCAAATCTTCTTCTCAATATGGTTGTCGAAGAAGATAGGGGCGGTTGGCAAAAAGCAGCCGAACAAGCTGTCCGGGATGGGTGTATTTATGACCATACAGTTAGGATTCGCAAACAATCCGGAGAAATCCGCTGGCATAGACATATTGCAAAGCCTAGAGTAATCAATGGAGGAGTAATACTTTTTGACGGCATAGATTTGGATATTACCGAAAGAAAAAATGAAGAATTGGAACTAATAAAAACAAAAGAACAAGCCGAACAAAGTGACCATCTGAAATCTGCTTTCCTTGCCAATATGTCGCATGAAATCAGGACGCCGATGAATGCCATTCTTGGATTTTCCAAATTGCTGACAGATGACTTCTTGGATATAACAGAAAAAAAGAAATATATCAGCTATATCAATAAACGGGGTATGGATTTACTCAATATAATCGACGATATTTTGGATATTTCTAAAATTGAAGCAAATCAATTGGAACTTAACGAGACTATGGTAGACATTAATAAATTGTTATATGATATACAATATACATTCTCTTCACAGGATGAATTAATTAGAAATCAATCCGTTTCTTTGATTTTTGGTAAACAATTAGGTAAAGACTGTGGTATTATTGCAGACTTTGCAAGGTTACAGCAAATTTTAGTCAATCTAATCGGCAATGCAATTAAATTTACTGAAAATGGGCAAGTTGAGTACGGATGTTCTTTAGAAAATGACCTGTTGAAATTTTATGTCCAGGATACCGGGATAGGCATCCCAAAAGATAAGCAGAAAATTATTTTTGAAAGATTCAGACAGGCAGAAGATAAATTTACAAGCAGGAAATTCGGAGGTTCGGGATTAGGACTATCAATTTCACAGGGATTAGTGGAACTAATGAAGGGAAGTATTTGGTGCGAATCCGAAGTTGGCAGGGGTACTACATTTTACTTCACAATTCCATATCGTCCTGCTTTAATTGATGAACCGGATTATCAGAATTCGGTCGAAAGCAATTATGATTGGTCTGGTCGTTCAATTTTAATTGTAGATGATGATGAATATAATTTGGAATTGATATCGAAACTGTTAGAGTTTACTCAAGCCAAATTATACTTTTCACAAAAGGGACAAGAGGCTATTGAAATATTTAAAAGTATCGGGAATATTGATTTGGTCTTGATGGATATAGAATTAGCCGATATTAACGGATATGAAGTTACCAAAGAAATTTTAATTCTCAATCCAAACGCCAAGGTAATTGCACAAACTGCTTATTCAAATTACTATGAACGGAAATTTAGTAATGAAGCAGGCTGTTGCGATTTTGTAACAAAGCCTATAATAACAGATACGTTTCTGGCTTTAATTGATAAATGGATTGGAAAAAAGTAGTTCGAATAAAATAATAAGGTCAAAAATATTAAGTCCTCTCCAAAAAGTATTATTAGTGAAAATTACATTCCAAAATCGGAATTTTGGAATGAGATATATCAAGGGCTTACTAATTCCAAAGTTGTACTTTGGAATTCAGTTTTTATTTTTTTTGGATTGGACTTAATATTTAATAAGAAACTAATTTTTCCAATTCATCCAAATTAATTGAATTTGGCAGGAATTCACCAAACCAGCGTTTGCACCGATTCGCATTTAACGGAATACCAACGACAGGAATATTTTTTTTTCGGTATTTTCTCATTCCCCAAACTAATAATGGAATACAGGCTATGCCAAGTATTCCAAAACTCTGCCCTTTTTTCATTGTATTCATAGCCAATTTTTTTATATCGCTATCCATCCAAATGTAAGGCTCAATTTGATTTTTTTTCAGGATTATACTTGCATGGTTTTGATAGCAACTTAAAGAACAGTGCTTGCATTGGTAATCAAAATCATTTTTTTCAGATTTACATTCCATTGAAAAGTCCTGCAAACAATAAGGCAGAAGTGCAATTTTGAAAGCTGAGTTTCTAAAATCATTCACAAATAATCTATTGGTCAGTTCTATTTCGAGCATGTATAGATGATACTGTTCACGTGTTATACGAAGTCTTTTATCACGAAATTTTGTAAAAGATAAATTTCTTAAATGCTCTTTGACTTTCTGTGTATAAGGCATTAATTCAGTATTAATCAAATTGAGCCAGTCGGAAATTAATTTATCTTTTATTGGATTGATGATGATTTTTCGTAAGAATCGCTTTTTATTTGAATATTGCTGTAATGTTTTAAGAGCAGAATTTATGTTAGGTTCTTCTTCTATAATTGTATCGGTTAATTCTTTTATTTTGATGTAATATTCATTTGTAGAACTTGAATTCCCAAATAAAGAATATGTTTTCCCTTCAATTGGAGAATCATTTAATTCATTTCTTTTCATTTGATATTATAATAATTTTCTGACTTAACAAGAAAATTTTAGCCCTTGTAAGTTTTTATCCTGCAAGGGCTTATGATTAGTATTGGCGGAGGATGAGGCTCTTGAACCCACTTATAACTCCTTAATTTAAATTTACTTAAGTTTTTGACTTACTTACAAATACTTTTTTTTTTCTTTGCCTTCGGTTTAATTTAAATTAATAAAAAATAAGATAAATAAACTAATTTTGTATGATATTTGTAAGTAAAATATTAATTTTGAGTATTATCGATTATATTAAAAGTATCGTAATGAGAATAAGATTTTATCTTGATAAAAAAAAGTAAGCAAAAAGAAAAAACTATTTATGCTTACATAAGATGCGCTGCTAAAACCGATACTACAATTGTTCTTAATACTGGAGAAAAACTCGACCCTTCAAAATGGAACGTAAAACTTCAGAAAGCTCAATCCACTTATGCCGGTTGTATTGAGTTGGAAGAGCGGCTTACTACAATAAAAAATGAAATTCTAAAGATTCACAGAAATTTATTAAACGATAACCCTTTTGCCAGCATTGAGGAATTTAAAAAAATTATTTATTCCCATTTTAAAAAAGTGGAAGAAAAAAAAATATTGAGTTTCTTTGAAGTATATGACCTGTTTCTAAAGGTCAGGCAAACTGATTTGAGTAAAGCAAGCATACAAAAGTTCAAACAACTTAAAACTCATATAGAGAATTTCAATAAATCGAGGAATTATCACTTGTCATTCAATAATATGGATATGATGTTTTTTGACCAATTTAAAAATTATCTGCTGGACGATAAGCAGCATACTAATAATACTGTCCATAAGCTGATAGGATTATTAAGAATTTTTATGAATTAGGCAACTGAGCGGAAAGCCAATGCCAACCTCGATTATAAGAAATTCAAATCAAAGGAAGTAAAAACAGAAATAATTTATTTGACTGAATTTGAGCTGATGAGGCTTTATAATCTTGATTTATCCGCGAATAAAGCATTGGAGAGGGTTAGGGATGTATTTTGTTTTGGATGCTTCACTGGTCAAAGGTTTTCAGATATTTCTAAATTAAAAAGAGATGATATAAGAGATGGGCAGTGGTATTTACGAACAGCTAAAACTAAAGACCCTCTTGAAATTCCACTAAATGCCTTTTCCGAAGCAATTATAAATAAGTATTTGAGTAATGATGAGCCTTTACCGGTTATTTCGAACCAGAAAACGAATGAACATCTTAAAAACTTATGCCAAATTGCAAGAATCAATGATAAAAGAAAAATTACAAAGTACCGTGGCGCTGAAAAAATTGAAGAGATTTTTTTCAAGTATGAACTAATCAGCACCCACACAGCCAGACGAACTTTCGTTACATTATCTTTAGAGAAAGGTATGCGTCCTGAAACGGTTATGGCGATTACTGGGCATAAGGATTATAAGACATTCGACAAATATGTAAAAATTTCGAGCAAGGTAAAGAAAGTTGAGATGAATAGGACTTGGCGTATGGAGCCGGAGTTAAAATTGGCAATGAAAGCATGATAGAACTTATCACTACTCAAACTGCCCGCAGGACCTTTGTTACTTTATCTCTTGAACGAGGATTACGTCCGGAAACTGTAATGGAAATCACCGGGCATTCCGATTATAAAACATTCAAGAAGTATATAAAAATTACGAGCAATATCAAATTTGTTGAAATGAATAAGGTTTGGCGAAAAGAGCCGGAACTGAAATTGGCAAAGGTTTAAAGAATTATTAGTTCGAATTAGAAATTTTTTTTTATTAAATCGGCAACGAATATGGATTTTTATTATGATGATGATTATCAAGAATTTGGGTATAATAATCCTGTAAAAAAAATTGATGCCATTCTTAAAGAAATTAGTTTGCGTCAAACTATTAACGATAAGGATAGATTTAATCAGTTACAACACATAATTAGTTATTTAGTAGGGTTTGTTAAATCTTGCGATTGGGTTTATCGTCAAAATGGTTTTCAATTGGTTAACCAAGAATCTACTTTATCTTATATTTTGAAATTTCTACTTGAAAATGGTATAGCAGACTGATTTGAGTTAGAAAGAATCAACAATAAGACAGGTTTTAATTTAACTCATAATTTGATTTCATTTGTTCAATTTCTTGAAATAATTGATATTATTGATAAACCAAGACTCAAGATTGAATTTATTGATTTGTTATTAGAGTATCCAATTATTCGTTACAAGAAAATAACTTGTCATAACTATAGAGATAAAATAAAGAATAAAATAGTTGAGTAAATTACTGGAATACAAACGAGATTAAAAAATTAGAAGAAATTCTTCAAAAACTCCTTGATGAAACTGTTCCTCCAAAAAAAGAAAATCAATTGGCTGATAGCCTGCAAAGCTCTTCGATAGCTAAAAAGACTTATAAAATCAAATGGAATGACGATTATTCTCAAAATGACTTTCTTGAATTATGTAAGGCTTTAAAAGAAAGTAAAGCTGTTATAGGTAATCAAGATGATATAGTTTTAGCATTATCAGAGCTTTTTAAAATTAATATAAAAAATAGGGTTAATATTACAAATCGGATTAATAATGTTCCAACCCAAAGAAATAATGACTCTCTTACAAAATTTATGTTCAATAAATAATTTTAGATTTAATTAATAATTTATAAATTCATTCAAAATCCAAATAATGATAGAGATTATTTATTAATTTAGGTTTTTGAATTTAACAAATATTTTAGCACAAAAATTCTAAGGTTATTTAGTAAATATTGTATTTAAAAAATATAAACGAATATAGTATTAGTGCAAAATCCGGAACAAGAAGCGAGACAGAATATTGATATCCAACTAACTCAATGTTGTTGGATTATTCAAGATTATAAGCAGGTTAATTTATCTGTAGGTCCTGGTATTGCAGTTCGGGAATTTCCGACTGATTCCGGAGAAGCAGATTACATGCTATTTATCGAAGGAAAGCCAATTGGAGTAATTGAAGCCAAACCAGAGGGAACAATACTTACAACAGTCCATGACCAGTCTTTCAGATATGCTACTGATAAAATCAAATGGTTTATTAATAGTGAACCACTTCCTTTTGTTTACGAATCTACCGGAATTGAAATCCACTTTGCTGATTACAGAGACCCAAAGCCACGTTCAAGAGAAATCTTTTCATTTCATAAACCGGAAACTTTGAAAGAATGGTTAAAAAATGCCAATTCTTTAAGATATAGATTACAGCATATTCCTACTCTTGAATTAAATAACTTACGTGATTGCCAGTTTAATGCTATTAATAAACTTGATAAATCTTTTTCAGATGCTAAACCCAAAGCGCTTATTCAAATGGCTACAGGTAGCGGGAAAACTTTTACAGCTATAACGTCAATCTATCGTTTATTGAAGTTTGCCGGAGCCAAAAGAATCCTTTTCTTGGTTGACACAAGGAATCTTGGTGAGCAGGCTCAACAGGAGTTTCAGGCTTTTACTCCTCCGGACGATAATAGAAAATTTACTGAGCTTTATAATGTACAAAGATTAAATTCCAATTTCATTGATAAGAACAGCCAGGTTTGTATTTCTACAATTCAAAGAATGTATTCAATACTTTCAAATGAAGAACTCGACGAAAGTGCAGAGCAAACCTCATTAAATGAATTGCACTTGAAAGATGAAAAGCCAAAAGAGGTATATTATAACCAAATAATACCAATTGAATTCTTTGATTTTATTATAGTTGATGAATGTCACCGTTCAATATACAATCTCTGGAAGCAGGTACTGGATTATTTTGACAGCTTTTTAATTGGTTTAACAGCTACTCCTGATGCAAGGACTTATGCCTTTTTCAATGAAAACATCGTTAGTGAATATTCACATGAATCAGCAGTAGCAGACGGTGTGAATGTAGGTTATGATGTTTATACAATCGAAACGGAAATAACAACTAAAGGTGGTAAAATCCTGAAAGATTATGTAGAAACCAGGAGTAAGTTGGACCGGAAGAAACGCTGGACACAGCTTGATGAGGATATTGAATACAAACCAACTCAATTAGATAGGGACATTGTTAATAAAAGCCAAATTAGAAAAGTTATCAGAACATTCAAAGAATCTCTGCAAACTGAAATTTTCCCGAACAGAAAAGAAGTCCCGAAAACTTTGATATTTGCTAAAACCGATAGCCATGCTGATGATATTATCAGTATCGTTTTAGAAGAGTTTGGCGAAGAAAATAAATTCTGCAAAAAGATAACTTACAATGCAGAAAATCCAAGTTCCATACTTCAATCATTTCGTAATTCGTACTATCCCCGTATTGCTGTTACAGTGGACATGATAGCTACCGGGACTGATGTAAAACCTATTGAATGTTTACTATTCATGAGGGATGTGAAAAGCAAGAACTACTTTGAACAAATGAAGGGACGCGGAACCAGGACTCTGGATATGGATTCATTGAAAACAGTTACACCATCGGCTACAACCAATAAAACGCATTTTGTTATTGTAGATGCAGTTGGAGTTTGTAAATCTATCAAGACTGATTCAAGACCGCTCGAAAGAAAGAAATCTGTTCCTTTGAAAGAATTGCTTATAGGAGTTGCACTCGGGCAGCATGATGAGGATACTATTACATCGCTTGCTAATCGTCTTACACGCATAGACAGGCAAATAACTGATGAAGAAAGAAGTAAAATCAATGAATTAGCTGATGGTAAAAAAATGAACCAAATAATTCATGACTTGCTCAATTCTTATGACCCGGATAAACAATTTGAAAAAGCTAAAGAACTCTTCAAAATAACTGAAAACAAGGAATCAAACCATGAACAGATAGAAATTGCTAAGAGGGATTTGATAAAAACAGCTTGCATGCCGTTCAATAAACCGGAGCTTAGAGATTATTTCGAAACATGCAGACAAACCCATGAACAGATAATTGACAATCAGAACATCGATAAACTTATATTTGCCGGATACGATGAGCAAGCAAAAGATAAAGCTCAACAGACAATTGAATCATTCAAAAAGTTTATAGCTGAGAATAAAGATGAAATGATAGCTCTAAGAATCTTTTATGACCAGCCGTATAGAAGAAGAGAACTTACATTCAAAATGATTAAAGAATTGTATGAAGCAATTCAACGACCACCACTGCTCTTGACTATAGATAAGCTCTGGTTTGCTTATGAGCATCTTAATGGAGCGATTGTTAAGGGAAAAAGTATAAAAAGAACTTTGACTGATATTATTTCCATTCTAAGGTTCGAACTGGGCTTTGATACTGAGCTTTATCCTTACAATGATATTGTCAACAGGAATTTTAAGGATTGGATATTCAGGAAGAATGCAGGGAATATGCAGTTTACCGAAGAACAAACTGAATGGCTGAGAATGATAAAAGACCATATCATTTCTTCGGTAAATATTGAAAAAAGTGATTTCGACAATACCCCTTTTGCAGAGCATGGAGGGCTAATGAAGGTCTGGAAGCTGTTCGGTAATGATTTGGATAATTTAATTGAAGAAATGAATGTAGAATTGGTGGCGTAAACAATCATGACAAAATAAAACTCTTAAAAAGCTAGGCGCTATATGCTTGATATATCACACACGGCATGGAACCGACATTCGCTTTTCAGAGTTTTACAAATATAATACAAAACTTATTGGAATACAATAAGAATTTTTTTATTTTACAAAATATTAATGATGCTGAATGAAGAATGTAGAATGTAGGATGTAGAATATTGAATTTGCCGAGCATGGAGGGCTAATGAAGGTCTGGAAGCTGTTCGGTAATGAATTAGATAATTTAATTGAAGAAATGAATGTGGAATTGGTGGCATAAATTTTTTTGAATGAAATTTTGTTTAATTTCGTCAATCTCAAAAGTAAGTTTGATTATGAAAAAAGTAATAGATAATGAGTAAGCAAAGAAATTTATATAGACCACCTATAAAAGAAGCTGTAATTGAATTTCAATTCCAGCCAATGCTGAATTTTAATAAAGAAGAACTTTTGAATTTTCAAGAACATTTAAAGGAAAATTATAGTAGCTCTCAATTTTTAGACTTGAAAAAATTTACCTTTGGGGTTCAAATGGATAAAGCTACTGAAGTTTCTGAAAGCCAGTTTCCATTTCAAGGAATTAAGTTGGAAGATAAAACACGTGGTTTTGTTGTTCATTTTTTAAAAGATAGGTTATCAGTAAGCAAAATCAATTCCTATAATAATTTTGAAACTTTACTTGAAGAATTTTTTAAGATTTATTCTGAAATTAATAATCTTTTCAAATTAGGAAATATTTCCAGAATTGGATTAAGATATATAAATGAAATAAACTTCCCGGACAGATTTAAAAAATATTTAGAAAGAACTCCTTTAGTTTTTAAAAAAGAACTTTCAGGAAAAATTAAAAGAACATATAATCAATCGATCTTTGAATATTCTGATTTTGAAGGAGCAATTTTAAATTTTATTGTTGATTTAAAAAATAAAAAAATTATCGTTGATACTGATGTTTTCAATACAAGCATTTTTAATCCAACCGAACTTAAAAAAGTTAATAAAATACTTGATAAAATGAGAAAAATAAAGAATGACATTTTTTTTCAAATAGTATCTGATAAATTAGAGGAGCTTTTGTAATGGGAATTGAAAATTATAACGAAACCCTTGATTATCAACTTCAAATATCTAATCAATACCTATATTCCGGAGAAAATTCATTCTCATTTATTAATAGCGAAATAAAACTTATTAACGAATTAAGTAGTACTTTTTGTACAAAAGATGGAGAATTTTTTGAATTTTCAGACATGTTAACTTTAATTCATAAGAAATTTCAAGAATTCTTTATTGAATTTGAAGAAGAGAATATTGATATTCAAACTTCCGATAAATCACTTTACGAGCAAAAAAGAGCTAAAATTAAAGAAACTTTTCATCATTCACGTTCAAATTTATCCAATTTTATTAGGTTATTCGATTCTAATTATATAACTACTTTGAAACCTGAAGTTGATGTCGATTATGATGGCGAAATTGACTTTGAATGGTATGGCAGAATTGGAGCAAGAGCTAATCTGACTTTTGGCAAAAATGGTGAACTTTATTTCGTATCACTTTTTCATGGGGAATCTTCCAGTTCCAAAATGTATATTAACAAAACTTCAATAACTAAAATCCAAAATGATATTGAAAGATTATTTAAGGATAAGTTTGTATGAGCAAATACGGAACACCTGAAATTTATTCAAGATTTTTAAGAGAAAATAACTTAAAAGATTCTAATTCACGTGTTCACTGGAAAGCATTTTTCCCTGATACAAACGAAATAAATCAAAGACTTGAGGTTTCATGTTATGAAACACAATGTATAGATATTTCTGAAGTTAAAGAAATAGCTTCAAAAAATAATGTACGACCTAATAAGAAGTTTCCCCATGGACATTGCTCGATAAATGAGTCAGATTTCCCCGCTGATGAAATTGATATTGAAAAAAACTATATTCCTGAAAGACATATTGATATTATAGGTTGGGAGGGCAAACCCAATTTCGAAGATAAGAAATTTGTTGCAACAATTCTTGCCGAAATAAGTTCAGAAAACATTATTATTTATGATGAAAATTAATAACTTCTCACCCTCATTGACTCTTGTTAAATTTGGCTTTTCAATTGATAATTGAAAATGTAGAATGTAAAATTAAAAATATTAAATAAATAATTTGACAATATTATGGCAAAAAAATCATTTATTAATCAGAATGGAAAAATAAAAAAACAAACCAATTTGGAAAAGGTTAAAGACGAAAGAAATATTTCGAAATTATTGTCGATGGAAAACAAGTTTAACGATAATAATAGAAGTAGTTTTAAAAGTAAACAATTAAAAGAAAACCAATCTAATATCATTCTTGAATTTGCATTGCCATTTATTTCTCAAAAGTCAAATCAAATGGAACAATTAAAGGCACTTGAATTTGCTATAATTGTATGGAATATAACTACTTTACCATCCGAATCATTACAAAAAGAAATCTCTAAACTTCAAAATAATATATTCGATATTAATGATATGAAAAATCTCATAAATCGAAAGCATGAATTATTTAGCGAATATGATTTTTATATAAACGATTTTAATGCTAATTTTAATGAAAATGGCGATATGTATTTATCGCTTGGAGTGTCTGTAAAATATGATAAATAATTTCTTACTTCATTCATGGACTATTGCTAAACTTGGCTTTTTCAATGTAGAATTTAGAATGTAGAATTTGCCGAGCATGGTTGGTCTGGAAGCTGTTCGGCAATGAATTAGATAATATAATTGAAGAAATTAATTTGGAACTTGTAGCATAGGAATATCATGAGACAAGAAGAGTTGAGAATAATCCTCGAAGAAGGTGAAGGATATTTCATAGAATTCAAAGAATCTTTATCGAAAATTGATAAAGAAATAGTTTCTTTTGCTAATTCTGCTAGAGGAAGAATTTTTCTTGGAATTACTGATGCTTCAGCTATTAAAGGGTTTAAATTAGACAATAGGATTAAATCAGAGATTCAAAGCATTGCTGAAAACTGCGACCCCCCGATAAGAATTACAATTGAAAAATTTGAAAAAATAGTAATTATAAATGTTCCTGAAGGAAATAGAAAACCTTATAAATGCTCTTCCGGTTTCTATCTAAGAAATGGCGCTACTTCTCAAAAGATGAGCACAGACGACATAATAGCTTTTATTCAGAATGAAGGAAGAGTCAGATTCGATGAGATTTATGACAAAAGATTCAATTTTGCTGAAGATTTTGATTTGGATAAATATAATAGATTCTTAAGAAAATGTGGTATCTCCTCAGAATATGATTACAAAGTGGTATTAGAAAATCTTGGTATTTTATCCCAGGACGAAACAAAAACAATACTGAATAATGCAGGAATTCTATTCTTTGCTAAGAATCCCGATAGAATATTTATACAATCTGTAGTTACGGGAGTTTTATATAAAGGTAAGGAAAAAATTCATATACTTGACAGAAAGGATTTCAATGGCGACCTTATATCCAATGTTGAGGAAGCAATTTTATTCCTGAAAAAGCATCTGAAAATAAGCTACAAAATTAAAACTCTTCAGAGAGAAGATATTTTGGAAATCCCAGAAACAGCTTTGCGTGAAGCAATTATCAATTCTGTTGTCCATCGCGATTATTTTGAAAAGGGAGCAAATGTAATTATTGAAATATTTGACGACAGAGTTGAGATTTCAAACCCCGGAGGCTTACCCCATGGATTGAAGGAATCTGATTTCGGAACTAAGAGTGTTACAAGAAATACTTTAATTGCTTCGATGATGCTAAGGGCAAATTATATTGAAAAGCTTGGAACTGGAATAAAGCGAATTCAGGATGCTATGAAAGAAGCTGATTTGCCTCCCGCTATCTTTGAAAAAGGTTCTTTTTTTACGATAAAGTTTGAAAGAAAATTAAAAGCTGAGAATAATGAAAATTACAAAGAAATAACCACCGACATTTTGAGTGAAAATTTCGGAGTAAATTTCGGAGTAAATTTCGGAGTAAATTTCGGAGTAAATTTCGGAGTAAAAGGCAAACGAATACAAAGATTATTGAAAATACTGGATTTAATTAATTCTTCAAAGTTTGAATCAGCAAAAGAGTTCGCTGTAAATTTCGGAGTAAAAGACGGTATAAATACCAAAAATGTCGGAATAACTGATAGAACGGTAGAAAATGATTTAGTCTTTTTAAAGAAAATTGGTTTTATTGAATATCATGGCTCAGATAAAACAGGCAAATACGTTACAACTGACAAATTTAGAGCGTTCGCAAAGGAATTGACAATTAACAATTGAGAATGTTGAATAACTGTGTAAATATTCAAACAAATAAAATAATTAGGAATTGGGAATTTTTAAGATATATCTTAGTTTATATGTCCATTAAATCAAATATTAAAAGACAGAAAAAGAAAGAAGATTTTAACAAGAAAAAGAGGAGCTTCCTTGAAAAAGCTAAAAAGGATGGTGTTAGCGAAAAATTATTAGATAGAGCCGATAAAATAGAAAATACCGGAAAAATTAGTTTTAAAAAGAAACCCTTCAAGGAAAAAGCTTCACAAATCATTATTGAATTTGCAGAGCCTTTGCTTGAACTTACTAAAAATGATGATGAAATCAGAGCCGTTATTGAATTTGCGGTTGTAGCGTGGAATATTGCAATTTTGCCGGCTAATATCAGAGATAAGGAATATAAATATGCACTTAATCTTTTTAAATATAATTCACAGCAAATTACTGAACTTGATAAACTTATAAAACGTAAAGAACTGTTGTTTAATCAATATAATTTCCTGATTCAGGATTATGAAATTGACTTCACTATAGAAGGTGAATTAAATTTATCAGTTATGGTGGCTATTAAAGAAGATTAAGGGTTAAAATTTTAAAATAATTAATTTAAAGTTTAGAATGTAAAATGCTGAATTATGAATTCTGAATTGAAAAATAATCTCCCACCTTCTTGGACTATCACTAAACTTGGTGATATTTGTGAAAAAATTACTGATGGTACGCATGATACTCCAAAATATCAATCTTCAGGTTATCCATTGATAACTTCTAAAAACCTTAAATTTGGATTTATTGATTTTGATAACATTAAATTAATTTCACAAGCGGACTATATTCAAATAAATCTTCGTTCCAAAGTAAATCGTGGAGATATTTTATTTGCAATGATTGGAACTATTGGTAATCCTGTTATTGTTAATTATGATAAACAGTTTGCAATCAAAAATGTTGGACTTTTTAAACCACAAAATAGAATTTGTCTTAATAGATATATTTGTTATTGGTTGCAATCTCAATATTTAAATCTTATTCTTGAAAAAGAACAATTGATTAAAGGTACTACACAGAAATTTATCCCATTAGGTCATCTGAAAATTATACCAATCCCCCTCCCTCCACTCCCAGAACAGCACCGCATAGTAGCCAAACTCGAAGAACTTTTCAGCCAGCTTGATGTTGCAGTTTCGGCATTGAAAAAAGCGAAAGAACAGATTTCGCGCTATAAACAATCTGTCCTGTCTTATGCTTTTAGTGGGAAATTGGTCTGTGAGAATGCTGAATTAAGAATGCTGAATTCTGAATGGAAGAAAAAAAGAATTTGTGACGTTGCTAAAGTAAATCCAAGACTTGATTCTAATCCTGATGATAATGTTGAAGTTTCATTTTTACCGATGAAAATGGTTGAAGCAGAATCAGGGAAATATAATTTATCAGACATTCGTAAATTTGGGGTAGTTAAAAAAGGATTTACTCAATTTCAAAACGGTGATATTATCTTTGCTAAAATAACTCCCTGTATGGAAAATGGTAAAATTGCTCTATTGGAAAATCTTATTAATGGAGTTGGTTGTGGTTCAACGGAATTTCATGTAATTAGGGTTTATAAAACCGAAGTAATCCCAAAATTTATGTTTTATTTTGTTCTGCAAGAGACATTTCGTAAGAATGCAAGAAATAATATGAAAGGCACAGCTGGTCAATTAAGAGTTCCTGCCGATTTCTTAAAAAATTCAGCATTCAGCATTCCTAATTCAGCATTACAAAACCAAATCGTATCCGAGATAGAAGCCCGTTTTTCAGAAACAGAGAATTTAGAAAAGACAATAGATTTGAGCTTAATTCAAGCTGAAAGCCTTCGTCAGAGCATTTTGAAAAAAGCATTTGAAGGTAGGCTTGTTCCTCAAGACCCGAATGATGAACCGGCTTCGGTCTTGCTTGAAAGGATTAAGAAATGCTGAATGCTGAATTATGAATGCTGAATGCTGAATTATGAATGCTGAATGCTGAATTTAGAATGCTGAATGCTGAATTATGAATGCTGAATTTAGAATGCTGAATGCTGAATTTAGAATGTAGAATGTAGAATGAAAGAAATAAAGAAGATACCGAAAAAGACATTG
This sequence comes from Ignavibacteria bacterium, assembly GCA_016844745.1. Lineage (GTDB taxonomy): Bacteria > Bacteroidota > Ignavibacteria > Kapaibacteriales > UBA2268 > JAERMQ01. Next base: position 86,629 of record JAERMQ010000005.1, on the reverse strand, counting down.
AAGTATGAGCTTCTGGAATTAGAGAAAGAGGAGCTTATTGAAGTTATTATTGAAATGACAAAAATTAATCCTAAGAATAAAGAATTTCTGGATGTATTTTTGAAAGGTTCTGATGGAATTAATTTTGATGCAATGATAACAGATGCTAAAAAGAAAATTTATCGTTTTATTTATGGTACTTCTGTTTATTCTAATAATCATTTAAAACTAAGAGAAGCCAAAAAAGTAATTTCGGATAATGCTAAAATACTCAAGGATTATCCCCAACATATAGCAGACTTAAAACTCTATTATGTTGAAACCTGCAATGCTTTTACAAAGGATTTCGGTGATATTTCTTCTAATTTTTATAATTCGATTGATGTTGCATTCGATGATTTTTGCTCTACATTGAATAAATATCCTCATTTATATAATATGTTCAGCGAAAGATTGAAAATACTTTATGAGCGTTCACGTAATATTGGTTGGGGATTTTCGGATTTTATGGAAGATTACTATTTCCGATTGAAGAATGAATTTGAAAAAGGGAAATAATTATGAATGCTGAATGCTGAATGCTGAATGCTGAATTGTCTTTTCATTCAGAATTCAGCATTCAGAATTCAGCATTAAAGAAGTTCAGCATTCAGAATTCAGCATTAAAGAAGTTCAGCATTAAAGAAGAAGGGATAATAAAATGGGAAAAGAAAATATCATCGTTGGAAAATCATATAAATTTGCTATTAGAATAATCAAACTATATAAATTTTTGATTGATGAAAAGAAAGAATATGTCATTTCAAAGCAAATTTTAAGAAGCGGCACATCAATTGGAGCAAATATTAATGAAGCTCAATCTGCAGAATCAAAAATGGATTTTGTTCACAAATTAGGAATTTCTGCAAAAGAAACAAGAGAAACTGAGTATTGGTTAAATTTATTAAAAGATACCAACTATATTGATAAGAAATCTTTTGATTCCATATCAAAAGACTCTTCGGAAATCCTAAAAATAATCAACAGTATAATATTAACTTCTAAAGAAAGAAGCAATGCAAAAAAATAATTCAGAATTCAGCATTCAGAATTCAGCATTCAGAATTCAGCATTAAAAAAGCATCGTCAAATATAATAGTATAATATTAACTTCTAAAGAAAGAAGCAATGCAAAAAAATAATTCAGAATTCAGAATTCAGCATTCAGCATTAAAAAAGTCATCGTCAAATATAGTTGCCAAGGTTTGGAATTACTGTAATATTTTGAGGGATGACGGTGTCAGTTATGGCGACTACCTCGAGCAACTAACATTTTTACTTTTCCTGAAAATGGCAGATGAATACTCGAAACCGCCATATAACCGGAAAATAAATATTCCAAAAGAATTCAACTGGGAATCTCTTGTAAGTAAGACAGGCGCTGAACTTGAATTGCATTATATCAATCTTCTCAAGAACCTCGGTTTGGAAAAAGGAATGTTAGGCACGATATTCAATAAAGCTCAGAACCGAATCCAAGACCCGGCAAAGCTCTTTAAGTTAGTTCAACTAATAAATGAAGAAACCTGGATTAGCATTGACTACGACGTTAAAGGTGAAATATACGAAGGGTTACTGCAAAAGAATGCAGAGGATACCAAAAGCGGAGCCGGGCAGTATTTTACATTGAGACCGTTAATCAAGGCTATGGTTGAGTGCATTCATCCGGAACCATCGAAAACAATGTGCGACCCTGCAGCCGGTACCGGTGGTTTTATTATTTCATTCTACGATTATATAAGCAAGAAATATCAGCTAAACAGGGAACAAAAGGACTTCCTGAAATTCAAAACATTCAAGGGATGGGAAATTGTTCCGATGACGGCTCGTTTGTGCCTTATGAATTTGTTCCTGCATAATATAGGTGATATTGACAGCACACCCGTCATTGTTCAGGCAGACAGCTTAATTTCAGACCCGAACCAGAGATTTGACTATGTTCTGACTAATCCTCCTTTTGGCAAAAAGAGTAGTATAACTTTAACACACGAGGACGGTTCGCAAGGTAAAGAATCCCTAACATATAACAGGCAGGACTTCTGGGCAACTACTTCAAATAAGCAATTGAATTTCATTCAGCATATCAGGACAATGCTGAAAATAGATGGTAAAGCGGCTGTAGTTGTACCTGATAACGTTTTATTTGAAGGTGGAGCAGGTGAAACAATCCGTAAGAAACTACTTGAAAGCTGTGATGTGCATACTCTTTTAAGGCTACCGACTGGTATTTTCTATGCACAGGGAGTGAAGGCAAATGTAATTTTCTTTGATAACAAACCGGCAAGTAAATCAGCATGGACAAAAGAAGTCTGGATTTACGACCTACGGACTAATCAGCATTTCACTTTAAAAACCCAGCAGATGCAATATGAACATCTTGAGGACTTCGTAAAATGCTACAATCCGGAAAACAGATTCAAACGAAAAGAAACCGAGCAATTCAAATGTTTCACTTATGAAGAACTGATAGCACGGGACAAGACTAACCTTGACATTTTCTGGCTTAAAGACGAGAGCTTAGGAGACCTTGACAATTTACCGGAACCGGATGCAATAGCATTAGAAATTGTTGAAAATATTGAAACAGCTTTGAATAGCTTTAAAGAGATAATTGAGGTGCTAAATAATTGAAATCTAACAATAAATGTTTGAAAGGAGTAAAATTTATCAGGGGATTCAATTTTTTTCAAATTTAGTATGGTGAACTTCCACATATTGGACAATTCAATTGCACACCACGTGATAATGGATAAATATTTTTACATGATTGATTGGAACAAGCTCTAATTTGAATTGGAAAACATGCTAAAGAAACTTCAATTGGAAATAGTTTACCAATTTTTTTTTCAAAAGCCAACCTAAAATCATTTTGTCTATCATTATTTTGGTCTCTATTAACTGAATGAAAAATTTTATGGATTTGAGAATTAGCAAAAGGTTCAATCATAGATTCTAAAGAACCTATAAAGAGTCCAATTGTTGAAAATTTATCATTTACTTGAAAATCAAATTTATCCTTTATTTTATCTAATGAAGCCGAAGCCCTATCACTTGCTATAAACCAATCATTAATGTTCCCATAAACTGACTTTTCTGGTTCGGTGGTTATAATATATAATAAACAAGCATCATTAAAACCAGTTTTGCAAAGATTTTGAGCTTGCTTTCTAAATTTCCATTGTTTATTTAGTTTGATAGATTTTATTTCATTATTCAAACTAAAGTAAGAGGTCTTAACTTCGATACCAATTATTCTGTTAAAATCAAGTTCTACTTTATTTAAATCATATAGCAGTTTTGTATAAGGAATTAAAAAAATATCAATATCTCCTTTTAATTCATTAGTTTCTAATATATATGAGTAAGGTATATTTTGACCAACAATATAATTCTACCACCACAAAGCAATAATTCTAAAAAATTAATTTACGAAATAGATGATAATTTAATTTACAACGACACTAAATTTTCCCAAAATTTCATTTTTCCCTTCCAAAACCTCCGGTATTATTTACCATGATATATTGCGTTCCTTCATCTCCTGATTGTCTGAAACCATTTCTTTTGACATTGTCGGGAACGTATTCATTTCCATAGGCATCATGCAGTAACGAAATAGCGAACTCTGCCAGCTTACGGGTTACTTTCGGAAATACGACGCTGTTATAGGTTTCTTCTTTGATAGATGCGGCTATCTGACGGTCGGAAGCATCGTCGCTGTTGAGTAATTCAATGATATCGACTTCTTTATCGGTAGCAATGCGAACTACTTCGACCTCGTAATCTGCCATGAGACTTGAGAATAAGTGTTCTGCATTATCGATAGTAGCGTCGATTGATTGTGCTGCAGTATTAGCAACTGCTTTGCCGTTCTTGGATTTTGCAACGGTATTCATAATAAACTCCGGTAAAATAGTGGTAAATAATTGATTATAAGTAAATTACTTATTGAATTTTGATTTATTGATTCTAAGCATTACGCAAAGCTAAAATTAGAAAAATCGCATTAAGAGGTAATATCACCATAGGATGATTTTCATAAAGTTAAAATAAGAAAGTAATTAAGCATAGGAGGAAAATTTGGAACTAATTGCAAAAAGGAAATGAATTACAAATATAAATGTCTTGTATTATTTCAATTAATAGTATTCCATTTTCAATAACAAATTTTGGTCAAACCAATTAATTTATACAGATGATTAATAATACTTGATAATAATTAGATTTAACAGATTTACCTTCGAGTAGCTAAAGGTAATAACGTGAGTCCTGAGTGCCTTAAAAGCGTTAAAACGGATATTTAAATATTAGCTTAGTTCTATTTTAACAGAAACTGATAATACAGCTACAAATATCTATGAAAGGTTTGTTTGTATTAGTATGCAGTAACGGTGCTAAAGTCGGTAGGTTAACGTATGAGTTCAAACGCAAGCATACCGCAGCAATAGGTACAAACGAGCTTAAAGGGTTTATTCAGGATTCAATACACTACGTCGAGGATAGAGTTGACCATATCGAAAGCAAAGTATGGAGCAGCTCTCAGCAAACAGTAATAAAGCAATTCGAAGAGATTACAACCCTATTCCCGAAACGCAAGGATAGTAGTGTGCATCCGGCAGTAATAGCATTGAATAGTGAGTTTGGGAAAATGGAGAAAGTATATTCCGATATGCCGGAGTTTGCTTTATTCATGGCTGTAACAAATATGTCCAGCCGTCCGAATGAGTACGGATTAAGCTCCAACTATGCACGGCTGCTCGATGGACAAGTCAGTAAATTATTTTTCAATTAATCAGGAGAAACAAAATGGTAAGTTTTCATAATGTAAAAGGTATCAGGATAACTGAGCCAAGGGAACAAGGCAGTTATTAAACTAATGAACTGATAATTGAAGTTGATGATAAGTCATATAAAATTGATTTATTCTCTGATAACAAGAACAGTCTTCGTGTTTCAGATGAACAGTTCAAATCGTTCAAGTCGTTAATTAAAAGTTTAATTGTCGAAGAATCACTTATAATCAACTAAGAAAGGAGTTATAAAATGGACAACACAATTGAACTAATAAGTAAATTCGAAACAATTGATTTCGAGACAGGCGAACTAATTAACGTCCTTAACAGTTCACAGCCGGTACAGAGCCGTTTAGATGCCGCAAAGTGACTAATAGACAGGTTAACCTCTGAAATAGAACTCTGCAAAGAACGCAAGGATTTATGGAATGACAGGGAGAACATTTTCAAATTCGGGATTGAGAAGATACGTGACCAGTTTAAGTCAGATATGATTGCAGAAGGTATAGACAAAGCCAAGACAATGGAGAATACTGTATTCCTAACGAACAAAGATGTGGCTTGGTGGGATGATGCGCTAATCCAGCAACAGCATAAGCTCTACGACGTTACGTTAAAGAACCTTGACTACGACAAGTATAATGAAGTAATTTCACTTGTATTGGAATATGATTTGGAACATTCGTACCGCGAGAAGGTTGAGGCATGGTGTCTTCCGAAGGAACTATGCCACTATACGAAATCAACGAGTATCACATTCCGAAAAAGCGCAAAAAGTGAGGAATAAGCTCAAAATTTTGTATGAAGTTTGTAAGTAAAAATAATTTAGCCCTTGTAAGTTTTTATCTTGCAAGGGCTTATGATTAGTATTGGCGGAGGATGAGGGACTCGAACCCCCACAGGCTGACGCCCGGCGGTTTTCAAGACCGCTGCAATACCATTATGCGAATCCTCCTTATGATCCGGATTACAAAATTGCTAAAATTATCGCTAATTTCAAAAAGGAATTTGAGATTTTTTGGGGAATTTGAGAGTTTTGAAAATTTGAGAATTTTAATATTATGTCATTCCGAGTAAATGAGGCTGTATGTAAAGTCAAGAAGAATGTCATTCGTAAGTGAAATGAAGAATCCAGCATCAGTATTGGGAGTGGATTTTTCACTTCACTTACGAATGACATTCTTCTCGATTTCTCACATAGCCTTGAATGCAGTAATGATATTTTAACTATGAAAAAATTACTTTTCTTCCTCTTCTTTATTCACCTTTATTAATCGTAAAGCTTCAGCCTCCATACCGTCGGAGTTACCGTTTAGCCTGATGTATTCCTCAAAATCGGATATAGCTTCTGCTTTTCTTCCTAATAATTGATTCGCTACTCCACGTCCGTAAAATGATAAGCCATATTTAGGATTTAGCTCGATAGCCTTGGAATAATCAGCTATTGCAAGCTCATCCTTTTTCAGGAAATGATTTGCGGTTGCACGAATATAATACGCCTCGGAATATTTTGAGTTCAATTCGATAGCTTTTGTAACATTTGAAATCGCTTCCTGGTATTTTCCTAATTCGGTTTGAACAATTGCCAATCCATAGAACGCATCCGGATAAGTTGGGTCGAGTTTAACAGACATTGAAAAATCTTCCAGGGATTTATTAAACTCTTTTAAATAATAATACGCCAAGCCGCGTCCATAGTAAGCCGGACCATAATTCGGCTGTGCAGAAATTGCCTTCGAGTAATTTTCTACTGCCAGGGGATAATTCCTGGCAATAATAGCATCATAGGCTGATTTGATTAATCCCTGCTGCTGTGCAAAGCCAGCATTGACAGATAAAATCAATAATAAAACTGTTATTTTCGAGAAAAATTTTAATCTAAAATATTTTTTCATCATTTTTCCATTAGAAAAAATTTACAAAAAGGAAATAAATCACTAAATTCAACATTCAAAAGTAGCAATATTTTTTGGATTCTTAAAATAGTTTTTGAAATTTATGCAATTAGCATGTAAACAAAATGCAGAATATAATAATCAAACCAGCCTTAGCAGCCTTATGTGGACTTATTTTGTTCTTTTTTTCGGCTTTAGCCTCGACTTTTAATGCCAATCCTAATGACTATTTAATTCAGCTTTCCAAGTTGAGTCCCGGTGATACTCTGTTGCTTCTACCCGGCAATTATACACGTGGATTGAAAATAAATAACCTGCATGGAAAAAACAATGCCTGGTTCGTCATCAAATCCGCAGAAAAGCATAAAGCTGTTATACTTGGGCGCTCTGGAGTAAACACAACTGATATAATCAATTCGGAATATGTAAAAATTGAGGGGATGAAATACGATGGAACTAATTTGGAGGTTGATGCTATCAAGGCTTCCGGCAGTGCAAAGGATTCAGTGAACAATATTTGGCTCGAGGGGAATTTAATCGTTGGGCATGGCACCAACCAGCAAATATGCGGTATATCCACCAAAGTATATGCTCGCGATTGGACTATTCGTAACAATGAAATCATAGAAGCCGGAACAGGAATTTATCTTGGTAATTCAGACGGCTCGATGCCATTCATCGGAGGAAAAATCGAATTCAATCTTGTACTGAATCCTGTTGGGTATTGCATGCAAATTAAACATCAGAATCCTTCCGATACATTCGATATCAATAAACCCGTGACATCAACAGTAGTTCGGCATAATGTATTCGCTAAAGATTCGCGTCCTTCGCCCGATGGAGACAGACCTAATGTGCTTTTCGGAGGATTCCAGTCTGGTACCGGCGGGGATATGTACAGAGTGGAATTTTATGGAAATTTCCTATATCAAAACCCGCGTGAATACCTGATGCAGGCAACAGGCAACATCTCAATCCATAATAATTTATTTGCCGGTTCATCCGTTGGCGCTATTAATTTACAATTACACAACAGCCGCCAACCCAGGGAAGTATTCATCTATAATAATTCCATTTGGGGGCATGGCAAAGGAATTTCGTTAAGCGGGCAGGATAAAAATTACTCCCAAAATTCGGCAGGAAATGCAATTTTTACTAATACTCCATTAAGTGGATTTAAGGACAGCTCAAGCATTACAGGCAACTTTGCATCAGCCGTGAATTATTTTTCCAATCCTGATACTTTAATTAATTTATTAGATTTCTATCCTCTCACAGGTTCCGGTAAGGCAAATTTAGATTATACCTCATTCAAAAAAGATTTGGATTATAATTATGATTTTAATTTGAATAAACAAGAGGGGAAGTATTTCGGAGCTTACTCAGGAGAAGGGAAAAATCCGGGATGGAAGCCCGCTCTGCAAATAAAAGAAATAAATAATTCCAATTTTATAACCGATGATTTCAATGGTTATGAAAAGGGTCAATTTAACTTAAAAATATTTCCAAATCCTGCATCTGCTGCTTTGAAATTAGAATTTACAAATCCAATTGCTGATATAATTACAATCAGGGTTTTCGATTTATTAAGCAAGAAAAGCAATATTATTTTTCAAAAATTTTTGCTAGCCGGAGAGAATTGTATTGATTTGAATTTATCGGATTTATTTTGCTCAAATTTATATTTTGTTCAGTTGTGCAATTCGAGGGATTGCGAGGTTAAGACATTATTTATTTTGAATTGAAACCATTATTTGATTTTCGTTTCAAAATCTTAAAAAAATCAAGAAGAATGTCATTCGTAAGCGAAGTGAAGAATCAAGTCACAATGCTGGGACTGGATTGTTCACTCCGCTTACGAATGACCTTCTTCCATATAATTAGTTTCCACAGACTCCTAACCTTAATTTTAGAAATTTAAAAGGAACATCATTACCTTGCAGCCCATTGCTCAAGCATATTCTGCAACTGTTCTTCATCGAAAACCGGCTGGTCATACATTCCTGCTGCCATTCTTTGCCGGTATGCTTCAAATAAACTGACAGCAGCCGCAACCGATATATTTAAGCTTTGTATCATCCCGACCTGGGGTATTAAGAAATTGCTGTCGGCGAGGTTGGCAGCATCTTCCGAGACGCCAGAATGTTCATTTCCGAATACGAGTGCAACAGGCTCGGTTAAATCCAAATCATATAATGACACTGCTTTCTTAGACATGTGGGTTGTGTAAATCTTCTTACCTTCTTTGCGGAGCTTCTCGTAACTTGTTTGGATGGAATCGAAGCGAATTGTATTGACCCATTTAGAGGCGCTTGCAGAGCTTGTATTAGATAGATGCGGAAATGGTTGCTCTCCATAATAAATAAGATGAGCTTCCAAAACACCGACTGCATCGCAGGAGCGCAGAACCGCTGATAAATTATGGGGGTCGTTAATGTTTTCGAGTACTACTGTCAGGCTCGGCTGCCGATTTGACAGCACAGATATTAATTTTTTTTTACGTTTTTCGGTTGTAAAATCGAGATAATTTATTTTAAGTCCTTTTTTCATTTTTTGGCTATCGATGAGCCTTTAATTAACTCTTTAAGTGATGATAAAGATTTGGAATTAATATTTAACAATTTTTTTATCAATTCATTATAATTTTTAGGTGGTCTTTTGAGGCTTATTTCATTGTGAAGGGTCTTTGAATCAGAAGAAAGTTTAAATTCTTCTAGATTAACCTTAGCTATTTTTGCTGCATTTAATAAAAAAATTTCAAGATTGGGACTAAAATAAATTATAAAACAATTATTAAAATGAAAATACTTAAGTTTCAGTTCTTTTATGTCTATAAGTAATGAAAATTTGTCAAAGATTGGGTGAGTCAATGCCTGAGAATTCGAGTCCTCATCTAGAATTGTAACTATTTTACCTTTTCCTTTTTGAGTTAAAAACTTTTCTAATTTCCTACCAACAGATGGCTTCCCACCTTCATGTTCAATTTTTTTTGTATTCAATAATAACTTTATAAGAAGTGTATCCGGGAAACATTCCGTAAGAATCCTAATTCTATTTTTCATTAGAAAACCTATCCAGATTAAAAAAAGTATCAATGTCATTTTCAATAATTTCAATGATTTCTTTTTCTTTAAGACTCTTTATTGTAGTTTCATTATTAATAAAATCTACAATAAAAATATTAAGTTCATTCAAGGGAGTTTTTTCGATAATTTTATCTAGGAAATAGGGATTATGAGTAGCAATGAAAAATTGATTGGTTTTTGATTCGGCAATTTTTTCAGCAATCAATCCGGAATAATAGGGGAAACTATGCGATTCCGGTTCTTCAAGTATAACCACAGAATCTGTATTGGTCATAATAGCAGCTAAATTGAACAACAAATGCTTCATCCCATCCGAAAATAGAATGTATGGTAATTGCACTCTTTCATCAATCCCGACATTAATTTGTTGGACCAAAGTATTATCGGGCTTTATAAAAACAGGTTCCCTATTATTTGATTCCAAAATTTTTTTTGTTAATGAACGTGCAACTTGATTAATAAAGATGATTTCCTGAATGTTCCAACCTAAAGGGGGCATTAAGAACTTTCCATTAAAAATCCTATGTTCTGCTTGCATATAACGATAAAAAAATATTTGGTAATTTCCTAAATCGTTATGGATCGTAAGTTGACCACTACTATTTACATTCAGTTCTTTTTCAATAAAACTATCATCATGAAATGGTTCAAGATACTTAATAATGCAACTTTCGGTTCTATTATTATAATCAATTCTGCAATGAAATTTATCAGTGGTTACTTCAATCGGTTTTGAAAAATCAAAATTGTAAAAGAATTGATATAGTTTGTCATAACGAATGAAATCCTTAATATTACCAGCATAATAATTCACACCAAAAGGCAACGAAAACAGTCCTAATGCTTCTAGAATATTAGATTTGCCAACATCAGGTCCGCCAATGAAAATATTGACCCGCTTGCAATCCATCTTCAAATTTTTTATGGATTTGAAGTTGCTTATCTCAAGATGATTTACAATATTCTTCATGTTGTTTTAAATTATTTTATAAAAAATTACTTATCAGCTTCGCCCATGATTGGGTCTATAGAGCCAATTGCCAAAATCACATCTGCAATCATCGAGCCGATAATCATTTCAGGTAAGCCTTGCAGATTTGAAGAAGAAGGCGAGCGGATTTTCAATTTCCATGGTTGACCCGTTCCGTCTGAAACGATGAAGAATCCTAATTCACCCTTTGGAGATTCAATTGGTGTATAGGTTTCTCCTTTTTCCGGTGCAGCACCGAAATTAACCAGCATGAAATCATTGATTAATTCTTCCATCTTGGTATATACAGAAGCTTTTCGTGGCAGCGAAGCTTTGTGTTTATTGGATATAATCTCCCCTTTAGGCATTTTATCCAAGATTTGATAGACCATCTTCAAACTTTGCTTCATTTCCTGCACCCTCACTTGATACCGCGACCATACATCGCAATCGGGGAATGTAATAACGTCGAAATCCAACTGGTCATAAATGAGATACGGTTCGTCCCTGCGCAAATCACGAGGCACACCCGAACCGCGAAGAGTAGGACCGGTCAAACCAAGCGCTATAGCCTTCTCCGGTGGCATAATGCAGATACCGGCAAGACGATTCACAAAAATTCTATTTCGGTTAACGAGAGCCTCGAAATATTTCAATTCAGCGGGAAATTCATCAGCCCACTTGCGAATTTTTACAATTGTAGCATCATCAATATCGTTGGCAATGCCGCCAATGCGCGTGTAGCTTGTCGTAAAGCGGGCTCCGCAAATCAATTCAAATATATCATATAACTTTTCACGTTCGATAAAAGTCCAGAGAAGTAGTGTCAAAGCGCCGGCATCCATACAAGTGGAACCCATTGCCATTAAATGCGATGAAATCCGGGCAAGTTCGCTTACCAAAGTACGCACCCACTTTGCCCGCTCAGGTGTTTCCAAACCGAGGGCATTTTCGATAGCAAGGGCAATTGCCACATTATTTGAAAATGGCGCAAGGTAATCCAGTCGGTCGGTAAATGGGATGAATTCATGATAATTGAGATTCTCAGCCAATTTTTCATAGCCACGGTGGAGGTATCCCAGTTCCGGAACGGCATTAATTACATTTTCTCCATCCAATCGCAAAACTACCCGGAGAACGCCGTGTGTAGCGGGATGCTGGGGTCCCATGTTAAGAACCATATCGTTCTCTAAGGGGTCGTCAAATAAAATTGAAGTATCCTTATCTAATAACTCTGCATAAATCTTATCATTTCTTGCCTTAACAATTCGGTCAACACCTGCTGTAGTTTTGATATTCATCTTTTTTACCTTAAGTGGTTTCAGTAATTTTATAAAATTTAAAATTACATAAAATTTTAGAATTTAGGAATTGAATCATAAGAAAATTGAAGAAATTATTTGAATTGAGACAACTGAATATTTAATTCTGACAAAAGCAAAGAATATAGAAACCGCATGAATACCGGATTCTTGACTTCGCTGTTAATGACCTCTTTTTATTATATTCTTTGCGACTTTGCATCTTAGCGACTTTGCGAGATTTTTTTTACGCTAAGCCGCAAAGTTTAATATCTAATATTTCATTGCTTTGTTTTACCGACAGCGTAGCGGCTGTCAGAAACCCAGAATGACATTCTTGACCTGTTACCAAATTTAAATTTTTTATCAATATGCAATTGCTTATATTTGAGTTAAGGGAATATTAGAAAAATAGGATGTATGGCTTTCAAAATAAAGCTCCCGAGCACAGACTTGAACTGTGGACCCCCTGATTAACAGTCAGGTGCTCTAACCAGCTGAGCTACTCGGGAGTAGTACTTAGCTTACAAAATTAAGAAAAAAAAATTTAATTTCCAAAATTTTTATGATAGAAAAAACAGAAGGAATAGTAATAAGGACAAAAAAGTATGGAGATACGAGTAAAATTGTCACTATTTTCACCAGGAGATTCGGTTTGTGCTCATTTATTGCCAAAGGTGCCAGACAAGTAAAGAGTAAGTTTGGCGGCGCTTTGGAACTGCTTTCAGTTTGTGAAATCTCTTTTTATAAAAAGCCTCATACATCCCTTTATTTACTTTCTTCTGCAGATATACAACATCCGATGCGGAAACTCTATACATCGAGCGAACATCTCGAGGTTGGCTTATTTATAGCCGAATCATTACTTCAAACCCAGGATGAAGGCGCTATTCACCATGAGTTATTTGATTTTATTCAAACATGTGTTCTTCATCTGGATGAACTTCCTTCAAATCCCTTTGCCGAATTCGTTTCTTATAATTTTTTTCTTGCTGATGAGATGGGTTTCGGGATGGATTTCGCCAGCGCTGATGAAATTTCCGGTGATAATAAAAAATTCTTTTCGATTCATGATGGCATATTCGTTGATTTGCCTCCCCAAACCTACGCAAAAGAAAATATTTTTGTATTAAGTAAACAGGCTTTCGATTTTCTGAAAAGTGTGACTAAAAGCGATATTACAAATCGTCTTGATTTAAGTTTAAATAAGCAAATCAAGAAGGAAATATTAGATTTCTTTACATCCTATTTTACTTTTCATTTGGAAAAAAGAATTTTTTATAAAGGACTGGATTAATGGTCAATGGTCAATGGTTAATGGTTAATGGTCAATGGTCAATGGTCAATGGTTAATGGTCAATGGTCAATGGTCAATGGTCAATGGTCAATGAAAATAATTGTGAATTATGAATTATGAATTATAAATTATAAATTACGAATAAATTAATATGAATTATGAATTATTAGAATTGGGAATCTATCCTATCATCCTTTAATCCTATAAATCCTAATTCTGACTATTACGAATAATAATTGGAAATTGAATAAAAATGTTTTATAACATACTACTAACTTTGTTTTTTGTTGCACTGAACGCCTTTTTTGTGGCGGCTGAATTTGCATTGGTTAAAATAAGAGCTTCGCAATTAGAAATACGAATTCGTGCTGGCAGCAGTTTCGCGAAAATTACCAAAGAACTAATTTCCAGGTTGGATACATGTTTATCCGGTTGCCAGCTTGGAATTACACTTGCTTCACTTGGATTGGGATGGATAGGGGAGAGCGTTGTCGGTGAAATAATTATGACAATTTTAGGTTATTTCAATATTAATTTATCACCGCAAACAGCCCATACAATCTCCCTACCGACAGCCTTTGTGGTAATTACGGTTTTACATATTATACTTGGTGAGCTTGCACCAAAGTCAGTGGCTATGTCATCACCTGAGAAAACTTCAATGTTTGTTGCATTACCTCTGAGGTTATTTTTATTTGTGTTTAAACCAATAATCTGGGCATTAAATTCATTGTCGATTCTAATTCTTAAATTATTTGGAATTGAGATAATTTCTGGTGAAGTGAATCTTCATTCAGCAGAAGAATTACGTTATTTGCTTGAAGAAAGTACAAAAAGTGGCGAACTTGAAATTTCGGAGCATAAATTATTGGAAAATGTTTTCGAATTTTCCGATATACCGATTAAAAGAATTATGGTACCGCATATCAAAATTGTCGGTATTGAATTATCTATGAGCAGCCAAAAAATTATCGAACTCTTTATTCAGGAAGGTTACTCAAGGATGCCCGTTTATGAAAAGAGTATCGATAATATAATCGGTGTTGTATATGCTAAAGATTTAATTGCGATGCTTAATAACAAACATTTGATTATTGTCCAGGATATCATCCGTCCTGTTGTTTTCGTGCAGGAAAATGAAAAAATCGATAAACTTTTAAGTTTATTCCAAAAGAAAAGAATTCACATTGCAGTTGTGTTGGACGAATTCGGTCAAACTGCAGGTATAGTCACTTTAGAGGATGTTATTGAAGAAATCGTCGGTGAAATCCAGGATGAATATGATGAGGAAACACCTGCTGTCGAACAATTAGGAAACAACGAATTTTCCGTTAGGGCTTCAGCTTCCATAGATGATGTTAATGATTTGCTGCCGGTAGAACTCCCATCAGGAGAAGATTACGAGACTGTTGGAGGATTAATCATGAATTTGGTCTCACGCATTCCGGAGGCTAATGAAGTTGTTCCTATTCCCGGCTACAACTGCAAAATCATCAAACGCTCGAAGAGAAATCTTGAATTGGTAAAATTAACACTTTTACAAAGCCGATTGGATGAAAAAAGTGAAGAGTAAAAAATGTTCCAAGTTGAAAGTTCAAAAAGTTGAATCCTCTTTAAAAAGCCTAAATTGTCATTCCCAAGAAAGTGGGAATCCATAAAGTCGCTCTGGGAGTGGATTCCCGCTTTCGCTGGAATGACAATTTTGAATTTTTAGTTCCCCTTAATATACATACAGAAGGTAGGTCGTTATTGGGTTCATTTGCCACGTTTTATTTTCTTTAATATGACAAATTTATGAAGAAAAAATAAGGTTATACCAATGATTACGGCAACCAATAAAATTATATTGATTTTATAAAATTCAATTTTTGTTACCAAATAAGTTATATTTATACTTAATGCAATAAATAATCAGGTAAAGAGTATTGAAAAACTAATGCCGGAATTTTTAAAAAAATTAAAATTTTTTTCTTCAATTTCATTAAGTTTTTTTTCCTTCCTATATTTTAAAAACATATCAAATTCCATTACAATATCAAAGAAGAAAAAAAATAAAAAAAAATATAGATTATCTTCCAAAACAAATAATGAAATTGTACTTGTAATGAACAAATATAGAATAACATGACAAATAATGAATTTCATAATTTTCGGTATTCGTCTAATATTGAGTAGTATTGTTAATGTATTTGCTCCATATGAAACGAATTTATCAATAGAATCATATAAATTAGATGCGTCCTACATTTGACAGATGTAGGACGCATCTAATATTTCAAACCAGTAATGATATTTAAACCAGTCTAATTTGCTAAGACTCCTTAATAATAATATAAATTGAACCCTTATATCGCTTCCCTTTTGCTCGTTTCTGTGTTGGTGGAGGATTCTTCGGGTCCGTGTTATTGTGAGCTGTCACGGTAACCCTATCGGTTTCCACTCCACTTTTTATAAAATAATCTTTTAATGCTTTGCATCTTTCTGTTGTCACTGTCTGATTCATAACTGCATCGTTATCATTATCAGGATAACATGCAATTTCGATGTCTGATTTTTTAGTTTCTTTAAGAACATCTACCCAGTTTTTTAAAACGTTCTCACTGCCTAAACGAAGCAGTGTTTTATTAATACTGAAAGGTGTGACTTTCAGTTTATATGCCATCCCGGTTGCTAAGGGTTTCAGCACTAAATCGCGGGAAAACTCTGCATATTGGCTGGCTTTAGGTATATCGATTTCGAACTTATGTTTGAAATACCTTTTTTCCGAGCCTAGATTGAGAAGATTTCTCAAAGTATATTTCTTACCGGGGGTTAGGTTGGTTATAAAATAATAACCGTCTTTGGAATTACTCTTGAATTTTTGAATCTTTTTACCGGTTTCATCGAATACATCGAAATCGGCTTGTACGGGTTCGCGTGTTAACTCATTGATTACGGTTCCGGTCAAAGAAACAACCAACTTCATTTGGGCATTTGCTTTATATGAATACGCAAGGCATAAAATAAAACCTAAGATAATAAGTAATCCTGACTTTTTCATTTTTTGCCTCCTTTCTTGACTTTTTTATCCGCTTTCGATGGTTCTTTATTTGTAAGTATTCTTACTGTTCCGTCAGAACATCCGAGGGTAATTATACTCGCATCGCTCACCAAATCAACCGACCAAACTTCAACTCCGGTTTCGAAATTCATTAAGTTTTCCCCGGTTTCTACATTCCATAATTTAACTACGCCATCGAGACTTCCGCTTACTAACGTTTTATTATCCTCAGCAAAAGACAAATCCTGGATCAAATCCTTATGTGCCCTGACTTTACGTATTAGTCTGCCTTCGGGCATCAACCAGATTATTATTTCCCCGATTTGGTCGGATGAAGCAAGGTATTTACTATCGAAGCTGAAAATACAAGTCAGAACTGGCGCTTCGTGTCCTTCCAGATTTAAGAGTGGTATTTTTGTAGTTAAATCTGTTGACCATATTTTTACGGTTTTATCATCACTACAGGAGGCAATGAACTTACCATCGTAGCTATAGGCAACATTATTTATACTTTCCTTGTGCCCATAAAGGGTTTTGATTTCCGAACCAAGATTAACATCCCATAATTTTACGGTTTTATCAAAACTCGTACTCGCAACCCGGGGGTTGATGCTATCGGAGTTAAAATAAACGCCGATAACCTGGTCGGAATGTCCGTAAAGTGTTTTCATTTCTTTAGCTGTCGTAATGTCCCATATTTTTACTGTTTCGTCCGTAGAACCGCTTGCAAGCCATTGGTCGTTACCCGAAATGGATATATTGTTAACTTCTCCAATATGACCTTCGAGTGTTGAAATTAGCTTGCAATCGGGCAAAGACCAGAGTTTGATTGTTTCATCTACGCTGCAGGATGCAAACATGGTATTATTCCAGTTTACATACACTCCCAATACTTCATCTTCATGATTGCCAATGGTCTTCATAACGTAATCGCTTGTCTGGCAAACGGCAACATATTGAAAAGCGGCTAATAAAATAAATGAAAGTAAGGCAGGAAGCTTTTTATGCATAATTGTCCCCTTTTGTTATGTGAAAAATTAGTTTATTTTCGATACCAATACTTTTCTGAAATCGACTGTTATATCTTCAATCGAAGGATGCTGTTGTAATTCATCATCCGTCATTTTCAGACAACCGATAAATTCCTGTAAAATTTGACTTTCTTTCGGATTAATTTTTGTAAGATTTTCTTCGACATCTCCTGATGAATTTGCAACAAAAATTACACTGGCTATCAACGTTTTCTTGAAATCAATAACAAAATCATGTTCAAATTTACTTTCCATTAATTTGTTGAATTTCTCCATGTGCGGTTGCATCTGCTCTGCTGTCAGATGAAACTGAGTTGTTAAATAGAAAAGCTGGGGCGCTACCGATACAATTAATTCTCCGACAAGCTCATTCTTAAAATTTTTAGCAAGTTTTGTTAAGATATTCAATGCACGAATTTCGAGTTTATCTATTCTTCCGTCTGCTCGTGCTATCGTTCGTAACATCCAAATTATAATAAATTGGACTTCCTCCCATTCTTTATCATTAAATTTCTCCCTGTATTCCGAACCATTCATAACGATATTGATTAATAAAATAAAAAGTAAATATAAAAAATTTCTATCTTAAAACAAAATAATAACAACTAAATTAAAAAAAAGGTAGTTCTAATTATAGTAATTCCAGCATTTAAAATTATATAAAAAGTCCGGAAAAATGTCATTCGTAAGCGAAGTGAAGAATCCGGAACAAACATAGGGACTGGATTCTTCACTTCGCTTACGATGACATTCTTCCTTTTTTTGTTTTCTCACAAAATCTAATTCAATGAACGAAAATCAAGTTTTTTAGAATTACAAGAAAATCCATTTTTGAAACTTTAAATTAAACAAATGGATTCATATAATTTTTTCAATTGAGATAATAATGTAACATTATGAACTCTTATTATTTCTACTTCAACATTGAACAATAATGAATGTAGCAATGCTGTGGCAATATCCCTTTCCAGTGGATTTTCAATTCCCAACAATTTCCCGAAAAAAGATTTTCTTGAAATGCCCAAAACCATTGGCGTACCTAACTTTTTAAAATGTCCCAAATTCCGGAGTAGTTCTAAGTTTTGTTCTAATGTTTTTCCAAATCCGATACCTACATCGATAAAAATTGATTCTGCTCCTATTATTTTTGCTTCGGCTACCTTAGTTTCTAAGAAATTATAAACCTCATTAACAACATTGATATATTCAGGTTGTAATTGCATTGTTTCGGGATTGCCCTGCATGTGCATTATAATCAGGGCGGCTTTATGCTCAGCGGCAAGCTTTACAATACGAATATCTTCCCTGAATGCACTAACATCGTTTATGAAGGAGGCACCTGCATTCAGAGCCTCTAAAGCCACATCATAATTCATTGTATCTATTGATATGGGAAAAGCCGGATTAATTTTTTTTATTTCATTAATTACCGGAATGACTCGCGTAATTTCATCTTCGATAGTAACACGGGCAGAGCCGGGGCGGGTCGATTCACCACCGATATCGATGATGTCGGCGCCTTCATCGATTAGTCTGAGTGCCTGGTTTACAGCATTCTCCCTTGAAAGGAATAATCCACCGTCAGAAAATGAATCGGGAGTTACATTAACCACCCCCATTATCTTGGGAAATTTTATCATCCGCGAAAGTTGAAAGGGTTGTAATATCCGTCGTTTCTTACTATTTTCGATACGTGTTCAGCTTCCCTGACCATTGGAAGAATTTTTGTTAAATGGTCTTGCAGAAAAAGCAGCCTTTTATTTTCAGAATGAATTTCAAGTAAAGTTTGCTTCTGCAATAGCGCCAAACCTGCCTTTTGAGCTATTAAAAAAGATGGCATTTTTGTTTTTATATTCAAAATATCAAGTTTTTCTATTTTCAAATCGACTAAATTATCAACAATAATATTATATTTCTCTATACAGTCCATCAATACGTATTCTTCGATTTCATCATCCGCATCCTGGAAATATTCGACTTTTCCGATGAAATATCCATAAGTACTCTCTGTGAAATGTTTAACTTTGAAGCGTTTCAATCCCCGAACCAATATATCCATTTTACCGTCGTCGAAAACCTGGAATAATTCCGCTACTTCAGCAGAGCATCCGATATTATGCAATTTTGAGGATTCGATTAGATTAATTCCGAATATTTTTCCTGAATCTATACACTCCTTAATTAAAACCTTGTACCTGTCTTCGAAAATGTGAAGAGGGAGTACTGACTCCGGAAAGAGTACTATACCAAGAGGAAATAATCCAAGTGTATCCATAAATCATTTATTCAAAAATATATGCCATCCGGTCTTTATCAAACCGGATGGCTGCAAAAATATAAAATTAAGAATTTAATATTTAAAGGGCAAATTATTATTTGTATCAGAGTCCTTTAAGAACATTTTCCCAATTGACAAGTTCCCAGAAATGCTCGATAAATTTAGGTCGGGCATTGCGGTAGTCAATATAGTAGGCATGCTCCCAAACATCAATTGTAAGGATGGGCGACTTACCTTCGGTTAATGGATTTCCTGCATTTGAAGTGGAAATAATATCGAGGCTGCCGGATTCGGTCTTGACAAGCCATGTCCAACCGGCTCCGAAAAGTGAAGTTGCTGCTTTTGAAAATTTATCTTTGAATACATCAAAGCTGCCAAAGCTGTTTGCAATTGCATCGGCAACCTTGCCTGTTGGGGTACCTCCACTATTTGGGGATAAGCTATCCCAGAAGAAAGTGTGGTTCCAGATTTGTGCGGCATTATTGAAAATCGGTCCCTGCGCGGATTTGATGATTTCTTCCAATGATTTACCGGCAAAATCGGTGCCTTCAACTAAATTGTTGAGATTGTTAACATAAGCTGCGTGGTGCTTGCCATGATGATACTCGAGGGTTTCCGCCGATATATGCGGAGCAAGAGAGTCAATCGGGAATGGCAATGCAGGCAATTCGTATTTCATAAAAACTCCAATAATTATATTAAAAAAAATGTTATAAACTAATTAATGACTACAGCCACAAGTCGGTAATTCATTTTCGGAAATAAATACAAAGCCGCTGCCATCAGGGCTTTCAGTATAATCGAGAGTAATACCCATAAGGTAAAAAATGCTCTTTGCATCGATTACCATTTCCATATCGGTTAATTTAAATGATTTATCATTCTCATTAACCTGCGAGTCGAAGCCTAAAGTATAATTCATTCCTGAACAGCCGCCGCCACGAGTGCCGATGCGAAGGTAGTATTCATCAGGTACATTATTTTCTACCCGTACTTTTTTAATTACTTCGATTGCTTTATGTGTTATTCTAATCATATCATCGTTCTCGCCACCAAGCACTTCCGAGTCAATGATTTCGCATTCGATATCGTTAATTGTGTTTTCCATAATTCAATCCTTTCTTTATTGAAAATATTTAATAATCATAATTCAAGTAAACATTATTACTAACCGGATGAGCCTGACAAGTAAGAACCCATCCCTCATCTACTTCTTCGTCGGTTAACGAGTCATGACAATCCATCGAGATTGTTCCGCTTTCCAATTTTGCCCGGCAGGTTGAGCATATACCAATCTGGCAACTGAAAGGAGGTTCCACTCCTTGTTCCATTGCCGATGTTAGTATTGTGTCATCATCTTCTACACTTATATTATGTATTTCAGAATATAATTTTAATTTTACTATCATCAAATTTATTTCTTTATAAAATCACCAAAGCCCCAAATCGAGTTTGGCAGCTTCGGAGAGCATCGACCTATCCCAGGGTGGGTCGAATGTTACAACTGCTTCGGTGCTTTTTACACCTGGAATTTCAGAAATATGCTGCTGAACTTCCATCGGCAAGCTTTCCGCAACCGGGCAATTCGGTGATGTCAGTGTCATCAGAATAACCACTTCCAGTTCTTTTGTAATGCCCACATTATAAACCAAGCCCAAATCGAAAATATTAACCGGAATTTCCGGGTCGTAAATATCTTTGAGAACCTCAATAATCTTGGTTTCAAGCTGATTTAAATCTATATTATTTTCCATGATTTTCACTTTGAATTTCTATTGAAGATTCCTGTTTCCCTTCCAGGGCGTTAATGAGAGTATGCCAGGGGAGGGAAGCACATTTAACACGGGCAGGGAATTCCCTTACCCCACAAAAAACGGCAAGTTTGCCTAAATTAATTTCGTCAATAAGTGTTTCGGTATCGGATGTTACAGCCTCTTGAAATGATTTAAACAATTCCTGTGCTTCAGTGATTGTTTTATTTTTCAGAATAGTAGTCATAACCGATGCAGATGCCTTTGAAATAGCACATCCGGAGCCGTTAAACCTGACTTCCTTAATTATTCCTTCTTCGATATTCATATACAAATCCAAATGGTCGCCGCATAACGGATTGTGTCCTTCTGCGAAATGGCTCGGATGCTCGATTGCGCCAAAATTCCTGGGATTCTTATTATGGTCCAGGATAACCTGCTGATATAACTCCTGAATTTCATTCATACTGTTTCATGAAAACATTTTTATAACTTTTTTTAATGATTCCGCAAAGTAGTCGATTTCCTCGAAGGTATTGTAAAAAGCAAATGATGCCCTGGATGTTGCAGGTATCCCATACCGGTGCATAACAGGCTCGGTGCAGTGATGACCGGTTCGAATTGCAATACCGTCCACATCCAGCATAGTACCTATATCGTGTGGGTGAATACCGACAATCACGAATGATATAACACTCGATTTGTGTTTTGCTTTACCGATGATTTCCACACCTGGTATTTCGCTAATAACATGAGTTGCATAATTCAATAATCTTGTTTCATAATTGGCAATGGCTTCGATTCCAATGCTATGCAGGTAATCAATCGCTTCGCCAAGTCCAATAGCGCCTACTATATTGGGAGTGCCTGCTTCGAATTTATATGGCAGGTCGTTGTAAATTGTACGTTCGAAACGCACCGATTTTATCATATCGCCGCCGCCCTGATAAGGTGGCATCTTTTCAAGAATAGCTCTTTTTCCATAAAGCACCCCGATGCCGGTAGGACCATAAATTTTATGACCTGAAAAAACAAAAAAATCACAGTCAAGAGTTTTAACATCAATTTTAGCATGTTGTACGGATTGAGCGCCGTCAATAAGCACAACAGCGCCATAGCGATGTCCCCGGTCAATAATTTCCTTAATTGGATTAATTGTTCCAAGAGAATTGGAAATGTGAACTATTGATACAATCTTTGTCCTGTCGTTTAATAATTTATTGAATTCTTCTAAAATAATATCGCCGTTGTCGTCAATTGGAGCAACAATCAGCTTAGCTCCTGTTTGCTCGCATATTATTTGCCAGGGAACTATGTTAGAATGATGTTCCATGTAAGAGATTAGTACCTCATCTCCTGATTTTAAATTCGCCCTGCCATAGGTTGCAGCAACAAGATTAATTGATTCGGTTGCTCCTCTCGTATATATTATTTCATCGGAGCTGCCGGCATTAATGAATTTTTGAATTATCTTGCGTGCTTTCTCGTAATCGTCCGTTGCAAGCTGCGAAAGATAATGAACACCGCGGTGAATATTGCTGTTATATGAAGTATAATAATTAGTAATCGTATCGATAACAGAACGGGGCTTTTGAGTGGTAGCGGCGTTATCGAAATATATAAGTGGTTTGTTATGTACAATTCTCTGCAGGATAGGAAAATCCCCACGAATTTGGGCAACAGGGAATTCAACTAATTGTCCCGGCTGAATTACCTTTAAACCTTCCTGTATCTTAAATTTGAACATACAAACTTTTTATATTATTTGTCTAATTATTACCATTGGATGTAAATTTTTCACTTACCAAATTCGAGATTAAATCCTGTAATTCCGTATATTTTACTTTTGAAATTATATCATCCGCAAAAGCTTTTAAAAGTAAAATTTTCGCATCATCAGCGCTGATACCCCGGCTTCTTAAATAAAACAACGATTCTTCATCCAACCTGCCGGAAGTGGCGCCATGGCTGCATCGTACATCATCAGCATTGATTTCAAGCTGAGGTTTCGTATTGATTGTGGCATCGTTGGATAATAAAATATTCTTGTTTGATTGATATGCTTTTGTTCGCTGTGCATCTTCCTCGACGACAATTTTTCCATTAAAAATACCCGTACCGGAACCTGCCAATATGCCTTTGTAAGTCTGATTACTACTACAATCGGGATTTGCATGATATATGGATGTATGATTATCGATTAAATCTTTTCCATCTGCAAAATAAAGTCCATAAAGATTAGATTCGGAGCCGGAACCATTTAAAACAATATTCAGGTCATTTCTAATCAATTTGCCATCTAACGAAAAGGAGAATGAATCAAGCATAGAGCCACGATTTTGTAAGAAATTAGTTTCGCTGATGAAATAAGAATTATTATTATCACTCTGCAACTTATAATATGTACACCGGCTGTCATTATCTGCAATTATATTCGTTAAGTTTATTCCCAAACCGGCATTATTGCCTGTTTTATAATTTGTTTCAATTAGTGATACTTCAGAATTCTTGCCAATGGAAATATTGCACCTTGTTGTCGAAATTATTGATTCATCGCTAGAATCGAGGATATTTATTAAATGTATAGGTGTTTCTATTGTTACATTATCCTCGATGCGAATAGAAAAATAATTATCTGTAAGGGCTTCAGACAATAATGAAAATGGATTTTTATGGGATTTGATTCTATTATTCAGATTTACATTATTACTAAAATTCACAAGCATAGTATCCGTGTTAAGGCTACAGTACTCGATTTGTGGTATTGCCGGAGAAGATAATTCCGGCAGGAAAACACCGTTAACGAATATTAGATTATGTGCTGAAGGTAGAATAGTTCTGAATTTATCATATTTTCTTATGTCATTTATTTTGCTGATAAACTTAGCATAATTGAAATCAATATCTCCAATGAAACTAAGATTGACATATTTCCAGTCTTCTGTTTTCCTGGTTGGAATGCCGTTCCTCTCAAATTCATTCCATGCATTTCTGCGGAAATCCGATATTTGAGTTGTTCCATTTGAATTCTCAAAGTAATCCCTCATCGAATCGATAAACTTACTAAATCCTGTATTCATATTCATTTTAACTTAGCTATTGTTCAAAAAATCATCCCTTAAGCCAGTCGTAGCCTTTTTCTTCAAGTTCGAATGCAAGTTCCTTCGTACCGGATTTTACAATCATTCCATTGTAAAGTACATGAACGAAATCGGGGGTTATATAATCCAGCAGTCTTTGATAATGAGTTATCAATATTACGGCGTCATCCTTACCGTGAATTTTATTTACTCCTGCCGCAACAATTTTCAAAGCATCAATATCCAATCCGGAATCGGTTTCATCTAAAATTGCCAAACGCGGCTCTAACATTGCCATCTGAAAAATTTCATTACGCTTTTTTTCGCCACCGGAAAATCCTTCGTTAACCGACCTGCTCATAAAACTTTTATCCATTTCGACGAGTTGTGCCTTTTGTTTCATTTCTTCTAAAAAGTCGAGAGCATCGAATGGTTCTAAGTTCCTGTGTTTCCGTATTTCATTAACGGCAGATTTCATAAAATTTGCATTGGATACACCCGGAATTTCAACGGGATATTGAAATGCAAGGAAGATACCTTCGCGAGCCCTGATTTCCGGTGGCATATCGAACAAATTTTTTCCTTCGAATTCGACCGAACCGCCGGTAACTTCGTATCCATCCCGTCCGGCTAAAACGGAAGCCAATGTGCTTTTACCCGAACCGTTAGGTCCCATTATAGCATGAATTTCTCCGGTGTTAACTGTAAGGTCAACTCCGCGAAGTATTTGTTTACCGTCTATTTGTGCTTCTAATTTACTAATCTTTAATAAGTTCATTTTTTTTAATGGTCAATGGTTAATGGTCAATGTAACACGAAATTCCATTTCGTCTCTTTTATTGTCAAAATGTTTATTTTTCGTAATTCGTAATTCGTAATTCGTAATTCGTAATTCGTAATTTACCCCACGCTTCCCTCAAGACTTACAGCCAGCAGCTTTTGTGCTTCTACTGCGAATTCCATCGGTAACTGATTCAACACTTCACGGGCGTATCCGTTGACTATCATTGCAATAGCATCTTCATTCGAAATACCGCGCTGCTTAAAGTAAAAAAGCTGGTCTTCGGAAATCTTGGAAGTTGTGGCTTCATGCTCAACAATAGCCGAACTGTTCGATACTTCCAGATATGGAAAAGTATGAGCGCCACAGCGGTCGCCAATCAGAAGGGAATCGCATTGCGAAAAATTTCTTGAGTTTTCGGAACCTTTGTTTATTTTAACCAAACCACGATAACTATTGTTACTCTTTCCAGCGGAAATACCTTTTGATACTATTCTGCTCTTTGTATTTTTCCCGAGATGAATCATTTTCGTTCCCGTATCCGCCTGCTGTTTGTTGTTGGTCATTGCGACGGAATAAAATTCGCCAACGGAATTGTCTCCCTTAAGAATACATCCAGGATATTTCCATGTAATCGAAGAGCCTGTTTCAACTTGTGTCCAGGATATTTTTGAATTATCCCCTAAGCAAATGCCCCTTTTAGTTACGAAATTATAAATTCCACCCTTTCCGTCTTTATCGCCGGGGTACCAGTTCTGTACTGTTGAATACTTAATTTCTGCCTTCTTGTAAGCAATAAGCTCAACCACGGCGGCATGTAGCTGGTTTTCATCCCGTATAGGCGCTGTGCAGCCTTCAAGGTAACTAACATAGCTACCTTCATCCGCAATTATCAATGTTCGTTCGAATTGTCCTGTGGATGCTGCATTTATGCGAAAATAAGTCGATAGCTCCATCGGACTACGCACTCCTGGCGGAATATAACAAAAAGAGCCATCAGTAAAAACAGCGGAATTGAGCGCTGCAAAAAAGTTGTCCGTATATGGAACGACGCTTCCCAAGTGCTTTTTTACTAATTCCGGATGCTCGATAATGGCTTCGCTTATAGGACAAAATATTATTCCTAACTCAGCAAGTTTACTTTTGAATGTAGTTGCGACCGAAACGCTGTCCAATACTGCATCGACAGCAACCCCGGCTAAATGTTTCTGCTCTTCGATAGGAACACCCAATTTATTAAACGTAGCTAATAATTCCGGGTCAACCTCATCAAGACTGAGTTTCAGATTCTTTTTCGGAGCTGCATAATAATAAGCGTCATCGTAATCAATAGGTGGGTAGTAAAGTTTTGCCCAATGAGGCTCAGTCATCTTTTTCCAATGAGCATAAGATTTTAAACGCCATTCAAGCATATATTCAGGTTCATTTTTCTTAGCTGAAATAAATCTAATTACATCTTCATTCAAACCTTTTGGTGCAAATTCCTGTTCGATTGAAGATACAAAACCGTATTTATATTCGCTTTGAGTTAACTGTTCAATAATATTATCATTATTCATATTTTATATTCAATTAAATCGTTTTTCAAAATCTTCTAATTTTTTATTAGTAAATGGCAATTTCAGCAATAGTAGTTATATCAAAAATATTATTGATTTTATCCTGAATTTGAGTCATAGGAGTTTTGATTGTGCAACAACTGATTCTGCCGCAATTTTCAATATCTTCTGTTAAACACTCAACGATTGATGAGCGATTTTCCAAAGCCCTGATTACATCGGAAAAAGTGATTTTATCAGCAGGTTTGGCTAATTTGTACCCGCCGTGAACACCTTGAATGGATTCAATCAAGCCTTGTTTAATCAGGCTTTGCAGGGTTTTTGATAGAAATTCAAATGAAATATTCAAGTGTTCGGAGATTTCCTTTGCAGTAATTATGTTACCGTTTTGGTTTGCCATGTATTGAAGGGATAAAATCCCGTATTCTACTTTTTTTGATAATTTAAACATCTTACCATTACATAATTTTCCTGGTATGACGTTTAATAAATCCGACTATTGTTATCGTATTTTATTATTTGAAAATATTTTTTTTAATCATCTAATTGTTCGATAGACCTGATGCCCCTTATATTGAGTATTTGGGCGAAAAGTTTGTTTAAATTGGCAATATCTTTTACATTTAAGCATATTACACCTTCGAATAATTCGCCGAAACTATCGAGGTTGATACGTTTAATATTAACCTGACCGATTACTTCTGTGATTGACCGTAGCATTCCGGGTTGATTATCTCCACGAATCCTTAATCGTACTTCGAAATTTTCTTTCTTCTCACCGGTTCGTGATGTTTCCGGTGAATGTTCTTTAAAGTAGTTATGGAGATGAACTTTAGCTCTCCATGAAACTACCGAATTCTGCCATTCATATTTTGGCATAGCATTCGGAGAAGATATTATATACACTCTGTCACCCGATTGTAATTCGTATGACGGTTCTTTGATTTCACCGCCAACTTTTGCAGAAATGAAATGAAACCCCAAATCATCCGAAACACTGAAGGCAAAATCGAGAGGGGTAGAACCCCGAGGCAGGGTTACTTTTTGTCCGTCATAAGAAAATACTACGATTTCACTGTCGAAAATATTTGTTTTAATGGAATCCCAAATAATCTGAGTTGCTTCTTCACCTTCTTCTTCTACAATTTCCTGCATCCATTCACCCCAAAGTTCAATATCTTCCATTGTGATATTCAGGGCATGAACATTTTCCTGATTTAAAGAAAAATAAGCAGCTATTCCGCCTTCTGCAATTTTATCCATTTCCTGGGTTCTAATCAAAACCTCAACTAATTTACCGTCCGGTCCTACGAGCAAAGTATTCAGGGATTGGAACCAATTGATTTTAGGCTGCGCTACATAATCTATTAACTTTTCAACTGAAGAAAAAGCATTAACCAAAATGCCGTGAGCCTTGTAACATTCAAACTTATCATTGGAATTCAGCGTAATCACCATCGAATAAAAATTATCAATATCGGCTAAAGATTTGCCTGATTGAATCATCTGGTAAATTTCATAAATATGCTTATGAACAACTGTTAGTATATGAGAAACGCTGTTATCGTTTAAACTTGTGACTATATGTTCGGAAAAGACACGGATATATTCGATGAAGTCACGCCGCTTTTCAATCAGTGCATTTCTTATGGCTTCGTAGGCAGAGTTGTCTGTAAAATACAATGAGCGGTCTTCCAATTCCATTTTTATTTTTGACAGACCAAGACGGTGTGCCATTGGAGTATAGAAATTCAATGTTTCGAGTGCAATAGTTTTCTGTTTATTAGGAGCTAAGTAATGCAGGGTTCTCATATTGTGCAGACGGTCTGCTAATTTTATCAGTATTACCCTTACATCCTTAACAAGCGAAAGAAAAAGTTTCCTATAAGTGGAAGCCCTGCTTGATACCAAACTTGTTTTAGAGTGTTTAATTTTAGTTACGGCTTCTACGATGTCGGCTATTTCAAATCCAATATCCTTGCCGAATTCATTTACAATAGACTGATATGTAATTTTATCATCATCATTTAAATTTTTGGTATCTTCGATTGTATCATGGAGTAAACATGCTGCAACGGCTATTGGGTCGGATATTGAAAATTCCCGGATAATAATAATTGCAACTTTCATTGGATGGGTATAATAGGGTTTTCCGGAAGACCTGTTTTGAGTTCCATGAGCCCTTAAGCATAAACCGAAGGCTTTTTTAACAATATCTTCGTCTATATCACTCGTATTTTCATGGCAAATATTTAATAGATATAACAAGTCCTCATCAGGATTATCGCCAAATTTATAATCTTCCTCGAATTCATATTCATAAAGCATTTCCATATAAAATCAACTATTATTCTACATCCAATATATTTTAACTATTTAATCAAAGTATTATTGTAAATAACAAAATCTACTTATTTGAATTTAAAAAATTAAGAAATAAAAATGAAAGTTAAATGAAAACGTATTTTATAAATAACTTGCTTTGGCTTTTTGTTCGATTTCAAAGTTATCTTTTGATAATAATTCCATATTCTTTTTAGTCATTTCCAAGTTGTCTTTCACAGTTTTTATTCTTTCTTCGAGTAAGTTAAGATTCTCATTAATGATTTTGGATTCCTTGTTTTTTTCTTTTATTGTTGGAGATTGCAATGATTTATTGGAGTTTATTTTACCTATTCTGTTTAGGTACCAAAATATAAGTCCATAACTTATAAGTGATAGGGAAATAATCAAATATGCCGAATGATATATTGATAACCACTTGAAGCTTAATAATTGAAATACTTTTTCGGTACTATGCCCAAAAAACAGTAAAATTATGCCACATAAAATAAAGAGCATATATTTGATAAATCTACTTTTCTTTTGATTCTGACATGATTGTTCAAGAGCCTTCGATTCCACATCTATTACATCGATTGATTGATTCATTCCAATTTTTTCAACTTCCAAATGGTTTAAATCTTCTCTTAATTCATCATATTTTTTATTCAGAAGGTTGATTTCGGAATTGTTGTTAATTACTTTATCCTTCAGTTGATAAAGTCTGTTTTGCCAAAGCAGCTCTACTTTTTTGAATTGTTCTTCGTTATTTTCGGGGCTAAAATATTTATTATATTCCTTCATTAAATCAAAAATCTGGGGCTTCAGGGAATAAGTAAAATCATGTTTATCAAATATAAGTGAATATTTGTAAATCATGGAAATTGCAAGTTGCTTTTCCATACCAAAGTATTCCGGTAAAGCAAATTCAGTATCAAATTGCCTGAAATATGCCAGATTTCGTAATACTTCACTTTCTTTCTCCGTCATTGAGCAAAAAAGTGTAGAAGTGCGGTTATTGAGTTCGGAGATTTTTTCGAATTCTTTTGCAACAGTAACCGATTCAATCTTGGTGGAAAATTTTATGAATTTGGATACCTCCGGTCGTATTGTAATTTTACCGGAGTTTTTTCCTGCAATTGTCAAATCGCCGGAATGAAAAAGAAATTCAAAAGCTTTTGCCGAATTGCCGGCTATGAAAGGAAAAAGCTTCAGTCCGCTTTCGTCAAATTCATCCAAAAAACAGGCACACCGCAGCCAATCCCGTTCATCTTCGGTTCTGTAGGAATAAATTTTTTCTGCAGCCTTATTATATATTAATGAGTAGTCCGATGAATCATAAGCAAGGCGAATATATTCATTAAAAAGGTCGAGTACATAAGGAATACCGCAGGTCAAATCATTTATAAATTCACGATTCTCTGCATAATTTATTTTCAGGGTTTCAATGAATTTCTTTATTTCATTATCCGGAAGTGGTTCTAATTCAATTTGAGTAAATTCGGAATTGGAAATAGCATTGGTTTTTAGATTTGATGCCAGTGTTTGCCTGTTCCCAATAAGAAAACTTACGTTGATTATATCTGAAATCTTAATTTCCGGATTATCCAATTGCACATCATAATTAACAAAATCTTTAAATCCTGCAGCGGATAAGTATTTAAGCAAGGAACCAAAAATCCAGAAATTAATTGAACCTGCAAATTTGTCGTAATTATCTGCAATAATGAGAATTTTGGGTTTTGATTTATTCTTCAGGCTTTCTTCGAATATCTTCAATTCACCCGTAATGGGATAAAAATATCCAATCAAATCAATTATAAACGATTCTGAGACAACACATTCAGTTTCCGCAACCATCCTTCTTTCGCTCTTTTTAGGCAGCAGTTCTTCGAAATGAGACGGGATAATAGCATCTGAGGAGGTACTTTGAAAAATGTGATTCGGAACCATTTTCTTCACATAAGAAAATTCAGATGCTAATTCTGAATTTTTTAGCTGAATTTCGTATATAATATTTTCAAATCGTTCGGCGTTATAGATTGATTCAGATGGAAGGGCATTAATTATATGATTTCTTATTACCGGTCGGTTAAATAATTTTACTGCAAATTCGGTTAAATATTTAATATGGTCCAATGAATTGAGAAAGAAGATTGCATCGAAATAATCTGATTGTACGAGTCTATTCTTTACTTCATTTATAATATAAGATTTCCCTATTCCGAAACCACCGCTTAAATAACAAACTTTAGGTAGGGTTACATCCTTGTCTTGAATTGTAAGTGAACTTAAAATATTAGAGATTATATCTGTTCTCGATTTATACAATTTTATCCTTTTATTTTGGTTTAAATATTTTTTGAAAACATCGCTCAAATAATTGGAATCGTTACTAATTTATAAATGAGTAACTTTTTATTATTATTTTAAAACCTACTTAATCAAATTATCAAAAAATAAAAGAATTGCAAAATCGAATTGAATTTTATTTCAAAATATCAATCTCCGCCAATCACAACAGTCCATTTCCTGACTGTCCATTCGACTACCAGACCGTAAATAACGTAAGGGTCGTTTTTGGCAAAATCTTCGACTATTGTTGATGATTCGGCTTTGAATATCAGGACGGCACCGTCGGCAGGCTCGGAATATGCTCCGGCAATGATTAATTCGCCACGGTTATGGGAATCCATAGCATAATTTAAGTGTCGCTCCCTGTATTGAATGCGCCTTTCTAAGTAATCATCCACTGTTTTGTAAAAAAGAATAAAATACATTTTTAATCCCAAAATTTTTCATAATTTTCAATTTTAAATTACTAATTTTCAATATATTTTCAATGAGTAATTATTAAAAATGACGTTTTAGAATTTTTTTAAAATTAGTACTTTCCCGAAATTAAGCTTTTCTGCAGATCTTTCCGCTTTAATTCCTTTTCAACGAATATTTTTTTCCTGGTCTTAGGGTTGAGTCCGGTCCAATACATTGCTGCCGAATAAGTCGAAGGTGTCGGATTGAATACCTGGATTTGTTCCGGTTTGAATTTCAATTGTTTATCCAGGAATTTTCGCAATATTTCCATTTCGAATTCCGAGCAGCCAGGATGTGCAGCAATGAAATAATATGTCAGGAATTGTTTTTTACCGATTTGGGCTGTCAATGATTTAAATTTTTCGACAAACTTCAGGAGGTGTTTGTTCTTCGGCTTACCCATCAAATCAACTACATTGTCGGCAATATGCTCGGGAGCTATCTTGAGCTGTCCGCCGGTATGATATTTGACGATATCATGAAAATAATTGTCTCCGAATTGTTTATCCTCAACAATCAGGTCATATCTTAATCCTGACCCAATAAATATATTTTTTATTCCGGGGATTTTCCTTAATTCACGAAGAAGTTCAATTTGCGAATTATGTTCAATATTCATTTTTTCACAGCGTTCGGGAGTAGAGCAGCGCTTGTTTTTGCAGCTTCCTGCTTTCTGTTGAACAGCACATACGTTCCGGTACATATTAGCCGTTGGACCGCCTACATCGAAAATGTTCCCTTTAAAATCTCTTATTGATGTATATTTTTGAGCTTCTTTTATTATTGATTCCTTTGACCTGCTGCGAATTGTTCTGCCCTGATGAACCGAAATTGCACAAAAATTACACTCGCCATAGCAACCGCGGTGTGAAATCAATGAAAATTTAATTGTTTCCAATGATTTGATTTTACCATGTTTGAGACATTCGGGATGAGCATCATACTCGAATTCCAAATCATGAATCTCATCCAGTTCAGTTCCTGACAAATAATAATTAGGCGGATTCTGCACTAAATATCTATTGCCATGCTTTTGGTATATTCCTTTTGCATTGCGAGGGTCATTATTTTTATAAAACAAGTCGAACATAGACAAAAATGCTTCTTTATTTACTGCAACTTGCTCGAATGAAGGCAGTTCTAAATATGCGTTTGGCAGTGTTTGAGATAAATAGCAAACTCCCCTTATATTCCTACATTCAGAGCCGTTTTTGATGGAATCCGCTATTTCTAATATAGTTCTCTCACCTTCACCATAAACAAGAAGGTCTGCTTTTGAGTCAGCCAGAATTGAACCGCGTACCGAATCCGACCAGTAGTCATAGTGAGCAATACGCCTAAGGCTTGCTTCAATACCCCCGATTATTATTGGCTTTTTATTTTTGAAATTTTGCTTGATTAGATTTACATATCGAATAACTGCCCTGTCGGGTCGTTTATTATTAATACCACCGGGAGTAGTGTCATCATTCCTTTTCTTTTTTTTGAGTGAAGTATAATTAGCAACCATTGAATCGACGCATCCGCCGCTGACTCCCCAAAATAGCAAAGGCTCGCCTAACAGGGTTATATCGAAGTATGAATTTATATCCGGTTGAGAAATAATTCCGACTCTATATCCCCTGGAATGAAGCGCTTTACCAATAACCGCAGTTCCGTCGAAAGGAGAATCTATATAAGCATCGCCGGTAACTAATATTACATCGAAATTGTCCCAGCCAAGCCTGCGGGCTTCTTTTATTGTCATTGGTAGAAACATTTTTACCTGGAATTATTTGAGTTCACTTTCTTTTACTTTAAATAGAAGCGCTAATCCGATTGCGATAAATACTCCGAGAGATAGCATAGCATATCTGTATGAACCGGTTAATTGAAGGGACAAACCAAATATCAAAGGACCAAGCCAGCTTGTTCCACGGTCGCTTATTTCGTAAAGACTGAAATATTCTGCTTCGTATCCCAAAGGTATCATATTTGAAAAAAAAGAACGGCTCATTGCTTGTGTTCCTCCTAATACAAGGGCTATACATGCAGCAAGTATAAAAAAATCTGTTGTACCGGTTAAAAATCTATAAGTATAAACTATTATTGAAAGCCAAATGAAAAGGGAAATTATTATTGTATTTTTTACACTTAAATATCTCAAAACGAATTTATAAAAAAGGGAACCAAGAAAGGCAATGAACTGAACCATTAGAATTATCTGGGTTAGAGTCGAAAATGGTATTCCCAGTTCTTCATGTCCGAATAGAGAAGAAATTACAATAATAGTCTGGATTCCCTCATTGTAGAAAATAAATGATAAGAGAAAAAGTAAAGTTACAGGATATTTTCTTGCATCCCGTATTGTTTTGAATAATTGTCTGAATCCCGAATAAACGATATTACCGGATAAGGCTTTAATACCGTTCTGTTTCCGGTTTTTTAATGTCAATAAAGGAATAATGGTGAATATTCCCCACCAAAGTCCAGCAGAGCATAAACAAATTCTTACGGCATAATCCGTCGTTATTCCAAGTTTGTCTTTCTGGGAAAATAGAAGAAGATTCAAAGCAAGTAAAATTCCACCACCCAGGTAACCGAATGCCCAACCGTTTGCAGATATTTTATCGCGATTCTCCGGCTCGGCGATTTCGTTCAAATAGGAATTATAAATAATAACCGATACACCGAAACTAATATTTGCAATTATAAATAAAATACTTCCAAGCAGGAATCTTGTTCCCTCCAGAAAGAACATTAATGTTGTAGCTATTGCGCCAATATATGCCGATATACCTAATATCGTTTTTTTATAATTGGTGGTATCGGCAATTGCTCCAAATAATGGAAGTATTATAACCTGAAGAGCAACAGATAGTGAAACAGTATAAGCAAATAAGGAATCAGCATAAACAGGGATACCAATAACCTGAACATATCCTGATGAATCAGCAGCAGATTTGGTAATTGAAGTGAGATAAGGACCTAAAAAAACAGTTATAACAGTAGTATAAAAAGCTGAATTAGCCCAATCATAAAAATACCAGCCTGTTCTTTCTGCTTTAGTAACTGTCAAACTAATAATCCTTTATTTTGTAATTCAAATTTGACTTCTTATAACTAAATGTTTTTATTTAATGAATTTTCAATTTCTAATTTAGCAATTTTCAATTAGAGACTTCTGAAAAATGTCATTCTGAACTTGTTTCAGAATCCATAAACCGCACTGGGAGTGGATTCTGAAACAAGTTCAGAATAACAATCATGATAATTTTATTATTTTTCAGAGGTCTCAATTAATTATTAAATTTTCAATTTTTAAATTATTCATCTTACTTTTTCAAAAGCCTCTTGTATAAGTTTTAAAAGATGATAATTTTATTAATGAAGGCTCTGCCTCCATAATTCAAAATTGCAAAATAACATCCGGCAGCCAATCCGGTTGTTGGAATTTGAATTATATGCTTTTGATTAATAATTCTGTCCCTGTTTTCCTCGAAAATTGTCTGTCCGATAGGATTGACTAATTTGAATTGAATATTATCCGAAAAAGGTAATTTAAATGAATTAAATTCGAAGGTAAAATCGGAGCCGGCTTCCACTGGGTTTGGGTGGAATGAATATTCATATTCGGGATAAGAAAAACTGTCGGATGTACCTGATAGCTCCTTATAAAGCCGCAGTCCAATTTCCGAAAACCGGATACCGTTAAAATTTTTATTGCCGTCGCTAAGCAGTACAAATCTTATTTCAATTATTTTTCCAATGTACTTATCCAATGAACATTCGTTATGTAACCAAAATGGGGAATGTCCGGTGTAACCTTGTTCACCCTGCTTAAGGCGTGAATTGTTGAGTTTCGGCGCAGTCATCATTCTGTTGCCTGTAAGTCGCTCCCAGTTACCATTCTGTACGGATTTGGCTTCTAAAACAACACAATCATAGAATCTTTCAAAATTCCAGGATGATTTGAATTCAAGTGTAGCGCTAATAAAATCGGTCAAATCGATTGTTGGGAGCAATGTGCAAATACTTAGAGAAGAATCCTTATATTTCCCTGCGGGACTATCCGAGAGAACAAATCTTTTTATGGATGAATCATATTCAATACCCCAGCTATCCGAAGACCAATTTTTTATTGAAGTATCGGAATTAAACAACCCAACAATTTCCGGTTTATACATTTGAATATTAAAAGTGTCTTTTCGAACAATTCCTTCCTGATGAATTTCTATTTCAAAAGGTATGTATTTACCATTAAAAAATTTCTTTGGGTATGAAACATTAAATGCCAATTCAACCGTATTACCGGAACTCAAAGAAGGTAAATTCACATCAGGATTTGTGACCGATATTGAAGTATCCAGCGAATGAACTGCAATTCCCGATAACATATCGGAAGCATTAACCCCAATGTTTGCAACTCGAACAACCACCGAAGGTGAAGTGCAGTTATTGCCGCAATTAAAATAAACTTCTACCGGTCTCAAATTGAAATTAGCAGAAAATAATATCTGCATATTTATCGGGTAATTTGTAATTGCCTGAACTAATATTGAATCACGGGATTGCCAGAATCCGGAATATTCGGTTGATGCTGATTGAGAGCCGACTTCGCAAGTGAATGATAATATTTTTGGTTTCATTGGTGATTCAAGATACATCCAGTCGTCCGATACTCCACGTGCGAAGTATCCAACATTCTGAAAATCAAGTCCGAAAGAATAATGGGAACGATATGAATTATCCAATGAAAATAATCTGTAAGTAAGGGAATCGGATGTTTCGGAAGAAGTAGCGCTGGAAGGATAAATTAAACAATTGCTGAAGGTATGATAATTTAAGGCTGTTTTAAATTTATTTTTTATGCAAAAGTCTCTAATTGCACGCGTTTCCGGTTCGGAGAAAGCAGAATCACCTCTGTATGTATCATTCCAGGGAGTAGTTGAAGAACCTTCATTTTTTGAATCCCAGAATTGAAGCGGTCCATAATTCCGATTAATATCAACTCCATAAGTACTGTCATTGATTTTACGGCGATTCTTTCGCCACATACCTCCGCCATTCGGATAGTTTTTCTGATTAAAATAATAACCATCAGGATTGACTACAGGTATAACTGAGATTCTACGGTTACTTAATAAAAATTCCTCTTCGGGGTTTCCCTGACTTGCTTTTTCTAATAATTTCCAGAAAAAATAAATTAATGTCGTCGCACTCCCAGGTTCGCGGGCATGATGTAGTGATGTGAACAGGGTTTGCGGTTTTCCTGTATTTCCCGGTGAAAATGTATAAGCTAAGATGGGGTGTTTCTCAAAAGAATAGCCGATTGTATCCTTTTGTATATGATATTGAGGAAAAATATTGGTCATTCTGTCGAAATTTTCATAAATCTCCTCTAATTTGAAATACCCGCTCATTGAGCCTAAATTAAAATACTTTTCTCCAAGAAGGGCATCGGAAAGCTCCTTAGAATTGTTATTTCTTTTGACTGATGAAAGATTTTCGGATAAATATTCTTCATAATTTTTGATTAAAATTTCAAAGTTAATTTTCTTTTGAATAAGGAGTTCCCTTGAGTTTCGATTAACGACGGCAATGATACTTTGCCCGGATTTATCGTTGGAAATAACTTCTAATCCGTATTTACCTGCCGAATCCTCATTGAATGAAGAACCGGCATTGATTTTAAGTAAACTATACCCGGAAAAATCTATACTTTTATTATTAACTTTTTGAGCAAAAATGTCGAAACAAGGATATATAAGGAGGAATACTATTAGGCTTTTTAATTCAATAAATTTAAGAAAATGTAACATAAATAATTATTTTTCAACATTAATGTAACAAAATAGATTTTCAACTGTTATTTGAATGATATATTAAATGGGAATAAATATTTTTCATTTTTAAAATAAAATTATATGAAAAATTTAAATTTCTAAAAAAATAATTTGCAAATTTAATAACTTTTTATTATAATGCAATAATGAAAAAAACAAAAATGAATACTAAATTAAAATATATATTTTTTATATTAAATTTTTAACTATAGGAGTTACTATGAAGCGCATGTTTACTATATTTGGGGTGTTCGCATTATTCTTTGCCGCATACTTCTCTTCCGTGCCTGTATATTCACAAGCCCAGGAAGAAGAAATTTCCGACGGCACCGATTTTTGGTTCGGTGTTCCCGTTTGCGGAAGAGATAGAGCCGAACCCATTAGATGGGGGCAATACCCTGTCGATTTATGGGTATCATCGAAAGTAAAAACCAGATTTACTATCGAGAGCCCTGGCGGAGTTTTTGCAACTCAGACATTCGAAGTTATGCCGAATCAGGTTAAATCTGTTTCACTTACCGAAATGGTTATCAATACCCAGTCGGAAGTTG
Organism: Ignavibacteria bacterium; assembly: GCA_016844745.1. GTDB lineage: Bacteria > Bacteroidota > Ignavibacteria > Kapaibacteriales > UBA2268 > JAERMQ01. Next base: position 48,237 of record JAERMQ010000005.1, on the reverse strand, counting down.
CAGAGGACAAAGGTATACATCTTTTCTCCAATGACCCGGTCAATGTGGCAGTTTTCGTTGCATACAAATGGTCTGGCGAAGCATATAGAGTAACTCCAACTGCATGGCTTGGAAAGGAATATTTTACTTTAAACATGTACCAGGACAGGGTAAAAATGTATTCCGGTGTTACTGAAAACAAGCCTCCACAAATTCTGATAGTTGCCACTCAAAACGGAACAGCAGTTACTTATTATCCTACTTATACAACTCAATTTGGTGTCAAAGCCGGAAAATCACGTTCCGTTACTCTTAATAAGGGGCAGACTTTTTTGATTTTAGGAAAATGCACTGATACCGATTACCAGCAATGGTACACCGATTTAACAGGTTCAAGAATTGTGTCTTCAGCTCCGATTGCATGTATATCGGGGCATACAAAAGCGGCGTTTCCCAGATTTTCCGTTTCACTACTCGGCATTAGATCGGACTTTATGCGAAATATGTTAATGGAAATGATGTGGCCCGTCGAACTTTTAGGAACCGACTATGTTATGGCTCCTATAAGGTATTTGAACCGGTCATATAATGCCGGGAATATTATCGAGAATTTCAAAGGCGATTTAGTCAGGATTGTTGCTGCTTATGACAGTACTGTTATTTGGCAAATGCGCTCTGATGGAACCGGTTTAAGGCAAATTTCAGTTCCTTTAAAAATGGGACAGGAATTACGCATTGATGAGCAGGAAAAACCCGCCTTTTTTCATGCAACTAAACCTGTATTGGTAGGGCAATATGGAAAGGCCTGGTGGTTAAACTCTGTCCCTGCATCAACGGATAAAAAAGGAGAAACACCACTTAATCCACCGAGAAACGGACAGGGTATGTTGCTTACTTTAGCGCCTATCGACCACTGGTGTTCTTATGGCTCTTTCAAATCTCCGGAAGGAATGGATAATTTCGTTTATATTACATTCGAAACCGATAAATTAAAAGATATGAAATTTGACGGGAATACTTTCCAGTCAATTTGGGGAAGCGCCGTCAAAGTTATCGAAGGAACTCCATATAGCTACGTTGCAGAAAATATTGCTCCCGGAAGTCACAGAATCGAAGGTATGAACGGAGCAAAATTTGCCGGTTATGCTTATGGTAACTGGGACTCATCAAAGGATGGTTTTGCCTATGGTTATCCCGTTGGTATAAATTATGCTACCCCATGCGATGACGAACTTCAGGTGGAGGACATTCAAGTTTGTGGTAACGTCGATGGAATTGCATCGGTTACACCGGTTGATTCTGCTTGTGCTAAAATTTTTAGCGTACAATTCTGGACAGACAGGTCCTTCAACTATGAATTTACTTCTGATAAGATTGACCCGACTAAAGCAAAAAATGTTAAATTCCAGATAAAGATACTGGATCCTTACGATAGCGCTAAAGCAGTTATTTCGGTTACAACCCGTTCTGGTAAAACTGTTTGGAAAACTTATACATATTATCCCGAAGATGTTGTTGCAGAACCTACAACTGCGAATTTCGGGTTGCTACAAGTTGGTGATAAAGTTACAAAGGTTATCAAATTAACAAATCCAACTGATATCGATATTACTATAAATAATATTAAATTCAAGGGCAAGAAACCTGAATTTTCTTATGATAATACCGTTACATTCCCAATTATTCTTAAAGCCAAACAATCTATTGAAATCAACTTTTATGGGACTGCTTTACAACTTAGTAATTTCCCTGTATTTGATTCGGTAATTGTTGAACTATCCTGTTACGAAAAAACAGTTGCAAGGGTTGAGCTAAAAACCGGTGAGCCTATCGTGTGGATTGGCGATGCATATTTCGGCGCTGTACCGGTAAATGTTGAAAAACCCAAACTTGTTGAAATAGTTAATCAAGGCTCATCGCCGGTAGAACTTTCAGGAATTACCTATCCTGATAAGACTCCCTTCCGTTGTGATTTTGATTCGAGAGACTTGAGTACAAATCCTATTAGGTTGACAAAGCCCGGAGAAAAATATCAATTTACTGTTTATTACACTCCTAAGGTTGCAGGTGTCCAGGATAGCACAAGAGCAATATTCACCGGTAATACCGATAAAGTTAAATTATATTCCGATTGGGTTGGAATCGGTATCGAAGCCGGACCAATTATCGATGGATATGATTGGCAGAGACAAAGAGTGATTGATGCATTCGCAGGCGTAACTTCTTATCCGGGTAATGTTGTTGTCGGTAATGTTGGAAATACAAAACTAAGTGTTGACCAAATCAAAATTGAAAATGATGCAGATGGCGTTTTCGAACTTGATGCAACCATGGCAAACAGTGTTAAGGAACTCAATCCTAATGATAAGGTGACTATAAAAGCAACCTTTGCACCAAAATTAGAAAAAGAATATTTTGCTGATGTTATTATCTATGCCGATGATAACGGTGTAAAGAAACAAGCCAAGGCTGTTCTACACGGTATCGGAACACAACCTCACGTTGAGATTACAAGTATTGATTATGGACCGGCAATATATATAGGTCAAACCAGATCCGACTTTAGTTATCTTACTGCTCCTTTGAAAAATAACCTGACTGCTATGGAGCTAACAATTACCAAATTAGAAATAAAAGGAACAGATGCTGCTGCCTTCCAGATTGATAATTCATTCTTTACAAAGAATCCTTATCCGATTAAAATGCAGCCTAACGACCAATTGAAAATGCCTGTTACGTTCACTGCTGTTCATCCAGGCGACCATATTGCTACCATAACAACAAATGATGATGCTCCCGAAGATCCGGAAGGAAATCTAATGGGAAGAGGTTATTTTGTTGGTGTACAAACTATTAATAAGGACTTAGGAACTCTATTTATAACTAAAAATAATGTCGATTCGGTTAATATCGTTAATACCGGTTCGGATAAAATTTATTTACGTGATATTCAATTACGTGGCACAAATGTTAACGAATTTTCTATTAAATCAATTCGTTCCGAAATGGTTGGTATGCTTCAACAATCCAACCTTAAAGGGTGGGAATTTAAGAAAGATGATAAAATCTGGGTTGCCGTTGATTTTGCACCGAGAAGCGTCGGTAATTTCAAAGCTCAGATTGAATACGATATTACATTGAAAGATTCTAAATTAAATCTAGATAAGGACTCAACTGCTATATCCGAAGTTATTGGAGTTGGACAAATTTTAAAATCCGTTTGCCAGATACCAATTCTGGGTGATAGAATCCCCGGCGAAGCTATTATGGTGGATGTCATCATGAAGAAACATTCCGAAGAGGCTAAAAAGCTAATTGAAGCAGGTATCACGGAATTTAAAGTAAAGGTAATTTTCAAGAGCCCGTCGCATAACCCAGCAGTTGTTGATATTTATCCTGAAGTAGAAGGACCACAGGATATATTTACTGTTGGTACCTTAACTGAAAACTTTACAGTAGAATATGTTTCCGTTGATTCTAAGGAAATGATAATTCATTTCAAAGGAAACCAACCGTTAGCATTTTCCGGTATTAGCTGTAATACAGGTGTGAATGGTGATTCCTGCGTATTATTCCGCTTCAATTTATATACTTACCTTAGCGGTTATCAGGACATTCCAATTCCTGTTGAATTCGAAGCACCGTATCCATGGGTTTTTGTTGATGAAATACCCGGTGCTGTTTCAATTAAACCGGTTTGTGTGAATGTTATGAGATTGATAACGATAAACAGTACACACTACTCGTTAATAGGAAGCAATCCCAACCCAGCCGGAGATATAACAACCATTAGTTATTCACTTGGTTTGGAAGGTCCGACAACCTTAGAGTTATATAACAGTTATGGCGATAAAGTAGCAACTTTGATTGACGAAGTTCAAAAAGCTGGCGCTTATGATTTTCAGCTTTATTTGAAGAATTTGAACTTAGCTTCCGGAACTTATTTCATGAGGCTCAATTCTCATTTCTTTACCGAAACTAAACCATTGATTATTGTTAAATAATTAAAATTGTTTATTAATAAAAAACCCGCTACTCAAATAGCGGGTTTTTTTGTTCACGGGCTAATCTATTTCATTTCCTGGTTTCTTTTTCCTTCATTTCTGCCCTTGCAAAAGCTGCTGCGATACGTAAATCAGTAAAATCGGCTTCACATTCTATTTGATTCCGAATAAGTTTCAAGGTAGCATTTTTATTAGAAGATATAACATTCATCACATTCTTGTATAATAAATCGTTTATAAAATGCTTTCTGTCAATTGATGCGCCGGATTCGATAGCAAGCTGTATATACCTCGCAGCAAAAGCAGGGCTGGTTTTCAGTTTTTCGGCAATATCCTTCAAACCGAGTTTTTCAGAAGCCAGAATTATTGTTTGCTCAACTTCGGGGGGTAATTGAACTTTAGCATTAACTTCTTCAATTTCAATAGATATGAAGTCTTCAATTTTCTTTAAAAATAAATCTCCATGTCTCTCGAATTGTGCAGATGTAATACCTGCGATATGACTAAGTTCTTTCTTTGTTTTGGGTAAATTCACGGATATTTTCTTTAAAGCAGAATCGCTTAAAATTTCATTTGGTAAAACTCCATCCCGGATTGATAAATCGTTTCTAAATTTCTTCAATTCCATGAATAAGCTATTATTTGTATGAGCATCAATTAAACCTATCCTGAACGGTTCAGGAATCGTTTTAATTGCTTTATAGCCTTTATCCGAAACAATGACTACAGGGTACATTCCCGAACTAATAAACAGCAAACCACCGGTTAATGATTGGTCGATTCCCGATTCTATATCTTTTTTTGGAATATCCTTTAAACAGGCGAAGAAAGAAGCCTGAAAGAGCGAAAAATCATTGACTTTTTTCGAATATATACCTGATACAAAGTCGATTAACAGCCTTCTGCCAAACCTTCCGTTCAACTCGGCGGCAGCCGAAATGATTTTTTCAATTATTAATTTCTGTTGAATAGTTTTTGGTTCGGATTTAAAGTTAATAGTATTACAACTTGAACATCTGCCACAATCACCTGAAATATCATTTTCATGGAAGTAGGATAAAATGAAATTTCGCTTACATTCTTTGGTCCTGATGTATCGTTCGACTATATCGAACTTTTTACAAGCCGTATCACGACGCTGATAAAAAGTTTCAAAATTAATTGGTAATCGATTAAATTGAGTTCTTTCGCCTAATATCGAGATACCACCCGGAGTTGCGTCGGGTTGAAAATTGAGTATTCGAGCCAGCTCCAAAGCTCTTAAATTATTTTTTAATGTTTCGGATTTGATGTTATATTTTATGGAAATGGATTGGATGTCGAAATCAACATCTGTATTTAAAGCATCGCTACTAACACTCCGCAAGATAATTTCAAGAATATTTTGTCTTTCTTCAGTTGTATTTTTTAAATAATCAGCAAGACGTTCCCTGGTAGCAGTTATTCGTAATTTAGCCCGATTTTGAATTTGATTCCTCCTTAAAATCCCATTTCTTTCAAAAAGAGAAATCACGGATTCTGCAATTCTTTGAGGAACCGAAGCTCGATTAGCAATTTCCAATTCTGAAAGGTATAGTGCATCTAAAGGTTTTGAACCTAAATTTACTTTCATTGCATCGAAAATGGAGTTATATACCCGCTCAATATCCTGAATATCCGGATATCCCGTCTGAATAAAGAAATCCTGCAAACCTAAATCTGAAGGGTGAAAAAGCAAAATACAATCGGAAGGTAATCCATCCCGTCCTGCCCTGCCGGCTTCCTGATAATAAGATTCAAGTGAAGAAGTTAAATCAAAATGAACAACATTTCTAATATTCGATTTATCGATTCCCATACCGAATGCATTAGTTGCAACGATAATATTTGTCTGTCCCTGCATAAAACTGTCCTGGGCTGCCCTACGTAAGGAATCATCCATACCGGCATGATACATTCCAGCTTTAATTTCCAGGCTTCTTAGAAAATTCCTGATATACTCAACCCGCTTTCTTGAACCGCAATAGATTATCATTGAACCAGTTTTTAATCCCGAACATAATTTGAGTAATCTTTCGTTTTTACTCTCCGGAGTATCGTGAATCTCGGTAATATAGTTTAAGTTCGGGCGGTCGAATCCTCTTATAAATCTTTCAACGGATTTCAATTTCAACTGACGGATTATATCCTCCTGAACTTCGGGGGTAGCTGTAGCAGTCAGGGCTATTACCGGAACATTTTCAAGTTTGCATGTGGTATCGGCTATTGCCAGATAAGAGGGTCGGAAATCATGTCCCCACTCGGAAATACAATGAGCTTCATCTACGGCTATGAGCGATATCCTCAGGTTTCGTATCTGTTCGGAGAAAGCATGGCTTTCGAGTCTTTCGGGTGCAAGGTAAATAATTTTATATCTGCCTCTGATTGCCTCATCAATCCGGTACCGGATTTCTCCCTGAGTCAGGCTGCTATTGATAAAAGTTGCAGGAATGCCGGTAATGTCAAGACTATCTACCTGGTCTTTCATTAATGCTATTAAAGGGGAGATGACAATCGCAACACCATCTAATAATAATGCAGGTAGTTGATAACAAACCGATTTTCCTCCCCCTGTCGGAATAACTGCAAGAACATTCTTACCTGATAACACAGCTTGAACAATTTCTGCCTGACCATTGCGAAAGTTATCATGACCAAAATTGTTCTTCAGAGCCGATTTCAGTTGTTCTGTCGACAAAGGATTCAAAGGCAATATTGTCTCACTCTTTGTTTCCATCTTTTTTCTGGGTCCGGCTTTTCTTTATCGACATCTCCCTGGTTATCTGCTGCCGCAGGCTATCAATCATTCGAATAAATTCCTGATGATTTGCTGCATATTCAAAATATTTCTTTTTGAATGTTTCTGCGGTGAATCCATACTTTGTATAGATTTTCAGGATTTCTTTTGATGCTTTGATGGAATCCAGATAAGAATCCCTGGCGATTAAGATTTCACGGTAAACATTAAGAAATTTTTCCTGTTCTTTTGATTCACTGCAGGATACAAGAATTAAAATTGTAAAAAATGCAATTAGATATTTCATAAATATATTAAGGAAAATACGATAAAAATGTATTCTAAAAAAAAGCCGAAGCTGCAAAACAGCTCCGGCTTTAATATTTTATTTTATTATTTTATCTTAAAAATACAACCGATTTAGTAAATTTACCCATATCTGATGTAACGGTAAGGAAGTACATTCCCGAAACAAGAGATAATTCGGTTGATGAAATGGTTAAATTGTTCAATCCGTAATTAAATTGCTGTTTAGCAATTAATGCAACTTCGCGCCCGAATGCATCAGCTAATGAAATTTTCAGGTTCATCGAGGCTGGAAGCGAAAAGATTATTGATGCTTCATCCAGAACCGGATTCGGAGATACATTGAATGAGGTGAGTCCTGCCATTTCATCCCTCACAGAAGATGGTTCATAATTCAACAATGATATTGTGACAATAGATGGTTCAGACATTATACTGCCGCAAGGATTGGTTACCTGACAGGTATAAGTACCAGAATTTGATACTGTAGCCGATGCTATTGTCAATGTTGCCGAAGTAGCAGATGGAATAGGAACACTATTAAACATCCATTGATAAGTAATAGGAGCAAACCCTGTTGCAGCAATATTCAAAGTAATCGTTTTTCCTGAAACATCATCAATTGAAGTTAGGGGTTGGATTGTAATAGTTGGCATACTGTTTACATTTAATGCAGCAGTAGAAGAAACCTTTTTTATATTATCCGGCAGGACAGTGACTTCGCAGGAATAATTTCCTGCATCGGTAGAATTAACATTGTTGATTGTTAAATTACTTGTAGTAGCACCGGATATTCTTGCATCATTTGAAATCGCTGAGCCGCTTCTGAACCATGAATATTTTAAACTTGTGCCGCTTCCTGTCATTTGAGCAGTTAAACTAAAAGTAGCAATAGTTCCTTCGCAAATTGTTTGAGTTACCGGTTGCCCCGTAATATTAACTCCTCCGGGAGGTAGTATGGTTAAACCAACATTTACGGAAGTTAATGAATCGCAATGCCCATAAACTCTGACAAAGTAATTTCCGGTATCGGTTACATCGACATTTTGAATTGAAAGAACGGAAGAATGAACTCCTGTTACTCTCAAGGATTCTGTTAAAGGTTTGTTTCCTTTAAACCATTGTACCTTTGGATTCAGGTATGGTGCAATAGTATCATGGAAATGCCCGCGCACCTGAAATACTGCAGTTTCACCTTTTCTAACGCTTTGAGGAGCAGGCTGATTGATAATTGAATCTTTTCTATATACAAATAACAAAACATTATCAGTATAAGCAGGTAATATTAAACCTGGAACGGTAATTTTACATCTGTAAACACCTTCCAAATTATAATTTAACTTGCCCGTAGCTGAATATCCCGGATAGAAAATTGCGCTGTTTGCAGTCGGACCGGAAACATTTTCTCCGTCTTTTTGCCATTGCAATGAAACAGGAACGGCGCCGTTACCAAATTTTGCGGTAACCTGGAAATATCTTCCAATCGTGCCATAACAATCGTTGAATGGCTTTGGCTGACGAACAAATGTAACTTCGGGAAGAGCTATCATACCCCAATTTGCAGTATAATTCAATACTCCCAATCTAAATTCTCCACCCATGCGAAAATCACGCATACCCAATTCAGGGTCGAGGGGAGAGGCAAACCAGGTGCGGTTCAAATCGTCATCGCTGCCGGCAGCGTCCCGGTCTTTAACCACAACATTGAATCCGAATTGTTGTTCTGTTTGCCCAAGTGTTAATAAATCAACGCGAATATTTACCCAATAACCATTTGCCCAAGTGCCCTTGGCATGTGACCAACCGGTTTGTATCCCTTCATTGTCATCGCCCATCAAAGCATTAATACCTGAACCTGTGTGCCAGGGATTTTTCGAGCCTAATGCTGCATACGTATGCCAGTCGGGACTCCCGGCGGTAACTCCGGCAGTGATTCCAGCCATGAATATACCGGGAAATCTTTCCCAATCACTACCGTAAACTGCATTATCGGGAGGCGCTAAGGTACGAGTGTAATAATGGGAAGCAGTGTTATTTTTTTCTATAAAGAATTCAACCTCATCGGACCTATCCATTCTTAAACCCGGTTCGTCCGACATTACACTTGCATCGGTCACCAATACCCCGATGTAAAGAAAATTATCATCAAAAAGTGTATAAATGGTATAATCGGAACCCATTTCGATATCCCTATTTGCTTCGTACCAAGGCAAATAATTCCCGGCTGTTCTTGCAATTGCCCCGGCTTCAATATTTCCCGATTGGTAACTTGCATTTACAACCGTAACACCAGCATTTGTCCAAGATAAAGATGGGTCAGCATTCAAAACGGGTGGTGTTGCGGTATAGACTCCGTTAACGGTTGGAACCCCAGACCATTTACCGGCGAATACTGTTTGTGTGATTATACAAAGGGTAATTATTACAAATAATCCGTTCATTCCGTACTTTAATGCACTCATGGCTTTTCTTCTGGAATAAATCATTTGGAACCTCCAATTAAATAGTTAATTAATTCAATCTTTGCAATTTAACATTTATTTAAATAAATTCAAACCAAAATTTTCAAAAAATAATTAAAAATATTCTGCCAATACTGTCACCACTATTATTTATACCAAGTTGATTTCATACAGACAAGAATGTCTGTTCTACTATTTTTGGTAGAACAGACATTCTTGTCTGTATGAAATCAACTTATAATAGCATAATTTTGTACAAATTATTATTTATCCTTAACTTCAATTTGAACAGTTCTTGATAAAAATCTTTCTATCGGTGTTTCATAAGAGCCGACACCTCGTGGAAATTCCTCAGGACCAATTCCATTTATATTTGTTATCATTAAATCAGGACGTAATTTCGATATAACCTTCCCTGTGTTTATAGCTCTTTGCATTGATAATTTTCTATTTTCCTGATAATCACCTAATTTATCCGTATAACCAATTATTTCAATTATCGAATTCCTGGGAATACGTTGAATAAAATCTTTGATTGAATTTTTTGCATCGAAACTTAATTCTGCACTTCTGATATTGAATAATACCAATGACATTCTTTCAATATTCGACTGAATACTATCTGCTAAAATTTTTAAATTTGTTTCTTTATTTGCAACCTGACCATCTGCAAATTGAATATTAAGCCTTATTAAAGCATTAGCAGAAGGAATAAGATTAGTTGAAAAAGTTTTAGTTTCAATATTGAACCTAAAAGAATTCTCAATTATTTCCTTAGAGAAAATTACCCGGTTTTTTTGTAAAAAATCAATACTAACATAATTAACCTTAATTGTGGGATTAATAGAATATTTTATTTCAATTTTTGATGGTTCTATATCGTAATTCTCTTTATAATTTTTTCGTTCAACCGGAGCCAGAATAAATGGGTCATTCGAGGATATTTCCACTCTTCTATTCTCTGCAAAACCGCTTTCATTCTGGGTATATGTTAAATTCTGGTTTGTTGATGAAGTAATTTTTATTCTTTCCGTATTTATTAGCCATTCTTGATTCAGGTAATTTTGAACTGATACGGCTCTATTATAAGCCAATTCATTAGTATCTTTCTCTGTTGTTGGGTCAATAAATCCTGATAATGTTATTGTTGCATCAGGATGTTGTTTTAAGCGTGAAGCAATAATTTTCAGGATAAGTTTATTTAGTTCTAAAGGATTAGGCTTTATATTATCTGTACTATATTCTGCAATATTGACGGTTTGTTGGTAGAAATCAGGTAATATACTCGAGTTGAATTCAAAAAAGATGTATGGTAATAAGGGGAATAATTCTGTTACATATCTGGTTCTAAGTTTTAAGCTATCAGGCATAATGGAAAAATCAATATCAGGCTTCGGATATTTAAATATTGTGTCGGTGCGCCAAATCATTTGAGTGATGAATGTTTTTTCAAAAGTAACCTGCTTATCCCCGGTACTTTTTATTAATCCGGCTTTGTAACCCAGATGACCTTTTTCAACGGATTCTACTATGATAGTATCGATAAATTCCTTTCGGTGATATTCAGGAATAACAGGTGCTTGTATTGGTCCAATCTCTTTAATAGAATATCTTAAACTCAATCCTAATCTAAAAGAGCTTATTGACCATTGGTATATTTCCAGAAGATTGGTTGTATTGAATAAATAGATTAATTCGGGCGCAATTTCCATCGACCGGCTTTTGTTCAATGGGAAAAAATAAGATACACCGGCAAACAAAGAGCCATAGCTTGTTTTAACACCATTGATAGTTCCGGAATTTTCATTTCTGGTTCTCTGCTTTGTATCTACGAAAACACCTCTGTCGGCAGGTTCGGTTATTTTTTCGAATTGAGAGAACTCTGCAAGCAAAAGCAGGCTTAATTTGCCACCTAATTGTAATTGCAAATCACCAATTGGATTATATGCAATGTAAGGCTCCAAGCCGAAATCCGATAATTTTATAGATAGCTTATGTTCTATTTTTCCGTCGGTAAGAATATCATTAACTTTGATTGTTCTTGTTTCGATAACTGAATATTCGCCATCCAACACATTATATGATGCTTTCAAACCGATTTGTAAGGAGTAGGGAAGAGAGAATTCCATTTTGCCGCCAAAAGAATATCCGCTTCCTGTCGCATATTCGAATTTGGGACAGCAGTTTGGAATGCCAGGCAAGCCAGGAAAATCTGAATTATAATGATTCCAGCTATAATCACCGAAAATGCTGTATGAACGCCATGAAACTGAAGAATCGCTGTTCGATTGTGAGTAAATTTTATTTGATGTAAATGAAATAAAATGTATGATAATGAAAATTATAAGGAATTTATTTTTTGGGTAATTATATGTCATAAATTTATATCGAATATCATCAATTTTCTTATAAACTATCTGAATTTTCATTATTAATATAAATAGAACGAATATAAATTTATTTTGTTTTACATTAAATAATAAGTATCAAAAGTCTTTTTTCGTTGCGGCTTTGCGTGAGAAATATACTCGCTAAGATGCAAAGTCGCCAAGAAATTTTTTAAATTGATTTTAACTTCTGGGAGAATGATATTCTAAAATATAATATGAAGTATCGGATTTTACTAACCAAAATTTTGGATTTATTCATTATTTATTAATTTGCAAAATTTTATAAGCAATATCAATATTTTTATGAGTAAAACGAACAAAAGAAATCCCTGGCTATTCATACCTACACAATATTTCGCAGAAGGACTGCCCTTCGTCATCGTTAATCAGCTTTCGGTAGCATTATTCAAGTCTCTTGGCGCATCGAATGCCTTCATAGGCGCTACGAGTTTTCTTTATTTGCCGTGGTCATTTAAATTTTTATGGAGTCCGCAAATTGATGCTGCCGCATCGAAGAGAAGTTGGGTAGTATGGCTGCAATTAGCTCTTAGTATTGGATTTTTTCTCGCTGCTTCGTCACTTCATATTCCTGATTTTACTATTTTTCTTCTGATTATTTTTGCAATTATTGCGTTTATTTCCGCTTCTCATGATATTGTTACCGATGGCTTTTACCTTCATGCTTTGGAAGTACCGCAGCAGGCATTCTTTGTAGGAATTCGCAGTACATTTTACAGGTTGTCAATGATTTTCGGAAGCGGTTTATTAATTGCTCTTGCAGGTTCTTTCGGAACAGATGAAGCTTCATTACGGCAAGGCTGGTCAATATCTATCGGAATTTGCGGTATCATATTTATTTTTATGTTTTTTTACCATAGGAAAGTACTTCCTTATCCCGATTCTGATATTGTTATAAAAAGAAAAATTGCAGGACAAGCACCATATAAAATAGTTTTTCGTGAGTACTTAAGTCAGAAGAAAATCGGTGTTATTTTAAGTTTTATCCTGCTTTACAGATTCGGTGAAGGACTTTTGCTTAAAATGGCTCAACCGTTTTTTTTGGATAAAATTTCCGACGGTGGTATGGGTATTAGTCTTCGTGAAGTTGGGATAATGTACGGTACGATTGGAATAATCGCACTCATGGCAGGCGGCATTATCAGCGGCTGGATTATCAAAAATAAAGGATTGAAGAAAATGCTGCTTCCAATGGCAATAATAATGAATTTGCCGAATTTATTATTCGTTTATCTTGCAGCAGTGCAGCCACAGCAAGTGTGGCGAATGGAAATACCCTGGTTTTTCGGTTCCAACGGGTTCAATTTCCATCCGGTATTGCAATTTTGTATCGTTATCGAACAGTTCGGTTACGGCATGGGCGTTACGGCATTTATGGTATATTTCCTACAGCTTGCCAAAGGAACTTTCAAAACATCGCATTATGCCATATCGACCGGGCTGATGGCAATTGGCTTCATGTTGCCGGGCTTTCTGAGTGGATGGCTTCAGCAGCAAATCGGCTATTTATGGCTTTTCATTCTAAGCTGCATAATGACCCTGCCGGGTATGCTCACCATTTTCTTTTTGCCGATAGATGAGAAGGAGTGAGTTTATAAAGTTGAAAGTTTATAAAGTTGAGTCCACTCTAAAAAGCATTTTTAGTGAAAATCTCATACCAAAATCGTATTTTTGGAATGAGATTTATCAAGGACTTACTAATTCCAAAGATGTACTTTGGAATTCATATTTTAGTTTTTAGAGTAGACTCAAAGTTTGTAAAGTGAAAAGCGATTGTTTTTGCTTGAAATTAAGTTAATATTTTTGTAGATTTGCTTTTGAATTTAACCCATTTGATATGCTAATTATAAATATTGAATATGTTTCAACAATCAAGTAAATAAGAAATAAATTTTGGAGGACATTATGAATTATCTAATTTTTTTCGGATTATTTATTCCATTTTCAATTTTTGCGCAAATGGATAAGATGAGTATAAATAAGAAAAATGGCGGAGGTGATGAAATCCAGCTTTTTAACAATCAACAAATTACTTTCCAGTCTGCGACAGACAACGATGTTATGTATATCAAAAAAAATGACGGAACAACGGATATTTACAAATTATCCGATGTCAATACTATCATTTTCGACGGGATTTCTGCAATAGATGATGATATATCAAAACTTTTCAAATTGGAAAACTACCCCAATCCCTTTCAGGAGAGCACCAATATTAGTTATTCATTAGAAAAGGCATCTAATGTTGAGATTAGTATTTATGATTTTACAGGAAATTTGATAAAAACGATTGTCTCTGAATTGCAAGAATCCGGCTATCATATATCAATTTGGGACGGTACAAATTCAGAATTGATTAAAGTAGGTTCGGGATTTTATTTTTGTCAGATAAAGATAGATAATACCGAAATGATTAAACAGATATTTTTAATTAATTAAACTCTGCGACCTTTGCGTTTAATCTCTGCGACCTTTGCGAGAAAAAAGAAGAGTTTCACGCAGAGAACGCAAAGAGAAGACGCAGAGAACGCAAAGAGAAGACGCAGAGAACGCAAAGGATGAACAGAAAATTATTGGCGACCTCTGCGGGTTTCCTCAGCGAACTTAGCGAGAAAAAAAGTATTTCACGCAGAGACCGCAAAGGTAAACGCAGAGAACGCAAAGAAAAGGCGTAATATTATTTTTATAAATTTTGGAGTTTAAAATGAAAAGAAAAAGTATTTTAATCGCTTTGACAGTATTTTTTATCGCTAATTTAGCTTTCTCCCAAACTATGAAGGTGCAGACAAAGAGCGGTGAAAAGACTTATAACGTCGGTGATGTGCAAAGCATCACGTTTGGCAAAACAATAACAGGCGCTATCGAAATGGTAGAAATACCAGCAGGAACATTCCAGATGGGGCAAATCAGTATTGCTGAACCTGTCCACACAGTCAACATTACAAAAGCCTTTTATATGGGCAAGTATGAAGTAACCCAAAAGCAATACACTGATGTCATTGGCTCTAATCCAAGCCAATTTGCTGGTAAACCAACAAACCCTGTTGAACAAGTGAATTGGTATGATGCTGTCCAGTTTTGCAATGAATTATCAAAGAAAGAGGATTTGGAGCTATGCTATACTTTAGAAGGTGGAACAACATGGCGATGCGATTTCGATAAGAAGGGTTATCGCCTGCCAACAGAAGCCGAGTGGGAATATTCCTGCCGCGCCGGAACATTGACAGATTACTACACCGGCACAACAGAAAGCCAGCTTGCTTCTGCCGGTTGGTATGATTACAATTCTAACAACACAACACACCCAGTAGGTCTGAAAGTAGCAAATAAATTTGGCTTGTACGATATGCACGGCAATGTCTGGGAATGGTGCTGGGATTGGAGTGCAATCTATATTGCAGTCACCTTCGATGACACTACATGGCCTAATTCAGGCTCATATCGGGTGTTACGTGGGGGTTCCTGGCTAAATAATAATGCAACCCATTGCTGTTCTGCTTACCACTCTGGCGACTTTCCTGTCAGTCGCTTCAGCAGCCTCGGCTTCCGTGTTGTGATGACAAAATAATTATACTTTTATCTTTGTATTTTTCTAATTTAAATGCGGTATATGGTGAATATAAAATTACTGTTGAGATTGAAAGCGGCATAGTTGAAGGGAAATTTCCCGAGAAGGGCTTTAAATGCCGTATTGGAGTGGTAATTTCACTCAATTGCAGGGGATTCCTGCATCCGCAGGAATGACATTTTGCATTTAAAAAATCACCTTAATCACAATAATCAAATAAATCACAGTTCAGACAACCTCAATATCTTTCGACTTTGAAATTAGATACACCCGCTGATATTTTTATAAATATCTTTTTATTTGCAGATTGAAAATTTTCTGTTAAGTAGTGGTCATCACTCGTTTGACTGAAACCTGTGAATTTACTCGACGATAATCCCGTCTCTGTAATTATTTCACAACCTGCTTGTTTAGGGACGAAAAATTTAACAGCGGAAGCGCCAACTTCAACGTCCACGTTTAATGTATCGGCTAAATCTCCGAATTTCAGTTGTATATCCGCTGCGCCTGCATCTATACTGACTTTATTGACTTTATAAGGAGAGAAATCTGCCTGAAGTTTCGATGCGCCTATTTCAAAGTCCAAATTCCAGATGATGTTCCTGTTTAATCGAATCATCATGTCCCTTCCGTGGTGTTTATGCGACCAGACAACGTTGTCGATATCGTAAGAATAATGAATATTGAACATATTATCGCTGGTATCGGTTTGCAGCGTTGCATTAGTCACATTGCCGTTTGCAGAAACTTCGACCATTTTCGAAGTAGAATCACCAATTAAAAAACTGCCAACACCACCTTCGAAATTAAATGTTGCTCTTCGGCAAGTTGTATCCATAGGAATTGATAACTGGTAGGTACTAGTATCAAAGTTTTTTCTGTCGTAATGTTTTGTATGAAAATGGAAGTTGTGGCTGCCTGTAAAAGGAAACCAACTGAAAGAGAAAAAGCCCATTATCAGCAGTGCTAAAAGCAATGCTGAAGCTGACGCAAGTATATTCTTTATTAGTATTGGTATCTTCAGAAGTGAAGCGCCCCAAATTATAAGCAATAGGGGCCAATAATCCGAAATATGTGAAAATTCTATTCTGCAAATATTGAAATTTGATAATAGAAAAAATGCTCCTAAAAAAATCAGGAGCGAACCCCAAAATATTCCCGATGGTTTCATGCTTCCCTCACAGACTTATTACCGAAAGATTTAAATAAAATATATATTCCAAAAGCTATAAGGACAAGGGGCCAAAAGTAATCTAAACAAAACCACGGCAGGAGTTTCTCAGCCAATAGAACTAATCCGCAAATTATTAGTAACACTCCTCCTAATAATCTCATATTTCTTTTCTTCTCGGTGCGGATAGTATCTTTGCTTTGCTCAGGCTCCTCATTCTCTACGTGTGTTTCTTCCAAATCCTTCTCAGGCACTATAATCCAGAGGACAATATAAGCCAATAAGCTAAAGCCCCAACCCAGTAATGTTATAACAAAAATCGCCCTGACAATTACCGGGTCGATATCGAAATATTCCGCTATACCTCCGGCTACTCCGGCTATGACTTTGTTCTTTCTTGTTCTTTTTAATTGCTTGTGCATTTTTTCCCTTATTGTAATGTTTCTTTCACTCCCTCATAATTACGCAATAATATGAAATTTGTTACAGAATTCTTATAAAATATTCATAACAGTCAATAAAAATCCCCCTAACCCCACTTTTTCAAAGGGGGTTAGGGGGATTTTTATTGGCTTGAATTAGAAAGAGACGATTAGTTGAAAGTAAACAAAAACAACATCCTTTTATTTCGAAATTTCAATTTTTTCTTTAACAGAAAATCCTTTTTCATTCGATGCAATAGTTGCTGCTTGAACGAACGCATCATGCTCGAAAACAAAAATTGAATTTTCTTCGTAAGCCTGCGGAATCAATCTTCTTTTCTCTTCCAAAGATATTAAAGGCATATTGTCGTAACCCATTACGAAAGGTATATGAATATGTGCCGATGTTGGACAGAAGTCGGCAACATAAATTAATTTCCTTTCGCCGCTATCGATTTGAACCATTTGCATAGTGCTGGTGTGACCATTGGCAGTGATTAGATTGATGCCTTCGAATAATTCGCCATCTCCATCTATTAATTCGAACATTCCTTCTGCTGCAATAGGTTCATAATTTTCCGGAAAGAAAGAAGCCCTGTCTTTTTCGGTAGGATTCCGCGCCCATTCGAGATGCTTTTTTTGCACATAATATTTTGCATTTGGAAATGCAGGTACAACCTTACCATCCTGCATATCCGTTGCTCCGCCGGAATGGTCGAAATGAAGATGAGTAAGCACGACATCTGTTATATCATCCGGTTTTAATCCAAACTTTACCAGATGAGGCGCTAAAGCAGATTTCTCATTATCGATACCGTAAATTTTAGTGAGTTTTTCGCTTAGCTTAGTACCATTACCGCAATCAACAAGTAAATTATGACTTTCCCAACGAACAAGCATTGGGCGGGCTGCCATCGGTATTCGATTATTTTCGTCACCGGGATGATAAGCCTTTGACCACATAGTCTTAGGTACCACTCCGAACATAGCGCCACCGTCCAAAGAAAATATTGTAGTATCGATTACATCTATTGAAAATTTACCGAATTTCATAAAGTATCCTGTAAAATTAAAATAATCTTTGACGGTTTATTAACCTGGAAATTTGAAAATTCTTTTAAATCTCCTTGTAAAGAATCATTATAAAACTATTGAATAATCATTTCTACGAATAAAGTTATGTGAAAAGAAATTAAATTGAAAAATTTCATTCTGAGTTCACACAGCCGCTGTGTTGGCAGTAAAACAATGCTATGATAAATAGTATATTCTGAACGGAGTGAAGAATCCAGAAGCGGCATTGGGACTGGATTCTTCACTCCGTTCAGAATGACATTCTTCCATATAATTAGTTTTTCCACAGACTCTTATGAAATTACAAATAATCATAAATAAAATTCGTAATTCGTAATTCGTAATTCGTAATTGAGAATTAATAATTGGATATTAACTAAAATCTACATAATTTTGTTGTCTTTTGAAATGTAAAATCGATAATAATGTATAATAATAACTAATGGAGTTACGTAACTAATGGCAACTTTTGAACGGATAAGAAAGGTTTCCCCTTATTTCTTTGTAGTGTTTGCAGTCCTGTTAATAGCATATTTTGTTTGGACTTCCGGCGCCGAAGATGTAATGAAAAGTCAGATGGGAGACCCTAAGACAGCAAAAATCGGAATAATTAACGGAGAACCAATTTTATATCTTGATTTTGAAAAACGGGTGAAGGATGCAATTGATATTCAGCGTCGTCAACAAAAACAACAAAAGCAACAGGAACAGGAAGTCGATGAAACCCAGATTCGCGGACAGGTTTGGGATGAAATTGTTGAGGAAGTATTAATCCGGCAGGAATCGGAAAAAGCCGGAATAAAAATATCAAACGATGAAATCCTCGACATATTAATTGAAAATCCTCCGGATGCTTTGAAAAAGAGTTTCTCGGATACTGCCGGAAATTTTAATCGACAGGTATATCTTGATTTGGTTACCAATCCTGATAATATAGTTAAATATATGGGTAAAAATCCAACCCAAATTCCTCAGGAAGAAAAAGATAAAAGCATAGCACAATTCAGGAACGACCTCATTACAATTGAAAAGGGTATTCTTCAGCAAAAATATGGCGAAGCAATAGGAACCATTGTAAACTCATATTGCTCTGTCGTATCACCTGAATTTGCTAAATTAGCCTATACGGCTGATAACACAAAAATGACAATCAATTATATTCCACTAATGGTGCGGGATGTTGCATCGAAAGATATTAAAGTTACCGACGAAGAAATTGCTCAATATTACGATAAGCACAAGCAAAATTATAAGCAATTGAAAGCCCAAAGAAAAATTAAATATGTTTCATTCCCAATAGAACCATCAAAGGATGATACCATTCGTTCACAGAAAATGATTGAAAAAATTTCTGCTGCTATTCAGGTATCGGGCGGTGATTTGCAGGCAAAAAGTAAGAAATTCGATGAATTATTAAATGAATTCTATGGAAATACAATTGACTTTACCCTGGTGAAAGATATTGAACCGACAATAGCCAATTTAATTATTGCACTTCAGGAGCAAGAAGTGATAGGACCAATCAAATTGCCTCAAGGTACTTATTTCCTACGTTTGGACACTCGTCGTGAAGGTGAGAATGAAGTTGTCAAAGCAAGTCATATACTTATTAAATCAGGTGAAAACAAAGATAGCTCATTGGCAAAAGCCAAAGAATTACTCAATGAGGTTCGTTCAGGAAAAGTTTTTGCTGAACTGGCAAGCGCAAACTCTGAAGATAAAGCTTCCGCTGCCTCCGGTGGAGATTTGGGCTTTTTTGGAAAAGGAAAAATGGTTCCTCAATTCGATTCGGCAGTTTTTGCCAAATCAGCCAAGCCGGGAGATATTATTGGTCCTGTTGAAACACAATTCGGTTATCATATAATACATATTGTCGAGAAGAAATCCGATGAATTAAAATATAGCGAAATTCAAATTATACCTAAAATATCAAATGTAACTCGAAATATGTTGAAACGGGACGCGTTTTCAATTAAAGAGCAGGTAGAGAAATTAAAAATTCCATTCGATACAATTGCAACCCGCCTTCGAAAACGTATTTCCGAATCCGGGTTTTTCGATAAAACAAGACCTGTTCTCGGTTCAAAGTATGTTACTGATTTAACGTTCCAGGCAAAAGTAGGGGAAGTATTAGAACCAATGGAATTGAAGAACTTCGGGTATGTTGCAATCCAGGTTTCCGACGACAGGGCAAAGGGAATCAAACCTCTTGCCGATGTTAAAAAAGATATTACTGCAAAAATTATTGTCCTTAAAAAGTTGGATATTTTGAAAGCAAAATCACAGGAACTGTTCAAAAAAATCCAGCAATTCGGAACTCTTGACAGGGCTTTCAAAGCAGACCCTCAACAATTTCCTATGCAGACAGCAACCGATATTAAAGATAATGGTGTAATTACAGGATTAGGTCAGGAGGTTGCTTTTACTACAACAGCATCTAAATTACCTCTCGGGAAAATATCGGAGCCAATTCGTGGAGAGCATGGTTATTATATAATTGAAGTTTTATCACGAGAAGTTCCTGATAAAGCAAAAATTTCCGGTTCGCTTTCTCAATTTATTGAAACTCTTCGTGGACAAGCCCGCTCACGAGCATTTGAGAACTGGTTTATAAAGCTGAAGGATGAAGCAGATATCCAGGATATGAGGAGTAAGTTTTTCAGGGAATATTAAATTTTACATTAGCCTAAGATTTTTATAAATTTAAAAAACCTAATCAAATCTACTCATTTTTGATTAGGTTTTTTCTTATTCATAATAACCCGATATAATTTTTTAATTTCAAAACCTATTGGATAAGAAAATATAATTTATTAAATTAAAAAAATTTTTTGAATCGTTTCGTGAATTATGAGAAAATTATTTTTTTTAATTATTTTTTTAGTTTATAATCCTTGCCTTTTTTCTGCTGAACCAGATAGCTTAAAAACAATTTCAACCCAAATAATTGAAGATTCTTCAAAAGTAATTTACTATCTTAAACTTAGCTCAGATAAAACATATAATTTTACCGATGCTGTAAATTATGCTAACTACGCTCTGAATCTATCATCCAAATTAAATTATTTAAGAGGGCAGGCAAATGCATTAAATAGATTGGGAACACTTTGGAAATATCTTGGCAACTATCCTAAATCAATCGAGTACCACCTTTTAGAATTAAGAATCTGGCAAAAACTCGGAGATACTCATAAAATAGCTGACGCTGATTGTTCGATAGGAGAGACCTATCGCGCAAACCGTATGATGAATCTTGCTCTTGAATACTTGAATAAAGCTTTAGCTACTCAAATCTCAATCAAAGATACATTAGGTCAGGCATTAGCGCTTAATCGTATTGCAGCAATAAATTATGAATTGAGCGAGGGAGATAGTGTCAAATTGAAGTCAACGGTGAATAACTCTACTAAATCATTAGAACTCGCTTTTTATCTCAAAAATAATGGTTTAATTTCCAACAATTATAATATTCTCGGAGCATCATACAGGATGACTGGGAATTTTAATAAATCCTTATATTATCTTTTTAAATCTATCGAGTATATGAATACGGATAGCATTAAGCTAGATAAGCCGCTTGTACTAATTAATATCGCATATTGCTATAAAAGTATGAAAAAATATAGCAAAGCAATACCTTATGCCGAAGAATCATTTCAATTGGCAAAAAAATCCGGAGTAAATATTTATCAGCGGGAATCGGCTATGATATTATCTCAGCTATATAGAGAATTAGGAAATTATCAAAAAGCTTATGATTACTTATGTGCTTCAACTAATACCCATGATGCGATATACAGTAAAGAAAAGGAAGACCAGATAATAGCCATTCATACTAAATACGAATTAGAGAATAAAGAAAAGGAAAACGAAATACTACGTCAAAAGAATCATATTCGTGAATTAGAACAAAACCGGCTCTCAACATTTTTAATAATTTTATCAGTTTTTACAGGTTTAGCCTTAATATTAATTTATTTAATTTATCAACGAAATCGTTCAATTAGGAAAATCAATGTATCATTAAAGGAAAAAAATAATGAAATTAAAAATAAAAATAATATTCTGAATGATTTAAATGCAACAAAAGATAAATTCTTTTCTATTATTGCTCACGACCTTAGGAATCCCCTTTCTTCATTTAAACAGTCTATTGAAATAATCCTATCCAAAATGGAAAATCTAAGTTTTAAGGAACTAAAAATTAATCTGGCTCATTTAGGAAAATCTGCAGATAATGTTTTTTCTTTATTGGAAAATCTGCTCGTATGGTCACGCTCTCAAAGAGGGATTATAACTTACGAACCTGAGCAAATAGATTTGTTATTATTAGTCAAAAATACAATTAATTTTTTCTCCCAGAATGCAGCAGCTAAAAATATCAAGGTTATAAATTCAATTGAGGGCAGGAATTTTGTCTGGTGCGATATTAACATGATTTTAACCGTTCTCAGGAATTTATTATCTAATGCAATAAAATTTACATTTCCTAATGGAAAAATAACTTTAGAATCAAAAATAGTAACAAATGAAATATCCCTGAATTCCGGGCAATCTGAAAACGCCTCACCTGATGCGTTTATTGAAATTTGTATCAGGGATACAGGTATTGGAATTAGCGATAAGGATATTGCAAAGTTATTCCGTATCGATTCGGCTTATTCGACATTTGGTACGGCATCAGAACAGGGAACCGGATTAGGACTCATTTTATGCAAGGAATTTGTTGAGCGGAACGGAGGAATCATCCGTGTTGAAAGCTGTCAAGGCGAAGGGAGTTCATTTTTCTTTACTCTACCAAGGTATGATAATATCTGACTTTAGGGGCAATTAATAATGATCCAACCAATTTTCAATTATCAAATTTTAATCCAAAACTCAAAACTCAAAACCTATAATCCATAATTCATAATTAGTAATTCGTAATTAGTAATTCGTAATTAGTAATTAGTAATTAGTAATTCGTAATTAGTAATTAGTAATTCCCTCACATCCCCCGCCTATACTTGCCTCCGATTTGATAAAGCACCTGTGTTATTTGTCCCATTGACGCATATTCAACGGTATTAAGTAGTTCTTTAAATATATTCCCTTTTGTTAAAGCCACATATCTCAGACGGTTCAATGTTTCTTCAACTTTATCTTTATTCTTCGATTGAAACTGATTTAGTTCGACAAGGCGCTCATTCTTTTCTTCAGGGTTAGAGCGTGTGATTTCCATTTTTTCATACGGATTCTCGGCATCGGGTCTCTGGAATTTATTCACTCCGATAATCGGATATTTGCCGGATTGCTTCTGCATTTCATAATACATGGATTGTTCCTGGATTTTCGAGCGCTGATACTGGGTTTCCATTGCTCCCAAAACTCCGCCCCGACGTGATATTGCATCAAATTCGGTCAACACAGCCTCCTCGACCAAATCAGTTAAATATTCCATTATGAATGAACCCTGATTTGGATTCTCATTTTTTAGCAATCCGAATTCATTCGATAAAATCATTTGAATAGCCATCGAACGTCTCACCGATTCTTCGGTTGGAGTTGTTACTGCTTCGTCATAAGAATTGGTATGAAGGGAGTTGCAATTATCATAAAATGCCAATAGTCCCTGAAGTGTAGTACGAATATCATTAAAATCGATTTCCTGCGCATGGAGCGACCTGCCGGAAGTTTGAATATGATATTTTAATTTTTGACTTCTGTCGTTGGCGCCATATTTATTTTTCATTGCAATCGCCCAAATGCGGCGTGCAACCCTGCCGATAACGGAATATTCAGGGTCCATTCCGTTTGAGAAGAAAAATGATAAATTCGGAGCAAAATCATCGACCGGAATCCCCCGATTTAAGAAATATTCAACATAAGTAAAGCCATTTGCAAGTGTGAATGCAAGCTGGGTAATAGGATTAGCGCCGGCTTCTGCAATATGATAACCACTTATTGAAAGCGAATAATAATTCCGGATTTTATTTTCGGATAAATACTCCTGCAAATCGCCGATTAATTTCATAGCGAAATCGATTGAAAATATGCATGTATTCTGCCCCTGGTCTTCTTTTAGCATATCGGCTTGGACTGTGCCTCTAAGCCTTCGGAATGTATTTATTTTTAGCTGTTGCTTTTCCTCATTAGATAATTCCTTGCCTTGCTCATTCAATTTATCCAATTCCCTGCGATAAGCAACCATGAAATAGAATGCTACCATTATTGGTGCGGGAGCATTGATAGTCATTGAAACGGATGTGAGCGGGTCAAGCATATCAAAACCACCATACAACACATCCAAATCATCAATAGTACAAATCGAAACACCGCTTTCACCGATTTTACCATATATATCCGGTTGCAAAGCCGGGTCTTCACCATAGAGAGTTATTCCGTCGAAGGCAGTTGAAAGCCGTTTGGCAGTATCAGCCTGGCATAAATAATGAAAACGCCGGTTTGTACGGGAAGGGCTGCCTTCGCCTGCAAATTGGCGTTTGGGGTCTTCGGTAGTGCGTTTGAAAGGGAATACGCCTGAAGTATATGGGAATTCTCCGGGAAGATTTTCTTTATAGAAAAATTTCACAAGCTCTTTCCAGGACTCGTAATGCGGCATTACAACTTTTGGAATTTTCGAACCGGAGAGGCTTTTGACAAATAAAGGAATGGATAATTCCTTGCCCTGGATTTTATATTTAATCTCATCCTTCTCAAAACTTTGCTTTTTCTCAGGCCATGCAGAAAGGAAGTCTTTTGTTTCGATTGAAAGTGTGCCCCATTTTTCGGCAAATCTGTCTTTCAACACCTTCATAGCTTCCGAATCATCGATTTGTTTAATTGCCTCACGAATTGAATAAATATCGCTTGCGAGGTTTGCCTGTTCATCGGCATGTTTATGATAATTCCTCACGGAATCAGAGATTTCGGCAAGATAATTAATGCGTTTATTGTCCAATAAACCGAAATTATACTCTAAAGAAGTTGGCAGAATTTCGATTAAATCTTTCTTGATGCCAAGCTCAGCGCCGTTTTGCCCGGTTATCTTATTAATTAAATCTTTGAATAGGCGATTGATGCCATGATTATTAAATTGATTGCTGCCGGTAGCATAAACGGGCAGCCCGAGCTCTTCCAAAGGCAATTGATGTGATACTTTTAATTGATGTGTTCGAATGTAATGAATCAATACCTCGCGGAGAGCGTCTTCCGAGCCAACCTTCTCGAATTTATTAATGACGATATAATTAGCTACATCCAACATATCAATTTTCTCAAGCTGGGATGGAGCGCCGAATTCCGCAGTCATGACGTACATAGATAAGTCGGCAATTTCCGTAACACGGCTGTCACCTTGCCCGATTCCGCTCGTCTCAACAAAAATGAGTTCGAAGCCGGCAGATTTCAGAACAGATATTGAATCGAGGATACAATTTGCAAGCTCGCTATCGCTCTGGCGGGTAGCGAAACTGCGAAAATATACCCTATCGTTATAAATTTGATTGTATCTTATTCTATCGCCTAACAAAGCGCCACCGGTACGGCTTTTCGTCGGGTCAACTGTTAAAACACCAATCCGGACATTTTCGGTAAAGGAAATAAACCTGCCGATAATTTCATCTATCAGGGAGCTTTTCCCACTGCCGCCAGTGCCGGTTATACCGATTACAATTGATTTTTTTTTATCGTGAGTTTTATAAATTTGCCTCAACTGCTCAAGGTCTAATCCGTTATTTTGGTTCAATTCAAAAAATGAGATTTGGCGGGCAAGTGCATAATGAGTCTCGATTGAGTTTGCTGTTATTAATCTTTCAGGAAGTTCTTGAAGATACCGTTCTTTATGTTCTGTCTTATAATCCGAAATCCGTTTAATAATATCATCGGCAATACCATCTATACCTATTTTCTGTCCGTCTGTTGCATGGTATAACCGGTCAACGCCGTAATTCTCTAATGCTTCAATTTCCGATGGAAGTATAACTCCGCCGCCGCCGCCATAAACGAGAATATGTTCAGCGCCAAGCTCTTTAAGTGAATCTACGATATAAGTGAAATATTCGTTATGTCCGCCCTGATAGGAGCTTACGAGAATTGCATCAACATCTTCCTGAATAGCAACAGTTATAACTTCCTTTACGGAACGATTATGCCCAAGGTGAATTACTTCAGCGCCTCTGCTTTGAAGCATCCTGCGAAACAAGTTTATTGAAACGTCGTGTCCATCAAAGAGGGCTGCTGCTGTGAGCAATCTAATTTTATTCATGTTTAGCCATAATTTTTATCGTATCAAATAATTTAGCTTGTAAAATTAATAATAATTAAGGTAAAAATATAATAAAAATAATTTTTTGTTATGAATGTTGCAGTGGATTATTTATTAAATGAAGCAACCTCACCCTGACCCTCTCCAAAGGAGAGGGAATAATTAATTCCCTCTCCTTTGGAGAGGGTCAGGGTGAGGTTATTTCCCTATGGTAAGAAGTTCCTTCTGATGGTTGGGGAATAATTGACGTAATTTTCTCACACCAAGTTTATATTATGGATATGTCTTGATAATTTATTGATTCTGCGAATGATAGTATTGGGGGACTTCTTTTGATTTACACTCTCTTTTATTGAATCGAGCATCAATTCTAAGTCTAATTTCTCTTTAGCGAATAAATATTTTACACGAAATTCAGGGTCTTTCATTTTATTGTCACGTAACTTTTCATAATTTGTTTTCATTTAATTCTCCATTATAGATTTATATTCATTTTTTAATTTAATAGCTTTTTCAATTTCTTTATTTGGAATTTTTTCTGTCTTTTTGATAAAACCATGAGTAAAAACAATTTGTTGATTGATAAAATAGAAATAGAAACTCCTTGAAATTTTATCCTTATGATGAACTCTCAATTCAAAAATTCCCTCCCTAATAAATTTTGAAAGTTTTGAAGGAATAATCAAATTCTTATTCTTTAAATCGCACAATTTATCTATTGCAGCAAAAACATCCTACTGTTCGTCAAGATTTAATTCTTCAATAAATTCCTCAAAAGGTATCTTTTGATTATTAGTTTCTACAAATACTACACTGTACATTCTTCCAATTAATAAACTTGAAAACAAACCATTAAATTAATAAAAAGGTTTCAAATCTCAAAATCGCCCAAAGGGTGAAGGAAATTTTTTATATCTTCATTTCTTAGCAGGAATCCCCATTTGAACGAAGAATGTCATTCCTGCTAATGAAGGAATCACCTGAATAATTACGCTGTCATTCCTGCTAATGAAGGAATCCCCTTCAATAAACAAAAAATTCAAAAATTATTAAGAGAATCACTTTATGCAACTAATCCCAAAGGGATGAAATATCTATAGCATAATGTAAGATAAAAGACCACTAAATCCCATCGGGATGACATTTTTGAAAGGCAGATGATATTTTACAATTCATATTTCATCCCGATAGGATTTTAGGTATTTCGGCTATGGTTTTCCTATAAATATGACATCCATAAATGGATTTTATTTTTACATTCCCCTATAGTCAGAAGTTCCTTCTGACTATAGGGGAAACACTTCTTCATGACATTAGTTAGAATGTAATCTTTATTTCAACTTTCAAAAAATTGCTTAACCAACAACTCCATAAAATAAGGCAATAAAATTTTTAATATTTTAAGAATTATTTCTTTAATTGCATGATTGTTTGTTTT
Source organism: Ignavibacteria bacterium (assembly GCA_016844745.1). Classification (GTDB taxonomy): domain Bacteria; phylum Bacteroidota; class Ignavibacteria; order Kapaibacteriales; family UBA2268; genus JAERMQ01. The sequence goes on along the minus strand of JAERMQ010000005.1, from coordinate 20,405 downwards.
TTTCTTTTTCTTTTTGTTGGGTTCTATTTGCAGCATTGCAGCCACTTCGTCAATTTTAATAATCGGGTCTTCTTGCGGTTCGGGTACTTTCGGATTGAACTTTTGAAGTTCCTTAGAAATGCTTTCGGAAATTAGATTCCGAAGGTCTTCGGGAGTTGTTAAAATTAATGCATTCATCTTTTTGTATCAAATATTGTTAAACAAAATTCGATACGAATTATAAAAGGTAATTACCAACAAAAATTACCAACAAAGTTGGTATTGAATTTAATAAAGTTAGATAAGGGAAAAAGGGGAAAAGTTGTTATTATGTTTGCAACTTTTCTAGAATATCACTGGCGGCTTTTAAAAGGGCTGGGTTGTCTGTCTTTGGTTTTATTTTTTTTAAAGAATTTTTTAATTTAGTTTGGACAGATGACCATTTTCGCTTCCTGGTTAGAATAATTTTTTCTTTTTTTTCGAGCCAATTACTGACTGCATAAGCTGTGGTTTCACAATGTGCTATTTTAGTAATTTCAAGAAAAATATTAGCTAATACTTCTCCTAATATATCCAAATTACCGTCCCATGTTATATTACTTTTTTTTATGGTATAAATAAAACCATTATCAATAATGGCATTTTCTTCAATGGTTGGATTTGAGTTTGTTGGCTCTAATGGCTCTTGCATTTCATCTATGATTCCTTGTAAATGACAAATGTTATTGTCATAAAATCTTAAATTTAATTTTAAATTTGTAGAGATATATTCATCACGATTTTGTATAGAATCATTTTGAAATGCCTCATGTTCCAAGTCGATTTGTAAGTGTTCAGCGCGCTCCTTTTTGTCTAATTCTAAATTTTCAATTAAATCCTTTAAAAATTCTATTCTTTCTTGTTTATTAACAAATTCAACGAATAAGAATTCTCTCAATTCTTTCAGGGTAACAAAATTATCAGAATTTCCAATATAATCAGCTTGAATGTAATATGATTTTACTAATTTTATGCAATTTTGTCGGTTCCATTCTATCTGCTTATTCATATTGGTTCACCTTTCATTTTATTATTTTAAATCCAGTCCTTTGTTAGTTCATTTAATATTTGCATGGTTGTTATTGTGAAATCCAGGACATTGACCACTTTGATAAAATGCTGAATAATTTATTTTGAGTATATATATTCTCTTTTACTACTTGGTTCATTTAATTCAAAGACAATTTCCTCAATCTTATTCCCATTATTATCGTACTTGAAAGTAGTAAAATATGAAACCGTATCCTCAGTATCATAACAAACTTCCTCTATTAGAATATCATTATTATCAAATTTATAAGTAACCTTGTCTTCAACGGAGCCATCTATATCATACTTTATTTCTTCAATCTTGTTACCATTATTATCATATTTGAATGTATTTTTTGAAATTGAGCCGTCTGCATCTTTTACAAGCTCCTCAATCATATTTCCCTTTGCATCAAATTTGAAAGTATTTTTCTTATCAAATTTACCGTCAAAGTAAAGAATTTCCTCAATCTTGTTTCCATTAATATCGTATTTGAATGTTTTTTTTGCATCCCTGCCACTGCCATCTGCAACTTTTTCAAGCTTCTCAATCAGATTTCCATTATCATTATAATTGAATGTTTTTTTAAAAGCAACAGAGCCGTCAACTTTGTAATTAACTGTTTCAATCTTCTTCCCATTATCATATTTGTGTATCACCTTTACCTGAATCGAGCCGTCAGCATAATAAGAAACGTTCTCAATCAGATTTTCTTTATCGTCATATTTAAGAATTGTCTTCCCACTAACAGAGCCGTCAGCATTGTAATTAACTTCCTCAATCCTATTCCCATTGTTATCGAATTTAGTAATTTCCTTTGCATCCGAGCCGTATACATCATAACGAACTTCCTCTGTTATATTTCCCCTTTCGTTGTATTTATATTGTTGTCTTATCTTCTTTGACTTTTTATCTAACTTCCCAAATTTATATTTATATCCATAAACAGTGCATTTTTTATACCCACCTTTTACATCTGGTTTGCGTTCCTTCGAATACAAAGCGTTATTAATTTGAAGACTCAATCCAAGTATTAACGCCAAAAAAAATAGCTTTTTCATAACTATCCGAAAGTTTATTTAAATATTTACTGCCATCAGATTCAGCTATATTCTCCAAATCTTATTCATCTCACATTACTTTACGTTGCTCGAAATTTTGATATACTTCTTAAACGTTTTATAGTCTTTTTGTACGGAAATTTCGCTGAAATAAGGGACTGGCGGCGCATAACTTTGAGAAGGAAAAATGAATTTGTATCATGCAAATTCATATTCTACTTTTGCCGGGCTGCTTTCTCTTTTTGAGTAATTAAGAACTTCAATTTCAACTATATTCCCACTTGCGTCATAATCAATAATAATCCCGGGCTTTTCCTCATTGGTTTCGGTAATCGCATTTTCATTGAATTGTATGTTCAATACATCAACTTCTTTGTCATATTTAATTTTCATAATTTAGCCTTATATTTATCAATTTTTGAAGTAAAATAAACTGTAATAATGTTACATGGTGTTTCTTCTTCATTAACAAAAATCCTCAATAAATATTCATTATTTTCAATTTCTACTAAACCTTGATAAATTTCTACACCATTCTCGTTATATTGTTGCTCAGGAAATTTCAGGACTTCATCTATCAACTCAACCGGAATATTTCTTTTACTGATTTTGTCCATTGAATGATTCGAAAATTTATATTCCATCATAGTTACACAATATAAATAATATTAATTAAAATAACGAATCGAGCTTTATAATATTTTTCAAATTTGGTAAAGTTAAGTGCGTCATATTATTAAAATCATTTTTATTTCTTTTTAAAATCGTTTTTATTCTATTACTTTTTCGCTGTTTATCTTTGTATTGGTTTGTTATTTGAAATGCTATAGCCAATTTGATAATTTGAAAATATGCCAATTTGAAAATGGGAAAAAATAAAAAAAAAACCGGTGAAAATCGGTGAACTTTGGTGAAAATGGATGAATCATGGTGAAATTTGAAACTGTTACTTTCAGAAAGTTTCCCTACTTTCGGAAAGTTGAAAAAAAATCGAAATTACGTAGTAAAAAGCAATAAATAATGGTCAATGGTCAATGGTTAATGGTCAATTTGGAGAAGTAGAATAGACATCCTTGTCTGTTCAGCTAAACGAATAAATTCGAAAATCCATAGTAAAAAGAAGTAAAAAATATTAAAGAAAACTTTCCGAAAGTCGGGAAACTTTCTGAAAGTAGTTCACAATAAAAAAAAGCAAAAAATCGGTACCAAAATGATTCATTTTGACACATTTCAACTTTTCAAATTTTCGAAAACCAGTGCTGCTGCGCCTAAAATAGCAGCGGAATTTTCCGGTAATTCCGATTGCAATAATTTAACCTTGCCACGAAAAACCGGCAGCAGGTATTCTTCCATATATTTTTTTATTGGGAGCAACAGCAAATCCCCGGCATTGGCAAGCCCTCCGAAAAGGAAAATTGCTTCCGGACTCGTTATAGCAACTGCATCGGATAATTTCATCCCAAGAATTTTTGCAGTATAATCGAATGCTTCTAATGCAATGACATCGCCATTTTGAGCGGCAAGAAAGATGTCTTTGGAAGAAATATCATCAATATTTATATTTCTTAATGAACTTGTCATATCCGATGTTTGAAGCGCTTCCCTCAGAGTACGGACAATTCCCGGAGCGGAAACATAAGTCTCAAGGCAACCTAATTTACCGCAGCCACACTGCCTTCCCGTCGGGTCGTAAATAGTATGCCCAAGCTCACCTGCAAATCCGTCATGTCCGTAAATTAATTTGCCGTTTGCATAGAAGCCGCTGCCCAAGCCTGTCCCCAGGGTAATGAGAATAAAATCCGACATGTTCTTTGCTCCGCCGTAAATCTTCTCTCCAATAGCTGCGGCATTGGCATCATTTGTGAGGAATATGTTCGTATCGAAATGTGCTTTTAGTAAATCGACTAACGGGACAGTACCTTTCCAATTCAGGTTAGGAGCAAACTCTATGGCTCCCGTAAAGATGTTTCCATTAGGAGCGCCAATGCCGATACCTATGAATGAACAGGATGCTTCGAAATCTTTGAGCATTTGCTTAATTTGGGAAGCCAATTCATCAACAAAATCCTGAATATCAGGGTAATCGCAGGTTCGTATTTTCCTTCGATTATGGATATTTCCCTTCTCAGTAACTATCCCGAACTCAGTATTTGTGCCGCCTATGTCAATGCCGATAACGATTGTTTCCATATTTCATCCTTTTTGAATCAAGAGAAACCCCCTAACCCCCTTTGAAAAAGGGGGAATTTTTAGTCCCCCTTTTTCAAAGGGGGGTTAGGGGGTTTCTCTTTCTTTTTATCCGTGATTATGCCACTAAGCATTAAGAGTAACGGGTTTCAAAACTCGCTTTTGGGGCAAAACCGATTATTTAAAATTTGTTTGAACAAAAAATATTAATTTACATAAAATTATTTATCGATATACAAATATAAAATATTGGATACGAGAGAACAACTGTTAGCCCAATCAACCGAAAGACATTGCGTAGTAACTGCCAATGCCGGTTCCGGTAAAACCCGTGTGCTTGTATCCCGCTACCTGAATCTACTACTCGATGGTGTTGACCCTGAAGAAATCATAGCTATAACTTTTACTCGTAAAGCTGCATCGGAAATGCTTGAGCGGGTTGCAAAGGAAATCGATGAATTAAATCAAAAAGCAGTAACTTCTGTTGAACTATCTAAACTAAAAAAAATACGCGAACGTTTGACAGGCGCCCGCATTTCAACGATTCATAGCTTTTGCTCTTCTGTGCTAAGGAATTTTCCAATAGAAGCGGGCATTAATCCAAATTTCGTTGAATTGAATGCAGCAGAGCGTTTGAGGATTCAGAATAATGCCATTAAATCGGCGCTCGAAGCTCGTCTTTTAGATAGTGACGGAGATACGAAACAAGCGGCTATGAATTTAATTCAATCGTTAGGTTTAAAGAATCTTGAGGAGTATTTGCAGGGCATTATTTCGAATTATGAACAGTTCGAATCAATAAAAAAACTCTATTCAGGTGATTCATTACTTTTAACAGATGAAAGCAGGCTGACATTACTTGGACAGCTCATTCTTCCTATGATTGCTGATGGTTTGAAGGAATTAATTTATTCATTCTCTTTAATAGAACTCTCAAATAAGAAGAAGGCAAAAGCAGAAAAAATAATTTCCATAAAAGAGCAGACAGAAGCTTTGCTGAAAGTGGTTCGTGCTACATTAGCTAATGCTGACAATAATTGTTTAAAAGAAATTATCGCACAATTTCGACAAATTAAAGAACAAGTATTCACTCAAAAAAATGAATTAAAAGTAGATTTTTCGGAATTGGAATTCCGGGCTACAATGAATCCGATTTGGGAGCATGTTATCGAGCTATCTGAGGCTTTCGAATACTTAGCGGAAGATTCAAATCTCGTTAAACAAGCTTTGCAGCTAATCGATTTGGCAGATGATATTTTCGATAATATTGAAATTGAAAAGGAAGAAGCTGGTGGTCTGGATTTTGACGATTTAATTGTGAAAACTTTGAAATTGCTTAGAAATGACGAAGTAGCAATTAAAATACTTCGCAAAGTAAGGTTCGTTCTTGTTGATGAATTCCAGGATACTAACAAAGTGCAATACGAAATTGTGAAACGACTTATTCCTGCATTAAGCGGCTTAATAACTGAAAAAAATATTAATCTTTTTATTGTAGGTGATGCCAAGCAAAGTATCTATGGATTCCGAAATGCTGACGTAAGAGTTTTCAAGCAGGCAGACGATGAAATTAGAAGGATAAATGAGAGACTTCTCAATACTCAAAACGAATTTGTCAATACACCTGGAGGAAAAATTAAAGTTGAGAGCGATGATGAAAAATATGGAATAATAAAATTATCTCTCACTTTCCGTATGCTTCCTTACTTAGCGGCATTTGTCAACAGGGTGAGTGGTAATGTTATGTCCGAAAGCCGCTCCGAATTTGATGTTGCTTATGAACCGCTGATTTGCGGACGCAATCTCGAAACAGTTGCGGAAAAAAACGGGAAGATTGCATTTCTTCTTTCTCGAATCTATTCCCAGGATTTAGTAGAAACCGAATCTGAAAATAATACAGAAGATGAGGAAGTTCCGAATGAAGCCGAAATGGTAGCTCTTGATATAAAAAAAATCATAAATGGTAATACTAAAACGGTTGTACGAAATAAGAAGGATGAATTTATTCTCCCAGAATATAAAGATATTGCAATATTAGCCCGTAAAAAATCTTCGCTTGAAAAACTTTCACAAACGCTGAATAAGCATGATATACCATACATTTTACATTCCGGAACGAGCTTTTTCGAGTCGGTTGAAATCATGGATTTCATGTCTGTATTGAAGTTCCTGAATAATGAAAACGACGACATTGCCTTTGCTTCGACGCTCCGGGCGCCATTTTTCGATATTTCAGATAATTTGATTTTCGAGATTTATTGCGAGCCGGAAGGAAATAATTTATGGGAAAAATATTTATCTATTTGCCGGAAATACCATTCCGATGACAATAGAAATGTTCTTACAATTTCTCAATCTTTCCTGATTGAATTAAAGGAACGGGCTTTAAAAATGCCTGTGGCTCAACTCATCCGGAAAATTGTGAATGAAACTACTTACAGCGCATTCATTGCTACAGAACCTTCAAAGAAAAGAATGGAAGCCAATATCGAGAGATTGATTACAATGGCAAGGAATTTCGAAAGTCGCGGATTCAGGAATTTAAACGATTTTGTTAGGGAATTGGAATTGCAGGCTGAAGCGGGTTCTGTGGATTCCGAATCAGTCTCTATCGGAAATGAAAATGCCGTTAATTTGTTAACCGTTCATACATCAAAGGGATTGGAATTCCCGGTTGTAATTCTGTATGCAACCAATTATCGAAATAAAAACCCTGATAGGATGCAAATCGATGAGAACTTTGGTATAACTTTCCCGGTATCGGTATTTAGCGACGATGAAAATAATTTTTCCTATCGGGTATATACACCTTTACATAGAATGACACTTCTAAGAAGGCATCTTGCCGAATTGGCTGAGGAGAAGCGGTTGCTTTATGTTGCAATGACTCGTGCAAAAGATTGCCTGATAGTTACAGGATGTTTAAAAATCAGCAAAGAAGGTAAAGTCCGGCGTCCTACAGGCTTTTTAGAAATGCTTTTAGCAGGAACAGGGCTTAAATACAGCGATTTGGCATTAATGGAGCAACAGGATGTTCACTTTACTGATAGACTTGAATTCAATAAAAATGGAACTAATGTTGGTGAAACTATTGATTACAAAGTTGAATTCATTTTCAATGTCGAGTATGATGAAACGGGTAAAGCAGGTGAATCTCCTGAAAGAAAATTATTGATTGACTACACTCAGCCGGTATTCGGAGATGTCTCATCTGAAGTTCTTTCAGCGAGCAAGTTAATGGCTTACTCAAATAATACGATGGAGTATTACAAAAAATATATCTACGGCGCCGTCCCTGCACAGGCAATCGAAACGACTTCAATTCCGATTAATACTGAAATTGAGGAAGATGAAATAATCGGGTCATTGGTTGGAACGCTTCTCCATAGCGTAATGGAGCATATTCCTGATTGGCTGGAATATAACGGAAATATAAATGAAAAGGATTTAAAGACTATTATCGATAGTGTATCCGATAATTCGAATCGCCACATTTCTGCTTTAGTTCGAGATAGAATATTTATCGAATGTAAAAATATTGCCGAAACCCAATTAATTAAAAATTATTATCAATTATTTAAATTGGCTAAAACAGAGTACAGTCTTTATTTGCCAATTAAAGATGATTTCCTGATGGGAAGCATCGATATGTTAATTCCCGATATCGATGGTAATCTTGAGATATGGGATTGGAAATCAAACCGGGTATCATCCAAGCAAGATATGATACGCTTAGGCGAATATTACAAAATGCAGATGAATGTATATGCTTTTCTGATTATGAAATTAGCACCGGAGCAGACTTCCGTTACTGCACGCCTTTTGTTTACACGCTTAGCCGCAAAAGGATTGACAAATGAGGACTGGAGCTATTCTTTTACTTGGAGTAAAGAAGAATTGATTGCGTTTGAAGAATATTTGATTGAAAATTTTGAAAAGATTAAGAATTTATATTTTGAAACCCCATAAAAAAAATTAATATGTATAAAAGTCATTCTGAACGAAGTGAAGAATCCAGTCAAAATTCTAATTCAGGAAACTTTGCATTGTTGTTAATTATCTTTATTACTTTTATTTGCGACTTTGCATCTTTGCGACTTTGCGAGTTTCTTTCTTACGCAAAGCCACAAAGAAAATTCCCTTCTTTGCGAGCTTTGCGAGAAAATTTTCTTCACGCAAAGTTCGCAAAGATACAAAGTATTTTTTTCCTTAGTATTATTTTAACTTGTATTCTTTGCATAAATATTAACGAAGCTCGCTGCCAGCCTCGTATTAGAGGTTTTGCTGATACCATCGGTTATGCTACAAAAGATTGGCAGATGAATGAGTTTATGAATTTGATAAAAAAGGAAGAACCTGAAGCTGGGTATGCGCCTGCCAAATTAATTATATCGCCCCATGACGACAATGCATACGTGAAAGGAATGTATAATCAACTACTATCTCAAATAACAGCAAGAAAAATTATTTTTATTGGAGTTTGCCATAAAGCCAAGCAATTCGGATTGGAAAACAAATTGATATTCGATGACTTCACGCATTGGAGCGCGCCTTTTGGTAGTATCCCTGTTTCGGATTGGCGTAATAAAATATTAGCAGAAATACCCGAATCGATGTACCAAATCAATGATTCAGCTCAAGCTCTCGAACATTCTGTGGAAGGAATCTTATCAATCTTGCAGTATTTCAATAGAAATATTGAATTTGTCAGCATTCTTGTGCCATATTCCACACTTGACCGAATGAAAGAAATGGCTGGCTATTTAGCAAAAGCAATTACAAAAATTGCAAGGGATGAAAATGCAGAGTGGGGAAGGGATTTTGCAATTGTAATATCGAATGATGCCGTTCATTATGGAGATGAAGGCTGGGGCGGCAAGAATTTCGCCCAATACGGAACGGACACATCAGGATACAAGCTTGCTTTGGAACATGAACATGCCATTATTAATTCATGTTTAACCGGTAATATTTCAATCGATAAAATTGAAAATTTCGTTAATAGTACTGTCAAAGAATCAGATTTCAGGGAATATAAATGGACATGGTGCGGCAGGTATTCAGTGCCGCTGGGACTTTTAACTTCATATTACTTACAGGATGCTATGAGTGTGAAGCTATCAGGTTCACTGCTTAATTATTCCACCAGCATAGAAGGAAAGCCGCTCGACTTGAGTCGTATTGGAATGGGAACTACGGCACCGGCTAATCTTCATCATTGGGTTGGTTATGCTGCGGTTGTGTGGAGGTAGGAAGAATTGAGAAATTGTCTGAACTGTGATTTAGTTGAAATTGTCTGAACTTTGATTTTTATGATTTTTATGATTAAGATGATTCTTATTTACATACATTAGAAACTATAGTGAGATTCTAAAAATCATTGAATTGTCATTCCTGCGAATGCAGGAATCCCCTGCTGAAGCGGTTCAGGAGATTCCTGCATTCGCAGGAATGACAGTTTTTAGAACTACCCATTAGTAGAACTACTCCTGAGTTGAATGATGATAATCTTAACAAAACATTAACCTATTCTTTCAATTCCCTTCACACTATATCCCGAATTTTGTACCGTATAGAGAATAACTAATTGTTTTTTTAATTTTTAAGGAGTTTATATGAAGTACAAATTTTCTTTTACAATCTTAACTTTTGCGCTGATTTTCTGGGTGACGAATACCAAGGCTCAGGAACATGAAGAGTCAACGCCGGTATCAATTGATGATATCAAAGGCAAGGTTGATGGGATGGAAGAAAATGTTAAGGAACTAATAACCGATGTATCCGGATTGAAGAAAATAAAAATATCGGGATATCTGCAGGTCCAGTTTGAGAAAAGCGAAGCTTTCAAAGGAATTGGAATGAGCCCTTACGACTCAACAGATTTTGTACAGGGACGTTTCAGAATTCGCCGGAGCAGGGTTAAATTCGGATATGATGCCGGTATGACACAATTTGTCGTACAAGGAGATTTCTCCAATGAGAAGTTTGAGTTGAAAGATGCTTATCTTAATTTTACTGACCCTTGGACCAAATATGTCTCTATGACAGTAGGAGTATTTAACAGACCTGTTTATGAAGTAGAATATTCTTCGAGCCAGAGAGAATCTATGGAAAGGTCAAAAGTAATCAGGACCTTATATCCAAGCGAGAGAGACCTGGGATTCATGTTTACAATAGTCCCTGAAGATTGGTTCAAACTTCAGTTAGCCGGATTCAACAATACATATAACGGTGATTTAAGCCAGTTCTGGCCCAACTCCAACAAAGCTCCTTTGTATTATATGGCAAGATTGACAAAAGAATTTGCATTTACTGATTTGGGGCTTGGCATTGATTTGGGTGTACATGCAAGAATGGGTAATATGGTTGCAAATACCGATAAAGCTATTGAAAGCGATATGCCTGGTTCTGCATCATCCTCCACTACTTCAATTAACAAAGGTGATGATATTTCAAGAAACTGGTTTGGTTTCGAGGCTCAGATTTATTGGGATTTTCTTGGAGGAATGAAAATCTTAGGTGAATATATAATGGGTTCAAATGCCGACCAGCCAACAACAGCCGCTCAAAAGCCCTTAACAACATCAATAAGGAAGAGAGATTTCAGTGGTTTTTATGCTATGCTTGTAAAAAACATATCGGATGAATGGCAGTTTGCTGTGAAATATGATGCTTATAATCCTAATACAAAAATCAGCGCCGACAAAATTGATAATACTGCCGACCTGGCAGTATCAACCTTAGGATTTGGTATTCATAATTATTCCTTTAGCAATGTAAGAATCTCTTTATGGTATGATATGAATAAAACTACAACAAACGATAATGTTGTAAAAGGCAAAGCCCTTTTAGCCAACGACCCTGTTGATAATTTCATGACATTAAGATTCCAATATAAGTTCTAACCGGGAAAACTATAAATAATTTCTTTATGAATCCTGAATCCAATATAAAGACCAAAAAATTAATTCCAGAGTACAACTTTGGAATTAGTAGTCCCTTGATAAATCTCATTCCAAAAATCCGATTTTGGAATGTATTTATCACTAAAAATTCAATTTTGATAGGAATTAATCATTTAAACATTAAGAATCTTAACACAATCTTAACAATTACTTAATAAAATCTTAAAACTAAAAATCTAATTTTGTAAATAATTTATAAACAACCAAAAGGTTAAAATTATGTCTAAAAAAATAATAATCTCAACTGTCCTCTTGTTCGCAGTTTTTGCTTTCATGGGCTTTATGGCTTCCGAAAAAATCACCGTCAAAGGTTCCGATACTATGGTTATCTTATCCCAAAGGTGGGCTGAAAGGTTCATGTCGGGACATGGCAATGTTTCAATTCAAGTTACAGGCGGAGGCTCCGGAACAGGCATCTCCGCTTTAATCAACGGTACTACTGATATTTGCAATGCATCGAGACCAATGAAACAATCCGAAATTAAAAAATTAAAGGAGAGATTTGGTTCATTAGGAGTTGAAATTCCCTGCGCAAAAGATGGTATAACAATCTATCTTCATTTGTCTAATGGAGTATCAAATCTTACAATGGCACAATTAAAACAAATCTATACCGGACAAATTACAAACTGGAAACAGGTAGGCGGTAATGATACTAAGATTGTAATGTACTCACGTGAAAATAACTCCGGCACTTATGTTTACTTCAAGGATAATGTATTAGGAGGACAGGATTATGCTCCGGCTTGCCAGAATTTACCCGGTACCGCAGCAGTGGTGAATGCCGTTTCAAAAGATGTAAACGGAATCGGTTATGGCGGACATGGCTATAGCAAAGGTGTGAAGATGTGTAAGGTTAACGGTATTGACCCGACTTTGGGAAACATTAGTTCAGGCAAGTACCCTATTTCAAGGTCATTATACATGTATCTAAGGAATAAACCTACGGGTTCGGTCAAGCAATTCATTGACTGGATTCTCAGTTCCGAAGGGCAGAAGGTTGTTTCAGATATCGGTTATTTCCCTTTGAGGTAAATAACGTGAAGTGTTGTCACAAAAGCAATAAAAGTTACATTTCGGCGATTGAATGTTTTAGAGAACTCAATGGAATGTTATGCTGAAATTTAAAATAAAGAACTTAATAAAAATAATATTTGACAAATCAGGAGAAACCCCCTAACTCCTTTTGAAAAAGGTGGAATAACTTCCTCTTCTACTTCTATGTTCTACTTCTATGTTCTACTTCTATAACCGGGGTTAGGGGGTTTCTCTTCGATTTTTTAAATTGTTAGAAAAGTTAGAATCGTAGAAATTATAAAAAATGAACTCAGAATCAAATACTTTAAATACTGCTAATGAAGATCCTCCTAGAGATTTTTTATTGAAGAGTAACAATAAATCCCTAATAAAACAAAATAAAAAAATCACTGATTCAGCTAATAATATTGAAAAATATATATCTCATAAACCTTTAGGTTATGGTAAAAAGCTATACATTGGTGAATTCTTTGCCGAAAGTGTTATTAAAGTGGTCGCATTGGTTTCAATTATAGCAATTTTTGCAATTCTCTTCTATGTCATTAAGGAATCGATGTATGCTTTTAAAACAAAGGATACTACAGAGTTAATTAAGAATAACGAACGTGAAGTTGTTGAAAATGCACAATCGTATAACAATAACTCAGGTAATCTCAAGCAGGAAACTTATGGTTCATCAACAAATAATAAAAATGAAAACAATGATTTAAAACAAGATACTTATAAACCGGAATCATATTCTTCCGATGATAAAGAATTAGTACAGGAAACCTACTCAACCTCACCTGATATACCTTATGATAAGGCTGAAAATGCACCTCCACTGGTTAATATTGAAAGAAATGCCAGTGATGAAAACACTTTATCCGAAGAGCCAGTTACAATGAAACAGATATTTACAGCTAATGATTATATCGATAATAAACCGGCATATATTTGGCAACCTATTGGAACCGTACCGAAATTCAGTTTTATTCCACTCTTTATAGGTGCATTAAAAGTAACTTTAATAGGTCTATTGCTTGCTGCTCCGATTGGGATTTTGGCTGCTATTTTCTCCGTAGCCTTTGCACCCAAATGGATGAAGGAAACAATCAAACCGGCAATTGAATTATTGGCAGGATTCCCATCTGTAGTGATTGGCTTTTTTTGTTTAATAACGTTGGCAACAATAATACAGGAATTTTTCCATACTACTTTCCGGTTAAATGCTTTTGTTGGAGGAATTGGAATGGCATTGGCTGTTATTCCAATTATATTCACAATGACGGAAGATGCCCTGACTGCAGTTCCAAAACACATGAAAGAAGCAAGTTTTGCACTTGGCGCATCCCGTTGGCAAACTGCATGGAGGGTTTTGCTTCCGGCTGCTATTCCCGGAGTGTTTGCTGCCGTTATTCTTGGATTCGGCAGGGCATTCGGCGAAACGATGATTGCCCTCATGGCAACCGGTAATGCAGCTTTGGTTTCAGCAAATATATTTGAATCGGTCAGGACTATGTCGGCAACCATCGGCTCGGAAATGGCAGAAGTTGAATTCAGAAGCATTCATTATGGAGTGTTATTCCTGATAGGTTCGATTTTGTTTATCATCACTTTTTCTTTGAATGCAATAGCCGAATTTTATATAAGAAAAAAATTAATCAAAAGAATACAGGGATTATAAGTGTTGGGATATTTAACGGCAGGGATTCTTCTCGTTTTTTTAGTAAGCATAATTTTTATTTTGCCAAAGGTATCTTATAAATTAAAAAGAAGATTAACCGACGGTTTCTTTGCATCCATAAGCGGGCTATCAGCAATATTTATCATAATTTTCATTATCTACTTTTTTATCCATATTTATATTTTAGGTAAAAGCCATCTTTCATGGGAATTCATATTCTCAAATCCTCTGGATGGCTTAACTCGTGGAGGTATTTTCCCTGCAATTATCGGAACATCGTTATTAGTTTTAATTATGTCAATTATCGGAGTCCCGATTGGTACTATTACAGCTATTTATTTGGCTGAATATGCAAAAGAAAATTCAATAATAACGAAATCCATTAGATTTGCGGTTAACACTCTTTCCGGTATACCGGCTATTGTTTTCGGTTTGTTTGGGTTAGGATTCTTTATTGGAGTTATAGGCAAGCAGATGGATAATTATGACATAAAAAAGACTATGAATAAAATGGAAATTCTCTTCAATCAACAGGATTCACCTTTCAGAAAGGATGGCAAAGCAACTGTTCCTTTAATCAGGGATTATTTATTGAAGTGCGATAAAGTATATTGGCATACACAATTAGAACAAGTCAAAGTATTGAGTGAAATGAATGGGGATATTGAGCCGATTGAAAAGCAAAAAGTAATGCAATTCTTCAGGGATAGAATCAATCTAAAATGGGGTCAGCCAGCCCTTATCTGGGCAGCGTTAACTATGGCATTACTAACCCTGCCGATTGTAATCGTATCGGTCGAGGAAGCAATCCGCACCATCCCGCGCGAAATAAAAGAAGCGAGCTTAGCATTGGGTGCAACGAAGTTTGCTACAATCCTGAAAATAGTAATTCCCGGCGCTTTACCCGGAATTCTTACAGGTACTATTCTGACTATAAGCAGAGGTGCCGGCGAAGTAGCGCCAATACTGTTTACCGGAGTTGCATATTATTTACCGGACCTGCCGAATTCATTTTCCTCACAGTTTATGCACCTTGGCTATCATATTTATGTATTGACCACTCAATCAACGAATGTAGAATTAACAAAACCCTTGCAGTATGCAACTACACTTGTACTGCTCCTTATGACATTTATGTTGAATTTTACAGCAATATTCATTCGTTCACGCATTCGTTCAAGAATGTCCGAACATGGTTAATCCTAAATTTTAAATTATTATTATGAAATTAGCTAAAAGATGAATATTTTTAAGGATAAAGAAAAACCCCCTAACCCCTTTTGAAAAAGGGGGAATAAATTCTTTTTCTACTTCTATGTTCTACTTCTATGTTCTACTTCTATAACCTGGGGTTAGGGGGTTTTTCTTATTTTCATTTAATAATTTATAAGCTATAATATGAAAGATAAAACCAAAATAGTTACGCAAAACCTTAATTTGTTTTATGGTACGAAGCAAGCTTTGAAGGATATAACTTTAGATATTCCTGAGAAAAAGGTTACAGCCTTCATTGGACCGTCAGGCTGCGGTAAATCGACGTTCTTAAGAACACTTAATCGTATGAACGACCTTATTCCAAGCGTTAAGATTGACGGTAAAGTTCTTATTGATGATATTGATATTTACAGTAAGAATTTAGACGTAGTTCAGCTTAGAAAAAGGATTGGCATGGTATTTCAGAAATCGAATCCTTTCCCGAAATCCGTGTTCGATAATGTAGCCTACGGGCCCAGAGTGAACGGAATCAGAGATAAAAACAAATTAGCCGAAATTGTTGAAGAAAGTCTGAAAAAAGCAGCTATTTGGGATGAAGTTAAAGACAGGTTAAAGTCTTCTGCACTGGGGCTTTCGGGTGGGCAGCAACAAAGGCTTTGCATTGCCCGTTGCCTGGCTGTTAATCCCGATATTATTTTAATGGACGAACCAGCCAGCGCTTTAGACCCAATTTCAACTTCGAAGATTGAAGAGCTTATTGATGAATTGCGGGATAATTATACAATAGTTATCGTTACACATAATATGCAGCAGGCAGCGAGAGTCAGTGATAATACTGCATTCTTCTATCTTGGTGAATTGATTGAATACGGACGGACGAAAACGCTATTTACTAATCCTTCGAATAAAAAGACTGAGGAATACGTAACAGGAAGGTTTGGATAAAGGTTTGGGAAAAATATTAATCATTTGTCATTCCTGCGAATGCAGGAATCCCCTACCACAGCGGTTTATGAGATTCCTGTATTCGCAGGAATGACAATATTATAACGATATAAAAAGTAAATTTATTATTTTGTAATTATTTAAAAAACAAGAAAATGAAAGAACACGTCTTTAAAAAATATGATGAAGAGCTGAATAAACTTCGTTACCGTTTGGTGAAAATGGGTACGATTGTTCAACAGCAGATAAGCATTGCGATTAATGCCCTTTTGGACAACAATCTTGAATTAGCGGCTGAAGTACTGTCTTTGGAGAAGAAAGTCAATAAACTTGATAATAAAATAAATAATCAATGCATTAAAATAATAGCTTTACTGCAGCCTGTAGCAACTGATTTGAGACTCATTTTGGCAGCTTACCAGATGAATATATACCTGGAAATAATTGCTGATTTGACTATATTTATTATTCAGGATGTTATGAATATGCTTAGTCCGCCGGGGCTTGTAGAAAAAACGAAGATTAAGGATATGGCTGAAACAATTGATTCCATGATTTCGAAGCTAATGGATTCTTTCGTTGATTTAAACTATGAGTTAGCTATTGAAACTATTAAAATGGCGGAGTCTGCCGACGAAATTTTCAATTCGAATTTTGAAGGTATAAAATCACTGATGCTGGAAGATAAAAATTACATCGCACCATGCTGCTATTTGCTGGATATAAACCGTAATTTCCATGCTATATCCCAGCAAACAAAAAGTATAGCCCAGGAATTAATCTATATGTTTGATTCAAGAATCGTCAAACATCATGATGTAAACAAATTGATTAATCTTTCAAATGAAGAGAGTGTTTGATAATTATGAATTATAAGTTATTAAGTTATATGTTATTTAATGGACAAAACGTGTAGTAATATGAGTTAGTAAATTATTATACTTTTAATTTTCGGAATTCATTAACAACAAGGTGATATGAAGCGGATTTTCAGCAAAATATTTGTGGGGTATATCTTTCTGATAGGATTATTGGTAATTCCGATTATTTATTTTTCTTATGAAAGTATAAGCCATTATTATCTGGAAAGCACAATTGAAAATGAAGTCCGGACTTGTTATACCCTTGAATTAGCAATAAGACCTTACTTATCAAATATGCAGTTCCTGACTTTGGACTCTGCGATTAAAGAACTAAATAAAAAGATAAATTCAAGGATAACCGTAATTGACAAAAATGGTAAGGTGATTGCAGATTCTAAGGCAGTTCCCGGCAAAATGGAAAACCATTCAGATAGACCCGAAGTTCAAAAGGCATTGAAAGAAGGGTTTGGGAAATCCATCAGGCATAGTTATACGGTTAAAAAGGATATGATATATGTTGCAATACCCATAAAAATTGACTCAGCCTTGTTTGGGGTCATTAGGTTGAGTGTATTTATGGATGACTATTTAATATTATTCAATGAGTTGGTATTTAAAATTTTCAATATTTCTATAATCATAGTCTGTATTGCATTGTTAGCTGCATATTTATTATCGAGAACGTTTACCAAACCAATTCAAAACCTGGTTCGGGTTTCAGAAAATCTTGCTAATGGCGATTTTAATGTTAATGTTAATATTAAAACAAAAGATGAATTCAAAATTCTTGGTGATAGTATTAATTTAATGATTGAGCAAATCGGCACTCTATTCCGGAAAACCAATAGCCAGAAGGAAGAGTTAAACAGAATAATTTCTTCTATTCAGGAAGGCTTGGTTGTATTGGATGAAAACCATAGGATTTCTTTATGTAATGACAGTTTTATTAAAATTACCGGTCAGAAAAAAGTAATCGGTAAGATGTATTGGGAAATTTTCCGGGATAATAATACTGATAAAATATTAAAGAACATGGTTGCATCAAGTTCCAATATATCATCTGAAATAGAATTTCGCAACGAATTCTATATTTGCAGCGCCAATCATATTAATGACAATAAAGAGATCGTTTTGATTTTCTATAATATATCAGAGCTTAAAAAGTTGGAAAATATGAAAAAGGACTTTGTGATTAATGTTTCCCATGAACTTCGAACTCCTTTGACGGTAATTAAGGGTTATATTGAAACAATTGAATCGGATATTGATGAACCTAACAGGAAGTATATTGAAATAATCAAAAATCATACAAACAGGCTTATCAATATAGTGCAGGATTTACTTTCAATATCCAGAATCGAAGAGAAAAATTCAAAATTAAATATTAGTGAAATCAATTTACCTATTCTCTTTAATAATTTAACTTCTACTTTTGACCAAAAATTAAAAAGTAAGAATCTGTCGATGGATATTCATATTGATAATAATATTGAAAGTATGAAGGCAGATGAGTTCATTTTAGAACAAATGTTCATCAATCTTATTGATAATGCCATAAAATATACAGAAAAAGGTGGTATAGTAATTAATGCTAAAATCGAAGATTCATCCATCAAATTTGAAGTAATTGATTCCGGGATTGGTATCCCCGAAAAAGACAGGGAGAGGATTTTCGAAAGATTCTATACTGTTGATAAATCCCGCTCAAGGCAGAATGCCGGCACAGGATTAGGATTAGCGATTGTCAAGCATATAGTTATGCTTCATAATGGTAAAATCTCCGTTGAGAGCACTGAGGGAGTAGGTTCAAAATTTATTATAACATTTCCAAAATTAATTTGTTAACTATGGAACAAAAATTAAATCAAAGAAAAATTTTCATATTGGAAGATGAAGAAGATATAGCTCATTTGGTGACTTTGAATCTTCATAAAGAAGGATTTAAGACAAAGGAATTTACCAAGGCTGAGAGCTTTTTCAAGCACCTGAAAGAAGAAATCCCGGGGCTTTTAATACTCGATTTGATGCTTCCGGATTTAGATGGTCTGGAGGTCTGCAAAAAATTAAGACAGGATAAAAAGTATTCCCAAATTCCAATCATTATGCTCACTGCAAAGTCTGAAGAATTTGATAAAGTTTTAGGTTTGGAGCTGGGTGCCGATGATTATATGACAAAACCTTTTTCACCCCGTGAACTTGTCGCAAGAGTAAAATCTATACTTCGCAGAGAAACAAGAGCAGATAAATCCTACTTAATCAAAGTTGGTGAAATACTTAGTATAGATTTGCAGAAGTATGAGGTTATCGCTTATAATGTAAAAGTTGAGCTAACATCGACTGAATTTAAAATTTTAACACTTTTACTCGAAAGAAGAGGTTGGGTTTATTCCAGGAACCAAATACTTGACTACCTCGATACTTATGATAAAGGGGTGTTAGACAGAACTGTGGATGTTCATATTAAAAATTTGCGTGAAAAGCTTGGTGATGCCGGTAAAATGATTAAAAATATTCGAGGAGTTGGATACAAATTTGAGGAAACGGATAATTAATACAAGTTGAAAGTTTGAGTCCACTCTAAAAAGCATTTTTGGGGAAAATTACATTCCAAAATCGAAAATTTAGAATGACATTCTTCCATTTTAATACTAATTAGACAACCTTCAATTTTCAGTTTTTTGATGGGATTCAACTATTGAATGTTATCAATATGTTGAAATTCGTAAACTTGTCTAACATATTGATAATAAATAAGATATGAATGTACTTCGTACACCCGGAGAGACTCGAACTCACAACCTTCTGATCCGTAGTCAGATGCTCTATCCAATTGAGCCACGGGTGCAATTTTAAATTACTAATTACTAATTTTGAATTATAAGTTATAAGTTATAAGAATTAAGGAAATTAATCCTAACATCCTTAAATCCTATAAATCCTAATTCAGAATATAATCATTAACAATTATGATTTTAATGCGTTGACCGATTTTGCTAATCTTGAAAGCTTCTTTGCGGCATTATTCTTATGTAAAAGACCACGTACAGCCATTTTATCTAAGATACTTTGAGCCGATTTAAGCTTTTCACCTGCTGCTTCTACCATAGTAGATGTATGAACTTCGCGAATAGCCAATTTTAAAGTTTTGCGTTTTTGCCTGTTGGCAATTTTAAGCTTCTTAGTCTGTCTAATCCGCTTCAACGCTGATTTGTGATGTGCCATATTATACCAAAATATTAAACTTACTTTTATAAAGATTACAAATATAATCCTAATTATTTTATTTAGCAAATTTTTATATCAAGGGTAATTTGAATAATTACCTTAATCAGTGAGTAAAAATCAGATGATAGAATTAGCCTGATTTTTATACAAATTTTTTAATTTCAGCGATATGTGCTAATTTTCCTTATTCTT
>JAERMQ010000068.1 GCA_016844745.1 Ignavibacteria bacterium | reverse complement strand
AGTTGACTACGTGGACGACAAGTACAATGGGAAGGCACTTCACAATAATCGGGTGTGTTTGTTTTAAATTAACTATTATTTATTGGAAGCTATACTTAAGAATGTTGTTTTTTATTTTTTAAAAATTATTTTCAAATCGTTTTCTTGTTATTACTTTATCCTATTATTATTTTTGCAATGACTCGTTTTTTGAATTAGGAGTATCTGAAGCTTTGTGACCTTTGTGCTTACCTTTGAGCTCTTTGTGGTAAAAAAAACGAAGAAAATTTACCACAAAGATCACAAAGGAAATTTGCACAATGGGCACTAAGGAAAAAAAAATTGAAAATGAAGGGTTCGAAAAAAATGAAAATACGTAGTAAAAAATAGTAAAAAGTAGTTCTGAGCGAAGCGAAGAATCCAGACTTCTTTAAAATCAACAGGATAGATTCTTCGCTTCGCTCAGAATGACAGCCAAAATTGAATTTATAGAACCCACCCTTAGTAAAAAGTAGTAATTTATAGTAAAAAGCTGTTAAAAAACAAACCTTCCGAAGGTAGGGAAACCTTCGGAAGGTTAAAAATTCATTTCAAAATAAAACGATTACCAGACCCCATTTCTACGGATAACATCATGTGCGATTACCAATTTTTGAATTTCGGAGGTGCCTTCGAAAATGCGATTGATTCGTGAATCCCGGTAGTATCGTTCGATTGGAAGCTCCCGTGAATAGCCCATACCACCATGAACCTGTACTGCCAAATCGGCTACTTTATCTAATCCTTCGGAACAAAACAGTTTTACAATGGCAGATTCTCTGGAAGTTTTTGCTTTCTGGTCATACATGGTTGCAGTGCGGTAAATAATCGATTCCATTGTAAAAATCAATGCAGCCATATCGGCAAGCATGAACTGAACAGCCTGGAAGTTGGCAATCGGTTCGCCGAATTGCTTTCGTTCTTTGGCAAAACGGGTGGACATCTCCATTAATTCTTTTGCCGAACCTAACGCTGCAGCGCCAAGTCCTAATCTTCCGGCATCGAGAGTTTTCATAGCTACTAAAAAACCTTTGCCGTCAACACCAATGATATTTTCCTTAGGAATTTTTACATTATCAAAAGTAATTGAAGAAGTTTTGCTACCACGAATACCCATCTTCTTTTCCGGAGCGCCGGTAGAAAATCCTGGCATTTCCTTTTCGACAACAAATCCTGTTATGCCTCTGTTAGTTCGGGCAAAAACCGCGAAGACATCTGCAAACGGACCATTGGTAATCCATAGTTTTTCGCCATTCAAAACCCAGAAATCACCGTCTCTTTCAGCTTTCGTCGATAAGTTAAATGAATCTGAGCCGGCGCCTTGTTCGGTTAATCCATAAGCTGCAATTTTTTCACCACTTGTAAGGGAAGGCAGGTATTTCTGTTTTAGTTCCTCAGAACCACCCAAATAAATTGCATTTGCCCCGATTGATTCATGAGCGCCAATAAAAGTTGCAGTTGAAGCACAGGCTCTGCCTATTTCTTCCTGAATCAGGCAATAACCGACTTCTCCGAAACCGCTGCCACCATATTCAACGGGAAAGGCAGCGCCTAAAAGCCCGAGTTCACCGATTTTCCTGATTATTTCCGGTGGAATGGCTTCATCCTCGTCAATTTTGGCTGCAATGGGTTTAAGTTCATTATTGGCAAAGTCGCGCACCATCTCACGTAACATTTGTTGTTCTTCGCTGAGCTTGAATTCGAACATTAGTATCCTTTATCTTCTAAAAAATTATTTTTATATAATCTACAAAATTAAGAATTATTCGGATTTTATAAGTATTTATTTTAGTGCAACTAAGTTTATTTCGTGTAAAGGTATATGTTTAAGAGTCTTTTGAAAAACTAATTAAATGGTGAAATGTCATTCTGAACGAAGTGAAGAATCCAGTCCCAATGGGTCTTCTGGATTCTTCACTTCGTTCAGAATGACATTCATCATACTTTTTCAACAGTCTCTTAAGCTGATTACAACCTAAAGAATATTGACTATTTTATAAATGGAAATTTTCGTATTTTGTATTCTGACGAGTATTTATAAGACAATTTTAAATCTTTATGAGCAAATTCATTTTCATCTTTTTGATATTAGCTTTACTGCCTACGATTGCACAAAGCCAGGCTACTACAGATTATAGCGGAAGGTGGTATTGCTCAGCAAAATATACGGTCAGCGAACGAAAACAGTCATTTGAAATGGAACTGACCAAGATGCACAGGGTGATTGTTTATTTCGATCCGGAAGATGAATCCCAAAATGTAAAAGGTGAATGGCACTTAGTTGAGAGTAGTATGAATATCGATTATCCTGACCCGGAGAATCCGGAAGATACTATTTCATTTGTCGGAGCCAATATTGAAGGAATCATTATTGGCTCTATCTTTACTAAGGGAGATAAAGGCAGATTTTTTCTATTCCGCGATAGTTCCTATTATTTGACACTCGATTCCATTGAAAGAAGAACTCCGAATCCATCATGGTTTTTTGATTATAATTATCCGGTATCTATCAGGGTATCGGAGAATTTTATATCGGGGATACGAGCTAATTTTTCACAGAATCATATTGGCAGGTATTTCGATATCGATAATGAATTAATAAATTTTTCCTTCCGGTATAAAGACGATAAGTTCATATTTTCAGTTAATCCGGTTTTACAATCATATATCGTAGGGTATATGCTATTGTTCGGAAACCCAAGTATATCGAAATATGGCTTTTGGGGTACTTTTTTATCCTTACCCTGTTATGCATTGGAAGCCTGCAATACGGGAATAGATGTAAATCTTTATGGCAGATATTTTTTTCTTTCAGCTAAACTAAATTCTGATTTGCTGATTAAGGAGAAAGATTTAAAATTATATCAGGATTTTTCGGTCGGTACAAAAGTGAATTTTTATGAAATAACTGCTACGGTTAAGTATCATATTATAACATTTCCGGGATTGTATGACAATTTAAAACCATTTTTCAGCGTTGGGATAGGGTACGATTTTGGGAAGTGAGTTTTCAATTAAAAATTACGAATTAAGAATTACGAAATAAAAAAATTATAAGTTATGAGTTGTTTTTCTTTTAATATTTTTTATCATATAATCCTTACATCTTATAAATCCTAATTCAGACAATTGACAATTAGGAAATCACATCTTTTTAACCTTCTCAATGAAATTTTCAAGATTACCCTTAGGGCAAATTTCAGCGAATTCTGTACGCAAAGAAAGCAATTTTTCAGGGTCCAATTTGAATGCTTTTGAAAACATCTGGGAAGCATCTTCTGCTTTTTCAACTTGTAAATACAATTTACCAAGCCACCAATAACCTTCGGACCAATCCGGGGCGAGCTTGATAATATTTGAAAAAGCCTGTTCAGCTTGCGAAATGTTACCTAACTCAAGGAGTGTTGTGCCGTAATCACACCAACATTCGTAATATTTTGGTTGCAATGATAAAACTACACGGTAACATTCCAACGCCTGGTCGAAACGCCCTGCATTATAGAGCGCATCGGCTTTTGCGTACCAGAGTTCATGATAGGTATGATTAAGAAGAATTGCAGTATCATAATCTTCGATTGCTTTATCGTACTTCTCTATGGAATCATAACAAATACCGCGTCCGAAGAAGGATTGGTAATGATATTTATTTATTGAAATAGCTTTTGTAAAGCATTTAATTGCTTCTGCATAATTGCCGCTATCGCCCAAAGCGCTTGCTAAATTATGCCAGGTATCAATATCGGTTGGTTCGAATTTTAAAGCTTCACGGTAACATTCAATTGCATTCGGCAATTTCCCTAAAGCTGAGAATGAATTACCCTGATTATACCACGCGGAAAAGAAAGTATCGTCTATGGTGACTGCCATATCATAGCAATTTATTGCTTCTTTGTACTTTTCATTTTCACTGTAAATCACACCAAGGTTGTACCAAAGGTTTTGGTCGAAAGGGTCTTCGTCGATGGCACATTTATAGAATAGAACTGAATTGTCATAATCATTCAGGCTGTTGTAACAATATGCGATTTCCTGAAAAGCCTCTGCCGGAAAGAAACCCGATTCGGCAAGGTACCGGAATATCGCTATTGCTTCGTCGTATTTTTTTAGGGATTCAAGAATAAAACCTTTTTCGTAGAGGGCTTCGTCGTTCGATGGGTCGCTCTGAAGAACTGATTCGATAACTTCCATAGCGTCATTAGATTTGCCGCTTTGGTCGAGTGCGCTGGCTTTGTTTATCAGGGCTTCGGTATCAAATGGATTAAGTGAGAGGGCTTGTTCCAATGCTAAGAGTGCTTGGCGGAATTTTCCCAAATTAATCAGGATTATACCCTTTCTCTGCCAGGCGTCAGATGATGTTGGGAAGCGTTCCAGCCAATGATTACAAAATGCAAGGGCATCAGTAAAATTTTCACGCTCCAAACAGTAATCTATCAAATCTTCAATTATATGAAGGTCGGGGAGTTCAGTGCTAAAATCGTGCCTTCGCAGTGCGCGTCTCCACCTGCGAACTGTGGACTCCATATCTTCGTTGCTATCGCTCGATGAAAAATCGTCTTCGTAACCTAATAGACTCATTTCGGTAAAAAATTTTTATTGATAATCCCTATTAATTAATTTTATGAATCGTTATTGGAAGATGTATTTTTTTTATCATATTCATTATATTTTTATTGAACATTTTTCTATTCCTCTAACATCAATCGTTGCTGCAAACGATTTAGGGTAATAAACGATTTGCAATATGATATTATTGTAAATTGAAATTTTTTTTTAAGATTTTTTTTATTATATACTTTTTCATCAGCTACAATATGAGTCAATCAAATGTTACAGAATAATTCAATTAATGTGCATAGAATGTTTTTCTATCCTAAAGATTGGGTACACCTAGGTTGATTGGTTTTGATTTTCTGATTTCTACTGAGGTTGATAATTTTTATAAGGTTAAATTATCACTTTTTATTTCAAATACTGCTTTGAAATCTTATGAAAATTATTATTTTTGCAGAATATGAATATTAGAGTGATTATGTTATCAAAACCTTATTTTAAACAATGAACCTCAGTAGAAAAATGAAACAAACGAAACTTCAACCTTATTACCTCATTCACACAAGAACCATAGTAAGGTTATAAGGTTGGATGGGTTTGGTTATCCGATTTCTACGAAGGTTTATTGATTTAATTAGGTTTTATCTTATTTAGTAAATCAAAAATTTTTAATCATTTAAAGGAAAATATGAGAAATTTAATTTACATCCTGTCAATATCTTGTATTCTCATTATCTCCCAAACCAAAGCGCAGGACACGTTTTCGATTTGTGCTGTCGATACTGTAACTGGTGAAGTTGGCAGCGCAGGAGCTTCCTGCTTAGACGAATCTAATATCCATAATGGCGTATTAATCATTAGCGATGTTCATCCAGGGCGAGGTGTCATCCATACTCAATCTTATTGGAGAAGTGAAAATCAGGAGAACGGCAGATACCTGATGAATCTCGGGTATGAACCAAAAGAAATATTAGATACATTACTGTTGATAGACAGTGATGGTGATAGCACAATCAGGCAATATGGTATTGTCGGACTTTACGGCGGCATGCCAAAAGTTAAAGCCTACACCGGAGTCAATTGCATGGATTGGAAAGGGCATATCGAAGGACGAAATTATTCAATTCAAGGGAATATTTTATTAGGCAAGTTTGTGCTGGATTCTATGGAAGAGCGCTTTCTGCGGGCAAAAGGAGACTTGGCTTGTAAATTAATGGAGGCTATGCAGGGTGCTAAATTCGTCGGAGCCGATACAAGATGCACACCTTCCGGCAACTCTTCCCTATCGTCATTCCTGCGCGTTGCAAAGCCAAATGATGTTGCAGGCAAATTTTATCTGGAATTAATCGTTCCAAAGGGTCCGAAAGGTTACGAACCAATAGACTCGCTCCAGAAGTTATTCGATAAAGCCCATATTTGCCAGGAAACTGTAGTACAAAATGAAACTTCTGTATTCTCAATTGAAGTAAGTCCCAATCCCACTCAGGGAACCATTTTCATGAAATTCATTTCAAAATCGGGTAATACTGAATTTTCATTTCAGCTATTCGATTATTTAGGAAGACTAATGAAATCGGAAAATATGAATACAAATACACTGCAAATCAGTTGTGACGGTCTTTCCGGGGGGATTTATTTTTATAGAATTAGCGATGGAGAGTATTTGAATATGACTGGAATGGTTTATTTTGAGTAATATAATGATTGTCATTCCTGCGAATGCAGGAATCCCCTGCCACAGCAGTTTATTGAGTGTTGACAGGAAATTTGGGTAATATTTATATTTAAGACGAATGTATTTTGAATACCAGCTATGCACTCGAAGGTATAAAATGATACACTGATATTAATATTTTTAACTTTGCGACTTAGCGTATGAAAATTTATCATTAAGCTGCCACAAAATTAAAATCTTCATAGCGGCATTGCGTAAAAAATAACTCGCAAAGTCGCTAAGATGCAAAGTCGCAAAGAATAAAGAAAAAAGACATTATTATTAGTTGAAAAAAAGTGATAATCAAATATGACAAATCAAACAATATCGAATGAATGTATATACTAAACCGCTACAAGAGGGGATTTCCTGCATCCGAGACTGTGTGAAAACAATTAAAAATGGAAGAATGTCATTCTGAACGAAGTGAAGAATCCAGTCCCAATGCGGCTTCTGGATTCTTCACTTCGTTCAGAATGACATTCATCTTGACTTTTCACACAGCCTCATCCGCAGGAATGACAAATGAAAATAATAATGAGGAAAAAACACAATGGAAATTATTGATTTATCTCCACAGTACGAGAAACTATACTTCTGCTGCCTCGAGGATTGGTCCGACGAGATGGCTGAATCCGGCAACCACAAAGCCTGCTGGTATGATAATATGAAAGATAAAGGGCTTCGCGTCAAACTCGCAAAAAATGATAAAGATGAAATTGTAGGTATGATTCAATATGCACCTTCGGATTATACTTTCATAGAAGGTAAAGGTATTTATTTGGTGCTTTGTATTTGGGTACATGGTTATAAGAACAAAGGTGTCGGCGATTGGCGAAAGAAAGGTATGGGCAAGGCTTTGCTTCGTGCAGCAGAGGACGATGTTCGTGCATTGGGAGGCAAAGGGCTTGCCGTCTGGGGTTTAGCTATACCGGTATTCATGCGGGCTTCATGGTTCAAAAAGCAGGGTTATACGGTTGTCGATAAAGATAGTATGATTAGGTTGCTCTGGAAGCCGTTTACTGAAGATGCCCTCCCCCCTACTCTTTTGAAATTAACAAAGAAACCAGAAAAAATTGAAGGCAAAGTCAATGTCTCATATATCCTGAATGGCTGGTGTCCGGCGAAGAACATTGTTTATGAGAGAGCAAAACGAATTGCCGAAGAGTTCCCAGAAAAAGTTGTCTTCTATACAATCGATTCATTCGATAAAGAAGTAATGCTGGAATGGGGCATATCGGATGCTTTGTTTATCGATGGTAAGCAAGTTCGAACAGGTCCTCCGCCGTCATTTGCAAAACTACAAAAGAAAATTGCCAAGAGAGTGAAGAAATTGGGGTAGGAAGAATAAACTCAGACGAGGGCGTCTGAGCTACTGATTCTTGGTAGAACAGGACGCCCATGTCGGTTAATTGTCAGTTTTCAAAAATATTTATAAACCTATTTCGTTTAATTTCTATTGATAATGAATTATTTGTATATGAAATATTAGGCTTATACGTACCAACATTATTAACTCCGTTAGAATTATTAGAAGAAAATTATGATTGAAGAACCGACAATATCGAGTATCAGGGAATACAGAAAAAAAATTTCTGAAAAGTTCGACGACAATCCTCATAAATTGGTTGATTACTATATCGAATATCAAAAATTATTCGCAAATAGATTGGTCGATACTACTTTCCCAAAAATAATTATTGAAAAGTGAAACCATAATTGATTGTTCTTATTGAATCTTAGGATGAGATTTTTGGATTTTAGTAATTCATGTTTTGATAGCATGTTTCACCTAAACCACTCCAGAAGAGGATTCCCACTTTCGAAGGAATTACAATTTCAGTATGAAAGATAATCTTATTTATCAACTACTATCGTATATCGAAAATTTCCCGAAGGAGAATTTATATTAATGAAATATAAACCCGATTCCAACTCGACGGTTGAGATTAAATACTCTCCGCCCTGATATTTCCAATCGCCATCAATACTTTCTTCAATTATTGATTCATCAGTAATATTGATTGAACTTCCCAATGTATTATATAATCGGCACTGCTCAAATTTTTCCTGATTCGATTGTGTCAATCTCCCGAAAGGCACATGTATTGTCGAATTTGACGGATTCGGATATGGCGGAGATGCTTCGAAGATGTAAGAATGTGGCAGCTTTTTGGTTTTTAATTTAAAAGGAATATCACAACGGTTATAAGCAGAATAATAATCCCATTTTGAAAATCCTACCAAAGGAATTTTTTTATTACCACATAAATCATAATGAATAATCGTATCTCGCTCTATACCTAAATGAGTGGGAGCAAAGCAAATTTTAAAGATTTTCGTTTCACCGGTATCCAATTCAATTGGATATTGAGTAACCGGTGCTGAAAAGGCTTGATTTTGAGATAGAAACAAATAATTAATAACAACTTTTTCGTTCTTTGAAACATTCTTTAGTTTAAATGTCCTGCATTTTTTCGCCGGATATGTAACCGTATCAAAATCAATATATTCATTATCAAAATAATCGACTAATCGCAAATGAGCGGAATCATATTTGACATTTACATCGGCTTCAAAACTTTGTCCTATACAACCGAATTTATCCCTGACCCTTACAAAATATTTTCCGGATTGTCGAATTGCTAATTGATTGGATTTAGCATTTATTATTTTCTTATTTGGGCTTTGATACCAATTATATTCAGTATATTCATCAGGAATATGCAAATACAACGAATCAGAAATGCAAATGTATATTTTATCATTATAGATAATTTCCGGTTCGGGAGGAGGTTTAAAATAAACTTCATAAATGGCTTCTCTGAAGCATCCAATCGTATCTTTTCCAATAACAGAATATATACCGGATTGTGCAACTTTAATTTTGTTTGTCGTATCACTCGTATTCCATAAATATGTTGTATAAAAATTTCCTGGTCCGATTGTAATGGTATCTCCCTCACAAAAGGTTGCGCTATTCGAGGTACGATAAGTAATTGATTCGGGATTATACCGGTACACTCCCTCCCCTACAACAAAACCTGTTGAATCATTAAAAAACCAGAAGTCATCCAAATTGCATGTGTCGCATATACCACAATGCCTCAATTCCCAATGCTGACCACCATCTGTTGTTTGATAAATTGCCCGGTCTATACCACAAACCCATCCTTTTAATGAATCAATAAGGTAGGCTCCGTACATTGCTTTACCGGTTGGGTAATCGTTCCATGTGGCGCCGAAATCTCTTGAAATTCTTATTCCCCCAGTATCATCCTGTCGTCCGCTGCAAAAAGGGTCATAAGGTACTAATATTGTATTCCCTGAAATATGCAAATCCTCCTGCCAATCGTTACCTCCGGTGTAAGTAAACTCACTCCAGGTATTACCGGTATCGGTGGTAACAAACACATACCCGCTGCCCGTTGCATACCCCAAACCTGAATTTTTATATAATATTAAATCGGTAAGAGAACTATTTTTAACTGTTCCTTTGAAATATTTCCATGTAGTACCTCCATCAACAGTTTTGTAAAAGAACTGAGGTTGGTTCCCACAACCATCACCAACAACCATTCCCGTATCCTTGCTAATAAACCAATTCCCCCATAACATTGACCGGGAAACAGATTCTTCGGGTTTCGGTTGGGGTGGAGTGACATCAGACCAGGAAATTCCCCCGTCTGTGGTTTTGAAGAGTTTGTCATTACCGGATACAAATCCATTCAATTTATCTGCAAAATGAATTCCTTCGAAATGCCAGTAACCGTCAATTGTTGACCCCGCCCAGGTATTTCCCCCATCTGTTGTACGAATTATTTGTCCACGGAATCCACAAACCCAGCCATAATCAGGTTCTTCATTGAGGAAATATACTTCCAGCCAATAATTATCATCATAAGGAGGTGGTATTGTTGTGATTTTCTCCCATTGGGAATAAGAATTAAAGGTGAAAAGAAGAAAAAATAAAACTATCAGGATAACTCTGAAAGGACATAAAAGTGAATTAAAAATAATATTAACTAATTGGAAGAATGTCATTCTGAACGAAGTGAAGAATCCAGAAACGGTATTGGGACTGGATTCTTCACTTCGTTCAGAATGACATTCTTCTTGTCTTTTCAAAAAACAGATAATATTATTTATTGTGTCAATTTTCATCTTTTATTCTTCAATAATAATAACAAATTTCTGCGAGCCGGCTGACGAATTAATAACCAGAAAATAAGCACCGGAGCCGATTCCAACAGTAGAGACCAAATATTCACCCGATTGATATTTCCAGCCGTTTTCATTATTCTCTTCGATAACGTTTGTCTTAGATACGCCAATGCTAGTTCCAAGTGAATTGTATAAACGGCATTCTTCAATGGTAGCCGCTTCATTATTATAATACTTTTCGAAAGGCACATGAATAACGGAATTCGCAGGATTCGGATATGGCTCATAAGCAGAGAACATATATTGATTAGGCAATGTCTTCACTTTTGATTTAATCAGAATATTACAGCTATTTGTACCACTGAAAATCTCGGTAGCCGAAAATCCTTTCAATGGAATTATATGGTCGCTGCAAACATCCGGAATCAGCATTGTATCCCGTTCAATTCCCAGATGTTTCGGACTATAACAAACTTCAATCTGAACAGTCTGTCCGGTATCAAGAAAAATCGGGAATTGGGATTGCGGTGCTGAAAACGATGTATTGTAAATAAGGTAAACATTATCAAATTTGAATGGTTTTGATGAGATATTTTTTATTTGCACTTTTTTACATAGAATATTTGAATAACTCAAAGTATCGAAGTTTACTTCACTGCCCGTTGAAATGGATTCGATTTTTAATCGATTTGTATCGTTTCTGAAAATGATTTGAACCACCGGACTTTGCCCGATGCAACCATATTTATTTTTTGCTATAACATAGTAGGAGCCATCATTGCGGATAGTATATGAAGAATTATTATTACTGATAAATTCATTCCCTGGATTCCTGAACCAGTTGTATGATAGAGAAGTATCATTTGTTATAAGGATTACCGAATCACCTACGCATATATTCTCCCTACCCTTTGTAGATAGTATGGGATTAGGTTGCGGAAAGTAAGAAAGCTTAAAATCGGCAAATGACCGGCATCCGTTGGAATCTGTCGCAACTATTTGATAAATTCCTTTTTGAGAAACCATGATAGTCTTTGAAGTTTCTCCGGTACTCCATTGATAAGATAAAAAATCCGGTTTTACTTCAAATAAAAGGGAGTCTCCCTCGCATACGCTTGTATCAATAGGAGAAATTTTAACCTCCGGGTACAAATCAATTTTGCATGTCGCATCAGAATGGCAATTGTTAGAATCAATGGCTGTAACCCAATATCTGCCTGGCTTGGTAACCTTAATTGATTTTGTAGTTTCTCCGGTACTCCATTTATATGATTTGAAAGGTAAGTTTACTTCCAAAGTTGCTGTATCGCCTTTGCAAATTACTTTATCATGAAGGTCTATGGATTGAGGTTGCTTATACCTGTACACACCTTCGCCAACTAAAAAGCCAGTTGTATCATTAATGAAATGGAAATCGTCCAGATCGCATGTATCACATACACCACAATTTTTAAGTTCCCAGTGTAATCCCCCATCTTCAGTAAAATAAACAGATTTTTTTAAACCACATGCCCAGCCACGAAGAGAATCCAAAAGAAAGGTACCAAACATAGACTGACCGGTTGAATAATTCCGCCAGCTTTTACCGAAGTCAGTTGACATGCGTATTCCACCTCCAATATCAAATTTACCTTCACAAGTTGGCGAATAAGGTACCAGAATGGTATTTCCATAAATGTGTAAATCTTCCTGCCAGTCATTTCCACCGGTTCTAAGAAAATCTTTCCAGGTTTGTCCCCCATCCTGGGTAATCCACAAATATCCGCTGCTGACGGCATATCCCAAGCCGGAGGGATATAATATCAAATCTGCAAGTCGTGTACTGCTAAATAAACCTTCATATAATTGCCAGGTATTGCCCCCGTTTGTTGTTCGATAGAATTTTTGAGATGCATTTAAACATCCGTCACCAATAACTAAACCGTTATTGGCATTCAGAAAAAAATGTCCCCATAAGAATAAACCTGTTCGCGGATTGGATGGAGGGGAGATATTCTTCCATGTATTACCTCCATCTGTTGTTTTATAAATATAACTTACCTTAAAATAATCATTTCTACGATGGTCATCGGGACCGGAAACGAAACCATCATTTTTATCAACAAAATATATACTTTCAAATTGAACACTGTCCCTGATGATTGTACTTTTCCATGTAATACCACCATCGGTAGTTCTGATTACAGCGCCATTGTAACCCGAAACCCAACCATAATTAGGGTCGTCCTTCAGGAAATATGCCTCCAGCCAATAATTATTCTCAACATTTTTAGGCAAAGTCTTTATTCTCTCCCACTGGGCATAGCTTTGTAGAGATGATAACAAGAGAAAAATCATGGCTAAAAAAATCAATATTCTTTTCTTTATATAAAAATTATGTGGAATATTTCCGATATTTATGTGTAGGATTTCCGCATTGGTTGCGGTTATTTCATATCTTTCAGCTTGATTATGCACTATCATTTCATATCTTAAAATAATTTTTCAAATTCAAAAAAAAATCTTTTTGTAAATATAATTTTTTTCAATATTAGGTTTGACGTATCATTTGCAGGAATTATTTTTAAACTTTATACCAAAATTCAAAAAATCATAGATTTGAACATGGTTTTCAGTGCAGGCAATATGTCCTAACATTCACATAAGGTTATCTGATTGATATTAAATGGTTTATCAATTATTTTAAAACGGACTTTATTTCTATGTTTTGCAAGTAATTGAAAATACTCATAGTAATAAAATCCAAGAAAAATAAATTCAAAATCAAAACTATTTATCTTGCATTTAAGGAAAAAAATTTACAATTTTTCAAAGTTCTATTAATGAAGTTTGATTTTAGCTTTATAAAATTTAGCATTTAGTTTAATATATTTTATCTCGTTTTTTGACATCAAAGATATTTAATGAATTATACGCTATGATATATTTTCAACCTTCAATTCCTCAAACACGGCACGGGATGCTGGTTTTCGGAAGAACCAATTACCATTGACGGTAACAAACTTTGAAACATTTGACGAAGTCAGGTTTGAAAAAGTTTAAAAAATTAACAATGAAAATATGAAAAATAAAATTTTTAGTGAGCAAAATACTGATTTATTCAATTTTCCGGCAGCTATTGAGCAGCAAACAGTTCTGCCTGACGTTGCTCGCGGGCAAAACGGTAAAGCCGGCGCCTACTGGAGCAAATGCCTGAATATTATTCAAGATAATGTCTCTTCTCAAGTTTTCAAAACCTGGTTCGAGCAAATCAAACCCTTGCAATGGGAAAATAATCAACTCACTATTCAGGTACCAAGCCAGTTCTTTTATGAATGGATTGAGGAGCATTATTACAGCCTGCTTCAGAAAACAGTTCTCGAAGTAATGGGAGCCGGAGCTAAACTTCAGTATCAGGTTATCGTCGAAGAAATTGAAGATAAATCCCAGGAATCCAGGACAATAAAACTTCCTGCTTTCAAGCACCCGCCTGCACCGGAACAGACAATGATAAATTTTAACGAACCGACATTCCAGGTTCAGGACTTCCCTACTTTCCTGAATAACCGGTACACTTTCGATAATTTCATAGCCGGAGAAAGCAACCAATTAGCCAAATCAGCAGCGATGGCAATTGCGAATAATCCCGGTGGGACACGATACAATCCGCTCTTCGTTTATGGTGATACCGGCTTGGGAAAAACCCATCTAATACAGGCAATAGGAAATGAAATAATTCGTGGAAATGGTCATAAGCGAGTGCTGTACTCCAATAGCGAACGCTTTACGATGGAATTTATCAATGCCATTCAAAATAATAAATCCAACGAATTCGTCAATTTCTACCGCAGCATAGATGTACTCCTGTTGGACGATATTCAATTTTTCGGTGGAAAAGAAAAAACCCAGGATAATTTCTTCCATACTTTCAATGCACTTCATCAGGCAGGCAAGCAATTGGTATTGACGAGTGACAAACCCCCACGCGATTTAAAAGATGTGGATGAAAGGCTCATATCCCGCTTCCAATGGGGATTGACCGTTGATATTCAGGCTCCCGATCTGGAAATGCGTATGGCTATATTGCAGAAGAAAAGCGCTGACGAGGGTATAGAACTGCCAACCGAGACAATAGAATTTCTTGCCCGCAACGTAAAATCAAGTATCAGGGAATTAGAAGGCACTTTGATTAGCCTTCTTGCCAAAGTAATGTTAGACCGCCGTGAACTAAATTTAGATTTAGCTCGCGAAATTATATACGGTATTTCGATTCGTGACCCAAAGCCCCTTACCATAGATGATATAATTGAAATAGTAGCAAAATATTATAAGCTGCCTCCCGAATTACTCATATCAAAATCCAGGAAGCATGAAGTAGCCCTTGCCCGCCAGATGTCAATGTATCTGAGTAAACAACTCATATCACTATCCCTAAAAAATATTGGTGAACACTTCGGAGGGCGCGACCATTCTACGGTTATGCACTCCTGCCATACAATACAGAATTACCTTTCGACAGATAAAACCGTAAAGATAGCCTACGACTCGCTAGTTGAGAAAATCAGGAAGATGTGAAGTAATCGTCTTTAAGTTGATATTCCCTTATTTTTTGTAATTTCAGTTAATAAGGTTGTTCATAAATTCAAGAAGAATGTCATGCTGAACGAAGTGAAGCATCATTTCGTAAATTATGATACAATCAATTTATTTCTGTCTTTCCAAAACTCGAAATAAAATATTGTGGGAAATCTCATATTTACGTTTACTGATTGATTACTGGAATTACTTTTTTCAAAATTATTTTCATCTTATCTTTAAGATGATTCTTCACATCGTTCAGAATGACAATTCTAAAGAATGGCAATTCAATTCAAAGAAAAACTCCACAAAAAAACACCCTTTATTGACATTTTCATTAACGGGTGTTTTATTTTCAACAAAATCAAAAAATTATAATGTAGCCTGTCCCGGTTCCCAATTGCATGGAGTTTTAACACCGGTCTGCAAAGCAGCAAGAACCCTAAGAATTTCTTTTGTATTACGCCCGACATCCTCAGTATGAATAACCGAATATTGTAAGATACCATCCGGGTCAATAACGAATAAGCCGCGCAGGGCATATCCGGTTGATTTTTTCAATACCTGATATTGTTTAGCAACCTTACAGGTAAAGTCTGCAAGCATAGGATAGGGTAAATTCCTGAGGCTTGGCTGCTGGTTTCGCCATGCTAAATGCGAGTGTTTGCTGTCGGTAGAGCATGCAAGTACTTCTGCATTGAGCTTTTTGAATTCTTCGTAATTTTTACCGAATTCTTCGATTTCAGTCGGGCAAACGAAAGTAAAATCAAGTGGGTAGAAGAACAATACAAGCCATTTTCCGGAATAATCCTCCAAAGAAATATCTTTGAATCCGTTATCCGTGTTCAATAATGTTGCATCGCCACCAATTACTGCAGTCCCTTTGAATTTAGGGGCTTTTTTTCCTACGAGTAATCCCATAGTTTCTCCTTTTTATTTAAAAATCTGTTAATTGATATCGACTTAGAAAATAAAACCAATTTAGTCCTATTTATAGAGCTAAAAACGAAAATCATTTTTTTTTAGTGTTGTCAAGAAAAAAAATTATTACAGATAACAATTAGCAAATTCGTTTTCGTATATTTGTAATTCTATATTTATCATTTTTATAACATATTAATATTGATTGAACTATGAGAAATAAAACATTGTTGATTGTTGAATCACCTGCCAAAGCCAAAACCATTAATAAATATTTAGGTTCCGGCTATGTTGTCGAAGCATCGGTCGGACACATCAAAGATTTAGTTAAAATCAACCTTGGTGTAGATGTAAATAATAATTTTAAACCAAAATATATAACCATCAAAGGTAAATCCCAGATTGTTAAAAAACTGAAACAATTATCCGAACAAGCCAGCAATGTTTTGATAGCAACCGACCCAGACCGTGAGGGCGAGGCTATTGCCTGGCATATTGCAGAAGAAGTCCGTGAGAAAAATAAAAATATCAAACGTGTACTATTCAATGAAATTACTAAAACAGGTATCAAAAGAGGAATTGAACATCCGCTGGAATTGAATGAAAATTTATTTATGTCCCAGCAGGCACGCCGCGTGATGGACCGCTTAATCGGATTTCAGGTATCACCCTTTCTTTCGAGAGCTATGCTCGATAAAACCACTAACACTTTATCGGCGGGAAGAGTGCAATCTGTTGCCCTGCGGCTCATCTGCGAACGCGAAGAGGAAATACGGAACTTCGTTCCTATCGAGTACTGGTCGATTTCGGGTGACTTCGAAACAGATAGCAAGCAAGCAATCAAAGCTCGATTGGTTGCTTTGGACGGGGATAATATTAAAAATCCCGAAGGCTCTGCCGGCGCTTCAACAGAAGAAGCCCGTATGGAGATTCAGGAAAAATTGGCAAAACTGAACTTTATACACGATCAAAATGAAGCAAACAATTTGGTAGCTCAAATCCTTAAAGAAAATTATAAAATATCCAATATAACAAAAAAGGAAGTTCGACGCAAACCTCTCTCCCCTTTCACTACCAGCTTACTGCAACAGGAAGCTTCCAAACGTCTTGGATTTTCGAATAAAAGAACAATGTCCGTTGCCCAGAAGCTGTACGAAGGTGTTTCCATAGGAAGCGAAGGCTTGGTTGGTTTGATTACTTATATGCGTACGGATTCTGTCCGTATAAGTCCCGATGCCGAGAAAGCCGCTGCTGACTTCATTAACACAAACTTCGGCGCTGAATATGTACCTGAAAAAACTAATGTATTTACTTCGAAATCAAGTAATGTCCAGGATGCTCACGAAGCAATTCGCCCGACTACATTAGACCATGCTCCAAAGGAAGTAAGGAAATACCTGACCAAAGAAGAGGCTGCATTATACGAATTAATATATAACAGATTTCTCGCCTCACAGATGAAGTCGGCTATATTGGAGCAGACCACTGTCGAAATCGAAGGCGGCAGGTTCTTATTCAGGGTAACTGGTTCTGTAATAATTTTCAAAGGCTTTTTAATTGTTTATGAAGATGAAAACGGAGACGAAAACAAGGATGATAAAGATTTAAGCCTGATTCTTCCAAAAAGTTTATCTGAAAATATTCCCCTTGCAATTCTGGATGCCCAATCGAATCAATCCTTCACAAAACCATCGGCAAGATTTACCGAAGCGTCAATAGTTAAGGAGCTTGATGAACTTGGAATCGGACGTCCAAGCACTTATGCCCAGATTATTACTACCCTACAGGAACGTGAATACGTCGAACTTAATAAGAAATCATTCCAATCGACTGAACTTGGCGAGCAGGTAAATGAAGTATTGGTGAAGCATTTCCCTGATTTATTTAATGTCGATTTTACACGGGAAATGGAATCTGAATTGGATACTATAGGGGAAGGCGAAAAAACTTATGAAGATGTTATGCATGAATTTTATGGTCCTTTCATTGGCTCACTGAATAAAGCCGAAGGAATGGGTGATATTCCGGAAATTATTTGCGATAAATGCGGCTTGCCTATGACGATTAAAGTCAGCCGTAACGGAAGATTCCTTGCCTGCACCGGATATCCGGATTGCAAGAATACGAAACCAATCCCGAAAGCTAAGAAAGAAAATATCGAGAAAGCAGAGCCTGTCATAGCAGAAGGTGTTACTTGCGACCTTTGCGGCAACCCGATGTATATTCGCGAAGGCAAATTCGGTAAGTTCTATGGCTGTACCGATTATCCTAAGTGCAAAGGAATCAAGCAAATGACGACCGGCATCGCCTGTCCGAAATGTCATGACGGCAAGCTATCGATGCGATATTCCAAAAAGACAAATAAAAAATTCTATGGATGCACCCGTTACCCGGATTGCGATTATTTGACCAAATACGAACCGGTAAATCAGCCCTGCCCGAGTTGCAAAAATTACTATGTGGAACTTCGTTATCGCAAGGTTGAAGAAGGGTTCGAGAAGTATTTGAAGTGTCCGTCATGCAGCGAGAATTTTGAATTATAAATATTATTGCCGGTTTAGTAGAGTTTTTCTCAAAAATCAAGAAGAATGTCATTCGTAAGCGAAGTGAAGAATCCAGAAGCCAAATTGTTTCTGGATTCTTCACTTCGCTTACGAATGACATTCTTTTTGAATTATCACACATACTCGAACATTTGAATCTGCAAATTCATTTCCTGCTTTGTTTATTCTATAAATAGATTTACAATTAAAATTATACCAATAGGTTTTATGAGATATATTACAATATTAATTTTAACATTAACAATGCTGATTTGTACTGAGGCGACAGCACTTAAAAATCTTATTATGATTTTGACCTGAAAGTAAACCATTTGGTTAGGGAACAATTTTTCACGTTAAGCGCTATTTACCCGGTGTACAAGCAAATTTATATCGAACCGGAGTATGGCTATGTCTATTATCATCATTTTGGGGTAGGTGTTGGTTATAGATTTGTTCAGGACAATTTTACTCCATATCTGATTACAGGTTTTCTTATTAATAAAGAAAATTTTCCAAACAATACTTTCTATAAAGATGCTTCGCTTAAGTTTGGTGTAGGTATTGAAGCTGTGTTATCTAAGCATTTTTTTATTAATATTGAAAGCACGGTTTTAAATTACTTAACAATAAATTATTCTTTACGCAAAATAAAATTCAGGGAAATTTATGATTTCGGGAACTCGATTGATTACTCGGTCTCTATTGGTGTTGGCTATCGTTTTGAGTTTTAGCTCCTGCATCAGGGAAAATGAATTGGTATCCGATAGGGTGCAAATTATTGCACATCGCGGTTATCATATAACATTACTTGAAAATACAACCGAAAGTTTCGAAGCAGCCTATCAAAAAGAATTTAGGCATCTGGAGCTCGATATTTTTTTTACTAAAGATTTTCAACCCGTTGTTATCCATGATAAAGACCTCGATAGTCAATCCGACACAACAGGTTCGATTAATGATATGTATTTAGCTGATGTAAAAAAAATTCGATTAAATAATAATTATAAAATTCCAATATTTGAAGAAGTTTTAAGGGATTTTGGAAGTAAATTCGAAACAATTTTTATTGATTTGAAGGAGCCTTGTCCTGATTCCGGACTCAAAAATTTTGACCTGATGATTAACAAACATAACCTATATACTCGAACTATTACAACCGGAACAATACATGAAACAGTTAGAAAACTTAAAGAAATTGACTCTAATCTTCAATTGGGAACTGATGGTGAAAATTTTGAAGACGAACTTTATGAATGTATTCAACAAAAATATAAACATGTTCTCGTTCCATACGACCAACTGAACAATCACCTATGTTACATTGCGAAAGCAAACAAAATTAAAGTCTATGCATATACGCCAAATTCGGAGCAGCAAATGCTACAAAGTCTCCGTTATAATATTGATGGAATAATGACGGACTATCCGGACTTGCTAAGACAGATGATAAAGTAAATTGGTTTGTATTATCGTCAAAAGGAATTTTTGACATGACCCCAAAATAGGTTAAATCTAATTGAGTAAATACATAATGTACTGCACCAGCGTAAAAAGGACAAAATTGATAAAAAAATAATGTGTACTAAAATTCAAAAAACAATGAGTTTTCTTAGGTATAAATGACAGG
>JAERMQ010000021.1 GCA_016844745.1 Ignavibacteria bacterium | reverse complement strand
AGAATAAGGAAAATTAGCACATATCGCTGAAATTAAAAAATTTGTATAAAAATCAGGCTAATTCTATCATCTGATTTTTACTCACTGATTAAGGTATTAATAAAAACAAACAATCTGAGAAGATTCAAAATGTCATAAATTTATTGCTGGCATTATTTACTTGTTTATTTCTTAGTATTATTTTAGAAAGAAAATTTTGGGCTTTACATTTTTTCAGAATTGCTCCTATTTTAACCATATTTTCTGCTTTTGGATTTTATGAAATATTCAAAAATTATTTCAATGATACAAGCTCTAATACCAATAATAAAATTATCAAGTTGGCAATAATTATTTTTATTATCTTCTTCTCTAATATATACCGATTTATTTATCATTTATACCCTTCCTACTATTTTTTAGTTAATAAAATTAAATACAATGAGTTCTATACCGATAAAGGAGAAAGTAGTAAGAGAAATTCATATATGAATATTTCAAGGTTTATGAAATCAAAAGGCATTGATAAACAAAACTACAAAGTTATTGGCACGGGCGGAACTTATATTAATTATTTGAATAAAGACAGGTACTATTCTAAATTTCCTCAATCCGTTTTTATACTGTCATCTTGTAACATTAATGAATGGATAAAGGATGCCATAAATGAAATTAATTCTGCTGAAACAATCCTAATTCAAAATGATGATAATACTCCGGGTATTACCGGATATACAGAAACGTCATATGAACGGATAATACAAATACCTATATTTAATAATATTTTAAAGAATGATTTCGTTAAGGACACGGTAATAAATAATTTTGTTTTTTATAGAAGAATAAGGAAATGAGCAGAACCAAGTTGATAAAGTCAATAAACGTATATTAGAATTTAACTCATCTAAAAATTGTAAAATATATTTAGGGTAGTTCTAAAAATTGTCATTCCAGCGAAATCGGGAATCCATTAAGTCGCTCTGGGAGTGGATTCCCGCTTTCGTGGGAATGACAAAATTGAATATTTAGAACCACCTTTTAATAAAAGTCGATTTTATTTTAATCCGGACTTTGGAAAACAAACTATAAATTCTTAATTCTTAATTCTTAATTTCTAATACTCCTCAATATGCAAAGCGCCAGGTGTCTTATTTGAATGTCTTGTATAATTTCGTTTCAGGAGATAGCCGGATACTGAATCAATCATCTTGGGATTACCGCATAAATAGAAGTGTGTTTTATCGGGGGATATTTCCAGACCAACTTCCTTTTCAAGCAAACCGCTCTCCAGATGCTCTTCTATGTAACCATGCAGCCCGTTCCAGGAGCTATCATATCGAAGTAAAGTCGGGTAATAATAAAAATTCGAAAACAAGCTGTCGATAAATCTTAATTCACTTAAATAGCCGAGGTCCCAGGGATAGGCTGCTCCGTGAATAATTGCAACCTTTGTATCCTTATGCTCGGCAATATGAGAACGCAGGAAACTTATAAACGGCGCTAATCCCGTTCCGGTTGCTATCATAGCTATATTACAATCCTCAGGAGTTTGCTTAAGGGAGAAAAATCCGAGTATTCTGGTATCTAACCAAATACGGTTGCCCTGATTCAAATTAAAGAGGCGCGGGGTCAACTGCCCGGACTTAACCTGACTAATATAAAATTCGAAATCCTGGGTTTCCTTGACTGCCGAAGCAATTGAATAAGGGCGCTTGATTAATTTCTCCGGCGGTAACTGGTCGATGGGAAGAACTGAATTTTGAGAGCGGGACTCTCCGGCAAGTAAGCCTATTGCTGTAAACTGACCTGCCTGAAATTCTTTTCTCGGTTCATCGGTTCGTACTCTGAGTATCATTAAATCCGGTGTAATCATTATTTTCCCGATTACGGTAGCGTTGTAGGTACTTTGACTCATCTTATTCCGAACATTTATTTTTAGCTAATAATTCTAATTCATTAAATCTAAATTTATACAGCTACAAAATTATGAATTTTTCGCAAGAATAAAGTGATTATGAGATATAAAAAATAATTGTTAATTGTCAATTGTTAATTATCAATGAAAAATTGTCTGAATTAGGATTTATAGGATTTATAATTAAACTAATAATTCAGAATTCATTTTGTCTGAATTAGGATTTATAAGATTTTAAGATTTTAGGATTTATAATTAAACTAATAATTCAGAATTCAGAATTCAGAATTCAGAATTCAGAATTCAGAATTCAGAATTCAGAATTATCCATTATTTTGCCGTCTCTAAAAGTTTAGAAACTATATCCGTCGGCTCGACGTTTTCGGCTTCCGCATTGAAATTGGTTACCATTCTATGGCGTAATACTGGCGAAGCCACAGCACGAATATCATCAATATCGGGAGTATATCTGCCTTGCAATGCTGCGCGTGATTTAGCGCCTAATATCAGGTATTGCGAGGCACGTGGTCCTGCGCCATAACTTATGAAATCTTTAATTACCTGGGCAGCGCCGTTCGAAGGTCTGGTAGCGCGGGCTAAATTAACTGCAAATTCAACGACATTATCTGCAACCGGCACTCGCCTGATTAAATCCTGCAATAATATAATCTCTTCTCCATTGACTACCTTTTCGATTTGGGGGACGTAGTCTGCAGTGGTAGTTCGCACGATTTCCATTTCCTCGTCTTTTGAGGGATAATCGAGCCAGATATTGTACATGAACCTGTCCAACTGAGCTTCAGGTAATGGATAAGTGCCTTCCTGCTCGATTGGATTTTGCGTAGCGAGAACGAAAAATGGTTCCTGCAATTTATATGTCGTACCCGACGCGGTTACTTCATGCTCCTGCATAGCTTCGAGTAAGGCGGATTGCGTCTTTGGCGGTGTTCGATTTATTTCGTCGGCTAATACTATATTGGAAAAAATCGGACCTTTAATAAAGCGGAATAGCTTCTGTCCGGTTGAAACATTTTCTTCAATCACTTCTGTGCCTGTGATATCGCCGGGCATGAGGTCGGGAGTGAATTGGATGCGGCTGAATTTCAAATCGAGAGCGCGTGCAATCGTGCTGATA
Organism: Ignavibacteria bacterium; assembly: GCA_016844745.1. Lineage (GTDB taxonomy): Bacteria > Bacteroidota > Ignavibacteria > Kapaibacteriales > UBA2268 > JAERMQ01. The sequence continues at coordinate 117,060 of JAERMQ010000021.1, read as the reverse complement.
AGCAGTGTTTTAGCCAAGCCCGGTACCCCAATCAAAAGGCAATGACCTTTGGCAAACAGTGCGGTTATTAACTGGTTTATAATATCATCTTGTCCGATAATGACTTTACCGATTTCCTTGCGTACTTTTTTTATAGTAACCGATAATTGTTCTATTTTTTCAATGTCTGAGCGATTATCTTTCATTTCAAACTTAAAAGTGTAATAAAATTTTCCCATTAGACGTGTTGGTTATGTCAAGATTTTAAATTATTCTATAAGTACGAAAAGTTTTTGAATTAGAGACTTTAGCGTTGATATTTTTTTTGATTGAAAAGAAGTAATACTCAAAATGTTGAATAGGACTTGTTTTGGAGGTAGAAAAATATATTTGAAAAAAAATAAAAAATATTTGCATCGTATTGTTTTAATGATTAATTTGCATTTTGTGAAGTGATAGTGTTCGGATAGTTTTCGAATATAAATTAAAAATTATTAAAATTTATTTAGCCAGCACTAAAATTTTTCACTAAAATTTTTCACTAAAATTTTTCACTAAAATTTTTCACTAAAATTTTTCACTAAAATTTTTCACTAAAATTTTTCACTTGACATAAAATTTAAGGGAGGAGGCAAAAAGATGCTAAAATTACCAATTTAACCGAAAATAGAAAAGGTTTTGGTTCGCTTTTTCCTAATTTGATAAAAAAAGCGAACCGGCGCTGGCTAAGGTGCCGATCCGCAAGGTTTTGTTTTTGCAAACGCGTTTTGCGTTTGCAATATAGGGATTTTTTCGCTGAAATTCAAATATTGCTTTTATTAATTATTAAGGAAATAAAATGAAAAACTTTCGTTCATTATTGCTTATGACGGCTATTTTACTATTAGGTAGAATCCCAGCAGCCTACTCGCAAGGCGTCCAAATCAATTTCCCGGAATATGGTTCGGTAAATATAACCAAAGACCCGGAGGTTCAGGTAGCTATTACAAACAACTACCACATCGATACAAGTAGTATCCCGTTTAATGTAATTAGAGATTCAACTGTCTACGACTCTACAAACTCGAGATTATTCCGCGCACAAATTGATTTCTTCCCAATGTCATTATACAACCAAACCGATAGCAGTTTATACATTGCTAAAATTCTTGGTGGAAGGGGTTATAGCACAATTGACGATTCTGCACACTTTAAATTCCAAAGCAACCAATATTTATTGTACAACGAAACCTATGGAATTTCAATAAAAGGTTTGAGGATTTTTGACCCTTCAACTCAGGATACAATTATAATTGATACTTTAATCACAAACCTATTCACAACACAACTGCCACCTATCGGAATAACAGGGAATACAATAAATAAAGTAGGCGGAGTATTTTGTAACGACACAATCCTTCTTACTTTTAACATACCTTTGCTAAATTTTGATATTGAAAATAATAAATTATTTACAATCGATTCAGTCGAATTTTCAATTGATGATACTGGAAAAGTAATTACGACTCATTATGAAATTGATGGTAATTACTTCATTAGTTCTGATAGTCTAAATTATGGTTTTATTCCCACAAATCCATTTACTCCTAACAAAGATTATGGAATGTCATTGACATTTAGTAATTATACTGCTGATACTCTTTATGATAAATACGAATCTTTTTCAGTAAGGAGCGTTGCTAAGGTTAATGTATTGTCTCAATTATTGGGTAATGGTATCTTACCTTCCAGTTGCCGACCTTTAGGGGGAAACAAAATGTATTATATAACATCTGGAGAGAATTGGACTTTTGAAGTGCCTCAAATTAAAGACGGATATTATTTTTATGGATGGTTTTGTCCCGAATATCCTAATAGTATAGGAAATGACTCTCTCTCAAGATTGAATATCAATTTGGATTGCAATGAATTATTCGATAGGAATATCATTGCTCAATTTAAGATAATTCCAATGGATACAATAAAAACTTTTGCTTGTCTAAACGGCTCAGGAGATACTATTGGACGTGTCAAAGTTTATGATTTTATTGATTCGTTAGGCGATGGCAAGTATACAGTACCGGCATTCGGAAGGCCAACAACAAGAGTATGTATAGAAATGAATACCGGAGAGGTGTTTTCATATTGGGAAAGCAATGACCAGACTATCAATAATAGCACTCAAACTTGTATATCCGTGAATAATGAAAATAGCATAAACAGAAGCTATACAGGAAGAGGAATCAATTTTCGACCACATGGAAGTGTTACTGCGGTGGATTGCCCGACAATACAACTTCATGTTAAAATCAAATGGGATGATGTTGAAGAAGAAGGGGGTATAGATCCGCCGGCTGATGTAGCAACTCTATTAGATGGTGCAATTAACATTATTTTTAATAATGAAACTTATTACCCAGATTTGATACAAGATCAATCAAATTCAAAGGAAGCTAATGCCGTGCAAGAACTTTCTTCTGGGAATAACCAATACCAAATAGAACTAAAAGTAAATATGAAAGAACAATACGAAATAATTAAATGGTATGTAAGCAAAGATGGTTCTGGTGCAGGGGGAGTAAGGTCACCTCATGGACAAATTGGCAAGAATCTTGATGCTAATTGCAATCTAAATTACAAACAAGATGATAATTGTAATGCTTATATTGTAGTATTGGTTAGAAAAGCAAAAAGATATTTAAAAGTTCAAAGAATTACTGAAGATCTATCCCAATTGCCAACTGAAAATACAGCTTGGATAACAGTTACAAAACCTGATTATACTACCATTTTTTATAGTTTTTGGGGACCCGAAGACCATACAACCTGGGATGAACGAGAATATGAAATAGTTTATGGTTCTCAAATTAGAATCGAACCACATATAAAAGCAAACGCTCCTTATGATTATGATGAATGGGTTTGCCAAGACGGGAGTCTTAATTTTACTTGTGGACCAACTGATGATTCACCTCACCTACGGGCATTAAAATTAACAATGAATAGTGGTTCGTATAATCCAATAACCGTCAGGTATTCATTTAAAACAGGTTTCAAATTAATTGGAATTATGGTTCAAAATCCAGACACTTTAGGTCAATGGATAAATTATTCACTAATTGATAATAATGTACCAATGGGAGACATTGTAGTAGGATTGAATACATACACCGTATATAGATTAAATAGAATGCCGGAAATGTTTAAGACTGCAACAATTAAGTTCATTTTTGATAGAACTGTCGATTTATCTACATTTTACAATAAATATTTTGTTTTTGACTCTAAATTACAAGAATATAACCCAACGACAAATCCTGTTATAACGGTTAGACCTGATGGCGAAAGTCTCACATCCTATCCATTTAGGCAAGGTGTAAATGTTGATGTTGAGGATAATGGGAATTGTGAAAATTGCAAAGTAACATTGACCTTAAAAAATTCTCAAAATCTGGAAACCTGTCATTACAACAAATTAAAATTTGAGTTAGCAAATAACATTAACAGTATAAGGTCTTCAACAGGTGAACCCTTGATAAGAAGTTATAACTTTACTTTAATGACTGCATTACCTGAATTTAAGATGACAGCTTATAGACTATATGTAGATGAAAATATGGATTCATGGCCTTGGACAAATGAAGAATTTTTATCATTTTGGGGAGGGGCTGCCAATATGGTTACACAACGAAATAAAGTTGACATTTATATACCAGGAGCGCAACAAAAAGTTGGTTTTAGAATTGCTAATACAGGTGTGTATGACTCACCAGATGACCATAATTGGGATAACTCAGGTGATTTTTACAATAAATATATGTCTCTAAAAATTACATCACCATCCATATATATAAATTGTGGGTGGAATGCTATTGATGAAGATTTAGGTGATGCTGTCGATACTATTGCGGAAATATTATCAAGACTTGAACAAAGAATTGATACAACTATTTTAAAGGATTATCCCATAGGTCAAACATTACTTGCAATAGCCATTGAATTTATGAAACACTGGTCAGATGATGATGATAATATTGGTTGTGCTCAGGATGATTTTATGCTTTCCAAGAATTTTTGGGCTTGTAATAGATTATATCGAGTTCAGGATTATGGTATTCGTTGTAAAAATGCAAGGATGGATTTTAAAATATTATTATATTAGATAAAAAGTTCCTTTTATATTCAGCATACTATTTAAGGTATGCTGAATATAAAGTTTTTAATAATAATAAAGGATGAACAATGAAAATAATATTTTTTTTAATCTTATTAATGCCAATTATAGTTTTATCCAAGGAACCCTTCTGGTGCCAGGGAGGACATAAGAGTTGGATTTCAAATCCCATTAACAAATCAGAAATTACTCCAGATAACAAGTATTTCATAACTGCCGGCAAAGATGCTACTATAAAAATATTTGATATTGCATCCGGAAATATGGTAAATTCTCTTGATAATGGATTTGAAGGTGATTCCAAAGACCAAAATTTAAGAAAACCATGCTATAATTTTGCAATTTCGAATGACAGCAAAAATCTAATAACCGATAACGGATTGGTTTATCTAATACCCGAAGGAAAATTAATTTCTCGATATTCCAAAACAAATTTGGTTTATGGTCAATTGCTCATCGACAATAATTCAAATGACCAGGTTATTGATATAAGACCAAATTTTATCAGGTATGTCGATTTTTTAAATAATAACCTAAAAAAAGAGATAAAATTTGAAAATCCTGATTCTAACTATTATGAAACATTAATTAATAGTGATAAAACAAAGTTAATAATTTACTCAGCCAACAATGGTATTTTTTCTGTTATTGATATGAAGACCGGAAAAACTTTAATCAAAAAAAATATATATCCGCCTAATACTTATCTTGATTTTGATATCAATAATAATACAAATACTATTTATGCAAAAATATGGACTTCCAATGAAGTTCTCGTTATTGATATTAACACACTTAATGTTATCAAAACATTTAATGCCATTTCAAACCACTCTGATGGTTTATTCATTTCTCCTGATGGGAAATATTTATTTATGGATGAATTTGTAAATATCAAGAATGGTGCCGGATATAGACTTTGCAGATATGAAATTGATAATTTAAGTAAATATTCCCCAATGGATTTATTCAATATTACCGATTTAAAATTTCTAACTAATAGCAATAAAGCATTAGCCATAGAATATGATGGTTCTTATGCAAATTTGATTGATTATGAAACACTTCAAATTGAAAATAATATTATCAGCCATTCAAAGCCGCTTGATTATATAACTTTCTCTCCTGACGATAAATATTTCATATCAATTGAAAGGGACATTTCATCTACATACTATCATTATCAATTTTTTGATGTAGATAATAAAATAAGAAAAAATAATGCATATTTCCCAAGGCAGAATAACATTCAAAATTCAAATTATTTATATAAACCATTTATTGAATTTTCATCTGATAATAATTATTTTATAACTGCCGGTCCTGCAAATGACCAAAAGTCGAAATTAAACAGTATATACCTTTACAAAATTTCTGATAGTTCTGTCGTTCGTGAATTCAGAGGGCATTCATTGGTTATTACTAAGGCAATTTTCTCCGCAGATGGGAAAAATATTGTTTCTGTTTCCGTTGACAGTACTATCCGGGTTTGGGATATTAATACCGGAAAAGAAGTTGACCAAATTAAACTGAATAAAATATTACTTAACCTAATCGAAAGCTATGATGGTCAATATTATTATGTCGTAAATTATAGGGATTATGACCATCAGAGCTTTTTATCAAAAATTAATAAAAAAACAAAAATAATCAATGACTTTGACCAGAAGATATGGATTTTGGGTAAAGAAAATAATTTTTTAAGTTCATTTAATACTTCATTTTCCAAAGACAGGAAATATTTTGTCTATCCATTTTGGGAATCAGTAAATATTGTTGACCTAACTGCAGATACGATTTATAGACATATTCCTTTTAAGTATCCAAGATATTGTGCATTATCTAAAGATAATAAATATATCGTTCTTGCCGGAGATAGCGCTAAAATTGAAGTCTGGGATGTTGAGAAAAATAAAAAATTGTCATCCGACTACAGCTACCCTTATGATATTTACTTTAATAATGCTCGGATTTATGATTTTTGCCCTCCTTCAAATATTAGTTCCTGCTTCGCAAATCAAAGGAATTTATTTGCCGTCGGTACCGATGATGCTTCTTCAATTATCTGGGATTATTCCGATTTAACCGCCGTTGATGATGAGCCGGAGCCAACAGAACAACTTCGCAATAAAGATGTCTATCTGAAAAGAAATATCATTAACGATAACAAGCTTACTATAATATTCAATTTAAAGCAGGAAGATAACGTCAGAATCGAGCTTTTCGATTATATGGGCAATGTTGTAGATAGAATCAACAATGCTTTTTTAACCGGCAGCAACGTACAATATGACATAGAACTAAACAACCTTTCGGCAGGTCAATACTTCTGCAAAGTATCATTTAACGGCACGACAGAAATTTTGAAATTTATTATAATAGATTAAAACTAAGTGCGTTCAAATGTAAAATATAACACACCCCTTAATCCCCTCTCAAGAGGGGAATTTTTATTATTCCCCTCTTGAGAGGGGATTAAGGGGTGTGTTATATTTTCAACCGCAACAAAGTATAAGGAGGTGCAAATGAAAATGCTCCAAATAAGTCTCAGAGCATGTATATTCATTTTTTTCTTTATAAATGTAAATTCAAATTCAATCCTTGCGCAGAGTTTTATTATTTTCGGTGGCGAGAACGGTCAATACTGGCAGCAAGGTTCCATCCAAACTATAAAGTGGTCCCAGAGTATATTAATGTTCGGAAATATAGATATATTATTATGGAATGGTTCTGCTGGGAAATATACAACCCTCGTAACCAATTTCCCATCGAAATTAGAGACCTTCACATGGACTATACCCGATAATTTCCCTACCGGCAACACTTTTAAAATAAAAATTCAGGATTCTCAATTTCCGCAAAAATTTATTTTGAGTGATAATTTTTTCGAGATAAGAAAGAAGGGAAAATCAAAAGGAATTGACACTGGTTTTGAGGGATTGGAACAAGCCGTAATATCTTATCCCAACCCTGTTACAGACTTCCTGAACATAAAATACTTAGAGCAGAATGAGATTGGTAATATTCAGGTATTATCTTTTTCAGGAATAAAAATACTTGAAACAGAGTATAAAGAAAAAATTGATGTAGATGCCTTGCCGCCGGGAGTTTATTTTGTGAAAATAGGGAAAAAAATCGGCAAGTTCGTAAAAATATAAGATAAGATAGTTAAAAAAAATGTCATTACTGCGGATGCAGGAATCTCCTGAACCGCTATGGGAGGGGATTCCTGCATTCGCAAAATGACAATTTAGTGAGTAATAGAATTACTATTCAGGTGGGTTCTAAAAATTCAATTTAGGCGGCTGTCATTCTGAGCGAAGCGAAGAATCTATCTTGTTGATTTTAAAGAAAACTGGATTCTTCGCTTCGCTCAGAATGACAATTTTTAGAACCTTCCTTCAATTATAAAAAGATTATTTCAGAAAAATTAATTAAATATATTTATCCTATCGGCAGAAAAGCAGAATACAATTCATTTACCGGTATTCCTCCCAAATTCATAGTGCGGTTCATCTCAGATATTTTTTTTGCTGATTCAATCAGTTCATCCGATTTTATACCGCTCGAGCAGGAATGCCATGATTCCAGAAATGCTGATAAATGGTCGGCTGCCGATACTATTTCGCCATCGAAAGGAACAAATTCATCCTTATTATAGGTATTTGTTATTTCCTCAACCGAGAGCTGCCTGGAAGAAACACTACCTGCTTCTACAATTTTATTCTGCATATCGCATTGTGTAAAGTATTTCAATTCATCAATCCAAGCCGGCTCGATATGAGGGAATATTTCTTTCTCAGCCAACTCACGCTCGAGCTTTAATATCAAAAAATGAAATTCCTTTGAAGAACGCTTCACAGGAGAAATTATATCCCTTGTAACGGCTTCGGGCAAGTCGTGGAAGAGACCACCGAAGAAGTTATTATATAATCGCTTGGGGCAGTTTGGAATATCCCTCGTGAAAAAGTACGAAACGCACGCAACCAGCATACAATGCCCAAGAACTGATGTATTCGGTACTCGGGGAGTTTGCGCCCAACGAAATTGAAACCGCAATTGACTGCACAGGTCAACGAAATTGGCAATCTTATGTTGTGAGGTAATCTTCTGTACTCCTTCCAAATCATTGAACTGTACTATATCGTTTAGTAAATCGGCTTCGATTTTAATATTCTGGTAGCTTGTCGGATTTACGGTTTTGATAATACGGAATTCCCACAGACTGGCTATAATATGCGCCGCTTCTAATATTCTTATTTCTTTGCGGGAGCGGGATTGCGGATTAAGCAGGAAATCATGTAACTCTGCTTTGATAGCGTCATCTGTTATTTTACCTTCCAATTCCTCGAATATATATTCATTCAGCTTTTTGAATGCTTCTTTGTCTTTTTTTATTTCACGGTAGATTGTGGATTTAATATCCGAAATAACAATTCGTCGCAGAAGTTCATAAATGCCGAAACGAATAATATCGTTCCAATCCAGCTTTACGCCTTTCATCTCTTCGTATTTTCCAAGACAATATGCAATAATCATTTTATGTGCGTGCTTATCCATTTCGATAAGTTCCATCGGGCGGAGCCGGTCGTTCCAGCGCTTTATATGAAATGCGCGGAATAGTTCGTTAACCAAAGAATATGTTACTATCATTCCAAGCCGGTTATTGATTCAAAATTACAAGGCAAAATTATGAAATGTTTGCTTAAATCAATTAAAAAAAGTCTGAACCATGATTTACTTGATTAAAGGATAACCTTGATTTGTTTAATTCTTAATTCGTAATTTTTTCATTAACCATTGACAATTAACAATTAATCATTAAATAGTCCCAATAATTATTTTTATAATACTTATTTAATTATAAAATAATATTTTACATTAACTAAAATTATTTATTGTATAAACTAATTATTATTGTATTTTTGTAATTATTGTAAGCAAGATATAATTAAAAATAAAAAAATAAGTTTTATAAATTTAAATTTTGGAGTAAATTGTTATGAAAAAAAATATTCTAATTATGCTTGCCTTCTTACTATTGCAAGTGTTGTCTGCAAATGCGCAATCATGGCAGACTGTCGGTTCAGCGAGTTTTTCTGCAGGTTCAGTGGATTATACGTCAATAGCAATAGATGGCAACGGAACTCCTTATGTTGTATATGCCGATGGAGGAAACAGCAATAAAGCCACAGTTATGAAATATTACGGTGGAAGCTGGGTAACCGTCGGCTCTGCAGGCTTTTCTACCGGTGCTGCTCAATACACAACCATAGCAATAGACGGCAACGGAACTCCTTTTGTTGCATTTAAGAATGTTGGAAACAGCAACAGAGCTACAGTAATGACTTATTCAAGTGGAAGTTGGACTACAGTCGGTACTGCTTTTTCTGCCGGTGATGCTCTTTATACATCAATAGCAATTAATAGTACCGGAACTCCTTATGTTGCTTATTGTGATGGTGGGAACGGCTATAAAGCCTGTGTAAAGAAATATCTCAGTGGAAGCTGGGTAACCGTAGGTACTGATGGTTTTTCCGTAGGTGAGGCAGAATACATGTCATTAGCCCTCAACAGCAGTGGTACGCCTTATGTGGTTTTCCGGGATGGTGGAAATGCCCTCTGGAAGGCAACGGCTATGACATTATCAAGTGGAAGCTGGACAACTTTAGGTTCGAGAGGTTTCTCTCCCACTTATGCCGATTACGAAAATATTGCTATAGACGGCGACGGCACTCCCTACGTAGTATTTCAGGATTTTACAGCCTATAAAGCTACAGTTATGAAATTTATTAGTGGAAGCTGGGTTACTGTCGGTTCTGCGAATTTTACTCCCGATTATGCATATTCCCCATCAATAGCCATAGACGGCAGCGGAACTCCTTATGTTGTTTTTCAGGATGGTGCAAATGCCTACAAAGCTTCAGTGATGAAATATTACGGTGGAAGCTGGGTAAATGTAGGTTCTGCAGGCTTTTCTGCCGGTAATGCCCAAGCTACAACTATTGCAATAAACAGCAGCGGCACACCTTATGTTGTATATAAAGATGTTGAAAACAGCTATAAAGCTACAGTAATGAAATTAGGCTCTACAGTACCAACGGTAACTACTGCCTCGATATCAAATATTACATCTTCGGGAGCTACGAGCGGCGGTGATGTTACAAGCGATGGCGGCGCGAGTATAACCGCACGTGGTATTTGCTGGAACACAAGCGGCAATCCAACAACCTCCAATAACATTGCAACTGTTTCCGGCACTACAGGCACCTTTACAGCTAATTTAATCAATTTAACTTCCAGCACTACATATTATGTTCGTGCTTTTGCTACCAATAGCGTCGGCACAAGCTATGGTTCGCAGGTTTCATTTACTACTTCTGCCGGTTCTGTAGCTGCTACACCAACATTATCAACCTGGGCGTTGATTATTTTAACTATTAGTGCAGCGGGCTTTGGGGGCTGGTTTGTAATGAAAAGGTTTGTATAATTATGAATTATGATGTAAATCAGTGAGAAAATATTTATTTTGTGTTCATAAACAAAATATATAACATTTTGAAAAATTTAGGGCTTTATAGGCTATTTTCCTATTCTCTCTGAATATATTTCATCTGGTTTTAACCTCGTTCTTTGAAAATTTAATCACTTACCACCTACAATAGATATAGGTATCGGGTGAAGTGATTAATATTTTTCAATACGATGTAATCATTATATGCTATAAACGTTTATGCTAATATTTTAATTTTATATTTCACGGATTTACATCATAATTAATAATTTATAACATCTTACTCCTCATCTTCAATTGGAACCGAATCAAAATCTTCCGGAATATTTTGCTCTGTATTTTGAGCTAATTGATAAAAACTCAATACTTCTGCAAAAGCATAATATTCAAAATCTTCAGCAATAATATTTGCTCTTTTGCCGATTAACTGCATATATTCGAGAAGTCCCTGCTGTTGCCAAATATATGTTTGAGGGATATCCTTGAATTGTCGGGTTAATACCCCATATTTTTGCTTGGCTGCCGCTGACCAATACCAGGAGAACAGGTCGATTCGCGATTGTTCGTCGGCTAAGCACACTGCTAATGGCAGGGTACAATTCATAACCAATTCCCTCCTTAAATGAGGGCGTTCCGAAGCGATTTTCTGTTTTAACAGTTCTTCCAAATCCAATTGGTAATTTTTTTTAATTCCAATACTTATATTTTCTAATAATTTGAATTGGACTGAATTATTAATTTCCTTCATAAGGGTAAAAATCTCGCGGGATAAATAAACAGGTCGCTTTCTTCGGGAATTGAATTTCTCTAAAAAGGAACGGACCATTTCGGAAAATGCATTTTCGAGATTTGTTGTATTCAATATTTTCTGGGCTTCCGAGGACTTTCTCAATAGTCGATGCAGTGCATAATACTGCAAATCTTCTATTGAATCCAAATCTACCGGCTTATAATCAGGATTAATGAATGTATTGTATTCGTTATAAACCAGGTTCTCATCTAAATGCAGGGTTTCACCTGCGAAAGCTTCAGTATCATCATAATCCAATACTATATGCAAAATTACTTGAGCATATTTTTTATCGGAGTGGTGCTTATGTTGCTTCCAATCTGAAGCTTTCAAATGGAATTCCCCTTCTCCTACTATGACCTGACCGTTCAAAAGTATTGCCATCCTGCTGAAATCAGGTCCTTCGCTTGTATTAAGACGACCGGGTGAGAGTATTTGTAATCTCTTGCCTGATATACTGCTGCGAACAACAGCAGGGTCCGAAAGCAAACTCTGCACGGCTGTTTGCAATTCAATTTCTTTGAATTTAAAATTCTTAGCCATTATCATACCTTCAATTCTTTTTATGAAGATTATTCTAATTTAATAAATAAATATGAATTATGAGATATGAATTTTTTGTATTGAGTTAATAGTTGTAAAAGGCACAATGGTAATATGGCTAATAACTAAAAATGAGTCTACTCTAAAAAGTAAAAATTTAATTCCAAAGTACAACTTTGTAATTAGTAATTCCTTGATAGTTCTCATTCCAAAATTCCGATTTTGGAATGTTATTTTCACTAAAAATGCTTTTTAGAGTGAACTCAATAATTCAAAATTTATTATTCGTAATAAAGATGTTTTATGCGCAGATTTATAAAAATCTTATTAATTTAGCATTATTGATTTTATCCGGTAGTGATGAAAGTTCAAAATAAATATAAACTGTTATCACATAAAATCCTCGATTTATCGAACAGGGAAATATCGAGAATATCTTATTTGAATGAGATTACCGATACAATGCTGACTTTTTCCAATTGCGATTTCATTAAAATTCTCCTGTTAGAAAAGGATAAGTACATTGCTTTTTCAAAATCAGTCGATATAAAACATCTTTTAAATTACAGGTCGCTTCCAACCACACTCTATACGGATAAAATTCTTATCCCGGTAATTCATGAAAAAGACCTTTTTGATGTTATTTTCGAAAAGATATTAACTGCTCAGGATAATAACCAGGATTCAGATTTCACTTTCGAAGGCACTTTTTATTCTGAAACACCTGAATTATTAAACTTAAAAGCGGAAGAATACGGAATGGTAAAATCTTTACCGGGAAATAATAATTCAATCCGCTCCTGTGCTATAATCCCAATAAAAATCAGCGGGAGTGTCATAGGCGTTCTCCAGTTAAAAAGCAGAAAGGAAAACACCTTTTCCTTTGAGGATATCGAATCTTATGAAACTTTTGCGGAAACTCTCGGTGTGTCAATTCTTCATTTTTTAACAAAGTCTTATCTGCACGAAAGGGTTAAGGAACTTACCTGCATTTATCAGATAAACCAAATCATTGTCCAATCAAATATTTCCATTAATGAAATACTTAATTCGATTGTTAAACTCATCCCTCCTGCATGGCAGTATCCTGAAATTACAGAAGGCCGGATTTCAATAGATAACCTGATTTATGAAACATCATCTATAAATTATCCTTACTGGAAGCAGGAAGCAGAAATATTCGTTAAGGATAAAAAACGCGGAGCAATTGAAGTTTTTTATAAAGAAATGAAGCCTGAGTTCGATGAAGGTCCATTTTTAGCCGAAGAAAGAAGTTTAATAAATGAAATTGCGCGTAAAATCGGAGTTATCATTGAAATAAAGGAAGAAGAGGAGACTAAAATCCGGCTTCAGGAGCAGTTACACCATGCTGACAGATTAGCGCTCATCGGTCAATTAGCAGCCGGAGTAGCCCATGAATTGAACGAACCTTTGGGTAGTATTTTGGGTTTTGCACAATTGGCTTTGAAATCATTGAACAATCCCGAACAGGCTGCAAAAGACATCGATAAAATCATTAAAGCGTCTCTTTATTCAAGGGAAATAATAAGGAAATTATTAACATTTGCAAAGGAAACTCCTAAGAATATCTCGACAGTCAATATAAATGATGTAATTTCAGAAAGCCTGATGTTTTTCGAATCCCGTTGTACAAAAGCCGGAATAGAACTAATCAGGGATTTAGCTGTAAATATGCCCGATGTAAAAGGTAATAGTTTTCAATTTAACCACATTCTAATCAATTTGGTAGTAAATTCAATACAAGCTATGGCAAATGGAGGTCAGTTAATAATCAGCACGTCCTTTTCCGATAATTACGTATGCTTCGCCGTAGAAGATAACGGCATCGGGATGAATGATGAAATCATCGAAAATATTTTCCATCCTTTTTTTACTACAAAGGATATTGATGAAGGAACCGGGCTGGGATTGGCTGTCGTTCATGGAATTGTAAAATCTTATAATGGTAAAATTAAGGTGAAAAGTGCAATCGGAAAGGGTACAAAGTTCGAAATACTTTTTCCGAGGAATTAAATGTTAACTTCAAACAAACAAAAATATGAGCAAATCCAAAAAAGATAATTCGATTTTAATAGTTGACGATAGTCATGATTTGCTCGAAATCATGCATCGGCAGCTAACAACAAAAGGCTACGCTATCTTTACGGCAACCGGAGTTTTGGAAGCTATTAAAGTGCTTGAATCGACAAGCATCGATCTTGTAATAACCGATTGGAAAATGCCAAAATACAGTGGTCTCGATTTAATCCGCCATATCCGGGAGAATTACTCTGAAACGAGAATAATTATGATTACCGGCTTTGCTACAATCGAAGGTGCAGTCGAATCAATTAAAACCGGCGCTGAAGAATACCTTGCCAAACCTTTTACGGATGACGAACTATTTATTTCGGTCGAGAAGGTTTTAGCTAATAAAAATAAAAAAACGGTCCTAAACGGAAACGGCAAGTACAGCGAAATATATGCCGGCTATGGATTATTAGCAAATTCCGATTCTATGAATGATGTATTCAGAACCATTAAGAAGGTAGCTTCCTCATTTGCCAATATTCTTATTACAGGAGAAAGCGGTACAGGTAAGGAGTTGGTTGCACGGGCAATACATTACTCCAGTAACAGGTCCACCGCCCCCTTTGTACCTGTGAATTGCGGAGGAATTCCGGAAACACTTTTGGAAAGCGAACTTTTCGGATACGTAAAAGGAGCATTTACCGGCGCAAGGGAAACCCGTGCAGGATTCTTCCAAACTGCTGACGGAGGCACGATTTTCTTAGATGAAATCAGCGAAACAAGTAATGCTATGCAAGTCAAACTATTGAGAGTGCTTCAGGAAAAAGAAGTCTGCATGGTTGGAGCCAATCGTCAGATTAAAGTTGATATAAGAATTTTAGCAGCTACGAACAAGGATTTATCGGAATCTGTCAAAACTGGTGCATTCCGGGAAGATTTGTTTTTCCGGTTGAATGTAATAAATATTAATCTGCCACCATTGCGCGAGCGCGAAGGCGATATTCTCATTCTTGCAAATCATTTTGCTCAAAAGTATGCAAAGGAATGTGGAAGGGTAACTCCTCATTTCTCTGAAAAGGCTATGGATACTCTACTGAATTACTCATGGCCCGGCAATGTCCGGGAATTGCAAAACGTTATTCAGCGTTTGGTGCTATTGTCCGAAGGAGATATTATAGACGTCCCTGATTTTCCCTCGCTAATGAGATATTCAATAAAAAAGGAACTTGGAATCAATAAAACTCTCAAGCAGGTTGAAACGGAATATATCAGAACTGTTCTTGAAAGTGTTAATGGGAACAAATCGGCTGCGGCTAAGATATTAGGAATCGACAGGAAAACCCTACGTGATAATTTGGGAGAGGAATAGATTGAAAGTTATGAATTATGAGTTATAAGTTATGAGTTATGAGTAAGTATGTATTTAGGTTGTAAGTGTTTAGATGTTTCCCTAAAAGTCTAATAGGTTTATAGCCTAATAGTCTAAAAGCCTGAAGTAAAATTGAGAATAATGCTTATTTTTGTTATTGTATAAAAATTACTTTTGAAATAAGATGAGGCAGCAAATAATAGATTTGATTTTTGAGATTGCTAAAGAAAAAAATGCTTTTGATTTGTTAGAAAAGCAGATTTCTAAGATTTCAAAAAATCAATTATCCGAAAATATTATTATGTGTGGCATTCTTCCCGAAATGTTCGAACATGATAGCTCGGAAGAGAAATTATGGGCAAAATTTACAGATATTATACTTGCTCAATCATTAACTCATATTGGTATTCCATCTGAAGTATTACGTACTAGAGGTGATTCTGCTGATGTTTTCGGCAAAAATAATTCTTATTCAATAATTGGTGATGCAAAAACTTTCAGACTTAGCAGAACTTCAAAAAACCAAAAAGACTTTAAAATAAAAGCACTCGATGATTGGAGAAAAGATAACAATTTTGCTTTACTTGTCGGTCCATTAACTCAATTTCCAAATCGAAAAAGTCAGATATATTTTCAGTCAATCGATAAAAATGTTACATTACTATCTTACACTCATTTAAATTATCTTTTAACATTTTATAAAAATCAAGCTCTACAACCGCTTTGGGAAACGGGATTGAAAATAAAAAAACATTCCAAATCAATAAATCATCAGAGTGCTGAAAATTATTGGGAAGAAATTGATTCTGTACTTTGTAGCATATTTAATCGAAACTATAATGACCTGAAAAAATTCAAATTGAAAGAAATAGAAAAGACAAAAGAAATTGGGAATGAAGGAATTACTTATTGGAAAGAAAAAATTGAATCATTTAATAAATTATCAAAAAAAGAAGCAATATCGATTCTAATCAAAGCTGGGAAAATTGAAACAAAAATTAAAACTATTCAGAAAGCCATTGAAATAGAAATATCATATTGAACAAAAATTATTTAAATATTATTATCAATGATGACTGCCTGAATCATCTTGGACACCTTGAAACAAATTCAATTGATTTATTTCTTTCCGATATTCCTTATGGAATAAACCTGGATGAATGGGATGTGTTACATAATAATACGAACTCAGCCTTGCTTGGCAAATCTCCAGCTCAAAATGGTAAAAGCGGCTTTAAGAGACGTGGCAAACCCATTAATGGATGGAGTTCGGCTGATAGACAAATTGGGAGAGAGTATCAGGAATGGATTTTTTCGTGGTCCAAATTACTTTTCCCGATAATGAAGGAAGGAGCATCCTTATTTGTCTTTGGCGCTCGCAGAACTATTCATAGAGTTATTAATTCATTTGAGGATTCCGGGTTCCTTTTAAAAGATATTTTAGCTTGGAAAAAACCGGCAGCTCATCATAGAGCTCAAAGATTTTCAAATGTATTGAAGAACCGGGGCTTAGCAAAGGAAGTAATAGAATGGGAAGGTTGGCGACTGGGAAATCTTGCACCAATTTATGAACCTATCGCATGGTTTTTCAAGCCGTATAAAATTACTATAACCGATAATATCCTGAAATTCGGCGTTGGCGCTTTGAATATTGATGCTGTTAAGACAAATGGCTCCAGCCCTACTAATATGCTTGATTTTGGTTTTTCAAAAAATGAAGTCAAAATCCATGAAGCACAAAAACCATTGGAATTGATTGAATTTTTAATTAAGCTAACTACAAAAGAAAATCAGATAATATTGGACCCGTTTATGGGAAGTGCTACAACAGCCCATGCTTCATTAAAACTCAACCGGAAATTTATCGGATTCGAAATAAGCAAAGAATATTATGATAAAGCTATTAATCGAATTGCTAAAATCGATAATACATTTTATTCCTTGCCCGAACTGCAGGTCATGACATTATTTGAAAAAGAATTGGAATATAGGGGTGAATAATAACAAACAACAATATTTCTTCTTTAAATACTTTTAAAATCACAAATTTTAGAAAGGATTAATTATGAATATCCCTCAATGGGTAACAGATATTTTTCAATCGGTAGATGCAAAAGATACAGCTAAATTTGCTTCTTTCCTCACCGAGGACTCTTCGTTTATTTATGCCAATTTCCCTCCAATAAACGGCAAACCGGAGATTGAGGCTTTTGTGGATAATTTCCTCAAAAGCGTTAGCTCCACCGAACATAGGCTCGAAAATTACTTTACGGATTCAGGACATGTAGTTACAACTGGAATGGTCACTTATACTCGACATAACGGAACAACATATCAGGTAAAATTCTGCAATATATTTGAAATGGCTGGCGATAAAATTAAGAAATACGACATCTTTATTGATAGCTCACAGCTTTATACTTGATTAGGCTAATTCTTGAATGCTGAATTCTGAATTCTGAATTCTGAATTCTGAATTCTGAATTCTGAATTCTGAATTCTGAATTGGCAGTGCATTAATTTATAATAACTTATAACTTATAATTTCAAATTCTTGCATTAATTTATAATAACTTATAACTTATAATTTCAAATTCTGAATTCTGAATTGGCAGTGCATTAATTTATAATAACTTATAATTTATAATTTCAAATTCAGCATTCAGAATTCAGCATTCAGAATTCAGCATTCAGAATTCTTTAAAAGCCTAAACCCCCTATTTAAACGCCTGAATGCCTGTAATATCCTCACCCAAAATCAAGGTATGAATATCGTGAGTACCTTCATAGGTTTTCACGGATTCAAGGTTGGCAGCATGCCTCATAATACAATATTCGCTGAGTATTCCATTCGCACCGTGGATTTCCCGTGCAAGCCGGGCTGTTTGCAATGCTATATCCACATTATTCCTCTTAGCAAGAGAAATCTGCTGTGGGCGAGCCTGCCCTTTATCCATGAGCCTGCCTAAACGTTGAGCTAAAAGCTGGGCTTTGGTAATTTCGTTAAGCATCCAAACCAATTTATCCTGCTGCAATTGAAATCCTGCAATAGGACGGTCGAATTGAATCCTGCTTTTAGCATATTCCAGAGAAGAATCGTAACATGCCAAAGCCGCCCCGATTGCACCCCAGGCAATACCATACCGTGCCTGATTCAAGCATGATAGAGGACCACGTAATCCTTCAACATTAAGCATATTTTCTTCCGGTACCTCGACATCCTGGAAAACCAATTCCGAGGTAATGGATGCACGCAACGAATGTTTGTTTTTCATTTCAGGAGCCGAAAAGCCTCTCATTCCTTTTTCGACTAAAAATCCATGCACTTCTCCATCCAGCTTAGCCCATACCATTGCAACATCGGCAATTGTTCCATTAGTAATCCACATCTTAGCGCCGTTAAGCAAATATCCGCTATTTGTTTTTGTAGCCGTAGTAATCATACCTCCGGGATTTGAGCCGAAATCCGGTTCTGTAAGTCCGAAACATCCAATCGCCTGACCAGTTGCTAATTTGGGAAGCCATTTATTTTTCAAAAATTCGCTGCCGTATTTATTTATTGGGAACATAACAAGTGAATTCTGAACCGATGCAAATGAACGTACACCGGAATCGCCTCGCTCTAATTCCAGCATTGCAAGCCCGTAACATGTATAATTAGCTCCGGCGCCGCCGTATTGAGTTGGAACCGTTATCCCAAACATACCTAATGAAGCAAGTTTTTCGACGATTTCAAAAGGGAATTCGCCATCCATAAATTTTTGTTCGATAATTGGCAAAATTTCACCGTCCACGAAGTCCCGAACGGACTGCCGAACCAATTTTTCTTCTTCGCTGAATAACTCGTCGATGTTGTAATAATCCAAAGCTTGAGTTGACATCTTAACTCCTTTTTTATTAAAAATTTATTTTCTTCTTTGCTCAATCAATAAAAGTTCGTATTTTTGTAATCGAATTCGGGCTATAAGCCCTTTTTTTATTAATTTTGCACATTGTATTCGTCTAACAATGTCGATTTTTAGCCTCTAAAGGCAGAATTCTTATATATGAATTCCATATTTGATTAGACGAATATATACGAAATTAATGAAAAATAATTTATTAACTAAACATTAAATAGTTATGCGGCGTCGCAAAGTAAAAAGTCAAATCGATAAGAAAGTAATTATCGATGCTTTCGCAGACATGGCAAAGTCCAAGAACATTGACCGTGATTTGCTTCAGGGAATCGTCGAAGAAACTATCTCGATGATAGTAAGGAAAAAATACGGATTGGAAGCCAATTTCGATATTATCGTTAATATGGAAAAAGGCGATATCGAAATTTATCTTACGAGAACAGTTGTGGAGATTCCGGAAAATCCATCGATGGAGATTTCTTTCAAAGAAGCCATGATGTACGAGGAAAACATTCAGGTTGGAGACGAATTCGTTGAAGAAATTACTCTCGATAACATTGCCGACAGCTTTGGGCGCAGGCTTATCTCTCTGGCTTCGCAGAATTTAAATCAGAGAATTCGCGAGGTTGAAAAAGATAATATTTATAACGAATATGCTTCGAAAATCGGTGAAGTCGTAATTGGCGAAATATACCAAATTCGCCGAAACGACATTCTTGTTATTCATAACAAAATCGAATGTCGCTTGCCTCGAGAAGAGCAGATTCCGAACGAACCATATCGATTCAAGAAGAATCAGACTCTAAAATCTATTGTTAAAGAAGTTCGCAGGACAGGCTCCGGTGGCCAACCTGAAATAATTTTGTCGCGCGCTTCGGATGAATTTCTTGCGCGTCTGTTCGAAATTGAAATTCCCGAAATATATGATGGTATCATCCAAATAAAAGCCATTGCCCGCGACCCGGGCGAGCGCTCAAAAGTTGCCGTTACTTCATTCGACGAACGCGTCGACCCCGTCGGGGCATGCGTCGGTATGAAAGGAATACGCATCCATTCAATAGTTCGCGAATTAAACAACGAAAATATAGATTTAATCGAATTTGCCGAGGACCAAAAATTATATATTTCCCGTGCATTAGCTCCTGCCAAGGTTAAAGATATTCAAATATCCCCCGAAGTACGCAGCGCTACTGTCATCGTAGCCGAAGACCAGGTACCTCTTGCCATCGGTAAAAATGGGCAAAACGTCCGTCTTGCTTCCCAATTAACAGGTTATGCAATCACCCTTATTAAAGAAGGCGGCGAGGATATTGAATTAGCTGAGTTCGCAGAAGAAATCAGCAAAGAAATTTATGACGGTTTAGTGGCAATAGGAATTTCCACTGTGAGGGAATTTCTCGATTTCGATTTCGGACAGCTACTCGGTGTCGAAGGTTTGACCAAGGATTTACTATTAGAGATTCGGCAGTCGATGCTTTCGGAATTCGATGAAACTGAATCCGATGAAATAATCGAAAAAATCAGGAATTATTAATTATAGCGTTTAAGTATATTTTTATGTCCGCAGACCAAAATATTAAATTGATCAAAATTGCTTCCGAGATTAATATCGGGAAGGATGCTATTGTTCAATTTCTTGCAACCAAAGGCATTACAATTGACACAAAGCCAACTACCGTTCTTACTCCCGAAATGGCGGAAACAGTTTATGAAAAATTTAAAAAAGAAAAAAAGGCTGCTGAAACACAAAGAGAGAAAATCCTTAAACATAAAGATATCCGGAAGCCTGCTTTCGACCCTAAAGCTCGCAAACCCGAACTCTTCGATAACGATAGTATTATCGAGACCGGTACTGAAATTATTATTGAAGACAGAATAATTGAAATTGACCAAATTCAGCCTCAACCCGAAATAGTAATTGAAGAGGAACCAATACCAATTGAAATCCTGGCACCAATTGAAATTTCCGAACCTGGAATACCAAGGGTTGGCGATAAAATCGATTTAAGGGCAACTGAACGAAAAGGTAAACCGGTTTTGAAATCTGACAAACCATCCGGGAAAAAAAGAGCCGAAGAGCAAAAACCATCAAAAGAAATAGCCGCTGAAACCAGATCATCGGAAGAACAAAGGAAGGCAGTCGAAGTAACTCCGAAAACCGTTGAATCAGTACAAAAGCCCAAAAAAGATGAACCTGTTCAAAAGAAGAAAAAAGAGGGAGCCGCTCAGGAAGATATTCAGAAAGTTATTGAAATTGCTCCAAAGCCTGAAGTACCTCAATTGTTAATTCCCTTAGAAACCATTCCCGAAATAATTGATGAAATTACAGGCGCACGTGAAGACCATAAGAAAAAGAAGAAAAAGAGAAAGAAAATAATTGAAGTTGAGTATAGACCCGGAGCCACACCTAAGCTGCGCGGATTAACAATTGTCGGTAAAATAGAACTCGATGAGCATAAAGAAAAGGCAAAGCTTGTGCTGACGCGTAAAGGTGTCGAAGTGGAAGATGACGAAGATGGTGAAAAATCAAAATTAGGCAAAGGCAAAAAGAAACTTACGTTAAAGGGCGGAGTAAAAACCGGAAAAGAAATCATCGATAAGGCTGAAGAAAAGAAACGTAAAAAGCGAAAGAAAACAATCCGCGAAATGATTACCGAAGAAGATGTTGACCGTGCGATTCGTGAAACATTAGCCGGAATGGAAATTGCCACTCATACAAGCCAGCGAACAAAGCTTCGAATGAAGCGTAAAGCCGAACGTGAAGAAAAAGAACTGAAAATAAGCGAAGAAAAAGACCGCGAATCTCATATTCTCCGTCTTACGGAATTTGTGACTACAAGCGATATGGCTGCTATGATGGGGGTCACTGCCAATGAAATTATCCTGAAGTGTATGCAGCTTGGGCTTATGGTGACAATAAACATGCGACTCGATAAGGATACAATCACTCTTATAGCAGACGACTACGGTTTTGAAGTGGAATTCATCGAGGAAAAAGTTGCTGAATTCGAAGAAGAAGAAGATTATGATGATGATTCGGAGGATTTGGAAAGCCGCTCACCTATCGTTACTATAATGGGGCATGTCGACCATGGAAAAACCTCGCTGCTCGATTTTATCCGCAAAGCAAACGTTGTTGCCGGCGAATCGGGAGGTATTACTCAACATATAGCTGCATATCGAGTGGAACTAGAAAGTAAAAAATCCATTACATTCCTCGATACACCCGGTCACGAAGCTTTTACTGCAATGCGTGCCCGCGGAGCCCAGGTAACGGATATAGTTGTATTAGTCGTTTCGGCAGACGATAGCGTTATGCCTCAGACAATTGAAGCAATAAGCCATGCTAATGCCGCAAAAGTACCGATTATTGTAGCAATAAATAAAATTGATAAGCCCGATGCTAAACCCGACAGAATCCGCCAGCAGCTTACAGACCATGGCATTCTTGTTGAGGATTGGGGAGGCACAAACCAGGCTGTAGAAATATCAGCAAAATTCGGGACCAATGTCGATTTATTACTTGAAAAAATATTGCTTGAAGCCGAAATATTAGACCTGAAAGCCAATCCGAAACGTTTCTCTCATGGAACAGTAATCGAAGCTCACATGGCAAAAGGATTAGGTATTGTTTCGACTGTAATCGTTCAAAAAGGAACTCTTAATATTGGAGATGCCTTTATTGCAGGAGTTTATTCCGGTAAGGTTCGCGCCATGTTAGACGAACGCGGCAATAAGGTTATGGAAGCCGGTCCCTCCGTTCCAATCGGAGTCATCGGATTCGATGGTTTGCCCGAAGCCGGAGATAAATTAACTGCCTTCGAATACGATTATGATGCAAGAGCAATTTCATTGCGCAGGCAGCAGTTAAAGCGTGAGCAGGAATTACGCCACGCCCGCAGGATTTCATTAGATGATATATCCAAGCAAATCTCGAAAGGTGTCGTCAAGGATTTGAATTTGATTATTAAAGGTGATGTATCAGGTTCGGTCGAAGCCTTGAGCGATTCGCTCCAAAAACTTTCCCACGACGAAGTACGAGTAAATATTATTCATAAAGGCGTCGGCTCGATTACCGAAAACGATGTTATGTTAGCTCTTGCTTCCGGAGCCGTGATACTGGGTTTCCATATTAACGCAACTGCCAAAGCAAGGAAAATAGCAGATAACGAATCTGTCGATATAAGATTATATACCATCATTTACAATTGCATTAATGAAGTGCAGCTCGCTCTCGAAGGAATGTTGGCTCCCGATATTAAAGAGGATGTCACATCATCGGTCGAGATAAGGAAAGTATTCAAAATCAGCAAACTTGGCGCAGTTGCCGGTTGTTACGTATTGACGGGAAAAGTTAACCGCAACGATAAAGTCCGAATTATGAGGAATGGTCTTCAGATTTTTACAGGTACTATTGATTCATTGAAACGCGGTAAGGACGATGTTCGCGATGTTGAGCAGGGTTATGAATGTGGTATTCAGCTTCATAGTTTCAACGAATGTGAAATCGGAGATATATTAGAAAGCTATCAAATTGTAGAAGTCAAACGAACATTGAGTTAGATTGCATTATGTCATCCCGAATAGAAAAAGTAGCCAGTGTCGTCAAAAGAACGCTCGCTCAGCCTTTGTCGGATTTTGCCCGCGAGCATAATGCAGGCTTGGTGACAGTCACTTCAGTATTGCTAACACGTGACCTCCAGATTGCAAAAGTATATTTCAGTATATACGGCGGCACAACTACTCCCGAAAAATTCCTCTCGCTTCTCGAAGTATATAAATCACAATTCCGGCAGCAGTTAGGCTCTCAGCTCAGGTTACGATACACTCCCGATATCAGGTTTTTTATCGACGACACTCTTGATAAAATGGAGCATATCCAAAAGCTGCTCGATTCGGTGAAAACAGTGACAGAGGATACTTCTCAAAATGAAATTGAATAAAAATATCCGTTATAATCATTGTAGTCTCCAAAAAAAGAAGAATGTCATTCAGAGCGAAGCGAAGAATCTTCTAAAACATTAGAAGAATTTAAATTAAGGGTAATCAATAATAATTATCTAACAAGAACAACATCAGTACAATGTTCCCACAAATAGAAAAAAGAATTAATGGAAGAGAATAAAAATGAACATATCAGATTTTGGAAGAAGATTCTTCACTTCGTTCAGAATGACATTCTTCTATTTTTTTAGTTTCTAATTCGAAAATAGGTTTACTTTCTCAAATTGTTCTTAAAAAAAATGCTTCTATCAAAAAATACCGCTCTTTCTTTTTCAGATTGGCTGCAATACGCACCGGAAGAAGGTTGCGAAGCTTTGGTAGATAAACCTGCAGGATGGACTTCTTTCGATGTTGTTGCCAAGCTTCGGAATTTGACCGGAATTAAAAAAGTAGGGCATACAGGCACTTTAGACCCATTTGCAACTGGCTTGCTGATTCTTTGCTTCGGACGTTCTACGAAAAAGATTTCATCATATAATGAATATAAAAAAGTATATACAGGTATAATCAGGCTGGGAGCGGTAACTAAAACATTGGATACCGAATCTGAGGAAGAAAAAATTACCGACATTTCTCAAATTGATATAAAACAAATCATAGAAGCTGCACCATCATTTATTGGAAAATTGCAGCAGATTCCGCCAGTATTTTCAGCTAAGAAAATCGGCGGAAGGCGGCTCTACGAGCTTGCCCGCAAAAATATTGATGTACAGCCGTTGCCGAAAGAAGTTGAAGTTTACCGTTTCGATATTCTGGATTATTCAATGCCCTTCGTACGATTTGAAGCGGAATGTTCAACCGGTACATATATTCGTTCATTAGCTCGTGATTTAGGAGCAATGTTAAGCTGTGGTGGCTATTTATCGGAACTACGGCGCACTTCTATCGGCGAATACAAAGTAGAAGCAGCCTTGAAAATAGAAGATTTTATCGAAATGAAAAATTCTTCCCTTAGTGTTCCTTTGTGATTTTACTTTGTGTCCTTTGTGGTAAAATTTCTTTTGTTCTTAAAGACTTTTTTTTAACACAAAGGGCACAGAGGTGAAGACACAAAGTAGCACAAAGGTTTAAAACAAGGATTCAAGCCGGTTCCGAAACTTTCCGGATTATTGACATCAATACTCAAAAAATTATTTTTCAACAAAATGTAACTTTTTCTTGTTTTATTTGTTTATTATTTGTAAATTGAAATTGCATTTTATAAAAAGGTTTTCAAAAAATAGAACTTATAGCTCGGCAAAAGATAAAAAACTTTAAGTTCAAAATAAAAATTGTCAGATTTATTTGCTAAAAATAAAATATTTAACTAACAGGTTTTGACAAAGAATTTATAAGGAGTTTTTATGTTTAAGAAATCATTAATTAGTTTAATGGGGGGGGGGGGCAGGTTTTAGCTACAGACCCGCCGCCCTGCGCTAATACATTTTGGAAAACATCATGTCTAGACAACACCGATCAATACCAAAATAGAATAGGTATTCAATCCAACAAAAATGGCACTCCTCAACCACTTGTGAAGCCTTTTGAAATTCATGGTTATGATGATGTAACCTGCCAGTCATGCAATGACCCGGCAATGAAGTTGATTTATCATGGCCAACCCGGTGAATTCTTTGGACACTTATCAATAATAGGCAGTGGTCAGAATACTAATAATCCAGGTGGCTTTTATACTTTTATTCCAAATGTATCAGTTGGTGATATGGTATTACAGGTTGCAAAACCTAATAATACTACTGAAAAGCCGGATTTGATTTTAGCAAATAGGAGTCAGGGAAAAATTAGATTCTCATTACAACCCCCCACAGAAGAATTTCCTGCACCAGACTTGGAGAGAATGACAATAGAATTTAAAGGAGTTGGTATTCACCAGGAAAACCCAACAGAAGAACTTCATATAGGACGAACTTTAACATTTCATTCCGGCATTTCGCCCGAAGACGATCCATTTATAGGGAACGGTGTTTATTCAATTGCGGATAATGTGGAAAGGCGATTACATCCTAATCAGCCCGGTTCCATTCTTAAATTTTATAATCATTTAAATGACAATAAATTTGGCGGAATTGATTTGCTTTTAGTAAAACCCGGGCTGGAAACCGATGATGTTACCTATACGGAAGTCGGCTCAGAAGGTTGGAATGGTATGCGAATACAATTTAATAATAATAATGGCTATGATGGTAAAGCAGTATTAGGCTTCGGAACATTACCGGATAATAATTCCAGATTTACAATACGGGGATTAACTGATAATGGCACAACAAATTCTTTGAAAATAAATAATAGTGCCGGTGTAAATTCATTAATTGTTCAGGATGACGGGAATGTTGGAATTGGTACTACTTCTTTATTAGGACAAAAACTTTGTGTAGAGGGGAATGTAAGAATTGGAATCGCTTATTACACGACTGCATTACCCCCGGAATGTAATTATCGACTTTCTGTTGATGGTCAGGTTGCCGCAAAAGACATAATTGTAACTTATCTAAATTGGGCATATCCGGATTATGTTTTCGATAAAAATTATAAACCCATTGGAATTTTAGAGCTTGAAAAAAAGATTGATGAACTGGGACATCTGCCTGATATGCCTTCAGCATCTGAAGTAAAAGACAAAGGTCTCAATGTCGGGGAGATGCAGGTGCAATTATTAAAGAAAGTTGAAGAACTGACGTTATATGTTATTGAACTTAAAAAGCAGAATAATGAGCTGGGCAATAGAATTAAACAATTGGAAAAGAAATGACAGGGAGAAAAATGAAAACAAAAATTTTATTCTTGTTATTTATATCTGTGATTTCCTTTGAGATAGCAGATTGCAAGCCTTATCGTTATCCGATGCGCCCAGGTAATAGCAAATGGAAAGAACAAAAAACCTACGTTGGTAAGGTTAAGCTTTGCAACATACCTGATTCAATATTGAACCGTATGCCTTCGCTCGATTTAATTGAATCAGTTTTTGAATTCCCTTTCATTCAGAATTTGATTTTATACGATGACTGCATAGACGGCATTAACAGAATGAAAGATATTTTCAACGGTTTGGATGATATGCTGAAAAGGAACGATTTGCCATTTCTTTTATATCAGTATTATCTACAGGACAGCACTAAACTTAATTACACGAGGGAAATTATTCTCGAAATCATTCTTTCGCATCCGGACATTTTGATAAAATTGGATAAAGCAGTTAAAAATGAAATGTTAGGCAACTGTCTGGATAAATTAAACAATAGGACGACTAAGAAGTGTTTTCTCAGCATGAAATCCATGACTACAAGCACTTTTCTGATGATTCGTCTGATTTCGCATCTCGATAATAATTATTACCGGAATATAATTGATAGCGACGTTGAGATTAAGTCTTTCAGCGAAAACTGCGGAATACCGACAGAAGCAACGACTACTAAAATAATTTACGAAGCTATTCGATTTAGAAACAGATAAAGAAGCAGGAGGAAATATGAAAAATTTTAAAATAATAATAATTATTTTTTTGACTCAAATTCTAAACATATTAATTTGTTTAGCAAACAATACAGTTCTTTATAAGACCCCTTTCTGTCATCAACCTATTAATTATAACACTATTTCTAATAAAGAATGGACCGCTGATGATGTTGAATATAGTGTTCAGCTTTTTTTATATAGAGGCGGTTTATTAAAAATGAATACAGAAGGGAATACCTTTATAGAAAAAAATAATCACTTATTAAGCAGGCATGGAACTTGTATGAATGTTTTCAATAATCTATTATTCTATGGAACCGAAGACGATGGATTGTATTATACACCATTTTACAATTCAGGTAAAATAAATTGGCTACATCATGATACTCGTCATGCCTTAAACGGTCAAAAAATTAACAACTTATTAATTGAATCTTATGGTTGGTTTGCCTGTACAAACAATGGAATATTCAAATCATCTGACGAAGGAACTTCCTGGGTTCAATCCGAATCTGGTTGTATAGTAAATTGCATCATTTATGATGGTTACAGTTCCCAATATATGGCAACAAATCATGGTGTATTTAAATCAACAGATGCCGGGAATATTTGGGTACAAATAAGACCATCATATATTAATTCTAATACAATTATATGGGATAATATTAATAATAGAATTTATATAGGAACTGAAAATAATGGATTGCAATTTTCAACAGATGGCGGGGATTCTTGGTCAACGGTACCGGATCCATATAATTATTGCGGCAGTATTACTGCTATTATTAAGGAAGGAGATAACATTTATGTTGGTACAAGACAAAATGGATTTTGGCGTTATAATGGTAATAATTGGACTGAATATAATAATAGTTTACCGAAAAATTATACAACTACCTTTTATTATACAATAAACTCAATGAAGTTATTTACTCTTTCCACTATTGAGTATTTTTGGGTTGCCAGCGACCTTCATGGTATATACAGGCTTAACAAAAATTCTTTATCTTCTCCTTGGGAACCTTATGAAGTTAGAGGTGATATTAGTACACAAGAAGAATTAGACATAAAATCTATTTATTTAAACGGCAATGATTTTTGGGTTGTTTGCAAAGGAGACCCTTTATTTTCTGATGTAGAAGTAATTTATAATCAGGATTCAACATGGCATCAATCAAATTGGGGTAATTTCAATTGTCATCATTTAGCCTGGCATTTTATGGAAGGTGGAATAACAGGCGCCGGTGGTATGTCAGATCCGAAATATTTACATTATATTAGTTATGATGATTACGATAATAATAAAAATTTTGACTATATTCTAACAGACAGTAATGACAATCAATGGGAAAAAATAACTTATGATTGGGGACATTCAGGAATTTATTACCCTTATTTTCCCTCTTATAAAATAATATCAAAATGGGGTAATACTGGTCCGCTTGTTTTACATTCAAAAAGAGATAATCCCTACCAATATCCAACTACACAACATAGATTTTGGAAAAGTACAAAAATTTTAAGTTCCTTATCTGTTAATGATATACATGAGCCTGATGATGAGAATCCAAATAAATATTGCTGCATAGGGAGGGTAATTACTACAGCCGGCGATATAATAATTCCTTACAACGAGTCAATAGATTTTTTTGTTGCGCCTATGAAAAGTCATAAAATAAATTTAAAGCCCGGCTTTCATGCTGAATATGGTTCTAAAATTCATGTTTTTGTAAAAACCGGTTGTCAAATACCTTGGGAAGAAATCCAATCTGTTCCAAAAGTTAGTGTAATTCCGGAAATTGATGGTTCTGTGCATTTAAATAATTCTAAATTAAATGCATATCAACTTCAATTATTCATAAATCCAAATCCATCTTATAATAAAATTGTTATCAATTCAAAAATTATTAATTATAATAAGGACTGTAGAATTAACCTTTCATTAATTTCATTAAAAGGTGAGATAATTAAAGAGATTTCTGTGAATAATTACGAGGAAATTGCAATAGATTTACAAAATATCATTTCCGGCTCATACTTATTGGCAGCCAATGCGTATTTTATTGATGAATTTGGTGAATCAAAGGAAATTAATGATACTAAACTAATCGTTATTGAAAAATAATTATAATATTAAGAGGTGATTATAATGAAAATTATAGTATATACAATTATAGTCGTACTATTTGCTTCAAATTCTTATGCCATTAATTTAAAAGGCAGCGGTACAAAAGTTGACCCATATCAAATTTATACAATTAAGGATTTTCAATCATTACAATACTATTATAGTGATAAGTATTTTATTTTAATGAATGATATAGATGCTTCCGAAACAAGGAATTGGAATGTAGGCGACCATGACGGCAATCTTAAGACTCCAGACGTGCCAATGGGATTTGACCCAATTTCTTTTAGTGGTTTAATAAACGGTGATGGTCATATTATTAGAAATTTATATATTAATAATCCTTTTGATGGTGCAAGCGGTCTTTTTAAAGTACTTATTGATAGTGAAATAAAAAAACTTGGTCTTGAAAATTGTGAAATAACAAGTGGCGATCGTGCTGCGACGTTTTGTGCTATGAATTACAACTCATATATTAGTGAATGTTATACTACAGGAACTCTTACATGTAAAATTACAGATGGCGCTTCTCCTGGCGGCTTTTGTAGTTTAAATGGCGGAGTGATGATTAATTGTTTTTCAACATGTGATATAAACCTGATTGTAAATACAAATTCAAAAGAACATGAAGTTACCGGATTTTCAACTTGCATACTCGGTTCTAATAATGATTGTGTAAAGAATTCATATATTACCGGTAAGCTAAATATAAATAAAATTGATTTAGATAAATTGTCCCGCATTTCCGCATTTAATCATCGTGGGCAATATGTCTATTGGGATGTTGAAACTACAGGTATCCCTGATTCAACAATATTCAAATGGGGGTATTTGAAACAAAAGGGCTATTGTACTGCTGATATGAAATTATCAAAGTCTTATTATGGTTTTGATTTCCAAAATATTTGGTGCATAGATGAAGGCAAGGATTACCCAAAACTAAGAGCATTCAAAAAATGCTCTGACACAACACCTCCAATATCAGTTACGCAAGATGATTTGGCTACTCGAATACAAACAATGGATATTACTCCAAGCCCAGCAAATTCAAAAGCCCAAATCCGTTATTCAGCGCCATATTCCAATATTATAAAAATCACAATTACAAACATCTACGGCGAGGAGGTTGCCGTTCCCGTCAGCAGCCAGAACCACGAAGCCGGGCAGTTTTCGTCAGAGCTTGACGTTTCGGCATTTCCTTCCGGCGTGTATTTCTGTGTGCTGCAGACGCCCGCCGGCGCTGTATCGAAGCAGTTTGTAGTTGTGCATTAACCGGCAAGGGTATAGGGTTTTGGGTATGGGGTTTTAGGTATAGGTTTTTGACTGTAGGGAAAAAAACTAATTGTTATTGAAAAATAAGTATTATATTTAAAAATGAAAATGCAATGAAAATATTAATATATACAATTTTATTTGTACTTTTCACTTCATATTCCCATGCCATTAAATTAAAAGGCAGCGGAAGTAAAACGGATCCCTACCAGATAACAACAATTTTGGAACTCCAGGAAGTAGATAAATTAGTAAAATTCGAAAAATATTTTATTCTTATGAACGATATTGATGCAACAGAAACAAGAAATTGGAATATATTAGACCATGACCAAGATTCAACAACGCCTGATGAACCAATGGGCTTTGTCCCAATTGGGGATTTTGGTGGACATTTTGATGGCCAAGGTTATATAATTCGCAATTTGTATATGAATTTTCCAAAAGCTGGGTTAATTGGTCTGTTTGGAAATTGTGCAACATCAAAAATTAGGAGGGTGGGTCTTGAAAATTGCGACATAACAGGCTTGGGAAATGTTGGAGGTTTTTGTGGTAATTCTGAAAATGATATAATTGAAGAATGTTATACAACTGGGATAATTACTATAACCGGTAAATCGGATGAACAAAGGGGTGCAGGATTTTGCGGTTTTGTTAATAATTCTAATATTAGAAACTGCTATTCAACTTGCTTTATAAAAAATTTATTCAATAAGAATGATTATTTAGTTGCTTCGTTTTGTTTTAGCTGGGAAAAATATTTCACACCGGCAGAATTCTGTTATACAACCGGAAAAGCAATTAGTTTGGGTAAGGTGTGTGCGTTCGGTGCTACAGAACATGGAAATTATTGTTATTGGGATATTGAAACAACTGGAATAAATGATACCATAAAAAACAATATAGATGATCGTGCTAAAGGTTTATCAACAGAAGATATGATGAAACAATCATCCTATAGAGGCTGGGATTTCAAAAATGTCTGGTATATAGACGAAGGCAAGGATTACCCTAAGCTACGCGCTTTTAGAAGGGATACAAAAGCAGAAGAAACGGGTTTGGCAGCAGATAAATTAACTATTGACATTACTCCAAGCCCAGCCACTGTCGCAGCCCAAATCCGTTATTCAGCGTCATACACAAATATTATCAAAATCGCAATTACAAACATCTTCGGGGAGGAGGTTGCCGTTCCCGTCAGCAGCCAGAGCCACGCAGCAGGGCAGTTCACCTCCGAGCTTGACGTTTCGGCATTTCCTTCCGGCGTGTATTTCTGTGTTCTGCAGACGCCCGCCGGCGCTGTTACGAAGCAGTTTGTTGTGGTGCATTGACCAGCTTGGGTTTTGGGTATGGGGTTTTGGATTTTGGGTTTTGAAGTATCCCAAACCCAGACCTCATACTTCTTTTTTATAAATCCTTTTAAAATCATTTTTAAGCTAATACTTTTTCTTCGATTAACTTTGCATTGGCGAGTTCTTTGAAGTTCGGGAAGCAATTTGAAAATGAGATAAAAATAAAAAAGTGTAGAAAAGCGTATAAAAACATAGAAAAGTGGTAAAAATTGGTGAAAGTAGTTTAGGTAAAATAAATATTTGAAAAAAACGAAAATCCATAGTAAAATGTAGTAAAAAGTAGTAACCGATGGTCAATGAGAATAAAATGGAAGAATAGACATCCTTGTCTGTTCAGCTATGAAAAAACGAAAATCCATAGTAAAATGTAGTAAAAAGTAGTAACCAATGGTCAATGAGAATAAAAATGGTAGAATAGACATCCCTGTCTGTTCAGCTATGAAAAAACGAAAATCCATAGTAAAAAGTAGTAAAAAATAGTAAATGATGTCTGACCTGGATTAACCTGATTAAATGATTAACCTGATTTTTCATTAACAATTAACAATTAATCGAAATTATGTAATAAAAAGTGACAAAAAGTGATAAAATCACTCATCCGATGACTGGGAGTCATCGGATGAGTGATTTAAAGAAAATTATTTTTATAACATCTCAATTATCATAGCATTTGCTTCGCCGCCGCCAATGCAGAGCGATGCAATTCCGTACTTACCGCCGGTCTTCTGCAATGCATAAATAAGTGTAGTGAGAATGCGTGCGCCGGATGCTCCTATCGGATGTCCCAATGAGACTGCTCCGCCATGAATATTCATCTTTTCGTAAGGAATGCCGATTAGCTTTTTCGTTACCATCGGCACAACGGAGAAAGCTTCATTCACTTCGAATAAATCTATATCCTCCAACTTCATTCCGGCTTTTGTAACAACTCTCTTGATTGCATCAGCCGGGGCTGTCGTAAACCAATCCGGTTCATGTGCAAATGAAGAATGAGCAATAATGCGTGCAATAGGCTTTAATCCTTTAGCTTTTGCATTGTCTTCTGAGGTAACGACGAGTGCTGCTGCGCCATCATCGATGGAAGACGCATTTGCTGCAGTTACCGTCCCATCCTTCTGGAATACCGGTTTCAATGAAGGTACTTTATCGAATTTGATTTTCTCGGGCTCTTCATCTTGAACTATGGTAATATCGCCCTTTCTATCGGCTATTACTACAGGGACAATCTCGTTTGCAAACCAGCCGTTTTTCTGGGCATCCAATGCGCGGGTATAACTCATAATTGCATATTCATCCTGCTCCGTGCGTGATAATTGATATTCCGAAGCGCAAAGCTCGCCTGCAATGCCCATGTGGATGGATTTGTAGCAATCCCAAAGCCCGTCATGAATCATGGAATCGACAACTTCGCCATGCCCCATACGATAGCCGGTTCTCGCTTGGAATAGGATATAAGGTGCATTGGTCATGGATTCCATACCTCCGGCAACAACGGTTTCCGCATCGCCGCAACGGATTGCCTGGTCGGCAAGCATGACTGCTTTTAAGCCGCTTCCGCATACTTTGTTAATTGTTATACATTCGACTGAGGTCGGTAAACCTGAATAAATAGATGCCTGCCGCGCAGGAGCCTGTCCAATGCCCGCTGTGAGCACATTGCCCATTATAACTTCGCAAATATCTTCGCCGGCAACACCTGCACGTTTAACTGCTTCTTTGATTGCCACAGCGCCTAATTTAGGTGCAGAAAATGACGACAGACCTCCCATGAAGGCGCCGATTGGTGTTCTTGCTGCTGATAAAATAACCGATTTCATTTTTATACCCCTTTTTCACATTTAAGAATAATTATAAAAATGTAATTTACGCTTATTTTTTGAAATTCGAAATAATTTGTAAAAATATTGTTTATAATTATTGTTCATGTATTCTTTTGTTTTTTTTAATTAATAGCTTTAAGATTTACCACCCCTTACCCCCTCCTAAAATAGGAGGGGAAATTAAACATTTTATTTCCCCTCCTAAAATAGGAGGGGGTAGGGGGTGGTAAATCTTGTTATTTTAAGTATAAATACAATCAGGAGAAAGCTCCTTTTTTAAATTATTATTTGCTATTCTAAATCATTTGAAATAAATTGCATTATTAAAATTTGTAAATAACTCTTTTATAGCCAGGTCTAAATATTTTTGAAAAGAAAGGACTGCAGAATGGGTAAGAACAAAAAAAAGAAGAAAAAGCACCACGGCGAACTTCCCGAAGGCGCCGAACCGGAAGAACTCAATCATGAAGAAGATGCCCCGATTGAAAAATTCAACAAGAAAGGCAAATTAAGCAACGCATTCTACAATCAGGAAATATTGCGTTTGCAGACAGAATTGGTCAAGCTTCAATATTGGGTGAAGGAGACGGGACTCAAGGTAATAGTCCTTTTCGAGGGGCGCGATGCCGCCGGTAAAGGAGGTGTAATCAAAAGAATCACCGAGCCTCTTAATCCGCGTGGCTGCCGTGTTGTCGCATTGGATAAGCCATCCGACCGCGAGAAAACGCAATGGTATTTCCAGCGTTATGTTTCGCACCTGCCTTCAGCAGGCGAAATGGTAATATTCGACCGGAGTTGGTATAACCGTGCCGGAGTTGAGCATGTAATGAATTTTTGCACCGAAAATGAGTATCAGGACTTTTTACGTTCGTGTCCGGAGTTCGAAAAAATGCTGATTCGCTCGGGTATAACGATTTTAAAATTCTGGTTCTCAGTTAACGATGAAGAGCAGGAAAAAAGATTTCGTGAGCGGGCTACTGACCCTGCAAGGCGCTGGAAGCTCTCACCTATGGATTTGGCATCATTCGATAAATGGGTGGAATTCTCCAAGGCAAAAGATGAAATGTTCAAATATACGGATACAAAGCAGTCTCCATGGATTGTCGTAGAGGCTGATGATAAGAAGCGCGCGCGTCTGAATTGCATTGCATACATCCTGAATACGATAAAATATAAGGATGTGGTGCCGGAGCTAATGGAACTGCCGCCGCGCAAAATCGTCGATAATTATATCCGCCCGCCAAAGAACGAATATAATTTTATTCCGGAAGTGTATTAGTAGAATATCTTTAATTCATTTTGCCATGATAATGCCGATGCGCTTGTCATGGCATTTTTTATTTTTCCCCCTACCCTTTTCAAAAATCTATACACTTTCTGAAACAAATTAAATTTTATTTCGTAGAGACTTCTGTAATTAAGATAAATAGTAATTTTTGTTTTAAAATTTAAAAAGGTATTAAAGAATGAATTGTTTAATTAAAAAATTTAGTATGTTCGCCTTAGTATTAGCTTTTGCATTAACGGCATCACTCAACGGTCAATCAATAAATCGGATAAAACCGGATAAAGATGTAAATATTGTACGCTTACCTACACAACAAGATAATAATTTATCTAAATTTCTCGGCACAGAGAAATCGGATAAAGCCGAACAGTGGTCGGAATTTTCGAAAAAGAACGGCAAATGGAGCATTGCAATCGACCCCATTACGAAGACACCCCGCATAGCTATGGGCGAGTCGATTCAAATTGAAGGTTTCGAATTGATCACCAATGATAATGTCGAACAGGCAGCAATCAGCTTTTTACGCGATAATCAAAAGCTATTCAATATCGATGTTAAACAATTAAAGCTTTCGCGTAAGGATGAAACCCAGGGGAAATGGTATGTAACTTTCAAGCAATATTACGAAGGTATAGAAGTATTGCTTTCGAATATCAATCTGAGAATTTTCGAGAACGGCAAAGTAATGGCATTCGATATCGAATATTATAATAATATCACCGTCAAAACAACCCCCGACATTTCATATTCATCGGCTGTAAACGCTGCTTGTAAGGGCATAACGAAAAATTCGAATGTCAATTCTCCACTAAGTGCTCAAACTAAATATATATTACCAATTAAGAGCAGTCTTGGAGTTTCGTATAGCTTGGTTTATAAAGTTAAAGTAAATGCTTCTACTAAACATGCAAAGTATATAACCTACGTTAACGCTAAAGACGGTAAGGTGCTATGGCGCTATAATACCACAATGAAAGCCGAATTGTTCGATACAAAAGGAACTGTAAAAATGAATGGTCCGCTTAGCCCGGTCGAAGAGAAACCTTTCTCAGATTTGATGATTACTGTCGGCGATCAAACCTATACAAGCAACGAAAACGGGAAATTTAATATTGATGTTAATAAATCAACAGCAGTTAATGCAAAGTTAGAAGGTCCATATTGTAAGATAATCACAAACGGACGCCAGCCGGCAAATTTTGATGGTTCTTTAGAGCCTTCAAATACTTTCACCGTTTTCTGGAATGATAATAATTCTCACCGTTACGAACGAATTCAATTTTTTCATACAAATTATATCCATGATTTTATGAAGAAATTAGACCCGAATATGACATGTCTGGACAAGCAGGTGCAGGTATTGATTGGTTTTCAACCGGAAAATGGGGATTCATTACCTAATGCATTTTCGAACGGTGATACTATAATGTTTCTTAATTGCCAGAATGATTCTTTCAGGCTTGCCGATGGTCCCGGAGTACTTTATCATGAATATGGTCATTCGATAAATACACTCTTTTATGCCGAAAAGGGGATTGCGGACGGTATGGCAAATTCTGCCTGCCAGGAAGGAATAGCAGACGTTACGGCAGCAATGATGTTAGACGAACCGCGGGTCGGCGTTGGTGTTTTTTTGGAGGATACTACAAAATTTATCAGAACGTGTAAAAATGATTTGATTTACCCGGATAGTGTAATTGGTGAATCGCATATTGACGGGCAAATCCTAAGCGGCGCATTTTGGGATTTACGCGAGCTAACTTCTCTCGAGGTGCTGCGAAAACTACATCATTATGCCCGTTACGGCTTACCCGACGACCCTAATGATGGCATAGCATTCTATAAGTGGTTTTCAGAAGTTATAATCGCCGATGATGATGACGGTAATCTTGGCAATGGCACACCACACCTGAAGGAAATTGTGCAGGCTTTTAACAAACATCAGATTGGCACTGCTCTTTATTTCAGGAATAATTTCCAACATATACCATTAAAGGATACCAAAAATACAACGAAACCATATAAAGTAGAATTTTCATTCGGACAACAATTGAGCCTCTTTGCAGCGCCTGATTCGGTATCATTAGTGTATCAGGTTAAAATGAACGGCACCGAGAGCAACCCAGTATCAATCCCGGCTATAAAAGTTTCGGGCAGCCAGAATTTTACAGCAGAAATTCCACCGCAGCCTAAAGGAGCGGACATTTTATATTATATGACTTGCATTGATAGTACTACAAAAAAAATACTGAAATTCGGTCCGAATAACGGGACAACTCCTTATGAATTCACAATCGGAGTTTCAACAGCATTATTGGATGATTTTGAAAAAGAATCAGGCTGGACAGTCGGCTCTGATGTTGATAATACCACCGCAGGAGAATGGGAAAGAGGAAAACCTAATAAAATGGACTTCTTTATGTTTGGTACCTTAAAACCGGGAGATGACCATTCTTCAATTGGGGATACTTGTTTCTCCACAGGTTTGGGTACTCTTGGGGACGATATATTCCAGGCGATTTTTGAAAACTGTCCGAATGGCAAGACAACCCTTACATCGCCGGCTTATGATTTAACAAAACTCGAAGAAGCTATTTTTAAATATTATCAATTTTTTGTTCAACTACCATCAATGACGGATTCAAATTCAATTCCTTTACCCTACTATACTGAAATATCGAACAATAATGGGAAAAACTGGCATACAGTCAGAATTGATACATCAATGGGAGCATCCGAATGGGTTAGGATTAAATTCCGTTTTGCCGATTACCTGCCGGTTACAAAACAATGCAGAATCAGGTTCAGATACGAAGGTGCTTTAGGTCAATTCGGATTTCCGGGGACAATAACAAGTATAACAGTGGATGATTTTGAAATACAAACATCTAATGATGTGGTAATCTCTAAAGTTCCGGAAACAACTTCATCTTCTACTTCTGCATCACATCCGAATCCGTTCAGTGATTTAATATATATTTCTTGTCCGGAGAAAAGTTCAACTACGGCAGTTCTGAAAATTACGGACCTATTCGGACAGGAAATATATTCTTCATATAGATTCAACAACATTGACGATAACATTACGTTTACCTGGAACGGCATGACATCCGATAATAGTATGTCAGTGCCGGGAATGTACTACTACACAATTACAACAGGCAATTCGATATATTCCGGGAAGATTGTAAAGCAATAACTCAAATTAATCGAAATCTAATAAAAAAAATTAGGAACAGCCGGGAAATATCCCGGCTTTTTTTTTCTTTTACCCTACAGTCTTAAGGAACTTCTGACTACCTTAAAAGCCAAAAATTGGAAATTTGCGAATAAAATAAATAATTTGTAAATTGAATTTTATATTTTAAGTTAACATTAGATTATTCGCACGTAAAAAAGATTTTCACAAAAATAAATAGCGTAAGAGACCTCTGAAAAATGTCATTCTGAACTTGATTCAGAATCCATAAAACCGCTCTGGGAGTGGATTCTCCTGACTTCCGCACTTTTTAAAAAAGGTAAAAAAAAGCTCTTGGAAGCCGCATAAACACTATATTTGTATTTTTGAGTTGGGTGTCCCAGGAGAAAATATAACATGTTTGTTAGGAAAAAGAAGAATAAAAGCGGTCGAACCAGCATTCAAATAATTGATAAAAGTTCAGGGAAGTACAAAGTTATTAAAACAATGGGTTGCACTGATGATATTTTTGAAATTGAAAGATATCACAAAGCAGGTCTCCAATGGATAATTGATAGAAACAAACAAATAGAAATAGATTTTCTTAATGAACGCCAAATAGCCGAAGTATTTCTAAATAACATCAAGCAAATCAAAGTCATAGGTACAGAATTATTATTAGGGAAAATATTTGATGAAATTGGGTTTAACAGATTGAATGAAGAGCTTTTCAGGCAATTAGTATTTTCGCGAATATGTTTTCCTGTCAGTAAACTAAAGACAACGGATTATCTTTTTAAGTATCATTCAAGAAAAATTGATGTAGATAAAATATACAGGTATCTCGACAAACTAAACGTTGAGCAGAAGGCATTGGTACAAGAAATCAGTTATTGTCATACACTGGAAGTCTTAAACAAAGAGATAAGCATAGTATTTTACGATGTAACCACGCTATATTTTGAGATTGAAGACGAAGATGAACTGCGCAGGACAGGATTTTCAAAGGAAGGTAAGCATCAGAATCCGCAGATAGTTTTAGGCTTGTTAGTCAGCGTTGACGGCTATCCGTTAGCATATGAGATATTTGAAGGCAACAAGTTTGAAGGTCATACAATGCTTCCTATAATCGATTCTTTCAAAAAGAAGTTTAGCCTTGATAAATTAGTAATAATAGCTGATTCGGGCTTGTTGTCAGGCGATAATATATCCCGGTTACAAGCAAAAGGTTATGAATATATTTTAGGAGGAAGAATCAAAAACGAAAGCCAGTCGATAAAGCGTCAAATCCTGCGACTGAAGCTTAACAATGGAGGCAGTGCAATTATTGACAAAGACAAGCAGACAAGAATCATCATCAGCTACTCGGAAGCACGAGCAAGAAAAGATAGAGCCAATAGGGAAAAGGGTTTGAAAAGGCTGGAAAAACAAATTAAGTCCGGGAAATTAACGAAGTCAAATATCAATAAGAGAGGTTATAACAAATATCTAAGTTTAGAAGGAGAGGCAAGAGTAAGTATCAATCGTCAAGCGTTTGAAGAAGATGCTCAATGGGATGGTTTAAAAGGTTTTATAACCAATACGAAACTTACAAAGGAGGAAATAATTGAGAATTACGGGCATTTATGGAAAATTGAGAAGGCATTCAGAATCTCAAAAACAGATTTGAGAATCAGACCAATATATCATAGGCTGAGACATAGAATAGAAGCCCATATTTGTATTTCATTTGCAGCTTATAAAGTGTACAAAGAGCTTGAAAGGCAGCTTAGACTCAAGAGAACAAACTTAAGTCCTGAAAAGACGATTGAAATAGCAAAAACAATATATTCTATCAAGGTAATGACACCACTCAATAAGGAATTTATTGATAAAATGATACTTCTTAACAACGAACAAAAGAATCTTATAGATATTTTTAACCTTTAATGTTTTGGGTGTCCCAGTGCGGAAGTCAGGACAAAAATTGTAAAAAAGATTATCGGCAATATTTTATATTTTTTTTCGGTTTCAGTCTTTAGATATAAAATCAGAGCGATAATATTAAATACAAAAACCGGAGTCATTAACATTAGCTGGTCAAATACTAATGACATGGGATTGGTACTTGAGTATTTTAATTTTGAAGCATTTCTCATAAATTCCAAATGTGCAAAATCATGTTGAAAATTCCATATAATAAATGGAACAGCCATGATAAAACAAATTGAA
Source organism: Ignavibacteria bacterium (assembly GCA_016844745.1). GTDB lineage: Bacteria > Bacteroidota > Ignavibacteria > Kapaibacteriales > UBA2268 > JAERMQ01. The sequence continues at coordinate 76,076 of JAERMQ010000021.1, read as the reverse complement.
AGCGCTATATACAAATATTTGCTCCGGAACCACATTCTATAAGGTTTGAAAAATAATGCGACGCAAAAGCCTATAATCATCCAAACCATACTTATTTTATTCATCACTCCCAATCCGAATATAAAGCCTAATAAGACAAACAGCTTTGTATTGTCTTCCTTTATTATTTTGACAATCAGATATGCTGAAATAAGCCACAGGAGCATATCAATGATATTCATTGAGTAGAATCCGGTAAAACCAAGATAAATGGGGGCTAATGCTATAGTCACGCAACCATAGACAATCGAAAATCTATTACCGTCTAATTTTTTAATAATTAATCCGGTAATAATTACGGTAATAGCACCGATAATTGACGGCACGAGTCTGATTGCAAATTGCGATTTGCCGAAAATGAGAATAACAAATTTGAGTATTAAAATGGATAACGGGGGCTGGTCAACATAACCCCAGTCAAGATGATTGCTGCAAGATATGTAATAATATTCGTCGCGGAAAATTCCATATCCGGCATAAGCATTGAAATAGAAATGTAAAATTAATTTAAGTAGGGCAATTCCTAAAATTATTATTATAGGATTTTGGAAAGATGAGCTTTTTGATTTCATAATAGTGGTATTAAGTAAAATTTATTCTTAAACCTTCCTTAGATTGGTATTTACACTTCTTTTCCATCCTATTGCATTATTCAAAAATCCTCAAGTCAAGATGAGCTCCTGACTTGAGGAAATATTTTATTGAAGGGGATTCCTGCATTCGCAGGAATGACATTCCACTTTACGAACTTTACAAACTTTATGAACTTTACGAACTTTACAAACTGACTATTCTTCTATCGTATAATCCATATAATCCATCGGAACAACAGCAAGCGGAATTCCGTTATTCTTCATCCTGAACAATAGATGCGATGCAGGCGCTGTCATATCCTTTACATTGAAGCCCATTAATGAATTGAGTAATTCCGAAAAATCGAAGAATTCCGGTTTCGGTAGTTCAATCATTGATACTTTTTCGTCTTTCTTCAAACCGGCAGATTCCTTAGCTATAGCAATTGCAGTCTCCAAACCGCCAAGTTTATCAACCAATCCGATTTTAAGTCCATCCGAACCGGTCCATACCCGCCCCTGAGCAACCTTTTCAATCGAGTCGGGATTCATTTTTCTTCCTTCAGCTACCATACCAACAAAATCTTTGTAGAATGATTTTATCATGGTTTCTATGCTGGCTTTCTCATCAACAGACGGACCGCGGGAAGGTATGCCGATTGGCAGGAATGGAAAAACTACGGGATAGCCCAAATCGCTGTACTTGCCTTTTTTAAGTACATCTGCAGCTATTCCGAGTGAATCGAACAATCCTTTATTATAGAAGAATCCGCCTATTACTCCGATTGAACCGGTGATTGTCATTGGCGCTGCTACGATTTTATGAGCGTCCATCGAAAGCCAGTAACCGCCCGATGCAGCCACAGCTCCCTGCGAAACTATGAAAGGCTTTTTATCTTTGAATTTACGGACAACATCGGCTATATAATCGGAAGCCATTGCATCGCCGCCGGGAGAATCAATACGTAGCACAATTGCTTTAATGTTATCGTTTTCTGCAGCCCATTTCACATCATTTACAAGCTTACGGGCTTTGATTCCTTCATCCATTGCGCAGCTCCCGATTACATAAATCACTGCTATTTCAGATTCGCATCTCCCCCATCTATCATCGATTGGCTTTTTATCTTCTGTTATTTCTCTTATCCCCTTGAAGCCACCAAATAGTGAATCGAGGTTTTTCATAATTTTTTCAACGTCATTCCACCTGCCGAATGTGTCAACTAATCTCTTGTCTTTAGCATTTTTGGGAGTGTATATCATTTGCTCTTCTGTTAAGGCATCGAATTGAGCCTCAGAGATTGATTTCCGGCTTTGGCATGTTTCTTTTCTTACCTGTTCAAACCAATCATCGAGTAACCTCTGGCGCTGCTCACGTTCACCTTCGGACATTTTATCGCGGGCATAAACTTCGACAGCGGATTTATATTTGAAATACCGGAATTCTTCGAATCCAAGCCCTGCTTTTGCCAGGAAATTTTTATAATAGCTTCTACCCATTGCAAAGCCTTCGAGCGCAATAGAACCAATCGGGTCAATAATGATTGCATCGGCAATAGAAGCAAAGTGATAGCCCTTTATCCCGACTCTTTCAATGAAAATAAATAATTTCTTCCCGATTGCTTTGAATTCCAATAGCTTCTCACGAATTTCCCAAAGCAGTTCGCGGTTAGCCCCCATATTAGTTGCATTCAAAACTATTCCGGATATTGAAGGGTCATTCTTGGCAGCTTCTATTATTTTCAGGAAACTCATTAATGTTACGGAATTATCGAAGAAAATATTTTTCCTGTATTTGATATTTCCGGGTATGGCTAACTTCAGGTATTTATTTTTCTCAAAAACCGATTCAATAATAGTTCTGTCCTGAGCGCCAAAGCGGATTGTTGCCGTACTGAAGCCACTGCCTCCTTCAGAATTAAAATTATTACCCGCAGCTATACCAAATTTCCCGAAACTGATATCTGCTCCAATAGACATCATTTTATTATCGAAATATCTTCCGTTGAGCCTGACACCGGGCAGGAATTCCCATGATACACCTGCGCTCCAGTGAATATCTTTAATTTGGTCATTGTTGAACATTGAGAAATCACCGAAGAAAGTCAGTGGATAATCCTTAAGTGGACGAATGCCAAGCTGCCCGACGCTTTCAAAATCATTGCGGTCAAGTCCAAAGGTTTGATGAAATCCAACTGATAAATTGCCAATTGGGCGATACATAGCGCCCCAAGACAATATGTTACTTCTCCGGTAATGGGATTTGTCACCTCCGGTAAAACCATAGCCAATGCCCATTCCGAATATTTTATCGCCGAATGATACGCTGTACCTGTAATCATAAACGGTAAATGAGCCGTCCGAATTGCTTAGTAATCCGAAACCCGAATGGGGACCACCTGAAAATAGTCCGTATCTGTTGAATTTTCCCATATCGCCGTTTTGTCCTGAAAGAGTAAGCATCATATCGGCATCTTTTAGGTAAGTCGTAGTAACGGGATTATCGAAGCCGTACAAACCGAATTTGAAGGCTGTTGAAGGAGCCTGCATAAAATCGCTTAATTGATAATATGTTTCGAAGCTATGCTGTGCGCTGCAAATAAATGGAATAATAATAGCTGCAACAGCGGCAAGAAGTAATTTTTTAAACATTTTGTACCTTTTATAATAGTAGAAAGTTTATACATAAAATTTGTATTCTCAATAAATTAAGAGAAACCCCCTAACCCCCTTTGAAAAAGGGGGAATTCTTCATTCCCCCTTTTTCAAAGGGGGTTAGGGGGTTTCTCTTAATTCCAATCATTTTCTTATTTCATTTCCAATAATTTTTCGTCAAATCCGAAACCCATTCCGGCTGCCTGATTTCACCCTTCGGCGAAAATTCCCTGAAAACGGGCTTTATGTCCAATACCGGAGTTCCGTCGATAGCATCTAAATATTTTACTTTTAGGATTCTGCCGGAATACTCTATTAGTTCTACCGTGCAAAGCCCTATCCTATTCGGTCTGTCCTTTTTTCGCTGTCCGTATATTCCAATAATAGGATATGCAGGATTTCCTCGCGGTCTTCCTGAAAAAATAATATCGCTATCCCGAGCCTGACTAAAATAATAAATTATTTCGAGATGCGAGAATTCATCTATTTCTAAAAATGCTTCTTCGGGAATATAAGGGAGAAGAGTAATTTCCGAAACTATATCTCCCCAGAAATCATCTGTGGGTGTAGTTCTTGAGTTGCTTACGGTTGCGATTTCTTCCAATTCAATTTTCATAATTTCAAGTTCAATATCATTCAGAATTCAGAATTCTCAAATACCTGCTACTTACCAATCCGTTACTAAATGTTTTCGTTTCAATGTGTTGAAAATGCAAGTCTCCGGATATTTTTCCAAAAAGCGGAATACCTTCGCCAAGAAGTACAGGAACTCTTGTTATAGTCAACTCATCTATAAAGTTGTTACGTAAAAAGCTTTGGATTGTTTCGCCGCCATCAACATAAATATTCGAATAGCCTTTATTATGCAGGATACCGAGGACATCCTTCGGAGTCCCGGATATGATGGTCACTTTATCCTGTAAATGAGAATCGATGGAGGTTAGGGTGTTACTCAATACAAAAACAGGTTTATTATAAGGGAAGGGTTGGACGGATTTTGCGAAATCAAAAGTTTTTCTGCCCATGAGGATGGCATCAATTTTACTTATGAAATCTTCATATCCGTAATCTTCACCTTCGATATCCTCAATTTTCATAAGCCAGTCTATGTCACCGTCAGGGCGGGCTATGAAACCGTCGAGACTGGTCGCAATAAATACGAAATTTGCCATTAGCTTTTTAAAAATAAAAAAACTAATGAGACGGGAGATTTATGAAAATATTTAGGGGACAAGGTTAAGTATTTTTTAGTTGTCATTCCCGTTAATGAAGCAGTATGTAAAGTACCATTGAATGTCATACTGAACTCCAAAATACTGGGAATGATTAAAAAATAAAATGACAAATTAATGAGAAACCCCCTAACCCCCTTTGAAAAAGGGGGAATTGGTTGTCCCCCCTTTTTTAAAGGGGGTTAGGGGGTTTCTCAATGTTGAAATTGTTGCAATTATTTTGAATCAAGAAAAACTTGTCATTGGAAACCAAGTGAAGAATCTTCTTCAACATTAGATGAATGTAGTTATGATGGAATAAAATATCTGAATTTTAACGCCGGAATTATCTTTTCATATATCAATTGTCAAGGGATATCCATACACAGAACGAACTTCGAGGCACAATATAATTGCATCTTTGATATTATCAAGTGCTTGTTCTTTTGTTTTACCTTGTGAGACGCAGCCGGGAATGGAAAAACATTCAGCAATCCAGACTCCATCTTCGTCACTATCTAAAGCAATATTATATTTCATAAATTTCCAAACAATAAAAATCCATAGCTATTAATACGAAAAGTTCTATTCAATATTTTATTTAAAATTCAAGTGTAGGATTAATCAGCAATTTCAATGATTAATTTATATCAATACCCGTTTTTAGAATTTCATCAATGAAAGGGTCGCCCTTATAAAAATAATCGGTGGGGAATGTTTGGGCATCAATATCTAAGAAATTTTTAGTTATAGGAGCAATCATCAGTGCATTGTCAAACCTATCATAAGTAAATTGTTTCGAGACTAAAGCTAAATCAATATCAGCACCAGTATTATTAGAATCTTTTGCAAGTGAACCGAAGAGAATAACACGGTCGAAAACCACGTTAATCTTTTGGCATTGCTTAATAAATTCCTTTGTTATTTCTATTGCATCATCTTTAGTAAAAACAATCAAACCTCAATCAGTAAAAGGATATACTTGATGATTTTCATATTATTATCCCTAATAAATCGTATTTCATTTTCAAAATTTGAACTTCTCTAAAAATGAACGTTCATCTAAAGTTACAATATCCAAACCAAAATTACATTTGATTAAAAAACCCCGCAATGAAACATTAGGAAGTCCATTTATTTCGATTTCGTTATACCCCCATCTTTTCTGATGACCCCCTAAATAATATAAAAAAGATGCTTCGAAAAAAAATGAGTTTACGGTACTCATAGTATAAGTATTTTTGGGTTCTGATTTAAGAAATCTATAATCAATTGACATACCTATAAAATATGATGTCACACCATCTGATTTAAAAATTCCATATCTTGCATTACTTTTATAAAAATCATTTATATCAACGATTACTTTATTATTTTTCCAAATATCTAATTCAACATATTCGAAACTGCATCCAATAAATGGTTTTAATAAAATTATTTCATTAAAATAAATAGGGCATCCAATTGCAAATGAAATTAAATCATATTGATATGACGTTGAATATCCAATATCTTGATTTGCATTCAAGGACTGTGGCCAAGAAAAATTGAAATTAATGGAAAAAATATTTAGTGCTCCCCCTTCTAATTCTAAATTCATCATATAATTAACAGAAGAAAAATTATTATTAAAACTCAGATTTTTATACAAATCTGAAAAAGGTTTAGTGTTTTCAAAATAAATTGCTGGGCCGAATTTTAATTGAGCATAACTTCCACAATTGTAAGGCTCGGGAAGCCCAAAGCCAAACAGTTTGCAGTTTATTAAAATCAATATAAGGACATACTTGATGATTTTCATAATGTAATCCTCTATAAATTGTCTGAACTTTGATTTTTATGATTTATTTGATTAAGATGATGAATATTATTGTAAAATCATGCTAATCATAAAAATCAAATAAATCCAGATTCAGATATTCTCCAATATTAATGCTACACTTCCGCAACTAATTCAAATTCTCGTAAATGTAATATATTCTTTTCAGAAAGTGCCTGTAGTTGCTGTTCCGACACTACTATTACATCAATTGTATTTCCCAATGCATCAAACATTTCAAGGCAATATCCTGTTTCAATTAATTCAACTGAATTATTAATTATTTCTACAATAGTGCCAATATCACCTTTTTTAAAAATCGTATTTTCAATATCCGAATTGATTGCGACTCGTGAATATAGTTCGTAATTCATTGTTTACCTCTTTTTATTAGGATACAACGTAACAAAATGAGTAATATTTGATTGATTATTTTGTAGCCAAACTGTGACTATATCGAGAATTCTACCATTTGGACCGGCTAATTCTCCAAATATCTTATAAAGTGCCCCAAATTGGTTTGTACTTTGATAAATCGGGTCATTATTTTTTATAATATCTGCAATATCTTCTAAAAGAACTTCAGCATTTTCGAGGAAATATCCTGCGTTATTAAGGAATTCGGATTTGTCATCTTCCGGACGATGCTTTAATAAGTAGTCTGTGATTTTCCTTTTATCGATAATTATTTTGGTTAAATCAATCATAATAATCATACAAATCAAATAAATCCCAGTTCAGACAACTCTCACATTCATTTTACAAGTAAAACTGAGCTACCCTGTTTGAAATTTTTGTTATTTGGCAAAGTATTGATTTCCGGCTTTTTTCTTCAATAACTTGAAATCTCAAATTTTCTAACATCATTTCTAATTTTATTCTTTCCCTGGCTAATAGATACTTTGCTCTGAATTCCGAATTAGAAAGCAATTCATCCCGGTAAATCTCATAATTCGTATTTTCTTTAACCATAATTCTCAACTAATTTTATAATTTCTCTGACTTTCATTTGCAAGTTTTATTTTAATTAAAAATGTCATCTTTTAATAAATTCTTTGCGGGCTTTGCGATTATTATGAGAAAAAAATATTTCACGCAAAGTTCGCAAAGATAAATCACTTTCTCTGCGGGCTTTGCGACTATTATGAGAGCATTTTATTTCACGCAAATTTCGCAAAGATAAATCACTTTCTCTGCGGGCTTTGCGAGAAAATTTTTTCGCTAAACACGCAAAGGAATGACAATTTTTAAGTTACAATTTTCGATTGTAATTAAATTGTCAATAATAAAATCTTCTTAATCATAAAAATCAAATAAATCACAGTTCAGACAATTTCATTTCAATCCAAAAAATGAATAAACAAGCCGTCACGCAGCTTTGGCTCGAACCATGTTGACTTAGGAGGCATTATTTTCCCGGCATCGGCTATCGACATTAACTCATCGAGAGAAGTAGGATACATTGCAAAGGCTGCCTGCATCTCGCCTGAATCGACACGCCGCTCCAATTCCGCCAATCCGCGAATACCGCCAACAAAATCTATTCTCTTGCTCGTGCGTGGGTCGTCTATTCCAAGAATACCTGAATTGACATATTTCTGCAAGATAGCTACATCAAGGCTTTCAACCGGGTCGGGATTGGCAAGTAATTCCGGTTTCGTATTGAGTCTGTGCCACTTTCCGTTCAGGTACATACCAACTTCACCTTTTTTAGCTGACTTGACTCGCTGCTCTGACACCTCAATTGAAAAATAAGCTGAAATTTTCGTAATGAAATCTTCATTGGAAAGCCCGTTCAAATCTTTAATTAGACGATTATAATCCATGATGTATAATTGACTCGACGGAAACACAACTGCCAGGAAGAAATTATATTCCTCGTCTCCTCGATGGAGCGGGTTTGCTGCCCGGCGCTCTCGTCCTACTATACCGGCTGCGGCAGTTCGATGATGCCCGTCGGCTACATATAAATAATTTATTTTACTGAATATGGTTTGAATTTTATTAATAAGAGCTCTGTTCGAAATTACCCAGCTTGTATGCCTGATGCCGTCTAAGGCTACATGGTCGTTATCAGGTGCGGTTTGCTTTACTTCATCAATGATTCGTGAAATTTCTTCATTATCGCGAAAAGTAAGAAATATCGGTCCGGTATGGGCATTTGTAACGCGGACATGATTGGAGCGGTCTTCCTCCTTGTCCTTGCGAGTATTCTCGTGTTTTTTGATAATATCATTCCAATAATCCTCAACTGAAGCGCAGCCTACAAAGCCATATTGGGTGCGTCCATCCATAGTTTGCGCATAAAGATAAAAGTATGGTTCTTTGTCTTCGGCAAGCATTCCCTGCGAAATAAGATTTGTTAAATTTTTCTTGCCTTTCATGTACACACTTGCATCATAAGGATTGATTGACGGGTCAAGGTCTATTTCGGGTTTGCCGACATGTAAAAATGAAAGTGGATGTCCTTCCGCTTCCCTGCGGGCTTCGTTTGAATTCAATACATCATAAGGTTTGGCAGCTACTTCTGCTGCGAATTCCGGTTTTGGGCGATAAGCTTTAAAAGGGCGAAAAATTGCCATGATTTCCTCAATTCTTAAAATTTTCAATAGTTCAAAAAAGAAACAAAATTATCTCTTTAAAAGTGAATTTCAAAATGGGTGAAGTATAATTGTATTTGGTGTGTTCTACAAGAAAGAAATATCATTCCAACATTCGAATATCTATGGAAAACCAAATTTTCTGCTTTTGTGAATTAAACGAAGGACCCCTCCCTAACCCTCCCCAAAGGGGAGGGAAGCTTTAACTATTATATATTTCAATTCCCTCCCCAAGGGGAGGGTTAGGGAGGGGTTCTTCGTTTTCTTGATTTTATCAATTATTCAATCCCCAGTCGGCTTTATAGAAGCCGTTTCAACCATCAGCATAATAGTTTTCTCGGGAGCAACCGGTCTGTGCATTACTCCTTTCGGGATAGTGACGCCTTGATTGGGTAATAGCTCTATTTTTCTATCTTCCAATTCAATTATCAGATGTCCGGAGACAACAAAGAAAAATTCGTCGTCATCATCATGTTTATGCCAATGAAATTCACCTTCGACAATCCCAAGCCTGACAACGCTGTCGTTAACTTTAGTTAAAGTCTGATTGAACCATTTCTCGGTAACTGAATCGACTATACTCGGCAAATCAATTATTTCAAGCGCACCGTAAGCAACATCGAGATGAATATTATATTTTTCAATATTTTCCATAAGTAGTCTGAATTAGGATTTATAGGAATATTTGTCTGAACTTTGATTTACATGATTTGTGTGATTATTATGATTCTATAAATTGTTAATTATTCTTTTCAATAATCAAGGAAATCATAATAATCAAATAAATCATAGTTCAGACATTAACCATTAACCATTAACCATTGACCATTATTAATCGTGCTTTCCATCATGATGCCTTTCCTCCTCAACTTTTTCTTTCTTTTCCAATGCCTCCCTGTTCTTCTTAAATTGAAATGTATCGATTCTTTGCATTATTGCATTGCTTGCAAAAACAAAAATGGCAAAAAGAAGAAATATTATTGCCTGAATTTTATTTCCAATTTTTAATTTCACACTTTCCCCTTCAATATTCTTATTGCCGGTAAAGATTGACCAAAGCGCCGTATGCTTCTTGTGTATCAATAAATCGATTATATTTCCAAGAATATGAATGCAGAATAATCCAACAAGAGTATAAGCGAATGTCCCATGAATTTCTTCAATTGTTTCGATTTTATCCGGCATTGATAAAACTGATATGCCGTAACCATGTGACGACATAAGAGTAATGCCACTTAAAACCGTCAATATGGTATCAATCAATATTAAAAGGATAATTATCGAAGCAAACGGATTATGACCGGCATGTCTTTGTTCATCTATTCCGAAATCTTTTGCTTCCTCTTTTAATTTCCTTATTGAAACGGGAAAATCCTTGAATTTAGAATATTTTGGTCCGATGAATCCCCAGATTATTCTGAAGATTAATAAGAAGAAAATCATGAAACCGAATGCAACGTGGATGTTGATAATTTCATCTTCATGTGTAAATAATGCACCGATAACTCCTATGACGAGCAGCCAATGAAATATTCTTGTCGGAAGGCTCCAAATGTATGTTTTCATAATTTCTTTCTATTTTCTAACAATGAATTGACCTTAAACAAATTCCTCTTATATTTAAGAGCTTAATTTTCAATTTTCAAAGTTAAATTTTCAATCAATTATCAATTAAAAATTTAAAATTATTAATTGATTGAAAATTGCAAAATTGTAAATTGAAAATTCTGAAACTTTATAATTTTGCAAAACTTCAATTCTAAAAATAGTAAAATATAATATCTTTAAAAAATTTAATCTGATTTATCTAATCGGTTATTTGAATTTTAAAACAAATTAGCTTATTTTGCGTACAATATTTTTAGACTGAAATTTTATTGCAATTGTCATTAAATGTGAAAAAAATAAAATAATATTAAATAACGGAGGCATTCATGGCAGAAAGTTTGGATTCTCATATAAAAAAAGTAATCGAAGGAAATCGCTATTTCGAAAATGTATTTCAGACCGTTACCCGAATGATTTTAGACGGTTCGGATAAACTCGAGAAAGTTACGGTAAATGGGCGCAGCACTTATGATTTCAAGGTGTTTCGCTCCGGCTCGAAGCATATAATCGGTATGTTCGACGAAATAAATAGTTTCGTATCATTTGTTAAAGACGCGGCTGAGAGCGGCTCTTCGGCTGAAATGTCGTTCGTTCTTATTGGAGAACCGGGAAACGGCAAAACATATTTCGTTGATTATTTGAATAAAATATACCGTGAATATGTAACTCTTGCTAAGGATGGCTTTCCTGATAACATGCGTTATACTTTTCGATTCAATAATCTGGATAAAATTGGCGGTTATGGCAAAATCACTTCAATCGAATCCCAGACTTTCGAAGACCCGATGGTTCTCGCGATGAACCTGTTCGAAACCCAGGATAGCAATATAAAATATATTTCGAAACTCGGAGCCAAAGATGCTCATATCGAGAAATTCTACAAGAGCTACCGCCCATTGGGAGCTTGCTCTGATTATATATTCAATCAAATACGGAATTATTGCAATGGCGATATAACAAAGATGATGGAGTTTATCGAGGTAGTGCCACAGCCGATTAGCGAATCCCGCGGCACCCTGACCGGAAAATATGCTGCTAAAGATAAAATAACTTCATCCGCTGTTGATTTGCTTGGAGAAGAATCGATTTCCCGACTTCTGCATATTTCCGATACCAACAATCCATACCGTTTCGACCTTCGGAGAGGTGCCCTGGCTCGCGTTGCAGGCGGCGGCATCCACTTTGCCGATGAAATTTTCAAAAACAAAAAAGACCTTGTTCAGGTGTATTTAGGAGTAATCCAGAATCGTACAATCGATATCGAAGGATTTAAATGGCCCCTCGATACTTTAATTATAGCAACGAGTAATAATTCGGAATTCGCACGTTTCCTCGAAGAGAAAGAGCAGGCGCCGATTATCGACCGCTGCCGCCTGACTTATATGGCTCATAATACTAATTATAAATTGCAGCAGGAATTGACATCCTTTGCTATTGGTAGCCGCGAGAAGACTACATTTTCAGGTCAAAAGCTTCATATCGACCCGAATTTGAATTATGCAATCTCAGTTAGCGTCATTCTAACACGAATGCCTCCGAACGATAAGCTCACTCCCGTTGAGATGATGAAGCTGGCTGCCGGCGAGGTTGCAGGCGAGAAGAGCATCAAAACATTGGTTGAAGTAATAAATGAATTGAATAACGACCCGGACATAACAAAACGATTCGGGCAAAAAGGGCTTGGGCATCGCAACCTTGGCAGGGCAATCCAGGTGCTGCTCGAACGCAGCGAGACTCAGGAAGGCAAGTGCATGTATGCCGGTGATATTTTCCCTGCTTATGAGAGTATTATTCTGGATTATATCCAGGAGCCTAATGATAGAATAAAATATGCTAACGACCTGAAAATTGCTCGCGGATTACATCGCAAAAACGTGATGATGGCTATATTCAACGCATATATGGACGAGCCTTCAGCAGTTGAAAAAGATGTGATGATTTATGTAAATATGATAATCGGAATTGATGCAAAAAATCTCGGTCCCGATAAAATCTGGACATACAAAGACCCGCAAACCGGCAAGCTTGTACCTTTGAAAATAGATGAGACCTTCATAGATAGCGTAGAAGCCCGCTTGGGTTTAAAGAGCAAAGAGCAGAAGCAGAGCTACAGAACCACTATAACAAAGATTTACGGGCAGAAGATGATTCAGGACCCGAATTATAATTTCATGGATAATAATGAATTGGTTAAGGCGGTAACTGATGTGCGGCTGAAATCGGATGTTGCAGGCGCTGGCAGCCTCGTGGGAGCGCTTTCGAACAGGACAAACGAAGAAAATCAGAAGCTGTATAACAGAATGATTGACACAATGATGAATAAGTTAGGTTATTGCAAAACCTGTGCCCAGAAGACAATTGAATACTTCTGCACCCAGGACGATGCTAATTAAAGATAAGTCAACCTTTTAAGAGGCTGTGTGAAAAAAAATAATATGATTTGAACATAATGAAAAAAACAGTTCAAACGATAAATATAGTGCCGGAGCAGGAATTGAGCGAAAGCCGGAAAATCGAGCTGGAATCGACTGACATTCATTCAATACCTGAAACACGGAAAACGCTGCGTCAGCCTTATTTATCGATTTATGACCATAGCGATGGTGAAGTTTTATTAGGAACAAATATAAATCCTTCACCAGTAGCCGAACTACAGACTTTAGATGATTTAATGGAGAAAGATAAACTACGCGAAGCAGATGGATTCCCGAGAAGAATAAGAATTGGACGCCTTGTGAAACCGGGCAAAGGACCACAAAAAAATATAATCGTAGTTCCTACAACAACCGAACCGAAATTTTATCACGACGACAGGATTTCTGAAGACGAAGAAGATTCCACTGGTGGCACAGGCGATGAGAAAGAAGGCGAAGTAATTGGCGAAGAATCCGCTAAACCAGAGCAAGGCGAAGGCGAGGGTTCCGGCGCAGGGCAGGGACAGGGCGGCAAGCATGAAGTAGGCACCGATGCTTTTGATTTAGGCAAAGTGCTCACCGAAAGATTCACCCTTCCTAATCTGAAAGATAAAGGGAAAAAGCGTTCGATTACGAAATACACTTATGATTTGACTGATTTGCATCGCGGGTACGGTCAGATTCTCGATAAAAAAGCAACACTAAAACGTGTATTAGAAACAAATATACTTCTTGGCAGGATTTCAGAAGACGAGACGGATTCCTTCGGAGCACCCATTCAGCATGAAGAATTACTCATCAATCCACAGGATAATATATACAGGATATTGTCATCCGAGAAGGATTTCGAGAACCAGGCGGTTGTGTTTTTCGTACGGGATTATTCCGGCTCAATGCAGGGTAAACCTACCGAGACAATTGCTACTCTTCATCTGTTTATTTATAGCTGGCTTGTATATCAATTCAAAATGGGTAATGCCAGTAATCCATCAAATGTTATGGCAAGATTCATTCTTCACGATACCGAGGCAAAGGAAGTGCCCGATTTTTACACTTATTTCAAATCAAACGTTGCCGGCGGAACCAATATATATCCTGCGTATCGTTTAGTTAATGAAATTATCGAGAAAGAGCATCTGGTGCGGGATAACAACATTTACATTTTCCATGGCACAGACGGCGATGATTGGGAGGAAGACGGCAAACAAATGCTCGAGGAGCTTCGCAAAATGCTTAGCTTTGCCAACAGAATCGGAATCACGGTTGCACGAAATACCTGGGGAGCAACTACTCAATCCGTAGTCGAAAAAAATCTTGAATATTCAGGTTTGTTAAAAGAAAGGCACGACCTGCTCAGGTTAGATACCATGGTTGCCGATTCTGCAACCGAAGAAAGAATAATCGACGGGATAAAATATCTCATCGGGTAATAAAAATTTAATTTAAACTCAATGGACTTAATCGACCAACATACTAAAGAAATAATGGAGGATTGCAAGGTCCGTGCTCATAAGGCAGGACTTGAATTCGGGGGTGATTCTTTGGAATACATAGTAAAGAATCGCGACCTGATTGAGCTATCTCCAAAGGTGATGATACCTACCCTGTACGATTACTGGGTGCATGACGTAGAGGTATTGAAAGAGCAGGGCAAATATAAAATATCGCCATCGAATCCTTATGAAACCGTGATTAACTCCCGTCCTGCAATTTCTTTTTATAACGACAATAATCCTGATTGGCTCAATACTATGATATTCTATCATGTATTGGGGCATATAGATTTTTTCAGGAATAATACTTTATTTGAGAATACATGGACGGATGATTTCGTCGGACAGGCGCTTGCCGACAAACGTTTGATTGTTCAATTGCGGAGTGAAAAAGGACGCTGGTTAGATTATGCAATTGAGTTCAGCCGCTCGATTGATAATATCTGCGGATATTTCGAGGAATTGTATGATACTCAATTCCCACAGTCAATGCTGCCGGAGAGCCGTTTGGATTATTACTTCAATATTTTTCTTCAGGAGCGTAATTCGCATAGTCATCCCCGCCTTCCCGAACATGAGATTTTCAAGGAAATCGAGCGATTCAATCAAATCAGAAGCACAGGTCAGCCGAATCCGGAATCAAATTTCTTAAGTGAAGTAAAGCTGCGATTCCCTGAGTTTCAGGCGCTTTATGATAAATTCAACAGCATTAAGGCACGAGAATTAAGAAATTCTTCAATAGATATTCTGGAATTTGTTCGGGATAATTCTTCTTTCCTCAACAAAGAGAGTAACCTTTGGATGAAGGAAGTAATGACAATCGTTCGCAATACTTCGCTTTATTTTTCGCCGCAGATACGCACAAAGATTATCAATGAAGGCTGGGCAAGCTATTGGCATGAAGAACTTTTTGGCAAGGATGAGAGAATCGCCGGTCATGAAATCGACTTTGCCGTTATTAATTCCAAAGTAACTTCTATTTCACGCGTCGGCTTGAATCCTTATGCAATAGGGCTGCGGCTTATTCAAAACGTCGAGGATTTAGCCGATAGAGGCAAGCTCTCGCTGGAATTTCAGGAGATTTTCAATTCCGAAAACCGCGAATCATTTAACAGGAAGACAGGAACCGGCAGGCAGGCAATCTTCGAATTAAGAAAAAATTTTTCCGATTTCATGTTAGTCAATACTTTTGTAACCCAGGATTTCGTTGATAAATACGACTTGTTTGTCGTAGGGCGCCGCTACAACGAAGATAAAAGCACTTATGAATATTATGTAAAAAGCCGTAAGGCAGAGGATTATAAGCAAATGCTGATTGATTCGATGTATCATCCACCGAAAATAGATGTGGATTTAACTAAAACAACAGATTCAGTTCTTTATCTTACTCATAAGTTCGAAGGCAGGCAACTTGTACGTGAATTCATTCCGGATGTGTTGCTCGGAATTGAGTATTTATGGTCTGGCTGCTCCGGTGGAAATTTTCAGGTTCAATTGGAAACAACTGAAATTTATAAGAAAAAAACTACAGGGGATGATGCTGCGGAAAATGAGTACAAGAGAGTTCTATACTCAATGAAGGAAAAAAAGATTGGTAAGGAATATTTATAAAATGTTTGACAAGAGAATGACTCCTAATTACCACCCCCTACCCCCTCCTAAAATAGGAGGGGACAAGAAAATGAAATTTAAATCCCCTCCTATTTTAGGAGGGGGTAGGGGGTGGTAATTCCAATTAATTAAAGTGATGCAAGAAGAAATCAAGATATAATAATATGAAAGAGAAAAATCAAACAATCGAAGAAATGAAAGTAAAAGGTAGAAAGCTCGAAACGCTTATTGACCTCAGCAATAATTTACGGGAACAGGAAAAGCGACAGCCAATCAATTTCAACGATTTTCTCTTTATGGCTTCACAAAACCCGGAATTTGTTTTCCGGGATATTTTCCAGTTGTTCTACGACATGTTCAATCATTATGTCGAAACTCCTAAGGATGACTGGGAAGGTTCGCCTGAATATATTGGTTTTATCGGTTATGATTTTTTTAAAATGTTCGAAAGCGATTGCGACGAGCCATTTTTCTCAGACAGATTATTTTCAAATCGTTTGATGAATCTTGTTCGTGATTTTCGTAAAAGCACACAAAACAAAAATATTTTTCTTTTCGAAGGTCCTCCGGGCAGCGGTAAAAGCACATTTCTTAATATTCTTCTTCAAAAATTAGAAGATTATGCAATAACCGATGCCGGAGCAACTTATAAGACATATTGGCGACTCGATATTGACTACCTTGGCGGATTCACCGGTCTTGAAAAATATATTAATTTATTTGCAGGCGAAAAAAGCAAGAAATCTGCCGATTCGCAAACTTCCACCAAAAAGACACCAACCTTGACCTATCCTGATAAGCATCTGGAATTTTCCTGCCCAAATCATGACCATCCGATTCTCCTGATTCCAAAATCATTTCGCCAGCAATTCTTAGATGAACTAATCGAGGATGTAAATTTCAAACATAGATTATTTACAGAGCGTCAATTTGAATGGGTGCTTAAGGATGTGCCTTGCAGCATCTGCTCCTCGCTTTATAAGTATTTATTAGACAGGTTCGGCGACCCACTGAAAATTTACGATATGATTTTTGCACGTAAAAATTTTTACAAGAGGCAATTCGGAGAGGGTATAAGCGTTTTCAATCCCGGAGACCCCGTTCATAATGAGCCCATAGTTAATCAAAACTTACAGGCGCTTCTTAATGATTTACTTTCTAAAAATAATATCAGGTTTTCATATTCCTATTTGGCTAAAACAAATAACGGTGTTCTGGCGCTTATGGATATAAAAGAGCATAACGTCGAACGATTAAAAGATTATCATGGTATCATCAGTGATGGCATTCATAAAGTCGAATTAACCGAAGAGCGTATCAAGACTTTGTTCCTGGGACTCGTCAATCCCGAAGACAAAGTTCATTACGAAACTGTCAAATCATTTCAGGATAGAATTGTCACTGTACTAATTCCCTATATCCTCGATTATAACACCGAAGTAAAGGTATATAAAGCAAAATTCGGTCAGGATATCGAATCGAATTTTCTGCCCGGAGTTCTGAATAATTTTGCGAGAATCATTATTTCATCACGTATGGAAAAGGATTCCCCTCATTTCAAAAAGTGGATTGAAAAGCCGGAAAAGTACAGCAAATACTTAGATAAGAATATGCTCCTTTTGAAAATGGAGATTTATTCCGGTAATATACCCGAATGGGTTACAGAAGAAGATATTAAAAGATTCGATAAAAATCTGAGGAAGGAAATTATTACTGCTGCTGATAAAGAGGGCGCAAAGGGCTTTTCAGGCAGACAATCGCTGAGCATATTCGGTAAGTTTTTGAATCTGTATTCAAATAAATTCACTTCCGGAGAATCCAATAATCATGAAAATGGTGATTCCAAAAAGATGATTACAATGCAGATGGTGAAGACCTTTTATGAGCAGCAATTAGACTCATCCCAGAGAAAAATTATGGAAGCAGAAGTTCAACCCGGCTTCATTAGTTCGCTTGTGGATATGTACAATTACGACGTTCTGCAGGAAGTCAAAGAATCAATCTATTATTACAATGACAAGCAAATTTCCAGCGATATAATCAATTATTTATTCGCTATTAATTTCGAACCCGGAGAAACCAAGAAATGCGAGGATACGGGCGATATTATAGAGATTTCGGAAGATTTCTTTAAAAATTTCGAAGCTCTTTTCCTTGGCACTACCAGCACAACTTTCGAGCGGAAGAATTTCCGCAACGATATGCATCAGGAGTATATTACTAATACCCTATCGCGTGAAATCCGCATTGATGGAAAAAAAATTCAGGAAACCGAGCAATTCAAGCAACTATTCGAGAAATACACTCGCAATCTCAAAGAAAATGCTTTAGTGCCATATATTGATAATGATAATTTCAGGCGCGCAATCCAGGAATATTTCTCACCCAGTTTCCATGCCTACGAAGAGCGAATCAAGAGGGATGTAAATCTTTTAATCAATAATCTGAAAAGTAAATTTACTTATACAGCCGAAGGCGCCGTTCAGGTTAGTTTGTATGTGTTAGACCATAATCTTGCTAAGAAGTATTAGATATAAGAAACAATATCAAATTTTTATATTAAAATAAAAAGTACTCCCTTTTTCCAATTCGCTTTCCATCCAAATGTTACCCCCGTGTCTCTCAACAAATTCCCTGCAAAGAATTAATCCCAACCCCGTTCCGATTTCCTCGTTTGTACCATAAGATGAAAAAAAATTAGCTACTTTGTTTTGGAGGTATTACCCATTCTTTTACTTTCCAAGTCTTAACTCGTTTTTTTTAAAACCTTACTTACTGTTACCTGTGAAATTTCAAAAAAATCATTAAACAAGAAAATTGACAACAAAAAAAATTTTGAAAATTTATTAGAATTAATAAAATATAAGACAAACTAAATCGTATTTTAGGCAAAATTAAAAATAATATTTGATAAAACATGAAATATGTAATTTACTTAATAGTAATTTTCGCACTTCTGAACCTGACGAAAAATCAGCTTCAAGCCAAAGCGAAGACTTCATCAACCGGTAAAGTTGGAATCGAAGAAAATTTGGGCAAGAAAATTCCTCTTGATTTGAAATTCCTCAATTCTTATGGCGATACTGTTCTTTTAAGCGATATTATCAAAAAACCAACATTACTTTCATTCATTTATTTCAATTGTGCAGGAATATGCAATCCGCTCCAGAATGCCCTTGCAGATGGAATCGATAGGTTAAAGCTTGTTCCCGGCAAAGAATACCAGGTTATCACTCTATGCTTCGACCATCGCGCTACTTTGCAGGAAGCCGATAAATGGAGGAAAAATAATGTAGGGAGATTGAAAAATCCTTTTCCCGTCAAGGCATGGTATGTTCTCATCGGCGATAGCATTTCAATCAAAAAACTAACCGAATCCGTTGGCTTTTACTTCAAAGACGATGGGTATAACAATTATATTCATGCGGGTTCGATTTTTGCAATTTCACCCAATGGAATTATATCGAGATATTTAAATTTCGACCAAAATTACAATCCTTTCGATTTAAAAATGGCTTTATTAGAAGCCTCCCAGGATAAATCAAATCCAACTATAAAAACAGTGCTGCAGTACTGCTTCAGCTACGACCCGCAGGGAAAAAGATACGTGTTCAATACAACTAAGGTAATAGGGATTTTTATGTTAATCGCAGCTTTGACCTTTTTCACGGTTTTAGTTAGGAAAGATAGAAAAAAAAGAAATAAAAATAAATCAGAAGGAACTTTTAATGACTCATCAAGCGCATGATAATTCTTATGTAAGCTATTTGGATTACAAAGGCAAACATTCGGGGATATGGGCATGGCTGCTCTCCACCGACCATAAACGCATCGGACTGATGTACCTTACCGGCATCATGCTGTTTTTTGTTGCCGGTATGTCGCTTGGTTTTGTTATGAAAACCGAGATGTTATCGCGCGGGGAAACTCTCGTCGATGCGCAAACTTATAATGCTTTATTTACACTGCATGGCGTAATCATGATTTTCCTTGTGATTATACCCGGAATACCGGCAGCTTTCGGTAATTTTTTCCTGCCAATTCAAATCGGAGCTAAGGATGTATCCTTCCCGAGATTGAATCTCTTTTCCTTCTGGCTTTATATGGCGGGAGGGGTAGTAGCATTGTCATCTCTTTTTCTTCAAGGAGGACCAATCGATACAGGCTGGACATTCTATGTCCCATATTCATTAAGAACAAATACGAATGTTTCTCTTGCATTGCTTGCAGCATTTTTATTAGGCTTCTCATCGATTTTAACTGGTTTAAATTTCATTACAACCGTGCATAGGTTGAGAGCGCCGGGTATGGGATTCTTCAGGATGCCGCTTTTTATTTGGGCATTGTATTCGACAGCATGGATTCAGGTAATAGCTACACCTGTCATAGGCATTACAATTGTTTTGGTTATTGTCGAAAGGTTGTTTTCAATAGGAATATTCGACCCTGCGCTTGGAGGGGACCCAATTCTATTCCAGCACCTGTTCTGGATTTATTCCCATCCCGCTGTATATATTATGATTTTGCCTGCGATGGGTGTTGTCTCGGAAATTATCCCAACATTCGCTAAACGTACAATTTTCGGATATAAGGCAATAGCTTTTTCGAGCTTGGCAATAGCATTCATAGGCTATTTCGTTTGGGCGCATCACATGTTTACTTCAGGCATGAGCGATTTGGCAAGAATAATTTTTTCATTATTTACATTTCTGGTTGCAATACCGAGCGGTGTCAAGGTATTCAACTGGGTTGCAACTCTTTATAAAGGCTCCATAGAACCGCGTGTACCATTCCTGTTCGTCATGATGTTTATTTTTTTATTTTCGATTGGTGGACTTACTGGCCTTGTACTTGGTAACTTAGCAACAAATATCCATACACACGGCACTTATTTTGTAGTTGCGCATTTCCATTACGTTATGTTCGGAGGAACTGTAATAATATTATTCGGAGCGCTCCATTACTGGTTCCCTAAAATGTTCGGAAGGATGTACAACGAGAAGGTTGCAACAGTTTCTGTAATATTAATATTCATTGGATTCAATGGTTTATATTTTACGATGTTTATATTGGGTTACATGGGAATGCCCCGCCGTTACTGGGATTATTTGCCGGAATATCAGCTCCTGCACACAATTTCTGCCATTGGAGCATATATACTAATTGCAGGAATTTTGCTTATGCTTCACAATCTTTGGAAAGCCTTGAGAAAAGGACCAAAAGCTGTACAAAATCCCTGGGGTGGAGTTACATTGGAATGGACAGTTCCTTCGCCGCCACCGCTCGAAAATTTCGATGAAATCCCCATTATTACACATGGTCCTTATGAATTTCCTGAAGCAAAGGGGGTAAAATGAGGGAAGCAACCTATAACGAACAGGTAACAGATGGCACCATGAATATAAAGGAAACGAATCCGATTTCCCATGCCGTTTCCGAACCACACCCGCATGTTCATCGAGATGATATCGGTTCCAAACTTGGAATGTGGCTGTTCCTGTTTACAGAGATTTTGTTATTCGGAGGTCTGTTCATCCTTTATATGGCATACCGGTTTCAATATTCCGAAGCATTTCATATAGCAGCGCGTGATTTAAATGTAAATATAGGTACCTTGAATACAATTATCCTGCTAACAAGTTCATTGACAATGGCTCTTTCGATTGCTGCAATCCAGAAAGGCAAAAGAATATTATCGATGACTTTGATTGCTTCAACTATAGCTTTTGCGGCAGCTTTTATGGTTAATAAATATTTCGAATGGGGTGCTAAATTTGCACATGGCATTTACCCCGGCTCATCTCATCTTTTGGAAAAAGAAAAGGGTGAAATTATATTTTTCGGATTATATTATTCTATGACAGGATTGCATGGAATACATGTTATGGTTGGTATAATTTTATTATCAATAATGTTCGTTTCAGTTTGGCGCGGGAAAACCAATCCCGATAAATTTATTATTTTAGAGAATTCTGGACTGTACTGGCATTTGGTTGACTTAATCTGGATATTTCTATTCCCGTTATTTTATCTCATTCATTAATTTAACAATGCTATATTTAATTTTTGAATATAACACACCCCTTAATCCCCTCTCAAGAGGGGAATATTAAATTTTCCCCTCTTGAGAGGGGATTAAGGGGTGTGTTATATTTTATTTAAAAGTTATTAATCTCTAAAGGAAAAACTAAATGGAAATAACTCATACTCATAGTAAAAGTCATACAGGATACGGCGGATACGTTCTAATCTGGCTCATCTTAATCGGGCTGACGGTCCTAACAGTTTCGGTATCCGGAATTGATTTCGGCAATGCTACATTACCGCTCGCTTTGCTTATTGCAACAATTAAATCAGTTCTCGTAATAAATATTTTTATGCATATCAAGCATGAAGATAAAATATTCAGGTTGTTTATTGGTGTAGCATTGTTAATACTAATAGTAGCTTTTGTATTCACTGCATTCGATGTATTTTTCAGATAAGGGGCGCTAAATATGTTCACAGGACCATCAACTTATGCAAGCGAAGTCGATTCGATTATGCTCTTCATCGTAGCATCATCTGTTGCTTTATTATTAATAATTACCGTAGTGATGATTTATTTTGTCTTCCGGTATAATAAAAAGCGCAACCCCGTTGCAGAAAACATCGAAGGCAACACACCTCTTGAAATTCTATGGATTGCCATTCCAACAGTATTGGTAATGTTTATGTTTTATTATGGATATGTAGCCTTTGCAGATATAAGGGCAGTTCCTGCCAATTCATTAAAAGTAAAAGTATTGGCAAGGATGTGGTCATATAGTTACGAATATGAAAACGGAAAACAATCCGATACACTGTTTCTTCCAAATGGACGTGCAACTAAGTTGGATTTAATTTCTGCAGATGTAAATCACGGATTTTTCGTCCCGGCATTTAGAATTAAAGAAGACGTCATTGCCGGTAAAATCAATTATTTAGTATTGAATCCGAAGGAATTAGGTTCCTTTGATATTGCCTGTTCGGAATATTGCGGATTGAATCATTCCTTGATGTATTCTAAATTAGTTGTGATTCCAGATGCAGATTTTAAAAAATGGCTCAGTGACATGCCTAAGGATACTATAAAGATTGCAGGGAAGTAATATGATTTAAAGAGAAATCCCCCCTACCCCCCTTTTTCAAAGGGGGATTTAAATCCCCCTTTGAAAAAGGGGGGTAGGGGGGATTTCTCCAGCTTTATATATAATAAATTAACTTAATTACAGAACTTTTAAAATTGAATAGGATTTATAATAAATAATAAAGTTATTAAATTTATGAAACAAATACTAAGCATATTTTACAGATTAGGCAAAGTCAAAATAACCTCATTTGTGGCGCTTTCGAGCGTGTTGGGCTATATACTTGCAAGCGGGAAAGTAGATTTCTTTATGCTAATACCAATGATGGGAGTTTTTATTCTGGCTTGCGGCACATCGGCGCTGAATCAGGTGCAGGAATGGCGATATGATGCACTGATGAACAGGACAAAAGGGCGTCCAATACCCAAAAGCCAATTGACACCCGAGGAAAGCGCAATTATCTCAATACTAGCAATAATAAGTGGTGAAATAATAATCTACGTTAGCTCGGGCACTACCGCAACCATACTTGGAGCTTTTGCCGTAGTTTGGTATAATGCATTCTATACTCCGCTCAAAAGAGTTACTCCAATGGCAGTTGTACCAGGTGCTTTAATCGGCTCAATTCCACCGGCTATCGGCTGGGTAGCGGGTGGAGGCGTACTATTGAGCCCTCAGATACTTTCTCTTTGCACATTTTTATTTATCTGGCAGATTCCTCATTTCTGGCTCTTAGTGCTGATTTATAATAAAGATTATGAGCGTGCAGGATTCCCGACGCTCACCCAGAAATTTACAAAAAAACAGTTATCCAGAATAACATATATATGGATATTGGCTTTGGCTGCAAGCTGTATGTTGGTACCTCTTTTCGGATTATCGAAGAATTTATATTCGGTTCCTGTTCTGGTTGCCGCAAGTTTCTTTCTCTTATGGCGGACAAAAACTTTACTAAAGCAGGCAGATAGTAGTATTATCAGGTTGGCATTCGTCAATATTAATATATATGTGTTGTTTGTGACTTCGGTTTTGTCGCTTGATAAACTTATTTTCGGATGATTAATGGGAAGCCGTTTAAATTAAGAAACATGAAAATAATTCTCTTATCCCCCTTTGAAAAAGGGGGGTAGGGGGGATTTCTTTGAATTGAAAACTATTCTATTTATATGATTTTAATAATTGATTGAAGTTTACAATATAGGACCAACAAATGGAATTTATAGACAAATTAGTATTACCGCAATCTGCTGACAGAATTGTCCTGCTTAAGAACCTGCTCATTTTAGGACAGGTGATTTTCTTTATTTTCTCGGGTACATTGCTGGCAAGCGCAATACTCTCCCGCTCGTTTTTACGAAAGGGACAGAAATCCGGCAATGGAATATTTTACAGGCTGAGCGTCGATTTTATCGATTTAATTGCAACCAATAAACTGCTGCCAATCGGATTAGGCATCGTTCCGATGCTGGGTATAGTTATGATTTACATTCAGTTGATGCACGGCACAGGTACGAAGTTAATCGAATATATGCTTTTTGCCTCGGGATTATATGTACTTGCGATTTTCTTTATTTATGTTTATAGAAGTGATTTGCTGAAAAAATTCGGATTTCTATCCACTGATTATGAAGATGTTGATAACCACGATGATAAAGTATCGCAATTAACGATTGATAACAAAGCAAAAAGCTCATTCATTGCTGAAGCCATTGGTTTTCTTGGGGTAATATCTTTAGTTGTAACAATCAGGATTTTCTCTGCCTGTATTTTCATATCAGGCGACCCCGCTTCATGGTCAACTGATTTAAGTGTATGGTCGCTTGTTCTATCGCCTGGGTCATTGATATTATTTTTAAACTTAATTACTATTTCATTCGCATTAGCAGGTATTTCTACAATTATCAAATTGGTGTTCTGGGATAGGAACCATATTATCGACATGAATTATTTCACATATATAGGGAATTTTAATACAACCATTTCATTAATATTTTCATATATCTCAACTTTTTTATTCTTCCTGAATACCGTATTGACACCTGCAGCATCGCAATCGACAATTTCATATATTATACTTGCTTCAACTCTATGCATAAGTTTAATCTATATTCTTTTACTCCAATACAATAAAGAAGATTATTCATTTAAACTTTCACCTTATGCTTTTTATGGTATTCTGATAGTTTTCTTTCTTGTAGTATTTAAGGAAAACGACGCATTCGGTTTAGCATCGCGCAAGAATACGGGTGAAATGGCAGCCAGCTATCTGCAATTGGAGGAGACGCTTCATCCAGCTCCATTAGGTGAAATGGGTGAAAAGGGTAAAGAAATATATAATATGAAGTGCCAGGCATGCCACCGATTCGACCAAAAGCTTGTCGGACCGCCGCATAAGGAAGTAATGAAAAAATATTTTTCCGATAAACAGGCTATGATTGATTTCGTATTGAAGCCTCGCAAAGTTGACCCTGCCTATCCTGATATGCCGGCTCAGGGATTAACACCGAAGGAAGCTAAAGCAGTTGTTGAATTCATGTTCAAGGAATTTGGGAGTAAGATTCAGTAAGAGTCTGAACTGTGATTTATTTGATTATTATGATTAAGATGATAAGAATAGGTAATTGATTTGACTTTTCCCTTTGCGGCTTTGCGTGAGAAAAATTTCTCGCAAAACACAAAGGGAAAAACATTAAACTTTGCGGCTTTGCGTGAGAAAAATTTCTCGCAATGCCGCAAAGATGTAAAAACGCTAAGAATTTAGTCAGTAATTATAATCAGAGGAATCAGAAAAATCAAGTAAATCAATGGTTCAGACAACTTGAAAAATCAGTTTAATCAGTGGTTCAGACAATTTATTAGTTAACATTTTATAAATAAATAGAAGGATTAAATCATGTCCGAAAATAGAACAGTTCTTGTGACCGGCGCTACCGGAGCACAAGGTGGAGCAGTTGCCCGTGAGTTATTAAAGCTCGGTTATACAGTTAAAGCTATGACCCGCAAAACTGATAGCGAACAGGCAAAAGAATTAGCAGCACTTGGTGCAGAAATTGTCTTTGGTGATTTGGATAATGCCGAATCATTGGAGAATGCTTTGAATGGTGCATGGGGTACTTTCGCAGTCCAGAATACCTGGGAAGCAGGAGCCGAGCAAGAAGAAGCGCAGGGCAAGCGATTTGCTGAAATTGCAAAGAAATGTGGCATTAAACATTTTGTTTATACTTCAGTTTCATCAGCTCAACATAAAACGGGAATTCCCCATTTCGATAATAAATGGCGAATTGAAGAAACAATCCGTGGTCTCGGATTCGATTCATTTACGATTATCCGTCCTGTTTTCTTTATGAATAATTTCCTTTCGGCATGGTTCAAGCCGGGAATAGACACAGGCAATCTTTATATGAGCATCAAACCAACAACACCGCTGCAGATGGTAGCCGTTAGCGATATTGGAAAATACGGCGCAATGGCATTTGATAATTATAAAGCATTGAATGGTAAAGCTATCGACTTTGCCGGCGATTCGCTCACAATGCCTCAGGTTGCAGAAATTATATCGAAGTTTGCCGGAAAACCTGTTCAGCATATACAGCCGCCAATCGAGGATATTCGCAAGATGAGTATGGATTATGCCATAATGTTGGAATGGTTCGATAGCACCGGATATAGTGTGAATATTGATGGAGTTGCTCAAGAAACAGGAATTGCACCGACAAAATTTGAAGACTTTGCAGCAAATTCCAATTGGGCGTAAATTTTAATTCCTAAACAGTTGAATTAAAGAAAAGAACACACCCCTTAATCCCCTCTCAAGAGGGAAATTTTAAATTACTCTCTCAAGAGGGGAATTTTAAAATTCCCCTCTTGAGAGGGGATTAAGGGGTGTGTTCTTTTCTTTAATTGAAGGCAGCATAGTGGTTGCATGGAATATCGAACAAGGATTAACGATTTGAGATTTTAGAAGAAAGCAAATTAGGGAAATTAGGAAAAAAGTAAAATCATAAAAACCTTATTCCAACAATAATCCTTAGTAGAAAAGAGAAATCACAGAACCCATTAACCTTATTTCTCGTTTTGTTCTTCAGAAAATAAGGTTATAAGGTTAATGGTTGGTTGGATGAAACATTGCTACTAAGGTTAACTGTAGTAAAATAAGGTTTTTATGAGTAAGTTGTCGATGAATTACAAATGCAATTGAAACATCTTAAATCAAAAATCGTTAATCCTTGTTCTTAAATTTATCCGACATCAGTAATACTTTCAACCATAGGGTTAACCCTATGGTTGATGTTATTTTTCATATGGAAATCCCGAAATTATGTTTCTTGGCATAATCCATAAGTTTCTGAAAATTCGTTTCATTCATCTCCGGACATTTCAGATTATATTCATTCATTACTCCTTTTAAATTGTCGTTATTGTAATGCAGTGGCGGGTCAATGATATATGGAGTGAAAATTTTACCTACAGTACGATAGTAGAACTGTTCAAATGGGGTTTTATCTTCGGGTTCTTGTTCGACGAACATATGTCCTGTGATGTTTAAGTTTTCAAGAATTTTATTTATTACGATTTTTGTTGGGATATCTGTTTCATTAACAAGATGATAAGCATCATCTACATTTCCATTTAAACAGGTTTTTAATAATAATTTTGCCCCAAAATCAGCAGGTATAATATTCATAGTAGATTCAGGGTGTACATTTATCCTCAGTTTTATTTCAAAAGGTACAGAATAAATATTTATAGAATTTTTGAATAATTTCATTTTTAATTTCAAAAAATATAACCCCCATCCATAAAATACATCATATTTATTGATTGAGCCTAATTCATTTTCAACTAACCTACCAGATATCGTTGTTATTCTGAAAATTTTATGATTTATTCTCACTTTCTTAGCATATTTTTTTAAAAATAATTCTGCTCGTAATTTTGTAATTTCATAAGGATTTCTGAATATATTAGAATTATTGACAAAGTCAGGATAAATCACATTCTGTGAAGAGCCTGCATGATATGCAGAACTTACAAAAATAAAATTTTCAACCTTGATTTCTTTTACTAAACTCAATAAGTGCTTTGTCCCTTCAATGTTTATAAGATTGAGTTGATTAATTATTTCTGGAGTATCCAAAAAACTTGAAAGTGCTGCAATATGAAAGAAATAATCAATCTTTTCTTTCTTTAAAATCTCAAGTGCTTTTCTTGAAATACCAAGGTCAGGCTTTGTCAAATCAAAATCAATATAAATAATTCGTTCTTTGATTTGTTCGTAATAATCCGAATTTTTATTAAGATTCAAGTAGTCGAAGCCATCATCAATGATAATTTCCTTCATCCTGCATTCCAACGTTTTTCCGTTGGAACCCTTACCAAGTATGATTATTTCGATTTCATCAAGGCTTTTCAAATTCTGCTTCAAAATTTCAAATAACAAGTTTCTTCCAAGTAAACCGGTAGTACCGTCAATAACGAACCTCATTTTGTTTTCCTTATAAATTAAAAAAGGGCATTTTCACAAATTTGCCCTGAGTTGAGGTACTGGTATACCCACATGAAGAACAAAAAGGAAAACGCCCCCATTCGGGAGCGTGTCTTTCTTGCGTTCTTCACGTTTTCAATTACCAGTTTTCAACTCAGAACGAAAGTAAGTTCACACTTACAAATATTTCAAACAGTTAGGCTGTTACCAAATTATCCTTTCTGTAGTTTAAATAATCAATCGGTAGAATATTGCTCAAATTCAACACATCCATTGCTCCTAATATCTCGATTCCAACAATCTTTTCATTTTTACCTATATCCAAAACGATATGGTCGTTGATTCTTTCATTAATTACTTCCTGAGCTGTATCGTCAAATCTAATATACAGCAAATCAAATTTATCGTCATATTCTATTTTCATTTTTTATTCCCACTTCCCATAAAATACATAAACTGTTACAGTAACGATTTGAACATCCTCAATAGTGTAAATTACTTCAATTCTTTTCTGTTCATAGTATTTACTATTCCAATAATTATTATAATCCAATATTTTAGCCTTTGCAAATCTATTGCTTTTTGCAGGGATAACAAAACCTTCATCAAGAACGTTTATAATTTCTTCTTTGGAAGCGCCTCTTTCGAGCGCTCTTTTTAGTGTATGTGGCTCAATAATTATATCCATTTGAAAACAATCCTAATAAAATATATCTGAACTATGATTTCTATGATTCTTATGATTAATTTGATTTTTTAAGAAAATTCCAATTAAACAATCATAGTAATCAAAGAAATCATAAGAATCACAGTTCAGACAATAAACGAAAGTAAGACCACGCTTACAAATATTTCAACATTCTATACTTTATTTAAAACTCTCTTAATTTTCCTTACTCCTTTTAAAAGTTCCTAATAAGATTTCTCTAATTTTATTTTTTCAGAAAGGTCGTCCAACATGAATTCCAAATCCAATAATTTCTTTTCTTCCATATATGCTTTTCTGAAAGTTTCATCTTTCATTTTTTCTTCTTTATAAGCTTGGGCATAGTTCATTTCATACTCCTATAAAATTCTTTTATTCTTATAGCTTTATCAATTTCATGTTCTGGCGTTTCTCAGTTTTCTTAATAAAACCATGAGTAAAAATAACATTTTTATCAGACATAAAAAAATAGAGACTTCTTGAAGTAGTATTCTTTAATTTTACTCTTAATTCAAAAATACCATCACGAAGATATTTTGATAATTTTTCATTTGGAAATTCGTGGATATTCAATAGTTCTACTAATTTATCCATATAAGAGATAATTTTTGCCTGTTCCTGTGAATTCAGTGAATTTAGAAAATCATTCATTTCTACTTTCCCATTATACAAAGCAAAATTATATTCATAAATATTTTTATCCATGTAATACTGCTTTTTTAATACTTGGCATAATAAAAACAACGACGCTTCTGAAAATTATATATTGTGATTTTTTATACTCAGTATTTGTTGAACTTACTACAATTCAAATAAATAATAATATATAAATGCCTGTATTCCCTTGTTATTTGTTGGTTAAATTATCAAAGAAAACAGTTTAATACCTTCCTAAAGAGCTAACCTTAATCCTACAATACCAATTACAATCAATAGCGCGGATAACATCCTCCAAATACTGGCAGAGTCACCAAAATAAACTATTCCTACAATCAATGTACCGACTGCACCAATTCCCGTCCATACGGCATAAGCAGTGCCAATCGGAATGGATTTTTGGGCAAGCCATAAAAATAATCCGCTAAGCGTCATTGAAATAATTGCCAATAATATTCCCAAAATTTTCGATTGCATGGTTTGGGAAAGTTTCAGCCCCAGGGGCCAACCTACTTCAAAAAATCCTGCAATAATCAAATAGAACCAGTTCATAGAACTCCATTATTAAAAAAATTTCTAACTTAGAATTTAAAAGATTCATGCTTTTAGTAAATTTGAAATCCAAATATGATTGTAATTCTGAATTTATTTCAGAATCCTGTCCCAATGCGTATTATGGATTCTGAAACAAGTTCAGAATTAAATTTATCAGGGTCTCAAATAATCCATCTTTACTCATATTCAAAATTATATACATTTCATTAGCAATTGATAGAGTTTCTTTTTTTGAGTCCTATCAAAAAATCAAAAATTTAATTCCAAAGTACAACTTTGAAATTAGTAAATCCTCGGTATTTCACATTCCAATTCCGATGAAAATTTTACATTCAGAGGAGCCATGAATACCTCCCCGAAAAAGAAACAGCAACTATAACAATGAGACTGGAATTTAATATTAAGTGAATCTATGGTCAATGACCATTGACCATTGACCATTAACCATTAACCATTAACCATTGACCATTGACCATTGACCATTAACCATTGACCATTAACCATTAACCATTAACCATTAACCATTGACCATTAACCATTGAACATTATTAAAAGCCTATTCCCATCCCAAATTCAATCCAATTACTAAATTTCTCGGTAATCCAGGTTCGAGATACATTGGGAGTTTAGTATTCTTATCAGGGTCGGGATTAATAAATGACGATGCAACATATTTTACATCGGTTATATTATTAACTGAAATAAATCCGCCGATACTTATTCCACCAGCTAATTTGAATGGTTTTGATGTTCCGATTTTCGCATTAATTAAATTATAAGAGGGAACCTCGTATTTATTGGCATCATCGGTAAAATAGCTCCCAATACCCTGCATTTGTAATTCAGCATTAATATTAGGAAGATATGGCAGTTCCCATTGAAGTGATGTATTGTAATAAAATGGAGGAATACCTGCAATTTTATTATTTTTATAATCTGCTTCCGGGTTTTCCAATGTAGTTTCTTTCCAGTAATTTACGTATTTATTATTCGAATAGGTAATAGCTGACCTAAGAGATAATCCGTGTGCAAAATAAAAATTCAATCCCCACTCAACGCCGATTCTGCTTGTCTTCCCGGCTGATAGATAATAACTACCGCTTGTGTAGGGGATTAATTCATTTTTTGTATCTATGTAATAAAAAGAAACTTCATTACTTAGCGAGCGAATGAATGAATGAGGGAAATGTAGATTGAATTTATCACCGATTTCATAAGTTGTAGATATTATCGGTTCAAGTAAAGGATTAATCTGATGAAGTGTATCTGATGGTAATAAACCTAACGGATCGGTTTCGTTACCTGCAGGAACTTCAATACCGCCGCCAATATTGGCAAAAATACTATGATTTTGCGTTATTCGATATGTCAATCCCAATTTAGGAGTAAAATGGGTATATACCTTATCTTCGGAATTGTTTGTTAATTTATTCTCTCCGTCATCAAAATAAACTCGTGTATAATAGGTTACATTGTCGTATCTGGCTCCGAATAATGCACTGAATTTATCGCTGAAATTAATTTCATCCTGAATATATATTCCAGCAGTATTTGCGCCTTCTCTTTTATTTGTTTTCAGTTTGCCCCTTTCGCCGTCTTTCAGGAAGAAAAACTGAATTGCGCCGTCCTGATATTGTTCATCGATTCCCATAAGAAATGTATTATGTATATCATTCGAAAAATCGAATTTGTTCATCCAGTTTGCAGCGCCTCCAAGGTGATAACGCGTAAAATCCCTGAAAGTGTTTCGTTCGGAACGCTGGAGAAATTTCGGATTCAGGTATGTCATAAATGAAATTTGATTATCGGAATTTATGTGACGTTCGAGTGTAACACCGAGCCGGACGCTTTTATTGCTTCTCCTTTCCCTTCGATTAAAGTAATCCGGATTTGCCATTTCCGGCATAAAATCGAACTGCGCTTGTGTTAGTGGTCCGGGAATACTAAAATCATTCGATACGGCAGTTAAATTTACTTTGAGTAATGCTTTATCATTGATTGGGCTGCTAAAACCTAAGTATAGTAAATACTTTTCAGCATTGGAATTTACCCGGTAACCATCGAAAACCGTTCGCGAGAATCCCAGATTCAGCCTCGAATTAGCTAATACGGAACCTGCCTGAACAAATAATTTATTTAAACCATAGCCACCTGCAATATCCGTTGCATTAATATAATTTTTATTGAAGACAGGCATTGTGGTGATACTTACAACTCCTCCGGCTGCATTTCCCCAAATCGTTGAGGCATTCGAGCGAACGATTTCTATTTTATCGGCAAGTGAAAAATCAATCTCATCAAAAGATGTTCTTCCGTCGGGTTCTGTTAGAGGCAATCCGTCAAGATAGAATTTAATTCCGCGGGAAGTACCTGAATTTGACCTGTCTCCGGCGCCTCTTGCACCGAATCCACGGATGGTTATCCTGTTATCGATAAAACCAGCCCGTGATTGTACCAAAACACCAGGAACGAGATTCAAAGCTTCCTCCAAGCCTACACCTTTAATATTGATAAGATTTTCCCTTGTGATTAAACTTATCGACATAGGAACTTCGATTAATCTTTCGGGATATTTCAGCGCCGAGACCACAATTTCTTTTGTTTTGAAATTGATTGTATCATTATTTGTTTGCGAATAAGAGTTGATGGATGCTAAAACCAAAATTATTATTATATATTTTTTATTCATATTTTTCTTTCAAGATTTTTAAAAATCAATATTTACTATACTTGTTTGAAAAGTAACTTTATTTAAGAAAATATTATATTATCTATGTTAATTGCTTCCTTACAATCGGAAGAATGTCATTCAGAGCGGAGCGAAGAATCCATTTCCCAATATTTTGGTTCCTGAATCAGCATCAGAATGTTATTCAGAGCGGAGCGAAGAATCCAGTACCAATGTACCTAATGTTCTTCGCTTCACAATTATAGACATTTTATAATTTTTACTTCGTTCTCTACGAATTATTAAAAGAAAAAAATATTTCACGCAAAGTTCGCAAAGTTAAATAATTTACTCAGTGGGCTTTGCGAGAAAATTCTTTCGCAAAGCTCGCAAAGAAAAATAATTTTTTTGTCATTGAATTTGTTTATTGCCAGCGTAGAAGCTAACTTGAACACAAAATAACAATCTATCTTGTTTTTCAGATTTTTCGGTTATTTAAATTCCCGGGGTGGAGGAGATGCCTTTTCAAGAATTATGGAATAATAAATTTCAATAAAGCGAATGCAGGCTTTTACGAATTTTGCCGGTGAAATATTCTCAAAGCCTATGCTGTAGATTGTTTCAAAGGATAATGATTTAAGCAGCAATTTAATTACCTTTTGCAAATCGCTTGCAAAATCTGTAACATTGGTTCTTATATATTCTGATAATTGTGCAAGTAAATGCTCTTCTTTTTCGTCATTGATGCATTTAAAAATGAGCGAATCGCCTGACTGCTTTTCTTCGGCTATATCGTAGAGTTTGCCGTAGAGCCGGAATTCACCTTTCTCTACTCTTTGAAAAACAGAACTGTTGATAATACTTACCGGCAATTTGATTATTTCGAAAGCTTCGTTGGAACGCGCGGAAAGCAGCATGAGCTTAGCCTCATGTTTGATTCTACGCTGAATAACGGAAAATCCGATTATAATTCCGAATGAATCCAATGCAATAATCAGTATTAATAATATAACAACAGCTTTTTTCATAAAAGCAAATTAGAAAAAATCTTAATTAATTCTCTAAAACTACTTTATTTCCCAATACATGGTCTTGCGGAGCGATTCAATCCACTCCATAAACAATTTATTCTGCTTGTATTCCTTGGCAATCGATTCAATCTGCTGATAATCATCTTTGATATTAGCCGTATGCTGCATGAGCATTTTCTTCTTGAATAAAATATGATATGCGGGCTTCTGAGGGTCTGCATTGTATGCCTGCGGTTCGCTTAAGCCACCGTCGGGCAATTTCGCAACTACATCCTTCATAAATTCCTGCAAATCTTCGAGTGAGGCTTTGCCGATGAAACCGCCGAATCCGCGGGTATCTTTATCCTCGGAATATTCTTTAGCCAATACTTCGAAATTTTCACCAGCCTCTGCACGCTTTTTCAGGTTGAGCAGAAATGTCTTCGTCTCTTCTACATCGCTTGCATTCTGTCCTATTTTGAACAGGATATGCCTTGTATTGACCGCATCCTTTTTCTTTTCCAATGTCTGAATCAAATGAAAGCCGAAAGGAGTCTCGACAGGCATCGAAATTTCATCCTTCTGAAGAGCAAATGCAGCATTTTCGAATTCCGGGAAGAGCTTGCCTTTATCGAACCAGCCTAAGTCGCCGCCGGCTGAAGCAGTACCCGCATCTCCGCTATACCGTTTAGCAAAATCAGCAAAATCACCACCTTTGATTAAGGAATCGCGAACCCTTTGCGCAAGCTTCTGAATTTCTTCTTTTTGTAAATTGTTAGACTTAACATATCGCACAATATGATACAACTCCACCTGTGTCGGGATTTTGGGCAATGAATCTTTGAAATTGGCAAAGAAATCTTCAACCTCGCGGGGTGAAACTGATATACCCTGGAACTTGCTCCGGCGTAATTTTTCGGATAAAAGTTGCTTTTTAATTATTTCGCTGTATTCATACTGCATGCGCTTAATTGACATCCCAAAAACCGATTCGACCCGCTTTTCGGAACCATACTGGCGGATGTACATCTGAATCAGATAATCCCAGCGCTGCTTTACTTCTTCGTCGGAAACCTCGACGGAATCTTCAATAGCTTTCGCTACGAGGAGTTTCTCATTAATCATTGCATCCAAAACCTGAAGGCGAAGCTTCGGGTCGTCTAATTTGACAGTTTTGTCCTGATTCGCAAGGAACATGATTTTAGCTGCTAAGTCCGATTCCAGGATAATTTCATCACCAACAACGGCAATGATTTTATCGACCGGAGTGCCTTCCTGCAATTGAGCCAAAGCGCTTTGCGGAAAAATAAGTAGAATCCAGAAGAAAAAGAGCCCTAAGACTGCCGGTTTAATAATTTTTTTTCTAATTATCATTTTTATTTATCATCTTTTTTAATTTCATATTTCAAAAAATAGCAAAACTTTCAAATTCAAGAGAAATCCCCCCTACCCCGGTTATAGAAGTAGAACATAGAAGTAGAACATAGAAGTAGAAGTAGAAGTAGAAAATATTCCCCCTTTTTCAAAGGGGGTTAGGGGGTTTCTCCTAATCCTCATGTTATATATTATTTCTTTTTCTTCTTCGATTTTTTCTCTTCCGGTTTCTTTTCTTCCGTAGCCGGTGCGCTCTTTTTGCTGATAAATTCATCTATATTTTCATCGTAAACCGTAACGGGAAATTTTTCCTTAATTCTTTTAAGCCAGCTTTCGGTCAGGTTCTTCTGCACCATATCCTGGAATTCCGGTGCGAAATCGGAAATAGCTTCTTCGAAAGTCTTTTGGCGTACAGGCTCGAAGGCATTGACTTTGATTATCGAGAATCCTTTTTCATAAGATTGCGGTTCGGAAATATCACCGGATTTCATTTTTAATTTTGCTGCAAATTCGGCAAGTTTATTGTTCTTCGCAGCAACGAATCCCCATGAACCGGCTTTTTCGCGATAATCTTTTCTCTGTGTGTTGTGTGCGGCAAGCGTATCGAAGTTCTCGCCTGCCATTGCACGTTTATGCAATTCATTAGCTAATGAATCTGTTAAAACATAAATTTCGGTGATGTTGTATTTTGGCTCAGTCGAATACCGCTGTTTAGTTGTGTCATGGAATTTACGAGCCAGTGTTGAATCGAATTTCAATTTATCCCATACTTCCAATGCCTCTACACGAAACAGAAGAATGCCGTCTTTAAATTCTTTCATCAGAATTTCGAAATCCGGATATTCTTTTTCCAAATTCTTAGTTGCTGTCTCGAATGCCATTGGCTCTATGATTTTTTCGATTGCAGTCCTGAAACCGGTGGAATTTAAACCTAAGCCCCGTAAATCAGTTCTAGTCTTCGTAAGATTTGTAAATTCGCTAACAGATGTATTTTTATTATTTATGGTATATAAATTTTCCTTTGATACGGTTTCGGGAATTTTTGCGAACCATTCGGCTTCCAAAGTAGTTTTGGTTGTATCTATAGAAGCAAGAAGATTATTCATTGCAGAATTGTAAATGGAAAATCCCGCAGCTTTTTTCATAGAATCCATCAGGGCTTTTTTATCATCTTCGAAGAATAATCTTTTATACATGCGGCGTAAATCTTCACGTTCGGCTTGAACATCGAAATTTTTTGTGGAATCCCGCCGGATAATATGATAACCGTAATCAGTTTTGATTAAACCGGATGTCTCGCCATCTTTCAGGGAAAACAATGTATTCTCAAATTCCGGCACTACACTTTTTCCGGTATTCTCGAAACCCGATGAACGGCTGTAAAAGTTACCGAGCGAACCGCCTTTCATAGCTGATGATGGGTCGTCGGAATTTTCTTCGGCAATTCGTGAGAAATCAGAGCCGGATTTAACCAATTTCAGGATACTGTCGGCTTTGCGTTTTGCTGCAGCCGAGTCAACATCGGCCTTGGTGGAGATTAAAATATGGCGACCACTAACAAGAATTCTAGGGATTTTCTTTTCAAGTTTAATAATAAAATATCCGAATTTGGTTTTGATTAATTCCGGATAAATGTCACCTTCTTTTTTTATTGAGTAAATTGCAGATTCAATTTGCTTTTGTACTTTACCGGCGGTTAGAAAGGTCGGAATCAAGCCATGGTTCTTCTTTGTTTCCGGGTCATCGGATAGATTGAAAGCCAAATCGCCGAATTTTGCTCCATTCTTTAAACTATCGAATACAGCCATTCCTTTGCGATATGCATCGGCTGTATCACTCGTTGCAGTCTTGTTCTCGAAAAGAAACAGAATTAATGAAATCTGCATTTCCCAATTACGCATTGCAAGCAGTCGCTCGATATTAGGTTCGATGAGCTTTTTATCGTAATAATAAGATTCAGCAAGGATTTTTCGATTTTGAACAATATCGGCAAGGACTGCTGAGTCTTTGTCGAAGCCGCGGTCGAGTGCATCGATTACTTTCAGGCGATATTTGATATACAAGTTAATGAAGTCCATGGCGCTATCGCGACTGACTTCGTTCAATCTGACTGCTTTCGGTTTATTCATATTCTTCCGGAATGCTTTCTCTACGTCGGAGAACATTATTTTTTCCTTGCCGATTGAGGCTGCTGCTTCTTTTTCGCCTTGCTTTTTATCGGCTGAATACGAATTGCTTATTGTTAACAGTGCAATGATAGTGATTGTTAGTAATTGTGCCGCACGGAACATTTTGATTTTTCCTTTGAGTTTTTGTATTAAAACTATATTTTTTATGAAATTATTTATTCTATATCAACAAATTATAAAAAAAACCAGAACAAGAAGTATAAGACTGATAAACGTAATATTTATTGAAAATAATTCAAAAAAATTTAGTTTTGATTTTTTAATCAAATACGAATACCAAATAATCGTCTAAATCTTAATAATTATGAATAATATTTAAGAATTATAAAATGAAAAGTTTCAGAAAAGAGTTATCGTTTAATACTAAAACCAGGCGTGCTTATATAAATATAACCCGCCAGGTCAGGCAAGCTATTGATGAAAGCGGTATTAAAGAAGGTTTCGTATTAGTCAATGCCATGCATATTACCGCAAGCGTTTTTATCAACGATGACGAAGCTGGTTTGCATCAGGATTTCGAACGATGGCTTGAACGATTAGCGCCGGAAAAACCTCATTCCCAGTATATGCACAACGGATTCGAAGATAATGCCGATGCTCATTTAAAGCGCCAGGTTATGGGCAGGGAGGTTGTCGTTGCCATAACCGAAGGTCAGCTTGACTTTGGTCCCTGGGAGCAGATTTTCTATGGCGAATTCGATGGCAAAAGGACAAAAAGAGTGTTGATTAAAATTATCGGAGAGTAACTTTTTTATTTATGGATTATGGATTATGAGTTATAAGTTATAAGTTATGAGTTATAAGGAAATCTTATAATCCTTAAATCCTATAAATCCTAATTCAGACAAATTATCATTGAGAACTTATAACTCATAACTCATAATTTATAACTTCTATTTGACTTTCACAAACTTCCGTACAATAGAACCTACCTGTACAAAATACATCCCTTCCGGCAATAAGCTAATATCAATTTCATTATTGAAAGGAAGCTCCATTGCCTTAATTCCTTCGATTGTGAATATCCTGATTGCATCTGCCATTTGATAAGAATTTATATACAAAATATTATCTGCAGGATTAGGTGATATTTCCAACTCCTGAATTAGCGTACCCGGTTCTTCTACGTTGGTTATAATATCAGACATTTCGGATGTGCAGCCTTTATTTGTTACATTAACGCTATATAATCCAGAACTTGTGATATTTAATATGTTCCCGTTTGCATTAGGAATAAATTTTCCGTTATTGTACCATTGGTTCCCTGTAGGACTACTTGATATCAGAGTTAGAACATTTCTCGTTATTGTTGGTTTTGAAGGTCTAAGAATTACTTCAACAAAAATTGTTCCAATTCCTTTGATACCGTTCACAAAATTAGTTTTTGTAACTGTAATTTTAACTGTACCGGATTCTTCCCATTTTATGACTAAAGTTGTATCAGTAGTTTTAAGAATTTTGCCAGTATTAGCAGTCCAGTTAGCCAATGTGAAATTTTTATCAAATGAGTAATAAGTAACCGTATCTCCTGTGCATACTTTTTTTAAACCTTCTATATTTAATGGATTAATTACATTATTAATCGACATTCTATAAATTCCACCTTCTGAAGACCCGGCAAAGATGTAATCATCGGTGAAACTCAAAGTATTAGCAATAATTTTATTTGAATCGGGGCAAATTGGTAACCAGGTCTGGCAATCATCAACGGAATAATAAACGCCGGATTTTGATGAAATAAAAAATAAGCCATGCCAATTAACGAAGAAATTTATACTTACAGGGAATCCTTGCATTTGAAGATCATTCCATGTCATACCATTATTCGAAGAAGTGGCAATACCTGAATTACTGCATAAATAAATTACGGTATCTTTTTTTAATATAAATTCCGGATAAAATTTTAATTTATTTTCGTTCCAAGTTCTTCCAAAATCTGATGATTTATATAAAATTTGATTGTTAGGTATACTTTTATATAAAATTCCGCCATCTATTAATGCATTTTTCAGGTTAGCCTGATAATTATTTGAATTGTATTTATTCCAAGAATTTCCATTATCTATTGAAAAGAAAATTCCGGAATCAGAGTTGGCAAAAACCGCACCCTGACTTACTGAAATATCATTTATCTTTTTAAAATTCAGTCCTGAATTAGCGTCAAGAAAATTAATGCCGCCATCAGTTGATTTAAAAATACCTTTATCAAATGTAGAAATAAAAATTATATTACTTGAATTTGCTATTCCTGATATAAAATCACTATAAAAAGTTGATGATTTTGTATTTAAATTT
Source organism: Ignavibacteria bacterium (assembly GCA_016844745.1). Lineage (GTDB taxonomy): Bacteria > Bacteroidota > Ignavibacteria > Kapaibacteriales > UBA2268 > JAERMQ01. The sequence goes on along the minus strand of JAERMQ010000021.1, from coordinate 36,006 downwards.
ATCCAATTTTTACCGCCGTCATTACTCTTTAAAAGCCCGTTGCCATTTGTACCTGCAAATATTAAACTATTATAATTTAAAATAGATGATATATTCATAACTGATACGTTATTCCAATTGACTCCCATATTTGTTGATTTATTTATTCCCAAACCGGAACCAAAATAAATATCACCTTTAAAGGATAAGGCTGTTTGAGTAAAAGCCGAGAAACATGATAATAATTTCCATTTATCCCCATGGTCGGATGAACTAAAAACACATGATGTATACCCTTGTCTGCAACCAGCAAATATGATATTGTCAATACTACAGAATTCAGTAGCATCACCAATTAACCCAAGTCCTTTCTTTTGCCAGGAAATACCATTATTAGTAGAAATATATAATGATCTTTCCTGTTTATCAATTTGTTCACCATACAGAAAAGTCTTATTTCCGTCAAAATATATTCCATAACAAGACCTAAAATTATCTAATTTTTCCCAACGAGCGCCATAATCCGAGGAGTAAAAAACATCAGAATATGCATAATAGGCATATACAAAATTATCTTTTTTTATCAGATTGTGTATCACAGGGTCTCCTGGTGTATTTTGAAAATTGTACTTTATCCAATTCGAACCCTTGTTAGTTGAAATATATAATCCTTTTACAGTCCCTGCGAAAAAATAATCATTAACATCAAGCAGTGAATAAATGAGTAAATTTTCTAACCCTTGGTTAGAAGAAGACCAATTCTTTCCATTGTCCGTTGATTTATAAATACCACCTCCTTCTGTACCCGTTAGAATTATATTTCCATATCGTAAAATTGAAGTAATTCTTTTATCTAATATTCCGTTATTTGATGGGAGCCAAAAAATGCCACTATCGGTTGAATAGTAAATTCCCTTCCCATAGCATCCGGTAAAAATAGTATCGCCGGATGTTTCAAATACCCGAACATCACCTCTTCCTAAGCAGTCAAATAATGATTCCCACTTTTGGGCTTGGGATTGATAAAAAGATGAAAAAATAACGAACAAAAGAAGTAAGGCTTTTTTCATTTCAAATCTCCAATTTATTTTAAATTTTCATTTCAAATTCAATAATTGGCTGGTGAGTTGTTTTTTGATTAATTCTGAAAAAGGTGCAGTCTATTTTCAAATTTAATTATTTTGCTTCCAAATGTTCAATGAAATCCTGTTTTGTGATTTTTACCTGCTTTAATATACAGGATAAAGTGCTTTCCGGGATTTCCTTTTTATTCATCGGCAATATTGTAATAGTTCCTTCAATATTTTTATATTTACCGTGAGAACCTTTTTGAGAAACAAATGTATATCCAAGTATATCCAAGTATATTCAAAACTAAACTAATTTCCTTACTTGAATATAATTTAGACATGCAAAAATTCCCTTCCAAGTATTATTTGTTCAATTTGTATAGGCTGAATACTTTCATCTTCGAAGTAAAGCTCAACAGCTTCTTTTAAATTGGAAACTGCTTGGTCTATAGTAACGCCAAAAGAACTGACATTGACATTGACACATTGCGAAACATAGTATTTACCTTCCTTCCAGACAAGATACTCATACGATTTCATAATATTCCTTTGTCAATAAACTCAAAACATTCATTAATTTTAATCGACGTATCAAATAAAAATTATTTTTTTTTGTAAAGAAAATTTAAATAATGGTCAATGGTTAATGGTCAATGAAAAATTGTCTGAACCATGATTTACCTGATTAAAGGATTAACCTGATTTTTTTAATCAAGTTAATCCTTTAATCAGGTAAATCATGGTTCAGACAAATGAATGATTAACTCCCATCCTGAATAAAACCAATCCTTTGTTTCGGCTTAGTTTCCTGTATCAAAAGAGTTTTTACAAGGTCTTTCAAAGATTCAAAGCCGGTTTCCAAATTTTCTATCCTTTCAAATAAGTCTTTATGAAGATTGGCGACCTTTCGTAAATGGACGAATGCTGATATAATGGCAATACTAATTTCAATTGCTTTATCACTTTTGAGAACTGACGACAACATTGCTACCCCATGTTCGGTAAAAGCAAAGGGTAAAGCAGGTGAAAATTTCCGGCTACTTAGGTTATCACAATTTGTGATAAGCTCATTCCATTCGGGTTTTGATAATTCAAACATAAATAATTCAGGAAATCTTTTCATATTACGTCTTACCGCTTGTTTCAATATCCTGGTTTCAGTTTCATAAAGGGAAGCCAAATCGAAGTCCAGCATTACCTTCTCGCCGCGAATTATATAAATCCTGTTGAGCAGATTTTCTTCTGAAATTCTTATGAGTTCTGTTTCTTTTTTATTTGATTTCGTCATTCCTTGTTTTCATTCTTTCACAAACATCTTTGTATCCTTACCTAATCTAAGTAAATATACTCCTAATGGTAATTGTGAAATAACTATACGCCGAGATTCTGCTGAAATAATTCGATTATTCATAACACACTCACCAAGAGAATTGTAGATTGAAATATACCTGGGGGCTGGGGGCGGGGGGCGGGGGTCTGTTCCTTTTTCCCTGTTCCCCGTTCCCTGACCCCCTACCCCATACAATGATATTTCAATATAATCACATGCCGGATTTGGCGAAATTATAAAATCCTTATCATCTGAAATATTCGATTTTTCTTCCACATCATTGACAAAGTCTGATAATAATGTCCTGTAAATGGTTTTACCCGTACCGGCAAATAGATAATTATCCATAACATACAGCGAAACGATTGATTTGTCCGTTAGTCCGGTATTGATTCCCTTCCACGAAATACCGTTATCTGAAGAAACAAATACGCCTTTATCAGTAATTCCTGCAAAGAGATAAATCTTATATACGGCAAAGCATTTGACCATATCGTTTTCCAAACTTTTATTTCTTGCTGTTACGGTTGTACCATTATCATTGGAATAATATACACCGTCTTCTAATGTACCGAAGAATAAGTGATTATCAATATTCGTTATTGCTGAAACATTAAGGTTGGAATTAATGCTTTCGATTTTATTCCAATTAGAGCCGTTATCATCTGAAATGTATGCGCCGGTCTTGCTTGTCGATGCAATTACTTGATTATTGAATGCATAAACAACCGAAATATCGGGGCTTGTGAGACCTTTATTTGAAGGCTCCCAAGAAAGCGCACTGTCCTTTGAAACATGAACTCCGCTATAAGTTGCACAGTAAATATAGTTACCTCTTATGGACAGACTATTTGCAGAGGTATTTAACATTCCTTTATTCGTTTCTTTCCAGGATGCTCCTTTATTTGTCGATACATAAACGCCTCCTCCGCTTGTTGCAGCAAAAATCTTATTACCCATTACGTCCATAGCACGAACGTCCGAGCTAATCATACCCGTAACGCCAAGCCTCCAATTTGCTCCGTAGTCGGTCGAATTAAATACGCCGCCTTCCGTGCCAACATAGATAATTTTATTTTGTGAGGTAAATCCTTTGAAATTCCCGACTCCGGCTATTATACCTTTATTCATTTCCACCCACTGGGAGAAGGATAAATTAAACATTAACATGAAGAAAGTAATGATATGTAATAAGTTTTTCATGATGCTCCGAAATTATAAAATAATAGATATGAAAATTACAAAATTAAATCGATAAAAGCAATTAATATTTCCCCTTTCCACCCATTCTATTGCTTGCAGCAATAGGATGGGTATAAAATTATGCCATCCTATCGACGAAGTCGAGAGTAAGTCGTGAAAATTAAATAATTCAATTTTTCAATATTTTTTGTAATTTTACTTCTTTTAAAATGGTTCGAATAATATGGAAACTATAACAATTGAAATAAACAATAAAAGAAATGCTTCTAATTTTGCAGCATTAGCAAAAAATCTCAAATATGTTAAATCCGTAAGATTTGGAAATAATAATGAGCAGCAGCCACTTACGGACGATGATTGGGCGCGCCCAGGCAGACCAGCAACAGAAGCCGAACTTGAAACCCGTATAAATGAATATGATACTGATGAAGGACGATATACAAGCCAAGAAGTCAGAATGTTCGCTAAGGAAGAACTTGCTAAATATCGAGCCAATAAATAAAAGTCATCTGGAAAAAGAAAGCTCAAGAATCAATAATTGCTCTTCTTTTCATTGAAATGCAGGGATTTCCAATTTCTGCCGACAAATTCAATGAAAGATTAATTGCTTTTGGAGAATCCCATACAGTCTTTTCCGAAAAATATCCGATATGCAGATTTCCAAAATTAGCCTTCAAAGAGTTTCGTCGTGCTGTTTTTGAAAAGAATTACATTTTTGTTTATAAAGAAATAAAGAATGAAATCATAGTCTTCGATGTTATCCATGTAAAAAGGTTGATTTAACTTCTCTTTTTCCACCCATTCTATCTCTTGCAGCGATAGGATGGGAATCAAACTTGCCATGTTAGCGACGAAGTCGATGGTATGGCTGGAAGTTGAATTTTCCATCCGAATTTTTCTGAATTATTTTGTAAGTTAGTAAACTATATTTGAAATAATTTGAAAGTTCTGAAATGAGTAAAATCCTTGCCATTCTTGCATTCTTCTTGCTTGCCTCAATATCAATATTTTCTCAGAACATTATCGTGAAAAACGATAACGGCACTGCCCTGACTTCCTACACTCAGCGCCCCGATTGGGAAGAATATGTTTGCCTTATTCCCGACGGTCCCTGCAATGTTATCGAGTTGCAGATTTACTTCGCCGGAACAACACCAGGTACAGAAACAATCTTCGTTGTTGGAGACCCTTCGGAAGGCTCTGTCCCACCAACACTATGGTGCTCATCTTATAATACTTTAATTCCTCCCATTGAATTTGATTACGACGGTAAGCCGGGCTGGCGCTATATCAAAGTGGAAGGATTGCGCTCAGACGGTTACGACCGCATCTGGGTGGAGCATACACTCAAGCAGGATGGACCTTGGTTTGGATTAGATAATAATAGTCTATCAACACCAGCACGTTCGTGGCGAATGAATCCGAATCAAACTAACTCACTTGGTGGACCCGGTCAGTATTATTATGCTGAAGCGGATTTCATGGTGCGTCTTTTAGTAATGTATGATTTCCCATTAGATTCAACTTCGCAAGCGCCTCCTGCTCCGGTACTGACGGATATTACTAAGCAAATAGGTTTGGTCGATGGCAGCGGAAATTTGATTAAATCCGGCAATGTCAGCATTGTAGATTGGAACAATGACGGCTGGGATGATATTGCAATCGGTGGCTGGTTCTTTCAGAATAATGGCAATGGTACTTACAAAAATGTAAATTCGCAATTCAATGTAGTAGCCGGTACGACAAGCTGGGCTGATTTCGATAACGACGGTTTTATTGATATATATGCAAATAACGGAGGAGCCTATAATCAAAATACAAATATGTTAGTTAATCAAAGCGTGATTTATCGCAATAACGGCAACGGTACTTTCACAGCTCAGAAAAATAAAGATGTGTTCAAAACACCTTACCCAAGCCCCGGAAAGGATTTCAATGTTGCCGGCAGATACGACCAGGATTCGATACCAAATCCATATCCCTGTACAACTCCGCTCTGGTTGGATGCTAACGGTGACGGGCGGGATGATATTTTCTTTGCCAATAACCGGGTTGGATACAACGATGCCCAGGGTAATTCAAACGAACGATATTTCCCAGACCAGCTCTGGCTGCAAGGTACGGATGGAAAATTCAGTTGCGTTACTCAAAGCGCCGGAATTGCCGCAGGAGAGCCGTTCAGCGCAGGAAACGGGCAATGGTTCGGATACTACGATTGCTATGGCGCTGGTGCTTGCGATTACAACCAGGATAATAAAACTGATATTTTCGTTGCAAATTACAGATTGGTTAAGGATAATCTTTACATGAATACCGTAAGCGGTACATTCAGGGAAGTTGGCGCTGAAACCGGCGTTCAGGGAGTCACAACTCCATCGGGTGAAGCAGGAGTTTTCGGACATGGCATGGGTAGCGAATGGGCAGATTTCACAAACGACGGACTGCCTGATTTATTCGTCGGTAATCTCGGACATCCCGACTGGCGGGCAATGTATTCGAATCCTTCATTAATATTTAAAAACAACGGCAAGCCGAATTACACCTTTACTGAAATGCATCAGGCGATGGGATTGAAGTTCTTCGAAATGAATGCAGGTGTGTGCTTTGCAGATTTAGATTTGGACGGCTGGCTTGATATATGGCACGGGCAGATCTCCTACACAGCTCAAAGCAGCAGCGAACCTCGTCGCGAAGCCCATATTTACCTTAATGAGGGCGCACAGGATTTTAAATTAAAAGATGTTACCTGGCTTTTCGGCTCGGTTGTGCATGGACCGTGGAATGCAGCAAGAACTGACTTCGACCACGACGGCGACCTTGACCTCGTAGTATGCAGCGGTTGGGAGGGAGTTAAGCTTTTCCGAAATGACATCCCACGCAAAGGCAACTGGCTCGCTTTCCGGTTGGTTGGAAGCCCGAATGATAATGTTTCGATGGATGCTCTGGGAAGTAAGATAAAAGTTTATGCTCAGGGAAAACTTTACTATCGCGATTTGATGGGAAGTATTTCAGGTTCGCAATGCACACAAAACTCCTTCGAGCTGCATTTCGGGCTTGGCAATGTAACCACTATTGATAGTGTGGTTGTCACATATCCAAATGGGAAAAATAATATCATCAAAGGGATTGAAGTTAATAAGAGATATAAAGTCCCATATAGGAAACCTGCCATTGCAACATATCAAACTACTCCATCGCCGGTTGACCCACAGAATCTTAAAATAAATATCGATACTGTACAGAAATTTACATGGACAAAATCATCTACGAATTCAAAGTATATTATACAAATATCAAAAACATCAAAATTCGATTCTTTATTAGTAAATGAAAAAGAAATTGCAGCAAATGAATACACTTATAAATTTGCATTAAGCGATAGAAATAAAATATTTTACTGGCGAATAAAGGGTTACGAGAATACGGATTCAACAATTTGGTCATCGGCATGGTCATTTATTGTCGGGGTACCTCTGCCGACTGCACCGAATTTAATATACCCTGCGAAAGATACAACAAATATTTCCGCAAAGACACAATTGCAGTGGAGCGATGTAACTTATTCAACATCTTATGGATACACGAATCGTTTTGATTTGCAATTCTCCCTAAGTCCCGATTTCTCAGTTATTGATGTGGAATATAAAAGTTTAAATGTAAAGATATTCGTATTGACAAATCCTTTGAAGCCGGCAACGAAATATTATTGGCGGGTATGCGGAACCAATGCCGGAGTTCGCGGTCCCTGGTCGGCTGTATGGAGTTTCACAACCCTCGGACTTCCTAATATACCCGTGCCAACATCCCCTGCCGACAATGCCATTGATATTGCTACAACGCCACAAATAAAATGGGCTTCCTCGCTATTGGCAACTACCTACGATGCCCAGATAGCAACCGATGCCGCTTTTTCCAATGTCGTTTTCGAGAAACTACATTCACCGCTCCGCAGCGCAAATGTTACAAAAGAACTGAAAACCCTGACGAAGCATTACTGGCATGTGCGGGGAAATAACGACGGCGGTTCGAGCGCTTGGTCGCCTGCATGGTCATTTACTACGAATAATATTTCCGAAGTCAATGAACCTTCGGAAGGTTACGAACCTTCGGAAGGTTATTTGGTAATACAACCCAATCCTTTTTCCGAGAGTTGCACAATTCGCTTCGGATTGAAGAAGCAATGTTTAGTGCGCCTTTCTGTATATGATTTATTAGGTCGGGAAGTCGCCGTTATATTTACAGGAGAATTATCTGCCGGCGAACATACTTTCGATTGGCAGGCTGGCATTATTAATTCCGGCTTATACTTCATTAAACTTAAAACTGAGTATGGCTCGATTGCAAGGGAGTTGTTTTATATGAGGTAGGGAAATGTAAAGGAAGAAATTAATATTATAATAGTTATAAAAAACAATTACTTTATGAGACCTCTGAAAAATTATATAAAATGCAGGATTGTCATTCTGAACTTAAAAATACGTAGCATAATAAAAATAAAAAATGACAATTTCAAGAGAAACCCCCTAACCCCCTTTGAAAAAGGGGGAATTATTTGTTCCCACTTTTTCAAAGGGGGTTAGGGGGTTTCTCTTTGTTGAGATAGGTGCCATTTTTTGATTGAAGATAATGGAAAAAAATAATTTAGAATTGAAACGTCGTTTATTTTAAGTAAGAAAATTTTGAAAATTGATTGATATAGGAAATTATGAAAACTTATGATTATCTCGTCTGGAAGGAAGGGAACTACTATGTTTCGCAGTGCATCAATGTAAATGTCGGTACTTTTGGAGATACGATTGATGAGGCAGTTTCCAATTTAAAAGAAGCAGTTGAGCTTTACTATGAAAATGAAAATATTAATCCCGTGCAGATAGAACAAATCATGTTAGGAAGGGAATTGTTACATGTCTAAATTGTATTCAAGTAAGGAAATCGGATTAGTATTAAATTTACTTGGATATTCTTTTGTGTCTCAAAAAGGTTCTCATGGAAAATACAAGAATAATGAAGGTATTATTACGATTTTACCAATGAATAAAAAGGAAATACCTGAGAGCACTCTGTCTTGTATATTAAAGCAGGTGAATATATCAAAGAAAGAGTTTATCGAGCATATTGAAACAAAATAATTTTTTTAAGGATAACAAAATTTACTTAAATTGCAATTATGAATCAATTAATCCTTGGTGATAATCTCGAAATAATGCGAAAAATGGAATCCGAATCCATTGATTTAATCTATCTTGACCCTCCTTTTTTCAGTAACCGGAATTACGAAGTTATTTGGGGAGACAAAGGAGAAGTCCGCTCTTTCGAAGACAGATGGAGCGGAGGCATTGACCATTATATTGCATGGCTTAAGGAACGAGTTTCAGAAATGCACAGACTATTAAAACCCACCGGTTCAATTTTTCTGCATTGCGACTGGCATGCAAACGCTGAAATCAAAGTATATATTTTGAATAAAATTTTTGGAGAACATAATTTTCGTGGGGATATAATTTGGCAGCGAACTAATGCACATAATGATGCAAAAAGGAAATTAGCTGTTCTTACTGATACAATTTGGTATTATACAAAAACTGATAATTTTACATATTATCCCATATATTCTGATCATAATGAAATTTCTTCTAAATTTTATTCTTATAATGATAATGATGGAATGGGTTTTTATCAATTAACAGATATATCAAGCCCCAACCCAAGACCAAATATGATGTATGATTGGTTAGGATTTCCCTTTCCTCAAAAAGGTTGGAGATTTCAAAAAGAGACAATGCAAAAATTACATGATGAAGGGAAAATCTATTACCCTAAGAAACATGATGGAAGTTTTGATTTTTCAAAAAGACCAAGGCTTATTAGATATTTAAATGAACAGAAAGGATTACTTTTAGGGAATATTTGGATTGATATTAATAATGTTCAATCCCAATCAAATGAACGAATCGGCTACCCTACTCAAAAACCGGAAAAATTATTGGAAAGAATTATTCTTGCTTCTTCCAATGAAGGCGATATTGTCTTCGACCCATTCGTTGGTGGTGGAACTACTATTGTCGTAGCAGATAAATTAAAAAGAAATTGGCTCGGAATTGACCAATCGGTACAGGCTATCAAGGTTTCTGAAATGAGATTGAACAATCAGCAAAATTTATTCTCTGCTGATTTCACTGTGCTCCTTCATAAATACGACTACGAGAAGCTTTTCAATCAGGACCCGTTCGAGTTTGAAAAATGGATTATTGAAAGATTCGGAGGGAACCCACACGGTAAAAAAGGAGGCGATAAAGGCACTGACGGCAAAATGCGTGACGGCACACCAATTCAGGTCAAACAAAGTGAAAATATAGGTGTTAATGTAATAAAGAACTTTTCTGTTTCGGCAAGGCAATATGACAAAACACTTTTCGAGAAAAATCAAAAGCAAAATCTGCCTGTCGGTTATATCATAGCCTTTAGTTTTGGCAAGGGAGCTGTTCAGGAAGTTGCAAGATTGAAAAACGAAGATAACATAATTATTAAACTTGTGCAGGTAGATGAAATTGTGCCTTTAGCCAAAAAGCCAAAATTATCCATTGAAATTAAACAGCTTAGCAAAGATACAAAAGGTTTGACTGAAATTGAATTCACAGCTATTGCCACAAGTGATGCCGGAATTGAGTTCTTTTCATGGGATTTTGAATACAGCGAAGAAGAAAAAAAGTTCAAAGCAAGCATTATGCTTGACAAAGAAGGCAACCAATCACATAAATTCAAACCCGGAATACACAATATTGCCGTTAAAGCAGTTGATAATGAAGGCTTGGAAGCGATTGAAGTAGTGAAGGTGAAAGTAAATGGGGTGGTGGAGGCTGTCTGAACCACTGATTAAACTGATTAAATGATATTTTTTGATTCATTTGATAAATTCAATTTAAAAAGAAATATTAAAATGATAGAATTTGAAAAAAAAGGTGAATTACTTCTAATTGTATATATGACAGGAACTAATGATAACCATTGGATTTATGATAATTTTAATATTTATAATCATGTAAGTCTGAAAGGCACTTTTATATTTGATAAAAAACATGTTAATAATTTTATTGTTGATGAAATTACCGAAGAGGACTATGATAAACCGATAGAATTTATATTGGGAAATTTAGTTGGTGATTATTATAAAATTGATAAAGATATTTTATTAATTAATCATGATGTTTATATTTATAAGGAAGTTTTGATTAAAATTAATTTATTTGTATTAGATAATAATATTTCAATATTCTCCAAAATAGATGAATTAATGTCTGAGGATATATTTATAAGCGGTAATAATTTGAAATCAATACCTTTAGCAGAATTTAATAATCTAATTGATAATTTTCCAAATTCATATGAAAAGAAATTATATATTCAAGCACGTCTTACAACTATTTTAAGAAATTATTTTGATAATGTAAAAGATAGTGTACGAACATATAATAAATACATGAATAAAAAAATAAGTAGAATTGGTAATAATTTAGTTAATTCTTTAATGCAGAATGAAATTCATAAATATTCTGAAATTTTATTAAAATTAAAAGATATGTTATTAAATGAAAATCAGTATAATGAAAAGCAATGGCAATTAGAAATACTACAAATAATATTATTACTTTATCCAAAATATATTTATTTATTTCAGAATGTTGAAATTTTTGATATTTATACTCAAAAAAAAAAGTTTCTTGATTATTTATTAGTTGATTCTACGGGGAATATTGATATAATTGAAATTAAACGACCATTTAATAATTCAATTGTTACTTTAAATCAGTACAGAGATAATTATATTCCATTAAGAGAATTATCAGGGGCAGTTATGCAAATTGAAAAATATATTTTTTATTTAAATAAATGGGGTAAGAGAGGAGAAGATATTTTAACTAAAAGATATGAAGAATTTCTTCCAAAGAATTTTAATATAAGAATTACAAATCCTGGAGGTTTTATTATAATGGGGCGTGAAAACAAATTATCAAAAGAACAAAAGCAAGACTTTGAAGTTATTAAAAGGAAATATAAAAATATTATTGATATAATTACATACGATGATTTGATAAATAGATTAGAATTTACATTGAAACAATTAGAAAGTTCAAATAATGGTTTATACGAGCAAAAATAATTGTGTAAACAAGTACAATGATAAAAAGCCCATTAAGATATCCGGGAGGAAAAAGCAGAGCTGTCGATTTAATAGCGACTCTTATTCCAAAATTTACTGAATTCAGGGAACCGTTCGTTGGAGGAGGTTCCATTTTCATCTATTTAAAACAAAAATTCCCCAATAGAAAATTCTGGATTAACGACTTATATTATGAATTATTCAAATTCTGGGAAATGTCCTCCAAGGATATTGATTCGGTAATTGAGAAAATATATGAATTGAGAAATAAATTTTCCGACGGCAAGGAATTACATAGATTCCTGATAGATAATATAAAGCAATATGATGATTTATATAAAGCTGCCGCTTTCTTCATTTTTAACAGAATCACCTTTTCCGGAACCACCGAAAGTGGTGGCTTTAGTCAGCAAGCATTTACCGGAAGATTCACCGAAAGTAGTATAAAAAGATTAATTCATTTTGGTCAGGTAATCAAAAATACTAAAATAACTAATCTGGATTTTCAGGAAGTCATTGAAGCGGAAGGCGAAAATGTATTTATTTTTCTTGACCCGCCATATTATTCTGCTTCAAAATCTGCTTTATATGGAAAAAACGGAGTTCTGCACAAAGGATTCGACCATATTCGTTTTGCCGAAGTAATGAAAAATTGCAGGCATAATTGGTTAATTACGTATGATGATAGTGAATATATAAGAAATTTATTTTCCTTTGCACATATTATTCCCTGGGAATTGACCTATGGAATGCGCAATATTACAACTTCATCAAATCAGAATGGAAAAGAACTATTTATATCAAATTATTTAAAAAAATTACCCAGGGATATAATTAAAGAAAATCAAATGGTTTTAATAGAGCCTAAAATTGAATATGATATTACAAAAAAGAAAAAGAATATAGTTGAAATCAAAGAAAGTCATAAAAGATGAATTCCGTCCCTCTATTTTATAAAAAATAAAAAACCAACCCTACAGGATAATTTTGGTAATATTTTTCAGGAATTTTATTACAATGATGATAAATTTTAAAAATCAAAGTTAAAACAAAAATTTGAGAATAGGATAAAATGATATATTTGATTTTATCTACTAATTATTAAAACTTAATTAAGACAATTCCATTGACCATTAACCATTGACCATTAACCATTGACCATTAACCATTGACCATTGACCATTAGATTCACTTCGCCCAGGCGCATAAATACAGCTCTGCAGGGTCAACCATTAAGCTGTGATTTGGCAGGATGCGAATTGTAAAGCCCTGCATTCCCGTATCAGGGCAAATATACGAACCTTCATAATAATGATAAAGACCCTCGGATTTAACTAATTCCAGGTTTTCCGACTTCGTATCTTTCAGTTCATTGTATGGGTCAACGGTGCCGTAATATACCTGTACTATAACATCCTCCGGCGTCAGTTTGCCAAGTGAGACGACAGTCGATACATCGATTGGCTTACCCAAAAGCGCTTCTCCGTTTTGCTTCGTGGAAGTATCTATAATCTCGACCTTCTCCCATTCTGCGCGAACTTTATCCTTCCAATTTTTAAGCTCGGCGGCGCGTTTGGCATTATGACCTGAAAGCTCGCGATAATTGTGCATAGCCGGAATATAGAAACGCGTGGAATATTCCTTTATCATTCTTGCGGTAGAGAACTGCGGAGATATTGTCTTTATGCAGTTCTTCATATAGTTTACCCACTTATTCGGCACTCGCGACGGACGATTGTAGAACATAGGCTTAATCACGTTTTCCAGCAGATTGTAAATTGACTGCGATTCGATTATGTTCTGCTCTTCGTGATTGGCATACATTTCGCCTTCGCCGATTGCAAAGCCGTTAGCGCTATTGAAAGCCTCTTCCCACCAGCCGTCCAAAATGCTGAGATTGAGAGTTCCGTTAATTGCAGCTTTCATGCCCGAAGTACCGCTTGCTTCCTGAGGCCGGATTGGATTATTGAGCCATACATCGCATCCCTTGACCATTAGCCTTGCAATCACCAAATCATAATCCTCAAGGAAAACAATATGCCGCTCCAACCCGAATTCCCGCACGCGATTGATAATTCCCTGAATAACTTCCTTACCCTGAATATCGTGTGGGTGTGCCTTTCCGGCAACTAACATCTGGACGGGTTGGGCTGCCGATTTGAAAATAGAAACCAATCGAGGCATATCATTGAACAGCAAAAGGGCGCGCTTATAAGTTGCGAATCGCCGGGCAAAGCCGATAGTAAGTGCATCCGGGTCTAAGAAATCATTAATTTTATTCACTTCGTCCGGCAGCAGGAAATCCTTCTGGCGTCGCTTCAGATGCTCCCGGGCAAATAATACCAGACGAGTACGGCGACGCTGTTTTTCGCGCCACAGCTCTTCGTTCGGGATAATATCGATATTTTTCCAGACTTCGGGATTATCCGTTTCCGTGCGCCAGAGCGGAGTCAGGTAGCGGTCGTATAAATCCGCGAAATCGCGGGCTATCCAAGTCAGGTTATGAATGCCGTTTGTTATGTGATGAATCGGCACTTCCTCGTCCGGAAAGCATTTCCAGATGTGATGCCACATTTTACGGGCTACCTTGCCGTGCAGTTTACTGACTCCATTGCAATATCCTGTTAATTTTAATCCAAGTATGGTCATCGAGAACTCTTCTTTTGGGTCATAACCATCGACTTGACCCAAAGAAATGAAATATTCATTATCGACTTTAAGTGATTTATAATACTTCTCGAAATATTTCTCGATTAATTCCAGTTTGAAAACTTCATTTCCTGCCGGAACGGGTGTATGTGTAGTAAAGACAGAACTGCTCTTGGTTATTTGATTAGCGGATATGAAATCGCAATTATATTTTTCCATAAAGATTTTCGTCCGCTCTAAGAGTGAAAATGCTGCGTGTCCCTCATTAATATGAACTACGTCGGGAACTATGTCCATTGCTTTCAAAGCACGCATACCGCCAATTCCGAGAATAATTTCCTGCTGAATTCGTGTATCGCGAGTACCGCCATAGAGCTGGTCTGTAATATCGCGGTATTCATCTAATTTATTCATTGAAATATTCGTATCTAACAAATAAAGAGGAATTTTGCCGACATTAAGCCTCCATACCTGGGCATAAGCCTTTGCTTTCGGCAAATCAACATCGACAATAAGCGGTTCGCCGCCTTTGGTCCGAACCATTGTAAGCGGCATTGAATAAAAATCATTATATAAATAAAGTTCATTCTGCCAGCCATTTTGAGCCAGATGCTGACGGAAGTATCCCTGCTGATAAAGTAGTCCCACTCCGATAAGCGGTACTCCAAGGTCGGATGATGATTTCAAATGGTCGCCGGAAAGTACACCCAATCCACCGGAATAAATCGGGAAGCTTTCGTTAATGCCGTATTCCGGACTGAAATATGCAATTTTACCATCGGGAGATTCTTCGACTGTCGAGAACCAGCCTTTGGAGCTAAGATATGTATTTAATTTATCGTGAACAATGCCTAGGTAATTTGTAAAGTCTGATTGCTGTGATAATTCCTCAAGTTTTTCCTGAGTTAGTTTATTGATTAGTAGAACGGGATTATGATTGACTTCCTCCCATAGTTTGCGGTCAATTCTTTGAAAGAGGTCTCGGGCATCGGCGTCCCAGCACCACCAATAATTATATGCCAATTCTTTCAGATGCTCGATTTTTTCGGGCAGGTGCGCCGTTACTACAAAGCTATGTACAGGTTTCATTCAATCAATCCGTAATTTTAATCAGTCATTTAATATAAAATATAAAATTAAGGAATTTTTTTATAATATTTGTAATTAATGATATAGAAAAAAGTAATGGAAGTTTTTTCAAATAAAATCATTATATTATCGTTGTTAAAATAAATAAAAGAGAATTAGAGAAAGAGAATGATATATAATTTTTCATGGGATATAAAAAAAGCTAAGGCTAATGTTATAAAGCATAATATATCTTTTGAAGAAGCAAGTGGTATTTTTAAAGATTCAAATATTTTATCAATTTTTGATTCTGAGCATAGTGAAAATGAAGAAAGATGGATAAGTATAGGATTAAATAGCAAAGGCAACTTGTTCGTCGTAATTCATACATATATGTTAATAAATTAAGGTAATTTGAACATTAGGATTATATCTGCAAGAAAACCGACTAAAAATGAAATGCAAAATTATTATTTAATTATTAAATAGAAACGTTTTATGAAAAAAGAATATGATTTTTCAAAGGGGATTAGGGGAAAATTTTATAATCCCGATGCTATCTTGAATATTCCAATATATTTGGAACCAGAGGTAAAGGAATTTATCGAAGCCCTGGCGTCTAAAAAACAAGTGAATATGCAGGAGTTAGTTAATTCTATTATTAAAAATAACATCCAACTTTATCATAATTTAATTTGATTGAGGTTTATACTTGATACCTTGCAATCCAGGGATGATTATAATAACGGTGATTATTTTGAAGGCAATTACGATGAACTTTTTAAAACTTTGAAAATATGAAAAATTTTTTCTTTATTTCAAAGATTGAGTCCACTCTAAAAAGCATTTTTAGTGAAAATTACATTCCAAAATCGGAATTTTGGAATGAGAAATATTCAGGACTTATTAATTCCATAGTTGTACTTTGGAATTCAATTATTGCTTGATAGATAGTGCTCAAAGTTATTAATTTGAAATTAGTATAATTTCTTACAAAAAAACGATAACATGGCAATAAATGATTCGATCGGCGGCAAATCCGAATTTGCATCGCTTAACAGGATGAAGATATTTCAATATTTAGTATTAGCCTTTACCTTGGTTTTTACGATTAAGCTTTTCTATCTGCAAATTGTTAAAGGACAAATTTACAGGAGCGAAAGCGAGCAGCAGGCAATAAAAAAGTTACCTGTCGCTCCGCTACGTGGTAATATTTTTGATAGAAACGGAATATTATTGGTGCATAACAAACCTTCATTTTCCGTTACGCTCACACCAAATAGTTTTCGCAAAGAAAGCATCCCTCTTCTTTGCTCGATACTTCCGGTCGATTCAGCGGAAATTTTTGAAGCAATGACGGATTACAAACATTATCTGAGATTCGCTCCCTGGCGATTCTATCGTGATGCAGATATATCTGAGATTGCCAATCTCGAGGAGTACAGCGATTTTCTTCCGGGTATAGATATAGTTGTGGAGTCGAAACGCTTATATGAGTTCAATTTCAATATGGCGCATCTGCTGGGCTATACTCGCGAAATTACTAAAGAACAATTGGAGAAAAATAAATTCTTCAAACCCGGCGACGTTATAGGACAAACCGGAATCGAAAAAACCTACGATAATTTTCTCCGCGGCGAAGAAGGTGTACAGTTCGTTGCTATTAACAATCTTGGGAAAAAGATATCAAGTTTTAACCGGGGGCAAATGGATGTTTCGCCAACGAATGGATTTGATATAAAATTATCAATTGACAAACGATTACAGGAGAAAGCAGAAAATATGCTTGCCGATAAACGGGGAGCTGTCGTTGCCATCGACCCAAGTAATGGCGATGTCCTGATTTTAGCAAGCAAACCGGATTATGACCCCCGTGAGTTCAGCGGCAAGGTGCCGGCAAAAATTTATAATGTTTTATACGATGACCCCGGAAAACCTTTATTCCACAGAGCTATAATGGCTCAGTATCCTCCAGGCTCTACTTTCAAAATGGTACATGCAATAGCTGCGTTGGAAGAAGGCATTATTGATGAAAACACTACCTTCGTCTGCCGGGGTGGTTTTGATTTTGGCGGAAGAACTACGGCATGTCACGGAGTACACGGGGCGATAAGTTTAAAACATGCTATTCAGGCTTCATGTAATGCATATTTCAATCAGCTTGCCCTGAAAATCGGCATGACTAATTTTGAAAAATATGGACAGATGTTTGGTTTCGGGGAGAAAACAGCAGTCGATATTCCTAATGAACAGCGAGGGAGACTACCAACACTAAGCTGGCTCAATAAATCCGGCAATGTTGGTTACTCTGCCGGAAAGCTTGTAAATTATGGTATAGGACAGGGGGAATTGCTCGTTACTCCTATTCAAATGGCTGTTTATGCAGCAGCCCTGGGCAATGGAGGAATCGTTCATCAACCACACGTTGTTCGCTCTGTTATGAATAATATCACCAATAAATGGGAAGATGTCGCTTACCAGTCCCGTCAACTAAAACTAAGCGAAAGGACTATAAGGCTGATTCGGGATGCAATGTTCGATGTTGTTAATACTCCGGGGGGTACCGCTACAAATGCAAAAATCGAAGGAATTTCAATTTGCGGTAAAACAGGAACTGCACAGAATCCGCACGGACAGGACCATTCATGGTTTATTTGCTTTGCTCCGAAGGATAACCCGAAAATTGCTATTTGCGCTTTAGTGGAAAATGCAGGATTTGGTGCAACAGTTGCAGCGCCTATTGCAAGCGAGCTTATCAAATATTATTTTCATCCCGAATATTTCAAAAGGGATAGTATAAATGCGATTCAGCAGAAAATCGATTCGACGCAAAAGAAAGCTATTGCTTCGAATTAAGGGGATTATGGGTTACTATGTCAAAAATAAAAAATAAGAGAAACCCCCTCACCCCCTTTGAAAAAGGGGGAATAATTTCTATCTTCTACTTCTATGTTCTACTTCTAAAACCGGGGTTAGGGAGTTTCTCTTATTTTTGTCATTGCTTATTTTTATTAATTCCATTATTTTGGAGTTCAGAAGGATATTCTTCCTGACTTTTAACACAGATATATTGATGAAAGTCGGTTATTGGACGAATACTAATTGATTATTTTAAGAAAATTTTTTACTTGGATTATTTTTGAAAATATTAAAAATTTTTATCAAATTATAGACTGAGGCACTTATGAAAAATATTTATTTTACTTGTTATTTATTTCTAATTTACTGCTTATCATCCCTTAACATAAAAGCAGATTATTTGCTTAAGCCCGAATCAATTATCTGGGATGATGCACGGGATAGATTCTACATTTCTAACGTGAATGCTCCAACTCAAAATGATGGTTACATATCTATCCGAACAAAAAAAGGGGAATTATCAAATTATATTGTTGGTAGCATGATTGACCCGAAAGGTATGTTATTATTGGGTGATACGTTGTATGTATGCGATGTTACACGATTAATCAAGGTAGATGTAGAACATGGTTATATCGTTGCTACACTCACAGCACCAAATTCTTCATTTCTAAATGATATTTGTTATGACGGTAAGAATTATATATATATGAGCGATACTCAATCGGAAGTATTATTCAGATACGATATTACCAAATCACAAATCGTTAAATTAGCCACGAAAGGCAATTTCCCAACCCCGAACGGTCTTTGGTACGAAACCGAAAAAAACAGGATTTTAGCTGTATCCTTTGCTGATGAAAATGCCGGAATTTATGCAATTAATCCTGTTGATTTGCAGGTTACATTAGTAAAAGGAAGCGATTTAAAACATTTCGACGGTATTACAAGGGACCGCTTAGGGAATTGGTACATTTCATCATGGGATGTAGGTAATCCTGTCGGTGGTAAAATTTATATGTATCCTCCTGACTTTAGCGGTTTATACAAATTAGTCGGTACCGGATACAACGGTCCTGCGGATATTTTCTTTCATAAAGTAAATGATTCTCTGTATATTCCGAATATGAATAGCAATAATTTCGAATTTTTATATTTCCCAGCCGTTCCCGACCAACCCGTTTTATTATATCCGAATAACAACGCAGTTGACGTTTCCAGAAATCTTACATTTCAATGGAACAAAGCAAATGCTACCGATTCATTCCGCATTCAGGTTTCAACTGTGAATGACTTTAAAACCCTCGAAAAAAATGTTATAGTAAAAATCCCTTCCGCTCAGATAAACGGATTGAGCGCTACAACCAAGTATTACTGGCGGGTTCAGGGAATTAATCCGACAGGAAACAGCAAATGGTCTGATGTATGGAGTTTTACGACTATGGAGGCATCTCTCGAAGCGCCCCTGACAATAGCTCCTTCGTCAAATGAAATTAATGTCATTCTTCAACCTGATTTTAATTGGTACAAACCCCAGGCTGGAGATTCTTATATTCTTCAAATTTCTGCAAATAAAAATTTTTCTGCTCCTCTAATTGCAGATGTATCCTCGATTCCCGATACTACTTATAAATTAACTTTTAAATTGAAATATAGAACAATTTATTTCTGGCGGGTTTGTGCTGTTAAGGCAGGACAAAATGGACCTTTTTCCGATGCTGTCGAATTCTTAACAACCGATTCTATTCCTGGAACGCCAGATTTGAATTTACCTTTGGATAATGCTACGGATATCAGTATTCTCGGATATTTCGACTGGCGGCAAATGCCCCGCTCCCTTAAATACGAAATAATGCTATCTACTGCAAGTGATTTTTCTGATAATTCATTTATCCGTACATTCCTGCCTGATGTGCCGAGACCTGCAAAATTGGATACCTTGCTCAAAATGTTAACAAAATACTATTGGAAAATGCGCGCTGTGAACAATGCCGGCGCAAGCGCATGGAGCCTGCCATGGAGCTTTACGACAAACGATAAATCCGGTGTAGGTGATAATTCAGTCAGTGTATCAAACATCAGTATTTATCCCAATCCCTCATACTCAGGGAGCTTTTTTATAGAATTGAATTTTAGAACAACACAACCAATTAAAATGTCACTCTATGATTCGAAGGGTGCATTTCTTGAAAAAATATTTGATGGAATAATAAATCCCATGACAAATAAAATTCCAATGAATGTAATAAATCTACCCGATGGAACCTACTATATTAACACAATAACAAAAGAAAAAGTTTATTTGGATAAATTTGTATTAATAAAATAATTTTTTTAAACTATTTGGAAATACAAAAAGTTTTTATTATATTGTTTTTTTATAAAATATAATATTGATGACTGAAGAAAATATTGAGTAAGAAAGCTCTTTTTATTAAATTTATTTGGAGTAATTATGAAAACTTTTTTAATTTTATCAGTGTTTCTATTATCAATAGTAATCGCAAACGGTCAGGTGAAATGGGGAATTAAGTTGAGTGGTGGAATAACAAATGTTACCGATGAAAAGGAGAGTATTGGTCCAAAATTTGGTTTCCAAATCGGTGGTTTAGGTATCTACAATATTAATCCTGATTGGGGGATACAATTTGAAGGTTTATATTCTTCAAAGGGTGCAGAAAGTTCAGATGACCCACCCGTCAAATTCAACTTTACTTATCTGGAAATACCAGTTTTAATTAAATTCAAAGTCTCAGAAGTTGGTGAACACAAGGGGAGATTGAACCTAATCGGGGGCTTTTATTATGGAGCAAAACTTTCCGGTGAAGTTGAAATTCAGAATATCAAATTAGACGCAGATGGTTTAGAAAGCTCTGATTTTGGACTTATTTTTGGAATTGATGCTTTTTTATCCCGCCGATTAAGCATTGATGGTCGATTTTCATACGGTTTATCAAATTTAACTAAAAGCGGTACATCAAATAATTTAGGGATTTTAGCTGGAATAGCATATTATTTTAATTAATAAAGGGCTAAAAATGAAATATTTTCTTCTTATATTATTTATTATTCTATTATCTTGTGACAGCGATAAGAAACCTGCTTTTGAACCAAAACAAAGCTATTCAACACCAAATGATAGTATTGAAAAAATAAAAAAAGATACTATTAATGATAGTGAAAAATCGCTACAGGCCGATGAAATTAAGAAAATATCAGAACCCGAAATTGAAACGCCATTAAAGTTCATCGAATTTAAATTTGAATTAATGGAGCCTGTTCTTGGTAAGTCTTATTTTGAATGTAGTATCAAAAACAAATCTAAATCAACTTTCTATAAAAATTTCAAACTTAAAATTCAATTTTTAGATAAGAATAAAAAAGTTCGTCAAGAATATTTCTATACAAAAAAAGATAAAATAAAGCCGAAGGAATTGTTATCATTTCACTTTGATAGCAAGGAATATACTGAAGAAATAAAGGATTTTAAAGTTAAATTAGTCGACTGTGAGGCAGTGAAATAGCTAATATTTTCTTATTTCTTAGAAATAAATTTTCATTTATAACTTTTGATTGAGTTGTAAAGTAGATCAATTTTTTTCAAATTTGTTCATATTTCAATTAGAGGTTGAATAAATGACATTCTTCTTGCCATTTATTCAGCCCCATGTTATTCTTGTTGAAAGTTTAGTATTAAATCCGAATTTTAAAGTCATGCCAATGAAAAAAATATTATACCTGTTAATTTTCTTATTAGGTTCGTCCGCTTCTTATGGTCAATCACAAATCGGGATGAAAATAGCCGGCGGAATTTCAAATATTCGGGCTAAGGACGAAAGTGTAGGTCCGAAATTCTGCTATCAGATTGGTGTGGTACTAACTGACTATTTTCACAAAGAATTTGGATTTCAGCTTGAGGTATTATATGCTGTTAAAGGCGCTGAAAGCATAGATGAACCGCCTGTTGTTTTCGATTTTTCATATATAGAAATTCCTGTTCTGATGAAATTCAAACTAACTGAAATAGGTCAGCACAAAGGAAGGATGAACCTCAATATCGGAATGTATTACGGATTAAAACAAACCGGTGAAATAAAAATCCAGGATAGGGAACTTTATGCCAATGGTAAGGAAGACTCCGATTATGGATTAATTATTGGTGGCGATTTATTCCTTGATAAAATCGTTAGCCTTGATGGCAGGTTATCTTATGGATTTTCCAAAATAACAAAAAGCGGTTCTTATAGAAATCTGGGTTTGGTAGCAGGTTTTTCTCTGTATTTTTAATTAAATATTAATGAGACCTCTGAAAAATGACATCCTGAACTCCAAAATAATGGAATTAATAAAAATATGCAATGACAAATTCAAGAGAAACCCCTAACCCCCTTTGAAAAAGGGGTGACAACCAATTCCCCACCTTTCAAAGGTAATGTCACTAAGATAAGGAATAATTTGATGATATTAAGTAAAACAGACCCCACCCTGCCCTCCCCTTACAAAGGGGAGGGAGTGTAATATCCTATTATTATTTGTACTTAGCTTTATAGCTTCATACCCTCCCCTTAGTAAGGGGAGGGCAGGGTGGGGTTTTTTTCTCTTTATCTTAGTGCTATTACTTTCAAAGGGGGTTAGGGGGTTTTTCAATGTTTAAATAGTTACCATTTTTTTATTCCTTAAAAATCTGTCATTGGTAAATATGGTGATAGAATAATGGTAAAAATATTTTATTTATCAATACGTTGAGTTCTAAAATCGTAGGTGAGTAAATGGGTTCAGTTTATGCTGATATAGACATTTATAGTTGGGGAGATATTTTTCTCCAGCAATCCGGCTACCTTAAAGAAGAACAAATCAGGAAAGTTAAAGTAAATGCGCTTGTTGATTCCGGCTCTTATATGTTAGCAATCAATGAAGATATTAAAAAGAAACTCGGGTTACAAACAATCCATCGTCAAACTATGGAACTTGCCAATGGCTCCAAAGAAGATGTCGATATTGTTGGACCTGTTGATGTACGTTTTGAGAACCGCCGCTGCTCCTGCGATGCGGTTGTTTTGTCCGGAAATAATGAAGTGCTGCTTGGTGCGATTCCAATGGAAGATTTGGATGTAGTTATCGACCCAAAGCAGCAAAAGTTAGTCGTCAATCCCGAAAGCCCTCTCATGGCTAAGAAAAAGATGAAAAAGTTCAGGACTTTTAGGCTGTAGGGGATTAGGCTATAGGTTTTTACGTTTAATTTATATAGAAATATTATATAAAGATGCTTTTATAACTTACATTCTGTCATTCCTGCAATGCAGGAATCCATTCCCATTGCAGTTCAGGGGATTCCTGAATTTGAGATTGTGTGGAAAGTCAACAAGAAAGTCATTCAGAGCGAAGCGAAGAATCCAGTCCCAATGCTGCTTATGGTTTCTTCACTTCGCTAACGAATGACATTCTTCTTGCCTTTTTCAACAGTTACTTAACTACTTTGCGTTAAAAAAATCTCGCAAAGCCGCAAAGAGAAATAACCTTATTATAATTGCAATGTTTAGCTGAGAACTTCTGACAGAAAATTAATATACAATTTTCTTAAAAATATATTCTCATTAAATATTAATTTATTCCTATTTATATATACAAATCAAAATCTGCACGACAGCATTATTTACCATTAATCTACAGATATAGGCGCCATTCGCCAAACCGCCGAATGAATAGATGAGAGACTGCTCGCCGGATAATTGTTCCTCATCGATAATATCGCAAATCTTTGCTCCAATACTATTATATAATGATAATTTAACATGAGCATTCGAGTTTAAATAATATCCTATTCTCCCCTCATTGGAGATGGGATTTGGAGTGCAAATAAGAATGTGATTTGATAATTCGATTACATCACCGACTCCGGTTGGCGCCGAGACGATAGCATCATTCCAGAAGCCGGCATGAAGCGCGCCATTCGAGCCGGATTGAATCTGTGTAGCTGTCTGGCAAAATGTTCCAGCCAATATATAGTTCGTCGTGACAGCAGCCTTCCCGCCGCTGCCCATAACGCTTTGTGGAATCTTATAATTTTGTGCGAATGAATTACTAATTGCAAAACAAGCAATTAGCAGTGCTACTATCACTTTTATTTTAGTCATATTTTTTTCCTTTTTTTTATTTTGTGTTACTATTCAGTAATTATTTATAGAAATCATGATTTAAGAACAAGGATTAACGATTAATAATTTATGATTTCGTACCTTGCTTTTGATCATTCTTCTGTGCAGTTTCAAAGCTTTTAACTATTAATACCGCTAAATTTATTAATCGTTCTTCTAAATTGTGTTTGTACATATTATTACTTTTTATTCCTGTTTTTTCTAAAGATGTCCAACATCTTGAAGATGTTGGACATCTAAGCCTGGCTTTGCTTTCTTCTAAAATCTTAAATCGTTAATCCTTGTTCGTTATTCCTTTTAATTGAGAAGTTACCTTTTTTGTTATTTCAGCGCGTTTTGGAAGCTCTATATATTCAAGCCTGTCCTTCTCGAATCCCTTTCTTTTCGCGACGATTCGATAGGAAAATTCTGCATTTGGGTCGCCTGCTCTGAGTTTTACGACAAATTGTGTTGGTGTGCGGTTTTGAATAAAGAGTTCTGCATCAGAGTAAGCTGTATAGAATACATGGTAATTTTCCGTAAGCGTGACGGTCTCGGCAAATAGCGGGTCAATTTTTATAGTTGCCACTCCATTTTCAAGCCTCCCAAAGCCATAATCGGAAAACCATACCTGGGTGGCTTCTTCGCAATAAAGCAATCTATTACCTTTTGATGTTGGCACAACAGCGTTCTTTGTTCCTCCACTAACCGCAAGTGCAGTTCCTCCCTGAGTTGATATCATGATTCCCCTGCCACTACTACTTGTTGTGGACAAATCGGCTACCCAACCGGTACCATAAGAATCGGCAAAAATCAAAGCGCTTGAATTGCTTGTATTAGTGTTTAATACCTTCAAAGTTACCCCGGAATGAGTAGAGTAAACGTTTAGAGCAGCAGAAGTATTAGCCGAATTATTTACATAGAAATTTCCCGCTCCACCAATTCCGGCTGCATTTGTACCCGCGTTAATGGCAGAATAATTATTGGAACTGTTCTCAATTACAAAATTTCCCGCTATACCATTCCCTTGGTTGGTTACGCTAAAGATTGGGCTTGAAATTGTTTGATTATATGATAAAGCAATCGGCATCGAAAGTGATGGATTTGGATAAGTACCAGTCAAAGCTCCACCGGCAACACCTCCCGGAGAGAATGAAGTTGGAACTCCGGATAATTTTGACCATGCAACACTGCTGATTTTTTGGTCTGTTACTGAGTTATCAGCAATACTTGGATTTGGATAAGAACCACTTAAATCGCCACCTGCCGTTCCACCCGGAGTAAATGTTGTTGGTGCATTTGTAATTTTAGACCAACTTACATCAACAATATGACCATCTTTAATTGAGCCGTCTGCTATATTCGGATTCGGATATGTTCCCGTTAAATCACCGCCTGCGGCACCTCCCGGAGGCATGGTTGTTGGCGCTCCCACAATTTTCGACCAGGCTACGCTTGTTATCTTGTCATCGGTGACTGAATTATATGCGAGCGTCGGATTGGGGTAATATCCGGTTAAATCGCCGCCTGCTGCTCCGCTTGGTGGAACTGAAAAATTATTCGATACATCGATGGTTGCAATTGGACCATTCGGATTTGTGATATTGAGCTTTCCATCGCTATTCTGAACTCCCTGTATTCCTGTTCCGCCGCTGCCCGAAGAACCAATAGATATAACATTTCCACTCTTGTTAATGGTTGTTCCTCCTTCTCCCTTAAGAGTAATGCTTCCATTGATATCATTAACACTGGTAACTACTCCGGTAGCATTTGAGGACAGTCCGTCTGCAACCTTTGAGCGGAATGAATATGCTGCTGAAGTCAGTTCCGTTCGGGGAGTTAATTCATTACTGCCTGATACACTGATGCCAACCCAATACTGCTTTTCGAAAGTAAGTTGAATAGGATTTGTATTGCCTAACGTTGTTTCGAAAAGTCCTTTTACTGTCTGCACCTGGCTTGTTTCACTCCAAAGAAGCTGCCCGCCGCTCGCAGCATCGTAAATTTTAAATGACAAAGCATAACTGCCGTTAGCAACCGGAGAGCCGTTGGGAGCGGTAAGAAAGCCCTGATAATTAATTTTTTCGGGAATCTGAGCCTGAAGAATTGTGCCGGTACTAATAAGGATTACCGCTGTTATAACATTAAGCATTGTTAGTTTTAAAGATGACAAACGAAATCCGGAAGAGAACCAAGAACCTATTTTGAAAATAAACAAATACATAAATTCTCCATAAAAAGTTGTAAAGTCTTACAAATTACTTGTTATGCAAAATAAATAATTTTCAAATACAATTATTAAATTTTTTATTACTTTGAAGGTTTTACTTAAAGCTACAGATAAATTTTGCTCTTATTGAAAAAAAGGGTCAGATTTGAAACAGATTTTAAATTTTCTACTTTAAGGGGGGTTCTAAAAATTGTCATTCTGAGCGAAGCGAAGAATCCAATTTTCTTTAAAATCAACAAGATAGATTCTTCGCTTCGCTCAGAATGACAGCCTAAATTGAATTTTTAGAACCCACCTTTAGGAAGATAATAGAAATTATATATTACACACCCCTTAATCCCCTATCAAGTGGGGAATAAGGAGTGTGTTATTTTGTATTTATTATGGAATTTTAGTTTTAAATCCCTACTTATATATGCAAATCATAATCCACTCTACCGCATCATTTACCATTAATCTGCAAATGTATGCACCATTGGGTAAATGCGCAAATGTATAATTAATCGATTGTTCCCCGGCGATTTGTTCTTTATCGAGGATTTCGCCGACCTTAATCCCTATACTATTATAAATAGTTAAACTTACATGGGCATTTGAGCTAAGATAATATCTTATTCTGCCTTCATTGGATATGGGATTTGGATTGCAAATAAGTCTGTGATTTGTTAATTCAATTTCATCACCAACTCCGGTAGGCGCAGCGGTTGTAGCATCATTCCAGAAGCCGGCATGAAGTACGCCATTCGAGCCGGATTGAATCTGCGTAGCAGTCTGGCAAAAAGTTCCTGCCAATATATAGTTCGTCGAGACAGCAACTTTCCCACCGCCGCCCATAACGCTAAGCGGAATCTGATAATTCTGTGCGAAAGAACTTGTTATAGCAAGACAGCAAGCGAGCAGAACTAATTTAATATTTATTTTCGACATATTTTTACCCTTTAGATTGTTTGATTTTTTAATAATCAGACTTTTTGGTTTTAGACATTTAGGCTTTTAGGAAGTTATGAATTATAAGTTATAAGTTATAATATTTTAACTCATAATTCATAATTCATTAAATACCTACAGCCTAAACACCTACAGTCTAAACCCCTATTAATTATTTTTGTTTTGTAATTTCAGTGCGTTTTGGAAGTTCGATATATTCAAGCCTTTCCTTCTCGAATCCCTTTCTTTTAGCTACGATACGGTATGAAAATTCAGCATTCGGTTCGCCGGTTCTTAATTTTACGACGAATTGAGTTTGGGTCCGGCTTATAACAATAATTTCTGCTTCGGAGTAAGACTGCAAGAATACATGATAGTTATCAGTAAGAGTAACGGTTTCGGCAAAAAGAGGGTCAATCTTTATAGTTGCTACTCCATTTTCGAGTTTGCCAAAGCCATAATCGGAAAACCACACTTGAGTTGCTTCTTCGCAATACAGAAGTCGGTTACCTTGTGAAGTAGGGACAGCAGCATTTTTTGTACCACCAGTTACAACAAGAGCACTTCCGCTTGTTGTTGTAATAAACACTCCGTTAGTAGTTCCTGTAAAATTCGCAGCCCAACCTTGTCCATTTGTACGTACATCTAATGCTTGATTAAGATTTGATGTATTTGAATTTATGAAAGAACCAACTACCCCCACTCCTAATGTTCTAGCGTATATTGCACGTGCAGAAGAAGTAATTTCATTAACCTGAAAGCTTCCAGCTCCCCCATTTCCTGTATTTGTAACATCAATAAGAAAATCGTTTACAGCATTAGTAGAATATTGCTTGAAAATAGGAAATTTAATAGAAGGATTTGGATATGTTCCTTCTAAATCCCCACCGGCATTTCCCCCCGGAGTGAAAGTAGTTGGTGCACCAGTTATTTTCGACCATGCTAAACTAACGATTTTCTGGTCTGTAACCGCATTATCTGCAATCGTGGGATTGGGATAGTATCCTGCTAAATCGCCTTGGGCAATGCCATTCGGAGGAAAGGAAGTTGGCGCACCTGAAATTTTCGACCAACCAACGTCAACTATATGACCATCCTTAATAGAGCCATCAGCTAAATTCGGATTCGGATAAGTTCCCGTTAAATCACCGCCGGCTGTACCTCCCGGAGGCATGGTTGTTGGCGCTCCCACAATTTTCGACCATGCTATGCTTGTTATCTTGTCATCAGTAACTGAGTTATAAGCAAGGGTAGGATTGGGGTAGGTTCCGGTCAAATCTCCTCCTGCGGCACCGCTTGGTGGTACGGAAAAATTGTTCGAAACATCTATAGTGGCAACAGGTCCATTTGGATTAGTTATATTGATTTTACCATCGCTATTCTGGACGCCTTGTATTCCCGTTCCTCCTGCTCCGGATGAACCAATAGATATAATATTACCACTTTTATTAATAGTTGTTCCTCCTTCTCCTTTCAATGTAATGCTCCCATCAATTCCATTTAATCCTGTTACAACCCCGCTTGCATTAGAAGAAAGTCCGTCGGCTACTTTCGAGTGGAATGAGTATGCCGCAGAGGTCAGTTCAGTTCGGGGAGTTAATTCATTACCTCCCGATACGCTGATACCCATCCAATACTGCTTTTCAAAAGTCAATTGGATAGGATTTGTTTTGCCCAACGTTGTTTCGAACAACCCTTTTACTGTTTGCACCTGGCTTGTTTCGCTCCATAACATCTGCCCGCCGGTAGCTGCATCGTAAATTTTGAAAGACAAAGCATAACTGCCGTTAGTAACAGGAGAGCCATTCGCGGCTGTAAGTAAACCCTGATAATTGATTTTATCGGGAATCTGTGCATTAAGGATTGAGAAAGATAATAGGAAGAGAGATGTCAAAACAATTTTAAAAACTGCTTTTGAGCTGAATAAACGAAGCAATACTAAGAATTGAGAACACTTAGTGAGTATTGAATAATACATAACCACTCCTTAAAAAAGTTGAAAATATTTATTTATAAATCATTTCTACAGACCATATAATAAGTTTTCGTACCGAACCAGACTTATCGTATTTTTTAAATTATCTATTTCAAACCAATCCAAATCATCTTTTAATTAGAAATCAAACTTTTTAATTATTGAAACTCAATGTATTATCTTTTGTTTATGGTATCAAAACTTAAATTATTGAAGAACCATAATCAAATCTAAGCATATCTTTATTTTATAAATAATCATTCCTCATATATTTAATAATAATATTTAAAATAATTTTTAATATAACCAAAATAATTTATAAAAGCAAATTTTTATCCGATTTAATTTTCTAAGGAGATTGTTGATACATACTCATTTGAAGAAATGATTATTGTTAAAGAACAGAAATACAAAATAATTTTTTCTTTCACAAAACAAATTTGGTTATTAAAATAATTAATAGTAAATTGCAAGTCTTTACTTATGGTAATTGTTGAAATGCTACGGCATTTCGTTTGTTAAACTATAATAGGCTAAAAGGTAATTAGACTGTTAGGATATGAGAATAAAAGGGCTTTAAAATCGCACAAACAATAAACCCCTAAACGCCTAAAAACCTAAACCCCTAAACACCTAAAAAAAGACGGAGTTTTTAAATGTCCAATACTCCAAAATTCGATGAAGAAATCGAATTGCAACAAGAAACACACCCAATGGGCGGACTCGAACCACGAGCATCCTACGAAAAATCACGCACTACTGTAGCCTCTATATTAGAACACGGCTTTGCCGATTTCGACCTTGACGATGCAGCATACGATACTATGTCCAGCAAATTAGTCTGCACAATCAAAGAAGATGAATTGGTTCACGGTAGAATTACCTCGCTAACCAAAGATGAAGTTCAGGTTGATATCGGCTTTAAATCTTTCGGTATAGTGCCGAGAGCAGAGTTATTGAATGCCGAAACATATCAAATCGGCGATGAAATTGACGTATTTATCGATACAATTGAAGATGCAACCGGCAAGCTGCTTCTATCCCGCCGCAGAGCCGACTTTATGCGAATCTGGGAAGATATTCTCAAATTGTTCGAAAGCCAGGATGTTATCCAGGTAAAAATACTTCGCCGCATCAAGGGCGGTATGGTAGTAGATTTATTAGGTATAGAAGCATTCCTCCCCGGCTCGCAAATCGATGTTCGCCCCGTTCGCGACTTCGACGGCTGGGTCAATAAGGTGATAGATGTTCGAGTAGTAAAAGTGAACCATCCAAGCGAAAACGTCGTCGTCAGCCATAAAGTATTGCTCGAAGAGCAACTCACTGAGCAGCGCGGCGCAATTATGTCTAAACTCGAGAAAGGTCTCGTCGTAGAAGGCACAGTCAAAGCCATTTCCGACTTCGGAGTATTCGTCGATTTGGGCGGTGTCGATGGTCTCGTCCACATTACGGATTTGTCATGGGGAAGAATCACTCATCCATCCGAAATCGTTAAATTAGACCAATTAGTCAAAGTCGTCGTACTTGACTTCGATAACGAGAAGAAACGTATTTCGCTCGGAATGAAGCAATTAACGCCGCATCCATGGGATACAATCGGCGGTAAATACGAAATCGGAACCCGCGTCAGTGGTAAAGTCGTCAGCCTTACTGATTACGGTGCATTCATTGAAATCGAAAAAGGCATTGAAGGTCTTATCCACATCAGCGAAATGTCATGGACTCAGCACGTTAAGCATCCGTCGCAAATCGTATCGATGGGACAGGTTGTCGAAGCTAACGTTCTTAATATCGATAAAGATGATAAGAAACTTGCTCTCGGAATGAAGCAGTTGGAACCAGACCCATGGCAGGATTTAATGCGCAAATATCCGGTAGATTCACACCATCATGGTATTGTCCGCAATCTGACAAACTTCGGCGTATTCGTCGAGTTAGAACCAGGCGTCGATGGTTTGGTTCATATCAGCGACCTTTCCTGGACGAAGAAAATCCGTCATCCCGGCGAATTCGTCAAGAAAGGCGATGCTTTGGAAGTCTGCGTACTCAGCATAGACCCCGAACAGCGCCGCATCGCATTAGGACACAAGCAGATTAAAGACAATCCCTGGGAATTCTTCGAGGAGAAGTACAAAGTAACTGCTGAAACCGAAGCCCGCATAGAAAGAATTATCGAGAAGGGTGTAATAGTCGAACTTCCCGACGGAGTTGACGGTTTTGTTCCGGTATCGCAGTTATCATTTGCTCCGGTCAAGAATATTTCGGAATTCTTCAAAATCGGCGATTTGCTGCCACTCAAGGTAGTAGAATTCGATAAAGAAGCTAAGAAGATTGTTCTTTCAGTTGTTGAATGCCTTCGCACAAAAGAAAAAGAAATTATCGATGCTTACAATGTTCAGCATCCGGTACCTAAGGCAGAGAAATATTTAGCTGAGGAAGCATATCCGAAGGCTGTGGATTTATCTGAAATAAGCAGTTTCGATACTGAATTTTCTTACAATAATTCATTCCAGGCATTGGAATCTCTTTCCGTACCTGCTGATTCGCCCGCACCAAAGGAAAAAGCTCCAAGGAAGACAAAGGCAGCAGCAGCAGTTGTAGCAGAAGCGCCGGCAGAAGCACCTGTTGAAGTTGTAGCAGAAACACCCGCAGTTGTTGAAGCCGCACCTGTTGAAGTTGTAGCAGAAAAACCGGTTGAGGTTGTTTCAGAAGTTGTAGCTCCGGCAGAAGAAGCACCTGTTGAAGTTGTTGCTGAAGTTGCCGCTCCGGCAGAAGAAGCAGTTGAAGTTGTTGCTGAAGTTGCCGCTCCGGCAGAAGAAGCAGTAGTGGAACCTGAAGCGGAAGCGACAAAGGAATAAGACAGAGATAGTTTAATTCGTTAATTATACATTAACACCCCCTAATTCAAATTATTAGAATTAAGGGGTGTTTTTGTTTTGGACATTTATAAATGCATCAAATCCCAGTCAATGTAACAAAATCCATTCAGGATTTTATTAATTACCTTGAGAATACAAATATACATATCAAAGAAGCAATACTTTTTGGAAGTTATGGTGGGTTCTATAAATTCAATTTTGGCTGGCTGTCATTCTGAGCGAAGCGAAGAATCTATCCTGTTGATTTTAAAGAAGTCTGGATTCTTCGCTTCGCTCAGAATGACAATTTTTAGAACTCCCCTTATGCTAAGGGTAATACAAACGAATACAGCGACATTGATTTAGCATTAGTTTCGGAGAATTTTACAGGAACGAGATTTTTTGATTTGGATATTTTGCGTGATGCCAAATTTGCTATTAATACCGATATTTCACCCCTTCCATACCGCCCGGAAGATTTTACAGATGACAATCTTTTCGTCAAGGAAATATTGGAACATGGAATTAGGATTTTATAATAAGTGAGACATCCAATATTTGGCAGACATTGGATGTCTTTTTCCTTAAAGTCAGAAGAAAATTCCGATTGTAGGTGAAAAAAATTAATGTACCCGAGTTTATTCCTTATTCTCTTTTGTATTTAATTCTGTTGATTTATTCTTTCCACTCAGAAATTGTTTAGCATTTAATGAAGTTACTACATCTTTCCCTGTTTTAGCTTCTAATTCTTGTCTGGCAACTTTGGCAACTTTGCCGCCTTGTTTTGCAACTTCTTTACTGTCCTCAAAAGTTTTAGGGTTTACAGCTACAGAGGAATAGCCTAATTGTAAATATTCCATTAATGCTCTATCAATTGTCAATTCTGGGTCTTGCATTTCATCTAATCGCTCTGCCGCAACTTTTGCCAACCAAATTTTAAATGCTTCGGCTTTCCAATCTCTGTTTCAGTTTCCTCCAGTAAGCAGTTGGGTCAACGCTATCAGTCAGTACTGCTATAACATCCACAATGGAAATATACCATTTCTCCTCTTCTTAATCCCAAATAGAGCGAACTTTTTTTTCTTTGTGCTTCTTTGTGTCCCCGCCTCAGTGCCCTTTGTGTTAAAAATTTCCTAATCTAATTTGAATCCATTTTTACTACTAAGGTCACAAAGGTAAGCACAAAGGGCACAAAGTTCGAAACAAATTCCTATAAAAGAATCAAACTATCCTGATACCGGTTTTTATTATTTCTTTGACGAATAAATCGTCAACTGTAAAGTCCTCCGGGCGGTAAGGCAGAGGAGAAATATCTGTATCTACGGAAAAAATGAAATCCCGCAATTTTGTTATATCATTATATCTATCACCTTCGAAATTCTCGGAAATCAGGGCTAAATCTATATCGCTCCACTTATTTGCAGAACCTTTTGCATAAGAACCATAAAGAATTGCCTGGTTTATTCGAATATTATTCTTTTCAAGTAATCCAATAAATTGTTTAATTTTCTTTTCTATTTTATTTGGGATTTTAGCCATTGCAATAACATTTATGTTTTGGCGAATTTTAATCACTTCAAATCTTTTATTTCAGCTAATCGGATAACACCGGCTGAAACTGATTTAAATACGTACTCCTTATTTAATCTTGAGTAACTCCAAATTTCAAAAGAAGCATTTTCTTCCAATCGCCTGTCGATTTTATCCGGCGGTCCTTTTAAAACGTATATCTTACCGCGGTCGCTTTTGGCTCCGTCCTTTTCCGATAAGGTCTGATAGTTAAAATATGCATAATCGACTCTTTTGAAATATTCCGACATAGCTTCATTGAAGGGTGTAGTATTGGTTGGGTCCTGCTTAGCCCACCAATCGAGCAATTTAGAAAATTTCTCTTTTGGAGAACCGCTTTTCATTTCTTCATATTCATCATCGGAAAGCACGTAGTACATCATATCGATAGCATAATCGACATTTCGGAGTGAAATCGGTAAATCCTCCCACTTTACTTCGAAATCGAAAGTAGATGTGTCCAAGCCTGTTGCGCACACTTTCATACGGTATTTACCGGGAGAAAATTTGGATTTGGGAAAATTAATGAGCAGTAACCCTTGTGATAATTTGCTCTGGGGAATTTGAGTCATGGATTCGAAATTAATAAAAATGGTTTTCTCCGAATTATTTCTAAATGCTTTTAAAAATGTATTTTCGAGTAGAACCGGTTTGCCTGTTAGGTTTATATCTCCTTTCCAGGCAAGTTCGGTTTTTGGGGAAGGCAGTTTTTCAATAATATAAGAGA
This sequence comes from Ignavibacteria bacterium, assembly GCA_016844745.1. Lineage (GTDB taxonomy): Bacteria > Bacteroidota > Ignavibacteria > Kapaibacteriales > UBA2268 > JAERMQ01. The sequence goes on along the minus strand of JAERMQ010000021.1, from coordinate 1,270 downwards.
AATTATATTCTTTGCCTTTTTTATAAGACATCCTAAGAATAGCTTTAGGCACTTCTTGGGTAAATCCGATACATCCTCCGAGAAGGTATGGTACGAAAACTTCGGAAGAATCGAAAGGAGAATAAACGAATAATGGTTTGGAAATAATTTCTTTCGCTTGGAATTCGGAAAGTGAGTCCGTATCAATAGAAATTTTTTTCCCGAAAAGATTATTATTTTCGGAATAGTTGATGCCTACATTATACTTACCTGCAGGCATTCTGAATACCTGGAATGCCCGGGTAAATTCGGTTTTGGAAGTTGTCTTGTCATAGTTAAATACAATTACCGTATCCAGCCAAATCGATCGTTTACGTATGATTCCGTCTGCATCCTTAATAACTATTTCAAGATTGGGGTAAGCTATAAAATGGTTCAATAATTTGTTTTGAGTAAAAGCTAAAGCATCATTCGAAATGCGGAACATAATCAGTAAATCTATGGAATCCTGATGAAGTGTAGGTAATATATGTGCTTCGGTATAGCCTTTTTCGCCGTAAAAGTAATAAAAGCTGCGGTCTCTTTCCTGCTTTGTATTGGGTTGGCAGTTTAATGTAGGTGTATTTATTAAAATGAATACTGTAAATTGTATCACAGCTATGATAAGAGTGAATATTTTTCTTATAATTTGTATTAGTTTCATATTATTTTAAAATCAGTTGTCATTGAAAATTGATTAATTAAAAAATTAAATTTAAGGAATTTTTTTTAAATTATGACATCTGATAATTATAAATCATTATCACTTATCCATAAACTCAAAAACTCCGCTCCATTCTTTGAGCAAGCCTGCTGGCAGTCATCGGATGAGTAAATCTCAATAGCTTTCTCAAACACTCCCGCCTGATAAAATGAAAATGCTTCTGCCAATGGTTCAACATTTCTTTCCTTAATTTCCTTAATTTCGTCCGGCTCGAAATCATATACTTCGTATATCTTCAAAGGTGTTGATTTCCCCTTGATTAATGCTTCATCGAGGAAACGAATGAGATATTTGTAATTAAGTTCAACTCTTAAGTCTTCGGAAATTATCAGCGGCACTTTGTAATATTTCGTAAGGGCTTCCAAGCGGCTGGCAGTGTTGACAATATCGCCGACAACGGTATAATCCATTTTGCTTTCGGAGCCGATATTGCCGATAATGACTTCTCCGTAATTGAGTCCGATGCCGTTGTTGATTGTTCTGTTGTAAGGGAGTAAGTTCCCTTTTTCCAAATCAAAGGAATTAACA
>JAERMQ010000104.1 GCA_016844745.1 Ignavibacteria bacterium | reverse complement strand
CTTGACTATTATTACATCTTTATCCGGTATTTCAAGACTGTTAATATGCAAATTTGATTCTATACTATCGGCTAATAAGACAGTCCCTATCATTTCAGTTAGAACAGAATTATTTTTATTAATCGTAATATTTGAATCTGAAATCTTTAAAACTCGATTTTTCCCAACGATTGTATTTTCAATTATTTTCCCTCTTGTTAGGTTCGTCGGTAAGAAGCAAGACGCATTAAATTGAACTTCCAATTGATAATTTTTGATGAAATAAGATGTATCCTTATTGAACTTAGCTTTTATAGGTATTTGAAAACCTTCATTTCCAACAATTGCTGATGTATCAGTAAAGAAGGTTTTTAAACTTAAATCATTTGTATAAACATAGACATAAACAGAAGCAGTATCACTACAATTATCAGGCAATTTAAAACAGCTCGAATTAGAAATCGTAACCAAATATTTTCCCTCTTGTTTTACGACAATACTTTTAGTTGTGGCTCCTGTACTCCATTTATATAGAGTTCCGTCACCATTTGCAGTTAAAGTTACCGAATCACCTTTTAAAAAACTAAGTGAACCGCTTGCCATTATTGAGGCTTTTATATTGTCAATTGTAAACAATCCTATTTCAGCCCAAGAAATCCAACTTTGAGTTTTTGTTGTTATTATCTTACAACCTCTAACGTTCGTTAAAGGGGATTTACTGTAGTCTCGATTAAGCACCTGATATTTTGAAACGAACATCATAATTGAGTCAACTAAAATCCAATTATTCATATCTTCCGATACATATATATAGTTTATTACATCACAATTTGGTAAAACGTCACATACTAACATGATATTATTAATTGTGAATTTATCTTGTAAATCAATTAGAATCCACTGTGGAGCGGTAGCCGTCCCTGCATTCCATGAAGATATACAATTGTTGTCATTAACAAGGTAAGCTCCTTCAGGATACGCACCTGTTGAAGTAGCAGGTTTACCCAAAGCTACATTATGGCATTGTGATAATAGGTTTTGGCTGTAATGAAATGAAATAATAATTGCATATAGGAATATTATTCTTTTCATCGAGCGTCCTAAGTAATTTTAAATAAATATAAGTAAACTTAATGAATTTTTGAATTGAAAGCAAATTTATTTATTTTTCTTTTTTAAATTTTTCCCCCATTCTATCGCTTTCAGCGATAGGATGGGAATTGAATTGCCATATTAGCAACCATGTCGATTGAACAGCTGAACCAATTTATTTTGAATATACATTTGCTATTTTGAAAAAGGGTTCGTCTATATTTTCATAATCTACTCTTTCAAGCAAGTTACCAAATTCATCAAATTTGGCAATTTCCTTAATCGTGACTGTTCCTTCAGGACTATAACTCACGCTCTCAATCCGATTGCCGTTATTATCATTTTTGAAAATTGTTCTTGTATGAATTTTACCATTTCGATTATAATTCACCTGCTCAATTTCAAATCCTCTATCATCATATTTGGATATTTCCTTTGATTCTATTTTTCCTTTATCGTCATATTTCACCTTTGAAATAAGATTTCCATTAAAATCATATTTGAACTTATATTTTGAAAAAATCGAACCTTCTGCTTTTATGAATGCAGTCTCAATCAGTTTTCCCTTCTTATTATATTTGTGAATTTCTTTACCATTAATCGAATCGTTAGAGCTAAAATAAACGGCTTCAATTAAATTCCCGTTATCATCAAATTTATTTATCGATTTATAAGTAACCGAATCTTTTGATGAATACCCTCCTTTTTCAATTAAATTGCCCTTATCATTATATTTATTAATGCTCTTACTATAAATCGATTTGTCCGAATTGAACCGTATCTCCTGAATGATTTTTCCTTCATCATCACAAATCAAATGATGAAGCAGGTTTTTCGAATTACTGTCCAATCTACCCTGCTTATATTGATAGCTATAAATATGACAATTTTTATAACCACCCTTGATATTATCCATTGAATACATGGATGTAATCTGTGCAGCTGTCATAAGCATTATAAAGAGGAATGATTTCTTCATTGAGCTACCTTTTAAAATCGTTAAATGTTTAGTAAACTTAATAAAAAAAAGGAATAAAAAAAAATATTACTCCTTTTTAACTCATTATTTGAGAATTGAAATGGTTTTGATACCCAATTGTTTGATAAATTTTTCCAGCAAATCATCTGTTGAAATAGCAATTGATATTTTGTTTTTTATTACTTCTATTGAAGCCAATTGTATGGAATCAAGAGTTCTTAATCCTTCAATTCCAAATTTCATTATTAGAACTTGGGCTGAATCAATCAAATCGGAATTTATATTTATGAAGTTATATTTATTAAAATCATTTTCAAAGGCATTTATTAAATCTTTTGCGACTTTTTTTGTTATTTCTTTTATCCTGACTTTTTTCCAAATCGCAGATTGGAATTCAATTTTGGTCAGTTCGGATAAATATATTTCTTCTATTGAAAAATTGTCAAATACTTTATCTACTTCATCTGAACCGGATTCATAGTGATAGAGTTTGATTAATGCTGAAATATCAAGAAATATTCTCATAATTCAGAACGTCTCTCTTTAACAACAGCATCTGCAAAAGAGCCTTTATATTTTTTGGATTTTTCTCTTGCTTTATTATATGAGAAATCACTTTTGGATAATCTTTTTTTTGGGTAAGGTGCTTCCTCATCAAGGAATGTAACAATTAGTTTGAACTTCTTATTAACAGTAATCGGTTCCTCAAGTTGAACCGTGCCATTTTCATATATTCCATTTACCGTAAACATTTCTTTTTCCTTTTCTTTTCAAAATAATAGCATTTATTTCCTATTTAAGCCGCTGCCGTTGAAGAAGAACTTTCGGATTTAGTGGTTGAAGTATCAGATGATTTTGTAGATGAAGTTTCCGCCGGTTTTGAGCCGCCGGTACTCGCTACATGGTTGGGTAATTTTTCTCGGTTATGAACGTAATCGGTAAGGTAGAAGCCGCTTCCGTTGAATACCAAGCCGATATTCTTGCTTATTTTACGAATAACTTCACCTTCGCCTTTATGCTCGGCTTTGCATACGGATTCCGGGCATTTTGTCAATGCATCAGCTTTGATTGACTGCTGGTAATGGAACTCATCGCCACATGTTTTGCATTTATAATGATAAACCGGCATTTTTTTCCTTAATTCATAATCTTAGACTTGCTTTAGATGTCCAACATCTTGGAGATGTTGGACATCTTTAAGTGTGTAGTATTGACGCAAAGGAAATTTATTTATTTTTATTGAGAAATTCTTTTTAATTTGTGTATTGCGTTATTATGAGTGTTTACAATTGCTTTTGGGGTACTGAAAAAGTAAATGAAGACGGGCTGCAATAAATTACATATTATTTTTTTTATCATTTTAAACCTAACATTTACGGGATGCTATGAATGTTCGACCAATCTCGATACGAAAAGGAAAATCAACCCGGTTGACCATTCACACTGTCTTTTCATAAATGTTCTGGACGGCAACCAGAGTTTAAATATCGAAGCTGAGGGGCTGCCGAGAGTTAACAATTTACGGTTCAGTGATTCAGTAATTGAATATCAGGATGTTTTCTCCGGAAGGAATAATATTTCAATTTCGGACGAAAAGAAAATAATAATCTATAACGGATTTATAGACTACAATCGGGATTCCGCATCTACCGCTATTATTTATGGAAATGTGAATAAAATACGTCTTGCATTATTCCGGGATATATTGCCGGAATGTGCCGGAGATTGTTCATTTATTCGATTTGTTCATTTATCAGCCGACACTCCACCGGTCATATTTAAATTATCGAATTTATCATCAACGCTGATATACCGGGCAGGAACAGAATATTATACCGTAAACTCAGGGAATTACCAATTGAATTGCACTGATACCACAACTAAAATTTCTATCGTACCTGAAAAAACACTGAACCTTGCAGCCGGTAAAATATATAATATAATATTGAATGGTTCGAATACAATAAAGGGCAGCCATCCACTGAATTTAAAAGTAATTGAAACAAATAAAAGTAATTGAGTTAATAAATATGGGTTATGATAAATTCAAGAAAAATCCCCCCTACCCCCCTTTTTCAAAGGGGGATAAGAAATATATTCTTTAATCCCCCTTTGAAAAAGGGGGGTAGGGGGGATTTTTCTTAGTGTAACTTGTTGCATTTTTTAAACTATAATTCTTAAAAATAATAAAGGTAGAAAATATTAATGTTCAGACTATGAAAATAAAAATAATATATACTTGGCTCTATTTTTTAATAATAGGGCTTTTTCCAAACAATTCAAAATGCCAGACAACATGGCCCCCAGGAGGACAGGAACGCTCTCCTTTTAAAATTACCCTTCCGGAAGGACGATTTTTACCATCATCTAAACGATGGAATTTAATCTGGGCAGACCAGCTTGTACCCAGTTGGATTCGTGAAAAGCATTTGGAATTTGCAGCAAAAAGATTTATCGGCACGCAAAAAATATGGAAATCGCAGATTGAACAATTCCGGAAATTTAATCCGAATTTTCTTAACCTGATATATCATTTGGCTGCAGGACTGAATCCTGAGCGAAATTCCGATTGTCCGGATCCTAAGACATCAGGAGGTTCCGATTTCATTGGAGTTGTATCACCGGCAGGGTACGTTTCGGAGTGGAAGGAACATTTTCTGCCCTGGCTTTCAAAGATGAATATTACTCTCGAAAGCCCTCGTTTCGAGAATATGTTTCAACATTATGATACCATAGACAAAAACCATCGGGTCTGGCATCAAGACCCCTATTGGCTTATGAATATAATTAATCCGGATTGGACAGATTATATCGCACAGCAGGCATCGGATTGGATAATTGGTAATTCCGGCGACGGTTGCTTTTTTGATGTATCAGTTGAGTTTGCTACTTCGTTGTATAATCCAAAATTATCTAATCCCTCGCCAAAGAATTTTAATTGGTGGCAAATTCCCCACGGTCCTGATGACGCAGTTGGTAAAATAGATAGAATAAATGAATTTGCAAAATGGATAAATCCGAAATATTTGAAATATTACAAATTTATTTATAATAAGCTGCATAACAAGGGAAATGATTTTTTGATTATTCCCAACACCGACCAGATGGTAACTACGAATTATGACCCGGTCTGGCTCGATGGCGATTCCACCGGAGAAACAATCGATGGCGCTATGATGGAGGGTTGGGGGAATTATTATAAGTATGATATGTGGCTTACAATCGACCGTGCGGTGCGTCATATAACCGGTCGGGGAAAGATTCTGATAGCCCAGTTCGGGGCAAATACTTCTGCCGAACGTATGCGCAGGACAGGAATGTACATGTTGGTTAAAAATGAGAATTCTTATATTTGTATAAATCCGGGCTCTGTAGATTGGTATCCGGAATATGAAATCGACCTGGGCGAACAAAGCCGGCTGCCTGCTTCACTCGATTCCCTGCGGGTCAATGGAACTCTCTGGAGTTCTCTATTCAAAAGGGATTATGATAACGGCTGTGTTTTATGCAATACTTCGGATAGCGATATTGTTTTCAAACCTGAAGAAACCGGCGATTGGTATAAAGTTGAAACAACAGGGGGTGGTGTGTTAAGTGATAGTGGTTACATGAAGGCACAATCTATAAAATACATTCCACTAAATAATAATACAATAGCAGTACCATGGAATAACTGCATAATTTTAAAGAAAAATATCAGTTCAATTAAAAGCGCTGAATTTAATATGAATAAAATTGATTTTGAAATTTTTCCCACAATTGTTGATGATAATGCAAGTATTCGTTTGCGTTCCGGTGAATTCCTGACTTATGAAATTTCAATTTTCGATTGTCTCGGAGTTCAGCGAATGTTTCTTTCAAAAGGGGAACTTTCATCCGAAGAGACTTTATTGAATATTGACGCAGAAGGATTAACCTGCGGTGTTTATTTTGTTCGATTATCTGCAGGTGGAACCGTTATGACAAAAAAAATTATTGTTAAATAAACCTATGAATAATGAAAATAATGATAGATAAAAAGAAATTAAGGGAAGATTACAAGAATATTATCCATCCAAAAGGAATATTCATAATAAAAAACCTGAAAAACGGGAAGGTATTCCTCGGCGGTACTTTGAATCTGCACGGGGTATTGGATAAAAATAAATTTGTCCTGAATATGGGCAGTCATTATAATAAGCAGTTGCAGGAAGATTGGAAGGAATATGGCTCTGAGTCATTCTCATTCGAAATAGCTGAAACCCTGCCTTTGAAGGAAGATGCGAATTATAATTATGATGAAGATTTGAAGATTATGGAAATGCTATGGGTAGATAAATTCCGACCGACCGAACAAAATTGTTATAATAAATCGGAAAATATAAGAACGGTTTAATTGTTATTGTTAATCCTAATTCGAAAAAATATCGAATTTATCAGGATTCAATTTTTGATAGGAAAAATTATAATAATAGATACCTCTGAAAAAATCATTCTGAACTTGTTTCAGAATCCATAACCCGCTTGGGAACCGGATTCTTCACATCATTCCGAATGAAAACTTATATCTTTTGGGCTTGTACGGTCAAACAAGTTTGTAATTTTCAGATTAATGTTTTCTCAAGAGTTTGTAAAAAAGTATTATTCAATGTTTTCAATTCTCAACATGCTGCTTAAACATATCAATTACTTTCTTTATAAACTCCTTTTTCTCGTTTGGCATATCGGTTTCAGCTAACCATTCTTCAATTGCATCGAAGGACCAAGTTATCTCGAATATTTCGTTAGCCATTATGTTTGCTGTCGTATTGAGTTGCTCAGGTAATGTTAATGAACAGTAAAAGCAAACGCTCTCAATGAGTTGCACCATTTTTTGTGTTTCGTTTTTTCCATTTTAAATGCTGCCTTATAAACTCACATTGACTTTTCTTAAAAAACTTAAAAATATTCCTAATTCAGTTTTCAAAAAATTTTCATTCATCCACCAGTTTAAATTATTACCTTAATCAGTGAGTAAAAATCAGATGATAGAATTAGCCTGATTTTTATACAAATTTTTTAATTTCAGCGATATGTGCTAATTTTCCTTAT
>JAERMQ010000103.1 GCA_016844745.1 Ignavibacteria bacterium | reverse complement strand
GATCTTACTCATTTAGGAAATTTTGAAGAAGCAATAAAATGTTATGACAAAGCTATTGAATTGAATCCTGATGATTCTGAAACATGGTATAATAAAGGTAATGCTCTTGATTATTTAGGAAAGTATGAAGAAGCAATTAAATGTTATGACAAAGTTATTGAACTTAAACCATTGGATTATCAAGCATGGAATAATAAAGGAGTTGCTCTTGTTAAATTAGAAAAATATGAAGAAGCAATAAAATGTTTTGTCAAAGCTATTGAATTTATACCTGATTATTCTGATGCATGGCATAATAAAGGAGTTGTTCTTGAAAAATTAGGTAAAAATGAAGAAGCTAAGGAATGTTTCAAAAGGGCTAAAGAAATTGAAAATAAAAATAAATAAATTGTTATTATATTTTAAATAATTTTTGTTAAATTAGAATGAGTTTTTAATCAATTTGAAAGAGTTTCTACTCGATTTGAAAGAGTTTCTACTCGATTTGAAAGAGTTTCTACTCGATTTGAAAGAGTTTCTACTCGATTTGAATGAGTTTCTACTCGATTTGAAGCTTCAAATCATCTAAAAACTCATTCAAATTTATTAAAAATTGGAACAGAAGAAATATTAATTGTTTTATATATCAATAATTTAAGGAGTGATTCAATTATGAAAGAGACAATTCGAGATTATACGATGTCAAATGCAGAATTAATGCTTTTAGCTTCAAGATTAATTGCTAATATAACAAGAGATATTACTCAATTTGCTACCTAAGAAATTTTCAATTTTCAATTTTACAATTTTCAATCAATTTTTAATGATAAATGCTTCTAAGAAATTTTCAATTATTTTTATCATTGAAATTGACTTTATTTTTAAGTTCCTCTTCTATTTTTGCGAATAAAATTTTTCCTGCAGAGTCAGCAAAGGAAAAAATTGATAATTGAAAATTCATTGTAAAATTGAAAAATTGATAATTGAAAATTCATTGAAAAATTGCAAAATTGAAAATTGATTGCAAAATTGAAAATTGATTGCAAAATTGAAAATTGATTGCAAAATTGATAATTCATTGAAAAATTGAAAAATTGATAATTGATAATTCATTGAAAAATTGAAAAATTGATAATTGAAAATTCATTGAAAAATTGCAAAATTGATAATTGAAAATTATATTATCCCTTAGTTAGCGCAGCTGCCCTTTCTACTTGATAAGAACTATGCACAATTGGACCGGACTCGACTACCATAAATCACTTTTCCAAGCCGTAAAAATAATTTGATTATCTAATTTGACCGGATAAATAAAGTGGCGAAGAATCCGGTAACTATTATGGTTCTACATTCTTCGCCACATACAAACAAACATTTAAAACAGTTTACACTCTTTCCTGAATTAGAGTGACTTATCAATATTTGTTATTTATTTTCGGAATATCTATTTCTTAATTAGGAAATAAAACCACATCAGCTAATACTTTATATAAATTTTTAAAGTCTGTAATTGTTCCGGGTGTAGCCTTCATATCCAAAGGAGCAATAGTACCAAGCTGTCCGAACTTTATTTTATGTTGAAGTTCATTTGGTTTACTTCTTACAAATTTACCAGTCGTCATTCCGGGAGTAGCATCTAAATTTGCAATTTGTTTTCCATCAACACCATGACAGACCTGACATTTTGCTTTATAAAACTCTAATCCTACGGCGGCATCACCATCTTTACCAATATTAGAATAAACTGAAGTACCGGTAGGATAAGTGCCTGAATAAGTAGCATCATACAATTGAGTAACGTCTAATGCTTCAACCTTAAGGAATTTAACTAAATTCCAAATCTGGGCATCTGTCAATATTTGGGAAAATTTAGGCATTTGGTCTCCAACCGTAGCATTGGTTGCAGGATTATAACCGGATAAATCGGCGCTAATATCTCTTCTCGGTGTATTTATTCCATTTTTTATAGCATTAAATAATGCTTGAGCAGATAAATTTTTTGCAGTAGTCCTCAAATTTCTATCGGCAATATTAGGTCTGTTAGTTTTTGGCGCCCGATTATTGTATGAGCCGTTTCTACCTAATAAATCCCAAGCATGGCATTGTTTACATCGAAAGAAATCACTCGATGCATTTAATTTTGCAATATTTGGATTTGCCTGGTCAAATCCGCTTTCAACGCTCCAAAATTTATCGAATAGGATACCACCATTGATACCATTGGCATTTGTATAAGCATCGGGGTCCTTCTCCGGGGCTGGCGTTGTTGTACTATCGTTACAAGATGTAACTAATAATAGCATAAGCATTCCGAAACAAATCGGCACTAATTTGAACTTCATAAAACTCCCATAAATATTAAATAATACATAATTTATAATAATGAGTTTACTTTCTTCACAAATCATTTCACTATTATTAGTCTTTAATTGTAAGAAAGTTTACCCTAAACAATTCCTTTAAGGAGCTTCAGTTCTTTTGACTATAATATTATCAATCATAAAACATCTTCTCATATTAATTAATTTTGTCAATATAATAATTTATTATTAGATTAACAAAAATAATTGTCAATCACAATCTAATTATAGATTTGTTGAATTAAATTTAATATTTATAGGAGCCAAATTTCTAATTTTGTCCGAATAAGAATTTTTAATAATGAATGGCATATAATCGGAAAAAAAGGATATTTATTTCAAGATTTTAATGATACAAAATAAAGACAACAATTTCAACATAGAGAAACCCCCTAACCCCCCTTTGAAAAAGGGAGAATTTCTAATTCTTTTCTACTTCTAATTTCTATTTCCATGTTCTACTTCTATAACCGGGGGTTAGGGGGTTTCTTTTGAATTTGTCATTTTTTATTTTTATTATGCACAGTATTTTGGAGTTCGGAATGACAAAATAACTACTTTGATACAGCCACCGTTTATTTCATACCTTCGTCAGTTTCGCTGCCCTATCTGCATGATAAGAACTACGCACTAACGGACCGGACTCGACAACCATGAATCCCATTTCCATGCCGCATTTCTTGAAATATTCAAATGTATCGGGATGCACGAACCTATCGACCGGCAAATGCTTCGGCGTCGGCTGCAAGTACTGCCCTATCGTTAAAATATCTACAATCGACTTCCGCAGGTCTTGCATGGATTCAATTACTTCCTCATCCTTCTCGCCAATACCGACCATCATCCCGGACTTTGTTGTGAATCCCTGCATTTTAGCATCCAGCAGCAATGCCAGCGAATCGGCATAAACGGCTTTAGGTCTGACGCGTGCATATAAATGTGGTACTGTTTCGATGTTATGATTCAATATTTCCGGTTTTGCTTCCAGAACGGTGTGCAGTTGGTCAAGGTTGCCCTGGAAATCCGGCACCAATACTTCTATTGTGGTATGCGGATTCAATCTGCGAGCCTCGTTAATAACATTAGCCCAATGTGTCGAGCCACCATCAGGCAGGTCGTCGCGGTCAACTGATGTAATTACGGCATGTTGCAATTTCATGTGGCGGATTGATTCTGCAACGTTTTTCGGTTCCATTGGGTCGGGTGGCATTGGTCTGCCGGAAGTTACAACGCAGAATCTGCAATTACGTGTGCAAACATCACCCAGAATCATAAAAGTAGCGGTGCCGCTATTCCAGCATTCGCCGATATTGGGGCAGCGCGCTTCTTCGCAGACTGTATGGAGCGAGCGGGTGCGCATAAGGGTTTTCAGTTCGGAGTAAGTTTCTCCGCCGGGGGCGCGGACTTTGAGCCATTCCGGCCGGTGCTGCCGGATGAAAGTTCTATTGGTTTTTTCCATTTATATATTTTTCAAAATAGTAACAAATTATTATTTTACATTTGACCACAAAATAATTCATTATGACGAATACAAAATTATTTCGTTTAAAATTCATCATATTCTTTAAATTAGGTGTTTAGGCTGTAGGTATATAGGCTGTAGGTATAGGATGTTGCTGTAATAAACGTAAAGCCCAAAAGCTAAACGCCTAAACCCCTAATAGCCTAAACCCCTAATAGCCTAAAAGCCTAAAAACCTAAACCCCTAATAGCCTAAACCCCTAAATCCCTAAACCCCTAATAGCCTAAAAGACCTGATTCAAACAACTTATAACTCATAACTTATAATTTATAATTAGAAAGATTTTTATAATTAAATAAAATTTCTTAATTTTGTAGTTCTTTAAAATGAAATGAGGGTAAAATGGCAAAGAAAGAAGCAAGAATAATAATTCAGTTGGAATGTACCGAAGCCAAAAAAGAAGGCAAGCCGGCTTCGCGCTACAGCACTATGAAAAATAAGAATAATACTACCGAGCGAATCGAGCTTAAAAAGTATAATCCTTTTTTACGTCGCCATACCGTGCACAAAGAAATTAAATAGTTTTTGATAGACATTAACGCACCCCTTAATCCATTCACGAGATGGGTTCAAGGGGTGTGTTGTTTTATCGTCTGTCATTCTTTCGGATGCAGGAATCCCCTGAAAGAAAGCGTCTGTCATTCTTTCGGATGCAGGAATCCCCATTAAAAGATTCAGATGTCCTACATCTGCCAGATGTAGGACATCTTCTCTCTATAATTCCATCTCTCCAATTATCTTCATCGTCTCAACGCTTACCGTTGTTACTCTCATCAATAAATCAATAACTTTTTCCTTGTAATCGGCGAATTTGTATATATTGAATTTCTCCCTGATAGTCGGGTCTTTGGGTGTTTTTTCTTTGTATTGGTCTAAAATCCATTCCAAAGCGGAACGGTTGCCGAGCTTGTAATCCCAAACTTCTTTGGGAATACCTTGTAAAGTAGTTTGTTCGTCGAGGGTTATAATTCCATATTGCTTATCTGCTTTCAACTTGGCTTTCGGAGTTCTTTCTTTATCCCATATATCGATTCTGTCGAGAGGGAACGGCTCAACGGTTTCAAAATTAATATGCAAATCCATCAGCTTCTTGCCCCATTCAGCCCATTTCCAAAAGTCACCATAAAATGGAATGCGTGGAAATTCTCTTTTCAGGTTTAATTCGTACTTCTTTCTATATTCAGGGTTGTGAAGAACGGCATAAACGTAATGGAATATGTCTTCTTTGCTGATGTCTGAACTGTGATTTTTATGATTTTTTTGATTATTCTGATTATTATTCTGATTATTATTTTCTTCAATCATATTAATCCCATAATCAGGTAAATCCCAGTTCAGACAATATTTCTTCCTGAACTGCTCCAATCCCCAATCTGTAATTTTTCTATGCGCTCGCCAGCTTCTGTGTAAATATATAAAGGGAAAAATTGGGATATTCGAGAGCCAATACCATGATCTGTAATTTTATCACTTGCTCCACAAGTGAATTGAACCTGTTGATGCAATGTTACCCAAATTGTTCTATTTAATACATTATCATCTGGGAAGTATGATAATTGTAGTGATAATGTATTACATAAAATATTATCGAAATAAATTTTCTTTGAAACAAATGGTCTATATAGTGAATTCCTTACATTCGATATCTCAATCATAAATTTCTTAGATTGTTTAATATTATTTCTTATACTATCGCTCCAACTTATTTTACTTAAACCTGCAATTTTTTCTAAATCCTTCTTACTTTTATCGGAATTTATCCAATTCATAATATCATCATTATAATAATCTGAAAATATCTTTACTTTATCAATTAAATTTTCTAATTTTAAATCATAAGCCCACTCATCTCTTGATGATAAAACACCAGTCGAATATAATTTGAAGATAGAATTTTCTTCATTTTGATTTTTCAAAAGTTTTGTTTCTTTATTGGCAAGAGGAATCAAGCTATCCCAATCATTCTCCGTCAAATCAATCCAGTTATTGTTTTCATCCGGGATAATATGCTCGAAAGGAATGTTATTAATCTTATTTTCCGAGAACCAGTCGAGCTTTTCCTCTTTCCGCATTTCATCGGTTAAAGCGAAATAGAATATTTTTGCTTCTGCCATAATTTTTAAAATAATTTTTGTTTATAAACTTTTTAATTGTTAATTTTGAAATAAGTCTGAACTAATTGAATGTCTGCTTCATGCTGTTGAAGGGTATCCTTCTTAGATTAGTGAGGACTTATTTTATTTCTCTATTTTACCAATAATCTTCAACTTCATATAATTTTAAAATAATTTTTGTATTGAAACTTCATATTCATTATATTTGTATAAAGTCTGTATTATGTGAAGGTCGACTTCATGTCGTCGCTCGAAAAACGAGCTTAGCATAAATACCGGCTTTTTTATTTTATCATATTGCTTGTATTTAGTTTATTTTTCGGTCCATAATAATTTCCCCAATTTTCGTACTTTGTTGCATCATATAAATCAATGACTAATGAAATTTTATCACTAATATAATCGTAGTATCTTGTTTCTCCTCGTTCAAAAACACGTTGAACTGCCCAGCAAAAGTAATCAGCAATATTTAGCAAAGGTTCACTTGAATGGTTTCGAATATTAAAACTAATATTTGTAATTATTTCTTTATTATCCCTATTTAGTATAGCTCTTTGTTGAGCAATGTGTAATGCCTTATCCAAATTTTTGTTATTTGTGCTGGAACCTCTTTCAGAAATATTTAAAATCAGTTTACTTTTAGTAGCAAATTTGTTCTTCAATAAATGGGATAAAATATCAGCATAAAATTCATTTTCTAAAGACATATGTTTCTTATCAAAAACTGCAGGAATTTTTCTACCGACAATTGCTTCAAAACTACAATTAATGCTTTTAATAAAATCATAGAAAATCATTCTAACTTCAGGTGGGTCGTCAGTGGCATGGAAATAAAAAATGTCATTATTTAATTTCTTTTTAATGCTTGATATAGAATTTAAATAAATATTACTAAGTACCTTATCTTTAATATTTAACAATTTTATTCTTACATTTTCCAATGGTTCTTTGAACTTAATCATTCCAATCAAAAAAGATTTTGAAACTCCTTTATTGCCAACAATGTCAATTTTCCCTTTACCATAGAAAGTTGTATCGCCTGCTTCGTCAAGGAAACGGTGATATTCATGTTTATTATTTTTCATTTTTCACCTTCACTAAAAACATTACTGCTACTCCTGTCTGTATCCCGAATACATTATGAGTTGTGCCGGCTATTTTCGGATTTGCCCGAACGTCGCTTTTA
>JAERMQ010000067.1 GCA_016844745.1 Ignavibacteria bacterium | reverse complement strand
CCAATCCTGAAGCATATTTAAAAATTAATATCAATATGTTCGAATCAATCGGACTTTGAATTACTGCATAAGGCTGATATTTAGGAGATTTTTTTTCAACGATATTTCTTTGATGCACTGATTTAAAAAAATCATAAGATTTTTCATAATAATAGTTATCGTCGGATTTGTCATAAGATATGCGGTGCATTGCAGTCGAATTAATAATAAATTCCACACCCTTAAGATTTATTCCGAGTTCCTGATCAAACTTCCATGTTTCACCCCCGTCAAAACTGAATAACTCTTTATAACCTCCAATGGTAATTCTGTTATCATGGTATTTTAAATAGCAGGTATCATTATAAGCATAAATATCGAAATTAATAACCGAATCTAATTTCATAACGAACTCCCAGCCGGCAGGCGGGGGGTAGCCCAGGTCGGCGGGCGGCTGCTTGGCAGGTACATAGTTATATATTATTGCAGTAGTTGCAAGGCTTAGGAATATTTTTAATATTGCTTTCATAAGAACAGTTCCGAATTATTACCTTTATCATTTACGTATTTACAAATTTTTTATTTTGGGTGGGTAAAAATATTTTAATTCCTATCGTATCAATATACATTCAAACATCATGAAATCCATTTTAGGGCTTTCAATCAAAGTATTGTGCAATATAGAAATTTTTTGAGTAAATCATTTTATTTTCTTAATTTACATAATTAAATTAACTCTTTTATAAATGTTGAGAGTTTATAATGAAAAATACAATTATCATCTTAATCATAGCATTTACTGCTCTCTCATGTCATTTGTTTTCAAAGGATTTCATTTTTCCAAATAATGAGAACTCTTTCCTGCATATTTGTTGTATCTCACAACCATTGAATGTGGATACAATGAAGATTTGTAATTCTATGTTAAGTACAGCACAAAGAGGTATTTCGGAAAATATTCCACTTCCCATGCCACTTCAGGTTGCCGGTGAAGTTGAAACATATTTCCCATCTGATATACCTAAAACAGAAACACATAAAAAATCTTTGCTTGATGAAATATTTTGGACAACTAATGATTCCCTCCATTTCGAAACATATCTGCCGGCAGGAGGAACGTTAGGCGTTAAAGTTAATATACCGAAACGGAAATTAGAGCCGATTTATCCTTATAATTTTGCCGACTCAATCAAAGTGGCTATTGCGAAGTCCCCTAAATGGCTGCAGCTAAGGCTTGAAGCTGTGTTGGGCAAATTAACTCCGTTCAGGCAAGGTAAGATTGCCAGGGTAATTAACGATGCCGTTGACCCATATATCGATGAAATCGCTTATGGAATAGCATATACTCCTGCAGAATACTTGAATAACACATATTGCAATCCACTACTTTTCGTGGAGAATGCAAAGCTGCTTTATAAGAATGATTCGGATTTGAAATATGTGGATATTGTTGATTATGGCTCGTTCAGGTCGGAAGATGAAAATTACTATTCAACTGTTAAATACTGGCGTCTCGATTCTATAAAAGGCAAGATTCAGGTCGAGGTTCCAAAAGAAGTATATTATATGTACATTGTCCATCCGAAGTTAGCTGATGAAGTCCCAGCTTATATCAATCCGAACGCAACGGACGGACTTTCAGCAATTGCAGCGCCCCCGTTAGGAGTTTTTTGGCGGAACTATTTATATAATTACACAGAAAAAAAAGTCGATACTTTGCCGGATTTATATCCCGTGCTTCGCGACAGTATGATGAAATGCGAGGTCTTATGGGATGATAAAAATCAGGAGCGTCAGGCAGTCCGGGAGATATCGCAATGGATTCGTTCAGTAATGAAATTCGATTCCAAGACTGAACGCCCGCATCAACCGGTTCGAATTTTCAAGCTACACCTTGGCAGATGCGGCGAACATGAAGATATTACCAATGCCGCTGCCCGCTCGTGCCTTATTCCCTGCCGCGGGATTTCCGCATATTCGAGCGACCACGTTTGGAATGAATTCTGGGATAAAGACTGGTGCCAATGGGAACCGGTGAATAATTCCCATAAAGATAAATTAGTATATTCCGAAGGCTGGGGTAAGAAATTCGGCTCGGTTATTGCCCGGCAAAGCGATGGTGTATTTATTCCCGTAACCTCCGATTATGCCTTAAGTACCAGCACAATTACCGTTCGTGTATTCGACAGCAAAAACAAACCAGTCGATGGCGCTGTTCTTTCGACCTACATGAAAGTTAATATGAGCGGAACGGATTATATCATTCCCGACTCTTATGGAATTACAAACCAAATGGGCGCCTGCAACTTCGTTCTCGGAACGGATAATACATATTACGTGCGGGCTGATACAAAAATCGGCAATAATCCGACAAACGCTAATCAGGTAAATTTATTGATTGATAAACCTCAAAAAGGCTCGCAAAACAACTTCCGGGTAACTATTCAGGGAAATATGCCTGCAATAAATCCGAAAATCACTAATGTGCCAAATGATTCAATAAATGATTTCAGGGTTAAGTGCAATATTCAAGCCGTACAGGACGTAATCAACTGGTCTGTAAAATTCGACGATTTCGGTGGTTCGGCGCTTTGCAATTCCGGTCCGGCAAATTTTGATTTAGTAATTACTGATTCAGATAATTATACCAACTATACAACAGGAAAAACATTTACTGCACTGGCTTTAAATTCTTCAATTACCGAATTTATTGATAATATTGACCTTAGCGAAAATTCAACTTATTATATATTTGTATCAAACAAATCAAATACGACAAATCTCAAATCAATAACTGCTGATTTTTCTTTGCTGATTACAGATATTGTTGGAGTTAGCGAACAGAGGAATTCTGCAACTCAAAACACAACTTATGGTTATCCAAACCCATTTTATAATAATGTAAATATTGGTTTTAATTTGCCGGAAGACACATATATTAAAATCAATATATATAATAATTTGGGAGTATTAGTAAAAAGTCTCTCCGGTTCGTGGATGGAAGCCGGTTTGCATCAAGTCGAATGGGATGGTACAGATTTGGAAAACTTACCGGTTCCAAACGGAATATATTATATTTCAATCGAAGACACATATAATCATGCAATAGGAAGAATAATACTATTTAAATCGAACGATTCTCAATCCGCAGAATAAGTAATTATTTTCCGGATATGTTCTGTTGGATGAGCGGCAATAAGCCGTTCCGCTAACTGCGCTTCCCCCGCGTAGCACATGTTTGTTCGAAAATAATGTTCTAATGGAATCTCTTCCCAATGGATTAGTTTTTATATTGCCGGAAAGATAAGAATCGGAGTAAGCATCCCAGCACCACTCCCAAACATTACCATGCATATCATAAATTCCAAAGGCGTTTGCCTGCTTAGCCCCACCCGGATGCAAAGTCATTCCTGAATTGGAATCGTACCATCCCAAAGCATCCAAATTGCTGCTTCCTGAGAAATCGGATGTTGAACCGGCACGGCAGGCATATTCCCATTCCGCTTCGTTAGGCAGCCGCCAACCATTTGCGGTTGTATCCCATATCACACTCCCACCTGTAATTATATAACATTTTGAATAACCTTGTATTTGAGATAAAGTATTACAGAAATTAATTGCCTGCTGCCAATCAATATTCTTAATCGGAAGCTCCCCGCGGAGCGAGTCCGGCATTTTAATTCCAAGTACGGAATACCACAATCTGTTGGATATTTCATATTTAGAGATATTAAAAGGATTGGTCAAAATAACGGTATGAACAGGTCTCTCATTAGCATAACCATAATTCGAACCCATTGAAAAGCTGCCGGATGGTACGGATACTACCTCAAACGGAGGCAGTCTATCTATTTTCAAATAAACCGGATAGCTGGCTTTGCCATTAGAATGAACTGAAAATGTTGAAGATACAGCATAATCCGGAACCTCGAATTTAATTATTATATTATTCCATTTTATACAATTCTTAGATTTGATTGTAAGCGAATCCCTGAATGAAATATAGCATGAATCGCATGGAAGCCCGAATCCCGCGCCATAAAAAGTAACTGTATCGCCTATGAAGGTATTTTCCGGTACGAAGGATTCAATGCTTGGGCGGGAATTATCGATAGTTGCCGGTTCGCTTGAGCAGGAGAGAATTAGAAAGCAAAGGAGGAAAAAAAAGTAAGATTTCCACAGCGTCAAGAGGAACTCTTGACGTGAGGGTATAATCCATAACTTATAACTCATAATTAGCATTGGCTTTTGCTTTTCCCTGCTTTTGTTCTTTTTATAAAACTATCATCGATAGCAACTCTAATATACAAACAATAAACAGTTCAAACAATAGGAAGTTACATAATATGGAAAATATTTATAGATTTTCATATTTTTACCTTTGTGCCTCTTTGAGTCTTCTACTTAGTGCCTTTAGTGTTAAAACTCCATCCTAATAATTACGAAGATTATTACCACAAGGACGCAAAGAAATTCACAAAGGTTCACAAAGGGTGTAAAGTAATATTTTACTTCAAAGTAATTAAGCATTACAAATTCCTAATAATAGAACTTCACAAATTATTTTTTACTATATTTGAATTTTGCTGTTTCGATTAGTTAATATTTAGATGCCCGCACAATTCGGGCTTACTGAAAAGGAAAACGAATGTCAAAATTCAGGGAAATAGTTGATTCCCCCGCCGGAAGCAAATTCATTCTTCAGGGCAATGCTGCATTTGCTCTTGGAGTTCTTCATGCAGGTTACCATGCTGCCGACGGATACCCCGGCACCCCAAGCACGGAAGTTATCGATAAATCACTCGCCCAGGTCCAGGATAAAATTACCGTTGGCTGGTCGGTTAGCGAAGCAGTCGCAGTATCGGTTGGGTTAGGGCATGCAATTGCCGGATTCGATGTTGTTGTTACGATGAAAATTCCCGGCGTATTCCAGGCAGGCGATGCAATCTCTTCGGCAGCGTTCTTTTCCGGTGATGCAGGCGCTTTCGTAATATATGTAGCTTCCGATTATGTACCATCAAGCACACAGCATGTTATCGACCCAAGATATTTCTTTTCTTCGATATGCGTGCCGGTATTAGAGCCGCGCAATCATCAGGAAATGTATGAAATTCCTGCAACGGCAGCCGATATAAGCAGGAAATTCAGGACACCTGTAGTTATCCTTGTTTCGGGAAACCTGACTCATTCCGAAGGCTTGGTCGAGCTTAGGCAGCCAAGAATAATTCAACCCCGAGCGCTTCCGAAATCATTAGACGAATGGATGTGCCTGCCGCATATCGCAAGAAAAAATTATAACACAGTCGTTCAGGAAAGAATTCCGCAAATAGCAGCATGGGGTGAAGAATCGAATTTAGTCAATATAACCGATGGCGATGAAGATTGGGGAATTATCACTTGCGGAATTAATGATATAATAGTGCGTGAAGCAATGCAGCTTATAGGTAAAAAGCCAGGTATTTTATCGCTCGGTAAAACCAATCCCATTCCGAAAAAAATCATTCGCAAATTCTGGGGAAGCATATCCGGCAAGGTTTTCGTAATCGAAGACGGTTACAGGTATCTCTGGGAAAAAATCAAATTTATGGGATTAGATGTTATCGGGAAGGAAGAAACCAGCACGATAACAGATTGGACTCCCGACAAAATATTGGAGTTCTTAGGAGAGCATTTAAAAGAATTGAATTTCAAGCCGGTTAAACCCGTTGTCAACATTAAACCAGTGGAGCGTCCTCCCTCGATTTGCCCAGGTTGCCCATACCGTTCCGTTGGTCTTACAATTAAGAAATTGAAAAGAAAGAAAAAAATATATGCTTCTTTCGGAGATATAGGCTGCTCAACTCTTCTTCATTTCTATGATGCTTTAGATACTGTGCTCTGCATGGGAGCATCCGACACCATGCGGCAGGGATTTGTGCTTTCCCGTCCCGATATGGCAGGAAAGGTAGTTAGTATTATCGGTGACTCGACTGAATGCCATTCCGGTTTGGATGCAACCCGGAATTCCGTTTTTCGCAATGTGCCGGGTGTTAAAATAGTATTGGATAACAGAATCACGGCTATGACCGGCGGGCAACCGGCGCCAAGCTCGGAGTATAATTTAGCCGGGGATACTCATAATTTTAATATGCGGAAGGCAATCGAAGCTGAAGGATGCCGCACTATTGTAGTGGATGGTTATAATTTAAAGCAAGTCGAGACAGAGCTTAAGCTTGCTTTAAAACTTGCCGGCGAAGGAATATTTTCCGTATTAATCGTCGAAGGCGCATGCATAAACGAAGTACCAAAAAATAAAACAACATTAAAACTTGAATTCGATTACGATATTTGCGCTAATTGCGGATTATGCAATGTTTGCCCCGGAATCGAATTGGATGAATGTAATAAGCCGTCGTTTACTGTATTCTGCACAGACTGCGGTTCCAATGAGCAAATCTGCAAGCAGGTATGCAATAAGGAAGGTGCAATTACTCCAATTACCGACCCGGTAAAACTTCCGCGGCAGGAGCGTCCGGTTATGCCTGATATTAGAGTCCGGGAACATACGCAAATAGAAAGAAGCTCGCTTCCGGAATCTATTCGCGTTGCGGTGCGTGGTATTGGCGGGCAGGGGAATTTGTTTTTCGGCAAAGTGCTGTCGGAGCTTGCACTGCGGACTCCGTATTCCAATTGCAATATCGTCAAGGGCGATACTCATGGAATGGCTCAGCTTGGCGGTCCGGTTATTTCGGTTTTCTGCTGCGGGGATGTTTACTCGCCGGTCTTAGCGCCGAATTCCGTCGATATTTTGGTTGCGATGGAAATTAACGAAGTGCTTCGCCAGGGCTTTCTGGATTTGATTAAACCGAATGGTACACTGATATTCAATGATTTTGCGGCATTGCCCGTAAATTCTAAAAAGGAGGATTATCCCGACTTCCGAAAAATCCGCGAGTCTCTTTCGGATTATAATATTATTGTTGCGGATTTCTACAAGGCAGCACGCGATTTGGGTGATATAAAAGGTATCACCGCGAACGTAGTGGCAATCGGATTGCTATCGACTGTGTATCCATGCAGTTCGATTTCCGAAGATGTCTGGATTGAGGCTATAGATGCGATTTCGCCTGAAGAGATGTCGAAAGCGGCAAATCTATCTGCATTTATGAAGGGCAGGAGTGGTTTGTAAAATTATTAAACTACTTCAATTCTAACACAACCGGGCAATGGTCTGAGCCTAACACATCCGGCTGCATGTAGCAATTCTTTGCGCTTTTCTTTAATCCACCGGAAATGAAATGGTAATCGATGCGCCAGCCAACATTATTTGCTCTTGCCTGACCGCGCTGGCTCCACCATGAATAATGTCCACCTTCGGAATTAAACAACCGGAAAGCATCCACAAATCCGTTTTCGGGCAGCCAATCCATTTTAATTCGCTCCACTTCCAGAAAGCCGGATATGTTAACGTTATCCTTCGGGCGTGCTAAATCAATTTCTTTATGTGCAGTATTATAATCCCCGGAAATAATTATATTTTTGGTCTTCTTTTTAAGGGTTTTTAAATAATCGTAGATGGCATCGTAGAATTCCAATTTATAATCCAATCTTTCATTGTCGGTATAACCCTTAGGGAAGTAAATATTTAACAATGTAAAATCATCGAAGTCGAGCCTAATGAATCGCCCTTCAATATCGAAGCGTTCAATTCCGAATTCCGTAATTACTCTCTTTGGCTTGAGCTTAGTAAATACTGCCACACCGCTGTAACCTTTTTTCGAGCGGCAAATATGGTAATGGGATTCGTATCCGGGAGGGGTTTGTAATTCGGGATTGATTTTATCAAGCTCGCCTTTTATCTCCTGAAGGCAGATTAAATCGGGTTTCTCAGCTTCCAGATAGGCGAACAGTTTGTTTTTCTTTTCTACCACATCGTAGCGCCGGCTGGCATTTTGCCCTGTTACGGCGCGGTATCCGTTAATATTCCATGATATGAGCTTCATATATTTTTATGTATAAATTGAACAAAATAACAAAAATAAGAAAATAAATTTGGAAATTAATATTTTTTGTTTTAATTTAATATTGAATTATTAGTAAGACCAGACGACGCTGTTTTAGTAGTTTATTAAATTTTTTTAAATTAAAATTTTCTTAGTCACAACCGAAGAGGTGTTCTCATGTTTGCAAAAAAGCTTTCCAGAAGGGTTTCCAAAATTTCACCCCCCCCCCCCCACAAATGTCTCTATTTATTCATCATTAACGAAACTTAATTCGTTAATAATCATGCTAATAGCAATGCTCTCGATTTCATTTACGGATCTGCTTGGACAATGCGATACAAACGATTTCCCTATATCGGGATATAGTGGAATTAATACCTTTAATTCAATACCAAAAAAAATGTTCGACATACATGGAAGGGTTGGTTATACTGATGAATGTAAAGATGTTACATTGAGATTAAGCTATCACGAGTATTACGATGGCTTTCTAACACTTTTGACAGACTATACACAACCATTGCCTTGGTATACAAGCGTGCCATCCAAAAGCTTTGGAGACGTTGTTTTAGTAGCTAATCGAATGAATGCTGAATATCATGGCGGTAATATTATTTTGCAAACAAGAGATAGTTCAAGGTCCATTATTCTTGCTACTCGTTCACTTATTGCACCTTCATCAACATACACATGGTATGAAGATGTTGAAAGGCAAAAAATTTATCCTACAGGTAGAATTGATTTCAATATCGGTAATTGGAATTATGGCTTGGGTAAAATCTCGTTTTTTAATCATAACGGAGACCCAACTATTAAATTTTACAGACCCACTGGCAACGTACCTACCGTTAATGGAGAATCCTTTCCTTTTTGGATAAAAAGCACCGGTTATTACAATCCTGCATACTGTTACGGCTGTTATGGAACATTAATGGATTTTATGTCGGGACAGAGCAATACAATTGGGTTTGAGACTACGCAAAGTTTAATGACTTTGAGATTGGAAACGAGTGGAAATCCTCATAATATTGGTTATATTGGAGTAAATAATACTTTTCCTATAGCAGGCATGCAGGTTACAAATAGAAATGTTCTTTTTGAAGGAGATTCCGGAGGAGTACCGGTAACTGGCGCAGGCACTCGCTTTATGTGGATACCGGAGAAAGCTGCAATAAGAGCGGGTAATGTAACCAGTACACGGTGGGATGTAATAGGTAATTATTCGGCAGCTTTTGGAAGAAATAATAAAGCAACAGCAGTCTATTCCACTTCTTCAGGTCATTTAAATGAAGCTACAGGTGAGGCTTCTACAGCTTTTGGAGAAAGTAATATAGTTTCAGGCGATTGGTCCACTTCGTCGGGTAATTCAAATACTGCAAGCGGTGAAGCTGCCACTGCATTTGGGTATAATAATAAATCATCAGGCAATTATACATCTACATCAGGTAATACGAATGTTGGCAGTGGTATTGCGACAACGGCTTTCGGTAATAATAATTCATCATTGGGAGATTATTCAACCTCATCAGGAAATTCCAATACTGCAAGTGGAGTGGCGGCTTCTGTTTTCGGTTATAATTGTATATCAACAGGTAATTATTCAACCTCTTCCGGAAATTCAAATACTACAAGCGGTGTGGCTGCAACTGCATTCGGTTATAATTGCAACGCAAGTGGTACTTATACAACTGCTTCAGGTGAATCCAACATTGCAAGTGGATTAGCCTCAACTGCATTTGGAAAAAATAATTATTCAAATGCAAATTATACTACAACTTCCGGCAATTCCAATACCGCAAGCGGTATAGCCTCCGTAGCAATGGGGAATAATAACAAATCTTCAGGTTTATATTCAACATCATCCGGAAATTCGAATATTGCCAGTGGCGAAAGCTCTTTTGCTGTTGGTTATAATTGTATCGCAAGCGGGACGTATTCAACCGCAACAGGTAATTCAAATACAGCGAGCGGACTTAATTCTGTTGCTTTGGGTTGGAAAAATATTGCAAGTGGAGTTGAAGCAGTTGCCATTGGTGAAAGTAATACCTGCACACAGGATGAATCGATAGCGATTGGTGAAGATAATCTCGTTATCGGAGAAGATGCTACTGCTATTGGAGATGGTAATTATGTTACAGGTACTGATGGAGTTGCTATCGGTGCTTCTGATTCTGTAAAAGCAAATTGTGCCTTTACTTTTGGACATCAATTGACTGCTGGTGCGCAGTTTTCTACAGCTATGGGAAATTATGCATCAACAGATACTATGACTGGTTCGTTTATTATCGGAGATATGAATGGAGAAACTCTAAATCAAGGTAGGGTATATTCAACTAATGTTAACCAAATGACTATGAAATTCACCGGGATACGGAATGATATTTCTAGTACAAATATTACTTATAGATTAATAACGGGTCAATCAAGTAATGGACCTGTGTTAAATGAAGCCATCTTATCAGCCGATTCATTTGGTTGGATATTGCCATCTGATAGAAATTTGAAAAAAAATATTAAGCTCGTTGATATAAATAAAACTTTATACAACTTGAGACAAGTGCCTATAAATACATGGGAATGGAAAAACGATTCGGTTTATCAAGGTAATAAAGTAGTATGGGACTCATTAAGTTATCTCTGGTTGGGTCCTATTGCACAGGATTTTTACAAACAATTTCCAATTGGTTTTCCTGACAGTTCAAAATTATGTACTTCGGTAATGGAAGGAGCTATGTTCGCAAGTATTCAGGCTCTTGCCGATATAAGTGATACATTGAAAGCAGTTGATTCAGTAAATCAAGAAAACATAGATACGTTAAAAAATAATATTGGTTTGGTAAACAAGAAAATTGATTCGTTATCAAATAACATTTCAAAAATGAAAACCGAATCCGATTCTTTAAAAAATATTATTTCGGATATCAAAACATTCAATGATTCTCTTCTCAAAGATAATTTAGAAATTAAGCTGCGATTAAGTGTACTTGAGGGCAAAGTTAATGAACTGGCTAATTTAATAGGCGCTAATATTGATTGCTACTCAGATATTCTTCTTGAACAAAACGTTCCTAATCCATTTAACGAAACGACTGTAATTAACTATTATGTTCCCTCGAGATATCCTAATGCTCAATTCGTATTGGCTGATGCAGACGGGCAAAGAGAAATCGAGACTTATTCGATAACATTTGATTATCCTGCACAAATTATTATATCTACACAGAACTTGGATAATGGTATATATTTATATGGAATAAGATATAACGGTAGAATAGTTAAATCTAAAAAAATGATAG
The DNA here is from genome assembly GCA_016844745.1 of Ignavibacteria bacterium. Classification (GTDB taxonomy): domain Bacteria; phylum Bacteroidota; class Ignavibacteria; order Kapaibacteriales; family UBA2268; genus JAERMQ01. The sequence goes on along the minus strand of JAERMQ010000067.1, from coordinate 9,308 downwards.
TCATTAAATAAACAATCAACAAAACCAATGGCTTTTCTGCCATTGGTTTTGTTTAAATATAAATGAGGTTAATTATGAGAATAATATTCTTTGTTATATTGGCATTGATTTTAATAAATATAAATATTTTCGCACAATGGAAGAAACTTGATACTCAAATGGGTAATTTTTATGGGGGTTATTCACAAGTTTTAATCGATGAAAAAAATCCTCAAATTATGTGTGTTAATAATTCATATAATTATTTAATCATATCAACGGATAATGGAAATAATTGGTCTAAAATAAGAATATCTTCAGGATACCCACCCTACGGTATGTTAATAAAGGATAAATGTATTTATCTTACAACTCAAGAAGGTGTTTTTATCACATCCGATTTAGGCAAAAATTTGATTCAATCTTATAAAGAATTAAAAAATTTATATATTACAGATGAATTTCCAATAGCGATTAAAGATAGCATTTTATACATTGGTTCTGAGTTCTTAGGTTTACAATTTTCATCCGATAAAGGTTTAAGTTGGAATGAAATTCAGCCAAGTATGAAAGGAAATGATTATGAATTTTATGGTTTAACATTGATTGAAGATAGCATCATTCTTGTTGGTTCCAAAAGAGGGCTCTTGAAATCTACTGATAGTGGTCATAGTTGGGTACTTAAAGATTTTTTAGCTAAAGCTCGTGTAATAAATTGTTTTAATAATAATTTTAAATTGTTAGCTCAATGTGGTCCTATATCAAGTGAATTGGGCGCTGATATTTATTTATCTACCAATAAAGGTGATTCTTGGAGTTCGATTTCTAATTTAGGGTCCAAAACATCTTTAATTACATCGTGTGGTGATAATTTATTCTTAGTAAAAGGACATACCCAAGTAGTAATGTCTTCCGATATGGGTAAGTCCTGGAGTTCAATAAATGACAATACAATTGATAGCTTGGTAAAAATTCCGAATCAACCTTATAAAACACCTTTGCTAAATGTTTCTGCAAATCAGGATTATATTTTTCTTTCGACATGGTACGGTATATTCCGCGCTCCACTCAAAGACTGCATGATCGATACAAGCTCTACAGCCGTAGCAGTGGCAGAGCCACCACCGCCCTTCTCAATTTCACCCAATCCCGCCGGCGAGAGCATAACAATCCGTCACGGCTTGCAGAGCGGTGTTGTTGCCATCTACAACCTTTTAGGTGAGAAAGTTTTCGATAGCAAAATCGAAGGGGAGAATCCATTGAATATAGATGTTTCGGAATGGCGCAGCGGTGTGTATTTATGCGTTGTGCGTGGAGGAAGTGGAATTATTACGGAGAAGGTGGTTATTGCAAGGTGATAATCAATGCTGAATTTAATAAATTTAAAGATAGTATTGTTTTCAAAGATGAATTCGTCAAGTTCAAGGATTCCATCGTGAGAAATGATGTATTCAACTCATTCAAAGATAGTGTTGTTAAAAAAGAAGATTTCAATTCATTCAAAGATAGCTTAAGTTGTTTGAAAGATGCATGTGATAAAATCAAAGAATTGGAAGAAAAAATCAAAGATTTGCAAACAAGAGTTGATTCTCTTGAGAAAAAAGGAAAAATATTCATAAGAAAAGACGACAAGAATCCAACTATATTAAGCGCAAATGCTAATTATGAAGATGTTATTTTGGAGCAAAACAATCCTAATCCCTTTGCTGAAACATCCTCAATTAATTATTACATACCTGAGAATTATCAAGGACAACCAACAATAATATTAGCAGATGAAAGAGGTATTAAAATTTATCAAAAATTTGATATTCAAATTGGTTTACCCGGGCAAACTGTTATATCAGCGAAGGATTTGAAAACCGGTGTATATCTCTATGGAATAGAACTAAATGGTAAAATAGTCAAATCAAAAAAATTAATGGTTATTAAATAAAATTACATATACTCATCCGATGGTTAACAGTCATCGGATGAGTTTTTTATTGGAGGTATCTATGAAAACAATAATAATTATTTTTATTATTTTATTCAATTATATAAATTTAAATTCACAATGGCAAAGATGTGACAAAGGGTTGCCAAGGGATGAAATAGTTGTGGCAATTGCAGGTTATAAAAATATAGTTGCGGCTAGTTATACGGATGCAAATATTTATCTATCTAAAGATAACGGAGAAAACTGGGAAAAAATCAATGCAAATCGAAAGGCTCCTTCTATGATAAATTCAATTGTTATAATTAATAATTATATTTTTTTTTCAGACGATGATGGAGTATATAAATCATCGGATAGGGGAAATTCCTGGATTAATATTCAAAATCTAATTTCTAAATATTGCGAACTTTGCCCAATATATTATCATAATGGGATTGTCTATGTAGGCGCCTGGAATGAATTATATAAATCGACTGATTTTGGTTTAAGTTGGTCTCGTGTAAATGAAGTTTCTGTACATAAAATTAAAATAATAGATACGAATTTACTTATTGCTACTTATACTCAAGGAGCAATATTATCAAAAACCAACAATCAAGCTTATTGGAGATGGTTCAATGAGGGTTTGCCTAATAGGAGCATTATTGCTTTATTATTTACTTTAGGGAAAAATTTCATATTAAAAGAGAATGATTATTATCAGATTCATATATCTAATGATAGCCTTACTAAATGGTCAACCATTTATCCAAAACCTGATACCGGCTTACCGCATCCACAGAGCTCCGATTTATGGCCCATGATAACCTGCGGCAATACTATATTTGCCGGAACAAGTAATTATAATGTATGGGGGGTTGTTTATTCAACCGATACCTGCAGAACATGGAAAAGTTTTAATTATGGCTTGGATGATAATATGGCAAAGTCAAAGGGTCCTTTCCTATCTTTTGCTTACAATGAAGAATATTTTTTTGTTAGTACAAAGTATCCCAATTCCTATGGCAGTATATTCCGCACTAAATTTAAAGACTGCCAGTTCGATACAACCGGCATAAACGCAGTTATAGAGTCACCCCCGCCGCCGCCCTTCTCCATTTCTCCCAACCCCGCCGGCGACCTCACCACCATCCGGCACGGCTTGCAGAGCGGGCGTGTAGCTATCTTCAATCTCTTAGGCGAGAAAATATTTGAAAGCAGAATCGAAGGCGAAAGTCCTTTGAATATAGATGTTTCGGAATGGCAGAGCGGCGTGTATTTGTGCGTCCTCAAGGGAGGGAGCCTAACTTTAACAGATAAAATTGTTATTGCAAGGTGATAATCAATTCTGAATGCTGAATTCTGAATTAAAAATTAGAAATTAAGAAATTTCATTTTCAATTTTTCAGAAGTTCCTTCCGTTATAAAGCAGATGTCCAACATCTGGGAGATGTTGGACATCTGCCGGATGTTGGACATCTAATAAACCTTAACTTTATTTTTTGAAGATAAATTCGTAAATTAAAATTCGTAATTCGTAATTATTAATTTGTAAATGAATATTGAAGTGAGCGAAAAAGAAGTTTATTGGGAATCCGGATTAAAAATCAATCCGCTTTATACTAAAAATGATATTCAAAACTCAACGCCGGACAGCGATATTGGGCTTCCCGGCAGCTATCCATTCACACGCGGCATCCATCCCCTGATGTACCGTAAGCGCCCGTTTACAATCAGGCAATACGCCGGTTTCGGCTCACCCGAAGAAACTCACGAACGGTTTCTGTATCTAATCAAAAACGGACAAACCGGCTTGAACGTAGCCTTCGACCTGCCAACTCAAACAGGCCTCGATTCCGACGACAGCCGCGCTTTTGGAGAAGTCGGGCGAGTAGGGATGGCAGTCGATACATTAGCCGATTTCGAAATTGTTTTTCGCGACATCGATTTGGATAATATTACTGTCTCGCTTACAATTAACGGGTCTGCTATTGTGCTTGTTGCAATGTATATTGCCGTGGCAAAAAAGTTCGGCTTCAACATCAATAATCTTCGCGGAACCGCACAAAATGACATTTTGAAAGAGTTCATCGGACGAGGTACATGGATTTTCCCCGTACCCGAATCGGTTAAATTAGTTGTCGATATTATTGAATATTGCACTCACGAAGTTCCGAAATACAGTCCCGTCAGCGTTTGCGGCTATCATATTCGCGAATCGGGCGCAAATCCTATTCAGGAGATGGCTTATGCGTTTTGTATTGCGAAGGCATATATAGACGAAACGATGAAGCGTGGTATTACGATTGATGATTTTGCTTCGCGGCTATCCTTTAATTTCGATATACACGGAAATTTCTTCGAGCAGATTGCCAAATTCCGCGCAGGACGCCGGCTCTGGGCTAAAATAATTAAAGAACAATATCATGCCAGGGAGGAAGAGTCCTGCTGGCTGAGAATGATTGCAGGCGGCGGCGGCGGCGGTCTTACCAAAGAGCAACCTGAAAATAATATCATCCGCAGCGCTTACTATGCATTGATAAGCGCTCTATCCGGCACTCAGACAATGGCGCTTTGCTCTTACGACGAAGCCTACACAATTCCAACCGAAAAAGCTGCGGAAATATCGCTCCGTACAATGCAAATACTACTCTATGAAATGGGTATCTGCGATACGGTTGACCCTCTTGGAGGTTCTTATTATATTGAAACTATGACAACGGAAATGGAGCAAGCAATTATCGCACAAATGAAGGAAGTCGATGCCCAGGGAGATATTATCAAAGCAATCGCAGCAGGTAAGATTCAGGAAGCAATTTCAAAACAGGCGTATATCCGAGAAAAAGCTATTCAGGACGGGCATATCAAAAAAGTAGGATTGAATTGCTTCAAGAAGGAAGAAGAGGTCCGAACGGTAGAATTCCATCCATATAATGAGGAGAATGCCTCAAACCAAATTGAAAAACTGATTAAAATTAAATCAGAACGTGATTCTGCAAAAGTTGCAAAATGCCTTTCTCAAATCAAGCAGGATGCAAAGGAAGGTAAGAACTTAATGTATGCTATTGTCGATGCCGTTGAAGCATACTCAACCGTAGGAGAAATTACCACAGCTTTAAAATCGGTATATGGTGAATATCAGGAGAAAATTTATTTTTAATGGTTACAGATGTCCTACATCTGGCAGATGTAGGACATCTAAGTTTTAACTTCCTGAATAAAAAAAGTAAATCAATTAAAATAGATGAGAAGCCATTTTCGCAATAATAAATAATCTTATTCGTATCATTTACCATATTGATTTTGTGTTTAATAAAAATTGAAAATATGAAATTTATTAAAGAGAAAAGTTATTTTATTTTTACAATTGCTGTCTTTACTCTAATAATGTATTTATCGTCATGCTCCGAAACGATAACCTCGAGTAAAGATGTCGTTTTTCCCGATTCAAATATTGCTTTCCATGGATATGTTGAGCCTTTTTTGAATGTAACCTGTGCCTATCGTGGCTGTCACAGCAATGAAGATAAAGCGGGGGGTATTCGTCTTACGGATTATTACGGGCTGTATGACGGAGCTGCCGCGCTTGGTTTGGTTGTTCCGGGGAAACCCGACGGGAGCCGCCTTGTTCAATATCTTGAAGGCAAACTTCCACATACTTACAGCCAGGATTGGAAAGTTACCGACAATCATAAAAAGGGTATTCGGCAGTGGATTAAGGAAGGCGCATTGGAATTCCCAAAGAAATAAAATATGAAAAAGGGAATATATGACAAAAGATAATTTTATCGAAATAGATGGAATACAAAGAAAGTACCTGATAGAAAGAAAAAAAACCAAGATTATTAAATATAAAGTTTTTCCTGACTTATCAATAAAAATCATTGCTCCCAAATCAATTTCTTTAAGTTGGATTCATAACTCAATTTTACAAAGAAAAGACTGGATTAAGAAGAATCTTGATTTTTATTCCAAACATCAAGCCTATATTAAGCAAGAGCTAAAATCCGGTTCACAAATTTATTATCTTGGAAAACAATATAAACTAAAAATTATCGATTCTTTATTTGAAGAAATTAAAATTAACGGTGAATTTCTTGTTATCAGCACAAATAATCTTTGTGAAGAGAGTTTGGAAGATAAAATTGATAATTGGTACAATTCCCAGGCTGTATCGTATTTTAATCATATTTTAATGAACTGCGTTCAACAAATGAGTCAATACGGTATTGGACAGCCCTCAATGTACATCAGGAAAATGAAAAGCCGGTGGGGTTCTTGCATCAGGCATAAAAACAAAATAACGATAAATCTTCATTTAATAGAAAAATCAACTGAGTGCATAGAATATGTAATAAAGCATGAGTTATGTCATTTAAAGTATTCTAATCATAATAGTCATTTTTATTCTTTCCTTTCATCAGTGATGCCGGATTGGCGAATTAGAAAGAATGAGTTGGATAAATTAAAGATATAATGTTGGGTTGACAGTAGAAAGTGTCATTCTGAACTACAAAATATTGGTATTAATTAAATATTCAATAACAAATTCAAAAGAAATCCCCCCTACCCGGTTATAGAAGTAGAACATGGAAATAGAAAATAGAAGTAGAATTAAATTCCCCCTTTTTCAAAGGGGATTAGGGGGTTTCTCAATTTTTTAAATTTTTACCACTATTTTATATAAGGAATAATCTGTCAATAGTAAATGTTTCATAAGATATAAAATAATATATTTTAATTAACCGGATTTATGAATATTTTTGTATTCTGTATTTAATTTAAAATTTATAAAAAATAAGATTATGAAAATACTGATTTTCGGAGCCTGTTCTGCAATTGCACGAGAAACCGCTATTTGCTTCGCTGAAGAAGGCGCTAAATTATTTTTAGTCGACCTGAAAGAAAGCCGCTTGGAAGCTGTGCGGCAGGACATCCTTACCCGACACAAAACACAAATCGAAATTTACGAATGTGATGCTAACGATTTCGCAAATCATCCGGCAATGCTCGATGCTGCAATAGGCGCTCTCGGTGGATTAGATGCCGTGCTCATAGCGCACGGAACATATCCAGACCAGCAGGCATTGCAATTGGATATAGAAGCAATCCGCAGGGAATTTTCGACTAATTGCATTTCAATTATTTCGCTAGCTACTTTGTTTGCCGGTTACTTCGAGAAGCAGAAGAGCGGCTGCATTGCTGCAATTTCATCAGTTGCAGGCGACCGCGGAAGACAGCGGAATTACGTTTACGGTTCGGCGAAAGGCGCAGTATCGCTTTTCATGCAAGGTTTGCGTGGCAGGTTGCTGCCTTCTGGAGTGAAGGTTGTCACAATAAAGCCGGGGCAGGTCGATACTCCGATGACTGCCGATATGCCGAAGGGATTTCTTTTTGCAAGCGCGAAAGTTGTTGGCAAGGGAATCTATGATGCTATGAAAATGGGTAAGGATGTAGTATATCTGCCCGGTTACTGGCGTTGGATAATGCTCATAATCAAGTTGATACCCGAATCAATATTCAAGAAATTGAAATTTTAGGGGTGTCTGAACCACGGATTAAACTGATTAAAGGATTACACTGATTTATTTTTTTCTGTGAAATCCATTAATCCTTGAAATCCGTGATTCAGACAATAAATGGAATATTAAACTTATCCCTCAAGCGGGCAATCGGAAATACAATTTTCCCTCGATAATCCATCAATTGTAAATATATCAATCACAAATTCCCTTGGCAGCGAAGTTGCCCGGGTAATTGATAATATCTATTATGAGCAAGGAAAATGCAGCGTTTCATTCGATGCAGAGAATTTTTCGCCGGGCATATATTTTTGTACGCTGAAAATAAGTAATTTTGTAAAGACGGTGAAGTTTGTTGTAATTAGATAAATAGGTTTATGGGTATTCTATAAATTGGCTTCCCTGAATTCGAGACTGAGTGAAAAGTAAAGAAGATGTCATTCTGAACGAAGTGAAGAATCTTCTATAACATAAGATGAATGTAGTTTTGAAGTAAAAGAAAAATTATAATATTTCGAGATTAGCATCAATACTACATTCTTCCCAAAAGAACTAAACAGTTTTGGGAGGTCAAAAAAAGAATTTATCAGATTTTGCAAGAAGATACTTCACTTCGTTCAGAATGACATTCTTTTGGATTTATTATACAACTCGAATCCAGGAATGACAATTAAGCAAATATTTAATTTACTCTTTTGTGAGAATTTGAAATTTTAGGATAATAAATGTCGACATTCGAAAAAATAATTGGAATATTTACTTATGCTGCTATTGGTATAGCCATAATCGAAGTTTACTTTAAAATAAATAAAATCTGGAAACGCAAGCACGAAAAACAGGTCGCTGAATCGCAATCCATCGTTGGTTTGGGAATGGCTTCATTAGTGCTTATAGTTTGGATGTGCAACTTTATTATCAAGGGCGATTACGAAGCTATAGCTGATAATGTTGTTTATTTGGGTGAAGCAGCGATTTATATCGTAATTGGTTCGGGATTCTTCGTTGCCGAAAAGCGCAAAACCCAGAAAGGTTTCTGGAATATGATTAAAGATGCTCTCCGCGTTGAGCGAAAAGAAGCCAGTTATCTATTGAAAAGCATTACAGGCAAGGGACAAGCCGAGAAAATAATTAAAATTCTGCATAATATTGCATGGATTGATAACGACTTCGATGTTAAAGAGCGGGATATGATTAAGGATTTTGCCGGTCTTTGGGGTATTAAAATAAATGACACTGAATTCAATACAAACCCTCACAAAGAAAGCGAGGAACGATTAGTCCGGTATGAACGCGTTATATCCAGTTTAAAGGATTATCTCGAAGAGAAACCTACCCGCGACCATTCTCTGCAAGTAAAGAAATTGCTCTATGATATTATCAATGCAGATGGTGTTATCGAGCAGGAAGAAGATATTATCATCGGGCAGCTTGACGGAATCATTTTGACATATTTGAACGAGCCGGTTCCAAAGTTTTCCGTTCTCGTTGTTCCTCAAAATGAAAATCATAGAGAAATTATCGAAACTATTCTTAAATCCGTTAATCCCGATATGATACTAAGTGAGAAAGAGAGATACATCGATGGCGGAACAGGTTTTGTTGTTTCCGAGTGTTATTCGCAATCTTTTGCAGATATTGTTGCCGAAGAGCAGCGCAAAACGCATAATATTATGACCGTAGTTAAAAAGGAAATTGTAGAGATTAAAACTGAAGATAGGGAGGAATTGTAATATCACGATAAATCCCGTTCAAAAATAAATTATAAGAAACCCCTCCCTAACCCTCCCCAAAGTAATGGCACTTGAATAGTGTTATAAAAAATGTTATATTTGTAAAATAAAAATTTACAAATATAAAGGAGGAAGAAACGATGACATTGAATTATTCAT
>JAERMQ010000020.1 GCA_016844745.1 Ignavibacteria bacterium | reverse complement strand
AATAAGGACCTCCGTCCTTATATTGATGCCAGGTTATTGCACCGGTATAACCATTTAATGTTAATGTCGGTAATACTTCAGTATCGCATTTATCGGATAGGGTTGTCGGTGTTATGTTCCCTCCAACTGATGTCGGGTCAACCGATACCGTTGCTAAACTGGAATTGACCGTTGCCGAACAACCTGCAAGAGGAGTCATGTGGCACATATACTGATAATTATCTATCGTTGCTGATGGATTAGTTATCGTTAGTGAAGCAGTTGTAACACCGGTATAATAACCGGAATTAGTTAAATTATTCCATGTTGTACCGTTTGTTGATACTCTCCACTGATAAGTATTTACATTTGAGGCTACAACATCTAATTCAATACTTTCAACCAATTCGCAAATAGCAGTTGGATTTTGATTAGGTCCGTAACTAAATACAATATCAGGATTAACAGTTAAAGTTACCGTACTTGACCATACATCTGCCGAACATCCATCAAGTGGCGTCATCAAGCATGTAAATTTATATCCATTATAATTAACATTGAATATATTTTCCAGAACATTGGAATATGCTCCCCAAGGTGTCCAATTCGAACCATTATCAGCGCTGTAATACCAGGAATATTGTCCTACATTGGTAGCATTCACAGTGAATGAATGGCTTGTATTTTCGCATATAGTTGCAGAGGATGGACCCGATGTATAAGTAATCGGAGGATTAATCCAGACATCAACCATAAATGTACTACTGTTGCAACCATGTTCGTCGGTAACATATAATTTATAAGTACCTTCATTAATAACTGCAGCAGTAAAGGTCGGGCTTTGCGATGTGCTCGTAAAGGCACTCGGACCTGACCAGCTATATATGCTTTCGTCAGTAATTGCTTCTAAGTCAACAACATCGCCAACGCAGAATGTCTTGCTTGTCGGTGAATATCCTTCTCCGCCTGTAATAGAAGCCGAACATGTCGGTAGTGGATCAACTGTTGCTGTAACCAATACCCTGTAGCCTGAAAGGCATCCGCTTATGGTATTTGATGCTTCTGCCCATGCCCATACACTTCCAACAGTACCGGAAGGTTGCGTGGGTACAGTTACCGTTGAACCATAATACTCGGAATCATACCATTTGATTATGGCATTTGCATCGGAAGTTGTTGCGCTTCCAATTGCTGCCGGCTCGCATTGACCGTTAGTATCATCAATACCGGTAATGCTCGGGAAGGCTCCCCATGTTAATACATCAGAACTTGATACGGATGAGTTTGTGCATCCATAATAATCCGATACTTTTAGAATAGTATAAGTATGGGATGTTGAGCCTGATACATCTATAAATGTCGAGCTATAATCGCTTGTTATCACTTGCGGAGACCCATTATCGCTATACGTTAAGCTAAATGGCGCAGTACCGGCAAAGTCGAAATCAACAACACTGGTAAACGTTCCGCAATAATACGAATCGGCAGTAACAGTAGCTGACGGTATCGGTTTAATTAATAATGCAGCAGTAGAATACAATACGCAAGAACGAGCCGAATTGTCATAAGCCGATACAAGGTTGTAGTTATGCGAACCGACAGACAAACTCGGACCAACCGAATAAGTATTTGATGATGCACCGATTGCAGATTGAGTTGTAGTTGCGCCTGTACCATCGCGATAGGTAGCCCTGGCACTTCCGCCATAAGCATTATCACTTGTTATGGAAACCTTCAATCTTGCTGTTTCATCGAAACAAATTGTTGCTTCAGTACCATAAGTACCGCCACCGTTCGGGTCTGCAATTGTTAATAATGCAGATGGTCTGGTTGACGTTCCTCGTGGATTATAGCTACCGCCGGTAGTATTATATGCAGTATAAGTACCGCAAGTCGGGTCGGTTTGTGTATTATACGGAAATACCTTGATTAGGTATGTCTTTCCTGCTACTAATCCGCTTATCGTCGCTACATTTGTCGGATAGGTAACAATAGCACCAACTGTCGATGATGATAATGTATTACCAACTTCATAAGTGCTGCCATCGGAAGGAGAACCTCCTGCCCAGGTAGTTGCACCCGTCGGATAGTAAGCAATTAATGCACCTGTGCAGGTCGGGTTTGTCCAGCGTAACGAGATAGAGCCATCAGTTACCGCTGAGAATACAATCGAGCGTGCCTGACCCGGAGCTGCTATATTATATAAAGTTGTCTTAGCCTCATCATAATAATAAGGTCTGAAATTAACATTTCCTGTAAATTTTGAAGCAATCCAAGCATTATTGCAAGAACCCCAATAGTTATAACGTGCATCTACTGTTGTCGAATTAGCATTATTCAACTTACTAACAGTATCCTTTAAAACATTACTATGAATTGTAAAGTCAGAGCCGAATGATGCAGCACTGCCAATATAGAGGAAACAGTTTACTTCATCAGTTGTTGAGTTGTTTCGGATTTGAACATTACTCAAATTTCCGTACAATTTATACATTGAATGTACACCCGCAGATGAAGAAGTCGGAATTGATTGATTATTAAAATCTCCGTTTGTTATTGTTCCGGAACTTGTTAAATTAAAGAATGTTCCCGAATTACCAGAACTGTACGTATCACTATATGAGGTATTATTATTAAAGGAAAGACCTGTAACACTACCAGCAACTTGAATTGCAGTTGCACCTGGAGTTATTACAAAGTTAGAATTATTGATAACAAATGCAGATGAAGAACCGCCAACATTATCAACGAGTATATTTCCGGCATCATCAGCGTCAAAATTACAATTGTAAATTTGAGTTGAAGCATTTCCGGAGGTCACATATACTCCATAGTCGAATCCAGTACCGCCGCTACCCAATTCAATATCTAAATTTCTGAAGGTTACATTGGCAGCAGTAATGCTAAACATTTTAAATGTTGAACCTGAACCACCCGAAGCATGCATAATAGTTGGGTTGGTACCGGTTAGACTAAAAGGTTGAATCGTGATGTTCTTATTTAAAGTTATACCTTGTGTAACGCAGGGTACGGAAAACGTGTTCCCGTTGGTTAGTAGAACATAACCACCAGCGGTTGCATCAGTATAAGCACCTTCAATAGGACCGGTAGTAACAGTCGATGAGTATCCTCCATTAAAGACACTGGCTGTTGTTGTACCATCAACTCTTTCTGAAGTTAAATCGGCAACACCGATTGCAAATCCTGCCGCAATTGTGTTACTGTTATTGAGAGCCCAATCGTAAAGCAGTTCTTTAGAACCGTTATTCGGTGTGCCTGTCCATGTAAATAATCTAAGTGAAGTTGAGGACGAAATTGTATTGTTGTAAAAATAAGGAACGACATTATTTCCTGCCATATACATTTCGGGAATGGTCGAACCGGTAAATGTATTGCCGGTTATTTCTATATCACCAATTGCAGATGCAGAGAATTTTATTACTCCACTACCGCCACTGGTAAATGAAAACGAGCAGTTTGAAACTGATGATAGGTCAACGTTTGTTGCGTTGAAATCAACAGCTACATCGTAATCATAGATAGTAAAATTACTAATCGAAACGCCTTCGGCTTGTACTGTAAAAGCAGTACCGGTGCCACCACCGTTGACGATGGCATTTCCTGTGCCGTAATTTGTTAATGTTACTCCGCTGAGAGTAACAGAACAATTGGCGCTAAAAGAATCGCCACCGTTAACGTATATATTATCGTTATCGTTGGCAATTGAAATTGCATACTCGATGGTTGCGAAAGGGTCGCCGAACGTACCGGAATTGGAATTGCTTCCGGAATTTGCCACATACCAATCATCGGCAAGCAAGGGTGGTGCTATAATGCACGTAAAAATTAAAGCGAATAAAAGCTTTAGAGAAGACCTCATAGTAACTCCGTTTGAAATAAGTAAAAATTTATTTTTAAAAACATCTATTTCTATATAATAATACGTTTAATAAAAAGAACATTCATAATCTTACGAAAAAATATAATTTTTTTTTATAAAATCCAAATAATAATTATAAAATATTAATATTATTTTTTATTTCCATTCATTATTTTTTTTATTTCCACTGATTCCTTTCCTTTTTTTTATTTATCGTCCATGATTTATGAATCTTTAATGAATAAATTATTAATTCAAAATTATTTTTTAATTAATAATTATTAATTCTATTTAACAGAAAAAATTTATAAAAAAAATAATTAATTTCCAATTCAAATCATTGTTAATTAATTATTTTTCTCCATACTTTTTCAATACAATTATATTTACTAATTGCGCTACTTTAGCGCTCGACTTATTGTTGATGGAATTTGAGCAATATGGAATTTCCCCAGAAATCAGACTTGCTCAGTCTTTTTCAAGAACACACACCGGAACTATTTTCAATATAATTAAAAAAAATTTAATTTCCAAATAAAAATTATTTTTTTTTAATATTTTTTTTATTTTTTTTTGATTGCCTCTAAAAACGGCTTTGCGTTTAACTTTCCGAAAGTTCGGAACTTTCGGAAAGTTCTTCTCGTCATCAGTCTGGCTTATCTCTTTCACAAAAAAAACCATCCCCTATTGCTAAGGGATGGTTTTTTATATTCAAATTACTTCGATGAAATAATAAGCCAGGCAGATCCTGTTGAAATAATGGTAACACTACGGAAACCGTTGGCAGTTAAAGTATAATTAGCAGCTCCATCGATAGTTTCAGCGCCATTTCCATCTATTACTACATTATTTGCTACAGTATTTGTATTTGTTAAGATAGTATAAATTCTTCCTGCACAAGTATTGGCTGCAGGTAAATTAACCGTTCTTTGTGCTGCTGCGGCAGTATATAGAATAATAGAATGAGTTCCATTTAAGGTTATATCAGCAGTTGTACTTGTTATTGCCTGGGCAAAACCACCCTGAAGATATAGAGCATTACCAGTGCTGTTTGTAGTAGAATTCTCAACCCTCAATGCAGTTGCTGTTGTCAAACCGGAATTATCGTCCGCTTTGATTTCTACGACAACAGTTCCTGAAGAAGGACCACTACCGGGAGTACCGGTATTGTCACTTTCATAATTTGACGCATAAATGGCTCTTGCATAGTTACCTACACCTGCATTAATAGCTCTTATTGTAGTAAATGTATTTGAACCTTTTGACGCATCTCCGGGATCGTTTAAAAATTCAGCTAAAGCGCCAGTTGTTGCATAAGGACTATTACCAACTAACAATAATTGGTCAGCCTCCAAATTATTTTGTGAATTAATATTTACTTGAGGACTTGTTAATACGAAATTCTTTTGAATTTCTACAGTACCTTGTTCAATATATAATGCAGGATTGGCAGAACTTGAGTTTCTTACGTTCAAAGCCGCCGTAGAATTTCCTGTTCCAGCACCCTGGATTACCATTGCTGAAGCTGTTCCACCATAAGCAAAAGCACCTGATGTTGTTCCTGTTGTTGTACCAAATGTACTCGATGTACCAAAGAAATTAGTTGCAGTTCCTGAAGTCAAAGTCAGTGCTGTTATGGTTGAAGCAGATGCTGTAGTATTAGTAAATGCTGCTCTATTTGAGAAAGAAGAATTCCCTGAAACAACGAGAGCATTTGTTCCTGTTGCGGATGCTATTCTCAAACCGCCAGCGGCAGTTTCTGATGCAATTATTTCTCCTACATAAGTGCCGGATGATGGAGTTGAAGAAGAATTATCTGCTGCAAATAAAGCTCTTGCGTAATTACCACTACCCGAATTTATTGCCCTCAAAGCAGTAAATGTATTCGAACCTTTTGAAGCATTGCCTGGGTCGTTGATAAATTCGGCTAAGGCTCCTGTTGTAGCAAAGGGACTATTACCGACTAATAACAACTGGTCAGCCTCCAAATTATTTTGTGCATTAATATTTACCTGGGGACTGGTTAAAACGAAATTCTTTTGAATTTCAACCGTTCCTTGTTCAATATAAAGTGCAGGATTTGCAGAACTTGAATTTCTTACGTTTAAAGCCGCAGTGGAATTACCTGTTCCGGCACCCTGAATTACCAATGCTGAAGCAGTTCCGCCATAAGCATAAGCGCCGGTAGAAGTACCTGAAGTAGAACCAAATGTACTCGATGTTCCCAAGAAGTTTGTTGCTGTACCTGATGTTAATGTCAATGCAGAAATATTAGCATTCGTTAGCGTTGAACTGGTCGATGTTAAAGTTGGAGCGTTTAAAGTTGTAACAGTGCCACTTGTTGATGTTAACGTTGTAACAGTGCCACTTGTTGATGTTAATGTTGGAGCGTTTAAGGTTGTAACGGTTCCGCTCGTTGCTGTAAGATTGGTAGCAGTTGTATTGGTTATTGTTCCGTTGGACGAAGTTAATGTTGGAGCGCTTAAAGTCGTAACCGTTCCGCTTGTTGCTGTAAGATTGGTAGCAGTTGTATTGGTTATCGTTCCGTTGGACGAAGTTAACGTCGGAGCGCTTAATGTTGTTACTGTTCCGCTGGTTGCTATAAGATTGGTAGCAGTTGTATTTGTAATTGTTCCGTTGGACGAAGTTAACGTCGGAGCGCTTAATGTTGTTACTGTTCCGCTCGTAGCCGTTAGGTTTGTTATACCTGCGGTTGTTATTGTTGAACTTGTCGAATTGAAATTAGTAATTGTACCGCTTGAAGCAGTCAGATTTGCGAATACAATATTACCTACAATATTACCAATTACATAAAGGTCACCGGTTACAGTACCGGTAGTTGCCGATAATGTACCAATAGTTCCACTTGTAGCAGTTAAATTAGTAGTAGTTGCATTAGTTACCGTGCCGTTGGATGATGTCAATGTAGGTGCGCTTAAGGTTGTTACTGTACCACTTGTACCAGTCAAATTTGTGGTAGTTACATTTGTAGCTGTGGTATTGGTTATCGTCCCGTTGGAAGATGTTAAAGTCGGAGCGCTTAATGTCGTAACAGTCCCGCTTGTTGCCGTAAGATTGGTAGCAGTTGTATTGGTTATCGTCCCGTTGGAAGATGTCAACGTCGGTGCGCTTAATGTAGTAACAGTTCCGCTTGTTGCCGTTAGATTGGTGGCAGTTGTATTGGTTATCGTCCCGTTGGATGATGTCAACGTCGGTGCGCTTAGAGTTGTTACAGTACCACTTGTTGCCGTTAGATTTGTCGTTGTCAGGTTTGTAGCCGTAGTATTAGTAATCGTTCCGTTCGATGATGTCAACGTCGGTGCGCTTAAAGTTGTTACAGTACCACTCGTTGCCGTTAGATTTGTCGTTGTCAGGTTTGTAGCTGTGGTATTTGTAATAGTACCGTTTGACGATGTTAACGTCGGGGCGCTTAATGTGGTTACAGTACCGCTGGTTGCCGTTAGATTTGTAGTTGTCAGGTTTGTAGCTGTGGTATTTGTAATTGTACCATTTGACGATGTCAAAGTCGGAGCGCTTAAAGTTGTAACGGTACCGCTGGTAGAATTTAATGTAGTAACAGTTCCGGCAGAAGCTGTTAAATTATTGAATGCAGCAGTATTCGAGAATGATGAATTACCCGAAATCAAAAGTGCATTAGTTCCCGAAGCAGATTCGATTCTTAAACCACCTCCTGTAGTGGCAGCAGCTATGATTTCTGCTACATAAGTTCCTGATGTTGGTGAAGAAGAACCGTCATCTGTAGCAAATAGAGCTCTACCATAAGCTGTTTGCCCAGTATTCGACACTTTTAATGCAGAATAGGTATTCGAACTTGCCGAAGCATTTGATGGGTCAATTTGGATTTCAGCCATTGCTCCCGAAGCGGCAAATGGACCATTACCTACATATAGTAATCTATCAACTTCTGTGCTGTTGGTACCGGTTCCGGTGTTAATATTAACCTTAGAGGAAGTAGTACTAAGCACATCTTTAATTAATTCCAAAGTACCTTTGTCAACAAATATTGCCGGATTATCAGCATTTGTATTAGTCACATTAAGAGGCGCATTTGAATTACTTGCACCCGAACCTGATATTTGAATTGCCGGTGCTGTTCCACCATAAGCTTTCAGGGAAGATGTTGTATTCCCGGTGGTTCCGATAGTAGCCGTAGTTGAATTAAAAGCAGTTGATGTTAAAGTTGTTACAGTACCACTGGTAGAATTCAATGTAGAAATAGTTCCTGCAGAAGCTGTAAGATTATTAAAATTAGCAGTATTGGAAAATGATGTATTTCCTGCTACAACTAATGCATTTGTACCCGATGCTGATGCAATTCTTAAACCACCGCCTGTAGTTGCAGCAGCAATGATTTCTGCTACATAAGTTCCGGAAGTTGGTGATGAAGTACCGTTATCTGTCGCAAATAATGCTCTACCATAAGCAGTTTGTCCTGTATTCGACAATTTTAATGCAGAATAAGTATTCGAACTTGCCGATGCATTTGATGGGTCAATTTGGATTTCAGCAATTGCTCCTGAAGCGGAATATGGACCATTACCTACATATAGTAATCTATCAACTTCTGTGCTGTTGGTACCGGTTCCTGCGTTAATATTAACCTTCGATGAAGTAGTACTAAGCACATCTTTAATTAATTCCAAAGTACCTTTATCAACAAATATTGCAGGATTATCAGCATTTGTATTAGTCACATTAAGAGGCGCATTTGAATTACTTGCACCCGAACCTGATATTTGAATTGCCGGTGCTGTTCCACCGTAAGCCATGAGAGAAGTTGCTGTATTCGCAGTACTTCCAATCGTAGCCGAAGTTGCAGTAAATGTTGGTGCATTTAATGTTGTCACAGTTCCGCTGGTGGCAGTCAATGCTGTTATATTTGCATTTGTGATCGTTGAATTGCTTGATGAAAAATTCGTAATTGTGCCGTTTGAAGCAGTCAGATTAGAAAACACCATACTTCCGTATATATTTCCGTCAACTTGAAGGTTACCGGTAAATGTTCCGTTAGAAGATGTTAAAGTAGTAATATTACCTGTATTAGCAGTTAAACCTGTAAAAGTACCTTGAGAGGCTCCTAAATTACCTCCGATTGTTGCAGAGTTACCAATATTGAAATATCCACCGCTTGTCGTTAAATTCGTTCCGTTAACTTTTACGGTTGTAAACGTTCCGGTTGGCGCTGTTAGTGTACCGTTCGTCAATGTTACATTACCGTTTGTAAGCGAAATACTGCCATTAGTTGAAGAGTAATTACCGGTAACATTAACGTCATTGTTATATGTACCATAATTAAAAGTAGAACTGCCGGCTATTAAATTTCCGTTTACAGTTGTCGGATTGCTGATATTGAACACTCCACTTCCGGTTGTTAAATTCGTTCCGTTTACTTTTACGGTTGTGAATGAACCGGTCGGCGCTGTTATAGAACCGCTTGTTAATGTTATATTACCTGTTGATGAGGAATAACTACCATCAACCTGTAAATTTCCGGTCATTGTAGAACTGCCGTTTAATTGCAATTGAGTCAATGTGGCTTTTGCACCGGTGTAGTCACCATCAACAGTTACATGACCATGAACGTCCAAGGCAGTACCATAGGTTGTTCCTAAGACATCGGTATTTTTTAAAGTAACAAGTGGTGTTGGAGTAATTTCATCTATGTTTAAATTATTATTGCTTGTAAATGTAGTAGTAAATCCATTTACTTCGAAATTACCATATTCGGTAGCTCCCAAAATACTGACTTCCAATGAAGTTGGATCGCTGTTCGTTGATTGTGGAGCTATTTTTGTATAATTTGTATTAAATAATGCGGATTCACCGGCAACTTTCAACGCATGTCCTGCTTGCCCCTGAATCTCAAGAGCATAAGAGCCGTCAATTGTATTGGAAGCATTATTTGAAATATAAACAAGGCTCTTATCAGTTGGTGAACCTGAAATATTTACGTTACCCGATACGCCTAAAGCATCGCCAATTGTAAGTCCATCTTCATTACTTAAACTATTAATGGTTACTACAGGTGATGACGGGTTAGAAAGAAGATTATATGTTGAGTTATAACTTGTAAATGTGGATGTAAATCCTTTTACTTCGAAATTCCCATAATCTGAAGCACCGACAACACCGAATTCGATTGAACTCGGGTCACTGTTGGTTTCATTAGGTGAAAATGTATTAATTTTTGAAATAAATTTTGAATTCATTCCTGCTACATATAAAGCATTGGAATTACCGCCATGAACCGATAAAGCTGCTGTTCCGTCCATTGTATTTGAACTAGAACTTGTAATATCAACTAAACTTGCAGTTGAAGGAGCACCGGCTATTGCAACGACTCCACTAACATCCAGCGCTTTACCTGAACCATTATTTACTAAGTGTGCCGTAGGATTGCCACTACTTGCCGATGTATTCTCTGCCCACAAAGCATTATTTGTGGCTGTTGTAGGTTTGAATGTGCTGCTTCCCATAACACTAAGGTCATTGTTATATGTACCATAGTTGAAAGTAGAACTGCTTGCAATCAGATTACCGGCTACTGTCGTCGGGTTGCTGATGTTAAACACACCACCGCTTGTTGTTAAATTCGTTCCGTTTACTTTGGCAGTTGTGAATGTACCGGTCGGGGCAGTTACAGTACCATTAGTAAGAGTAACATTACCGTTGGTCAGAGCGATACTACCACCTGTAAGGGAGATATTACCGGAAGCAGAAGAGTAATTTCCTGTAACACCAAGGTCATTATTGTACGTTCCATAGTTGAAAGTAGAACTTCCGGCAATCAGATTTCCGTTTACTGTAGTTGGGTTGCTGATGTTAAATACACCGCCGCCTGTTGTTAAATCAGTTCCGTTCACTTTAGCAGTTGTGAATGTTCCGGTCGGGGCAGTTACTGTACCGTTTGTAAGGTTAACATTTCCATTTGTGAGGGAAATATTGCCGTTTGTAGAACCGTAATTTCCGGTTACAGTCAAATTATTATTGTAAAGACCCGAATCAAATGTTGTGCTATTTGCCGTTAAATTTCCGGAAATTAAAGTTGGGTTGCCGATATTGAATATACCGCCGATTGTACTCAGATCCGTAGCGCCAACTTTAGCGGTTGTAAATGAACCAATTGGAGCTGAAACAGATGATGACGCAGAAACATTTCCGGTAACATCCATACCGGTTGTTAATGCCACATTACCGCCTGATAGTGTAAATGTAGCAGCATTGGCTGAACCCACCATTAAATTATTATATGCCTGTAAATTAGTATAATAACCATTAACACCCGTAATATTAGGAACATTCAGAGAACTTGCAGCTATTAAATTATTAACTGTTAAATTATTTGTAAATGTTCCATTAGCAGCAGTCAAACTGCCATTTGTAAGATTTATATTACCATTTGTTGAATTATAATCACCGGATATTGATACTCCGGAGCCTAAATCCAAAGTTCCTGTTAGAGTAGCTGAATTTGCAGTCAGATTACCGGTAAAATTACCAGTCCCTGCTGTTAGAGTTGTAAATGTGCCGCTATTGACAACAACACCTCCCTGAGGGGCAGAGAAATTATGATTTCCAACAATTGAAATATCACCGCCCGTTACCTCCAAACCACTTGTAAATGATAAAGAAGCTGTCGCGCTTGAAGGAGCTATTATAGTCATTGTACTACTGCCTGAACCGATAAACAGGGTATCCCTGATAAACATATTTGTTGCAGAAATCGTACTGTTTGTTTCGATATTTCCATAGGTACGAAGTGCAACTCCTTCGGGAACACCGTTTGCTGTATGGGAACGATTTATTAAAGTCAAGGTTGGGAATCCGCTTCCGGGATTATCATCATCAGTCCATGTTGCCGAAGGAGTTGGGTCAGTTCCAGCACCTTCATTTTCAATTAATAAACCTCGTGAGTTCGTTCCGTTATTTATTATTTTTGCAACATAACCATTAATATCTGTAATATTAGAAGCAGCTACATCGAGTGCTAAGCCTCCGGCTGTATTATTTAAAGTTAAAGTTGAAAGTGTTGAACTGCTGTTTGTAAATGATGCCGTAGAATTACTTAAAGCTATGTTACCATTTAATACAAAATTACCATCAACCTGCAATCCCGTTCCTCCTGCTTCTGCTTTTGCATAAAGAACAGGGACATTTCCGAATGTAGTTGATTCAACACCGAATATCGGGTCGACCTGGCTTGTAAAAGTTGTCGAGAAACCCGAAAAATAAGCTTGTCCGTATTTTACCGGTGAAAACTCTGCAACAGCATTCGGGTCCTGTGCATAAGCAAACATAAGTTCCGGTTGTCCGTTGCCGGATTTATTTTTATTCAATCTTACTCTTAATTGTTCTTCGAGGTTGAATGCAGCATCCTTACCGGTTGCTTCGATTGCAGTTCCGTTTAGTCCGGCATTTGCAGTTACTGCTATACCATTCGAAGTTTCGACATATAAGCCTCTGCCATTATCGGTGATAACTGAAACGACTGCATCATCACCAACATCGCGATTTAATGATGAGAATATAGAAGAGAAGTCCTGTACTTCAAAACTACCCCTTTTACTATTGCTAAAGTCATCATAAGTAAATAATATTTCCGGTTCGTTTAATCCGGATGCGGTATCCAAAAGGTTTCTATTCACTCCTAACCTGAATTGATTATCCAATCTGAACTCGGCATCTTTACCGAATGCTGCCAAAGCAGTACCGGCACCACCTTCGGATGTGAGAGCAATACCATCCTGATTATAGATATACAATCCTTTACCTTCATTACCTTTTATTACCACTGCCGGGTCATCATCGAGAACTCTGGATGTAGTCGAACCAACTAATAAAGCCGTTCCTGTGCCTTCATCTGAGACGCCATAATTATAGATTTGAACTGCCGGTTTGCCTGCATCTGCATCGGATGACCAAAGACCGAACATGTTATCTGTCCTGCCTGTCGATGTTGTGAATAATGATGAATTGGAGATGGTTGCATTTGATGCAGATAAATTTGTTATATCAAGATTGCCGCCGAGTATGTTAATATCTAAGAATGTAGCTGATGAAGAAAATAAGTTATTAGCCAAAAGGTTTTCCGCATAGGTATTACCTCCTAAATTTGAACCCCCATATACAATAAGACCATAATCCGCTAAGTTAGTACTGGTATTATTTACTAATAGAACTGCACCAGTACCGATTTGGTCATTGATTGAAACATTATTTGAACCTGAATTAAAATAATGACTGTTAGACCATGATAATGAAGCATTTTCATTAAGAGTGATTGCAGTATTTAATCCATCACCGGTAATTGTTGTACCATCTGTAGAAACCGTAGAAGAAATATTACTCCAAGTCAAATTAGTACCATTCCAGATAATAGCTTCTCCAATGTTAGGAACATTGCTTGCATTCAAAGCTATTGAAGTATTTAATCCATCGCCTTTCATTGTAGTTCCGTCAGTTGTGACTGTTGAGGAACTTGCAGCACTCCATGCCAATTGATTTCCATTCCATGTCAGGACATTTCCGGAAGCCGGATTATTGCTTACTAGATTGAAGGACAAAGGATTAGAGCCACCATTACCGGTTAAATATTGATGCGGAGTTGTAGCAACGGTAACCGTCGATGATACTGAAAGATTCTGCCATGATAACTGATTTCCGTCCCATGCCAATGCCTGACCCGTATTAGGTGAATTCCCAACATTTAAACCGAGTTTATTTGAAGGAGTACCATCGCCTGATAAATAATTTTGCGTGCCCGGATTAATTGAAATCGGATTGTCAACTGAACCCCAGGTTAAAGAATTTGGACCGGTATATAATAGAGATTGTCCTGCTACAGGAGAACCGGATACATTTAAAGCCAAAGGATTTGCATTGCCATTGCCTGTGATAAAACCGGTTGAACTAACGGAAACCTGCGCTTCATTAACCGTTCCCCAAGCTAAATTACCGGAACCATCGGTTATCAATGCCCTGCCACTTGCTGCAGTTCCTGTTGTATTTAAATTGTCTTTATTAATTTTTGCCGCTGACCATGAACCGCTATTGAATGATAAAACCTGGTCGGCAGTGACACCTGATGTTTTTATCGTAACTGGTTGGTCAACGCCATTTCCAACAATCATCCCGGAAGTTGTTACACTCGAAGATGAAGGAGTACCCCATTCTAAAGAACCGTTATTATAAACGAGCGCCGAACCATTTCCTTGTGGTGTATTCGATGTATTTAAATTAGGAGCATCGACTAAAGCAGAGGTCCAGTCTGTACCATCCCATTGCATTACTTGATTAGGAGTAGTTCCATCAGTTAATTTGAGAACATCATCATTGAAATATGTACTACCAAAATTACTTTCCTTTAAAACTCCAGTACCACTTAACATATTACCGGTTTTATAAATGGCAGTCATTGGTCTTCTGGCTTTTGTATAATCATTTCCATCATTAGTAAATGTTCCACTTAGTCTATCAATTACTGTTAAAGCTCCGGAAAAATCACCATCTTTTGCTGAAACAGTATTATTATTTGCTTTAATGTCTCCATTAACTTCAATACCGCCATCGGTTTTCAAAGCCAATGCTGCTATCGGACCTCTATCGATATAAACCGCTGCAGAACCGCTGGATGCAAATTGAGGTCCTATGAAGGTTGAACTTCCTAATACTTCCAATGCTTTCGGGTCCGGGGATGATAAATTTCCGGGCGCTGAATTCACTATAGCAGCCCAGGTTCCCACGTCATCTGATTTAAACCTTTGCGCTGTCCATGTATTGGAATTATCTAATTTAATACCGAGTTGATTTGAACCATTATATTGTAATGTATTATCGGTATTAATAGTCAGATTACCACCGTCGATAGTATTACTATTAGTGCTGATGAATAACCCTGTAACGGTAGTACTGTTACCGGTAATGGTCTTACCGGATGTCTCGAATTTAATACCTTGGTTCAATTGCAAAGCATTCGATGTTGCCGTCAATTTTACGGTATTACCACCTTCAACCAATGTTACGGTTCCGCTTGAAACTGTAACGGACTTAGAAGAACTGGCATCGAAAGCCTTCAAAGATTCATTGCTTACTTGGACTTGATTATTGGTGCTACCTTTAAAAATTATACTATTGCCATCCTCGAATCCTAAGATTGGTTGATTAGTCAATGTCGTAGTTCCGCTTGCAGCTGTAGCCTTAACATAATTTGTAACTGTGCCATTAGGAACAGACAATGTCACAGTAGTAGAATTGCTTTGTCTTCCAACCCACCTTATACCGGCTGGATCCGTATCAGGATCTCCGTCATCACCAGTACGAAGGGTGACCCAGTTTCCAAAGATTGTACTGTTCATTATAATATCACCGTAAGTAATAATAGCAACTTTGTTTTTATTAGTGCTTTTATTATTAACAACGAGTACGGCATCTTTATCATAATTTCTTAATGGGTCGGTGCCATCGGTATTATTGGTATAACCTTCGATAAGCATAGTTCTGCCTTCGGTGTTACCGGCACGCTTGACTACCTGTACATAATTTCCATCGGTTGGTTCCGATTCAACTCTTAATGCTTCACCTGATTTTGCAGTAATCTTTGCTCCGGTTCCGGCAGTTTCTCTTGTAATTTCAACTGTCGGTGCATTTGTACCACCGCCTTTAGCTATAATAGCGGAACCAGCATTATCGTCAGTTTGTGCATTAACTTCAAGTCCGTTTCCGTTTATATCGGTTTTAGTAGCCTGAGTTAAAGCCCATTTTTTATTAATATCATTCCAATACATTATTTGACCGGAAGTATTGCCTGCAGCTAATTTCTGTAATGTTACAGCTCCGTCTTCTATTTTAACCTCAGTAATGGCGCCGTCAGCTAATTTAGCATTCGTAACTGCTCCTTCGTACAACCTGTCGGTTTTAACCGAACCGACAGCAATTAACGGATTTGGATATATACCACTCAAATCTCCGCCCGCAGAGCCACCTGGTGGTATTTTTACATCGGGAGACAATTTATCAGCAGTAATCGAGCCCGGTTCTATATTGCTGAGAATCTTCTTTACATTTACGGTAGGATTAGGATAAGAGCCTTCCAAATCTCCTCCGGCAGGACCGGAAGGAATTGCTGATACTCCATCAGCCAAATTCTCCTGAGTAATGGACTTTGCCGGTACTTTGGTAGCTTCGTCTGCCGATAAAGCATGGAAAGCGTTAGTTACACTCGAGAACCTTGTTCTGGGTGAGAAAGCGGCACCGCTGCCAACTGTTATTTCAAGCCATAAAGGACGATTGAACTGTATATCCAATGGTGTTAATGAACCGAGATATGCATTTAAATATCCATTTATAATTGAAATTTCTTGAACTTCTGTCCATACAGGTACGCCCCCGATATCATTATCGAAAATACGAAAGGTAACTTGAACAGGTAACGATGAGTTAATCGGCTGATTGTTTTCGTCGAACAAATTTCCTTGGTAATTCAGAATTCTGGGCGTTTGACCCATTGAATGAACAGGAGTTAGAATCAAGCCAAAAATTAGCAAAACGCTTAGAAGGACTATCTTCTTAATCATTTTTACTCCCAAACCTATGTTATACAATATTTTTTATGTTAATTATTTTCATTTTAATTATTTTAGAACAATCATCCTGTTTCTTAGCTGATATGCGCTAATACCGGGATTACCTGCCATTTGAGCCGGACGGACTTCCAACTCGTATAAATAAGAACCTGAAGAAAGTTCAGTTCCGCTTTCATCTTTTCCGTCGAAATTAATATTTTGTTCACCTGATTGCTGTAATTCATTTAATATTACTCTCCTCACTTTGCCTGTCACATCATAAATTTTAATAGTGACGTAGGCTGTTACGGGTAGAGTATAATTGATTACGGTTGAAGATGTGAACGGGTTGGGAAAATTTTTCAGGTTTTCATCAATAATTTGGGTAGGGTCGTTTACATCGGTTGCTTTTTGTAATATAGGCAACCAGAATCCCTGATAATTGTCGGTTCTTTGTCCTGATACTGATTTAGTAATTTTTCCGGTTATAATCTGACCAGTTGAACCATTTAATACATAATTATTGTTGTTTGTTTGTTTTAGCATGGCTCCGTTACTCATTACCTGTCTTTCGACTTTAATGCCCTGAGCTTCCAGAATACTAACCGGACCAATAAACAATATGGTAACAATAAGGACGTACTTTAATAAAATTTTCATAATCTTGTACCCCTACTTTAAAAAGTGGTTATGTCTAATTTTGATATCAAATTAATTTTTTTTGAGTTTTGAGTAAAAAAATTTCAATTTCATTATTTTTATATTTTCTTCTTAAACATTATATCATTAATATATTTAACAAAAATAATCACTTTATTTTTTTTCTATTATTTGAACTAATCAGCGAAAATACGATATTTTCCATTAAATTCAAACATTAAATTGATAAAATTTATTTTTATTTAACATTAATTCTTTTATTTTTATTCAATTCTCAATTAACAATGAATTCCTGTCAATAAAAAAATCGGCTTTTCTTATTAAAATTCCCTCAAAAGATTTTTCTGATTGTCAATTGTATTTTTTCTTAAAATCCTAAACAGAACATTGAATAATTAAAATAATTCTAATTAAAGCTTTTTCAGTTTTCAAATTTACCAATAGTATTAGTTCGAACACTTTATGAGAACACAGGTTATATCATCGTATTGTACATCTCCTGTACTTTGTAGTCTGCATTCGGATAAAATTTCTTCCAATATACTCATTGCATTTTTACTTCTATTTTTCTTTAAAATTTCTACAATTTTTCTTTCACCAAAAACCATGCCGCTTTTATCAGTACCTTCGGTTAAACCGTCTGTGAAAATAAAAATAATCTCACCTTGTTTTAATTTAAAATTTACAACCGGATAAGGATATTCATTATCAAGGGCTCCTAATATAATACCTCCTTCAGGAAGAATATGGCTTTTACCGGTTTTGGTTATCATGAATGGTGGATTATGTCCGGCATTCAAATATCGAATAATTGAATTTTTATAGTCCAGCTCTGCAATAAACATTGTTACAAAGTCCTCAGGAGCCGTATTTCTATATATCACCGAATTGAGTCTCCTTGCCAGTTCATCCAAAGGTAACTCCATCGATGACAAGACCCGTAAAGCTGCCTGTAAATTTGCCATTAATAATGCAGCCGGTATTCCTTTACCCGATACATCGGCAACAACAATTAATAATTTTCCTGAAGGCAAATCAATAAAATCATAATAATCACCACCGACTTTCTTTGATTGGATATTAATTCCGGCTATATCGAAATTTTTTATAACCGGGTTGGTTTTCGGAAGAAGATTTGTCTGGATTTTTAGAGCGATATCAATTTCCTTCTCAAGGTTTTTCTTTGTAAGCTCTTCCCTGAATAGTCGTTCTGTCTCGAAGGAAGCCATAGCTGTATTACCTATCGCTTCGATAAAATGAATGTCTTCATCGGAAAATGATTCTGAATTCATCTTCTTACCAATTATCAGAAGTCCCTTGACTTCACCCTGGACAGTCATTGGAGAAATAATCCTGGCTTCTACTTTGAGTAAGTATTCTTCAAGCTCACAGCAGGTTTTCAAATCCCTGAGCCTGATAGTTTTTTTAATATCAAATAAATCATTTGTTACGCTTACGGGAGGTAATTCACTCAGGCGGTTGAAAATTGCTTCAAATTCACATGAACCGTATCTAATTATAACTGCAAAGCGGCTTACAGTCAATTGTCCCATCAAATGTAAAGATAACATTTTCAGAATTTGTTCCCGTGATAAGAAACCTGAAAAATTGCGTCCAAGTTCGAATAAAGTAGTTAAAAGTTGGTTTCTTCGTTCTACGGAATTCTTGGTTTTAATTAATAATTGCCTGTTTCCGGCATTAACAATTGCATTGGCACATATAGCACCTATTAAATTAACGTATTTTTTTTCTATTGGTGATATCCTTTTATTATCCGATTTTTTACTTATACAAATTACAGATATTAAATTTTGTTGGTAAATAATAGGAATAAAAAATCGAAAACCTAAAGAGTATAATATTTTTTCAGATTTTTCCAACTTATCAATACTGTGAAAATATTTGATTGGAAATTGCGGAACAGTATCTAAAATTTTTTTACCCTTAGTTATTATTATTTTGTAAGTATCGTTCTTTTTCGGGAGTAGCACACACCCACGAAGGCTTTTAAGCTTACCCATGATACTTAATAAAGTCACATTCAAAATAGCTTTCTCATCGTTATATTCATTTAGATTCGCACTGAAATCAATTAACGAATCGAGATTAATAATTTTCTTGGTCACTCTATCTCTTTGATATTCGGATTAATCATATACAATATTCAGCTTATAATAATAAATATTTCTTATAAAACAATGAACCTTCAAAATGGATTTGTCAATATGTTCCAATAAAATTAATATTTATTTATAGATACCGAGCCATTAAACATAGGATTTAAAGCGCTAAGTAAGAAATTATTTTTTCAGTAACATCCACAACGAATTTATCTTTTCCGGTAAATATATCACTTACAACAACCTGATATCCTTCACCATCGGTTCGAACAAGAAGTAATTCATTACGTTTATAATTATAATTTATCATTAATATTTTTGTATATGATAACATTTGCATTCTTTCCTGTAGCCTCGTATCAAGCCTAAAGAATGCATTATTTGTTGGTATGAAACCGATATTATCGGGTGTGATAGCTAATCCGGAAGGCACTTGGTCTATTGCTTTCAATGCGCCGAATCCTATATCTAATGAACTAATAATAGTAAATTTCACCAAATCTATGAAGGTTATTTTAGCTTCTGATTTAGGTTTCAGATCTCCATCCTTCCCTGCACCTAATGAGATTATCGCCGCATTCCAACCGTTATTACAAGCTGAAAATGCAGGATTATCTGCAACAGGTAATGTCGCTACGACATCCGGAATTCGGGAATCGATAATTGATACGGTATTATCACCACGATTAGCAGTAAAAATCTTATTTCCACAGCAAGCAATGGATATAGGATTTCTTCCTGTTTTGATAACCCGTGCCTTAATAAAATTAGTAAGATCAATTAATGTCACAGTTGAATCATTACCGTGGCATACATATCCATCCGTGGCATTAGGAAAGCAAATATCGGAAGGGATTTTGCCTTCGGTTGAAAAATCTATTACGGTAATTTTTTTGAACTTCTTCGAATCCACAACAATTATTTTATATGCACTCGGAATAATTAAATATATTGTATCCCTGAATTCTTTAATTGTCTCAACTTTTCCAGGAAGCATTTCTCCATTATTTGCAAAGTAAATGTCTTCACCTGATAACTTACCTGAAGGCATCTCTAATATCTTCAATTGAGTATTGTCTGTAGCTATTAATATATTCCAGGTTTCCTTCGAATTATCGATAATTTTTTCATCTTGTGTACAAGAAATAAGTATTAATACTAATATTGTAAAAAATATTTTATGCTTCATTTTAAATCCAAATAATCTATTTTATAAATTTAGTGAAATTATATCAGATAATTATATTTTGACCAGATTTTTTATAATTTCAGCCGCTTCTTCGGTTTGTTGCCTTGTGATTTGATAATGGAATACAGCCCTGATAGTATTTGGTCCGATTGCTAATATTTTCAATCCATTATTCAAACATTTCTTTTCAAATTGTAAAGCGTTGGCATTTCCTTTAAGTTTAAAAATCACAATATTAGTTTCAATCGTGTTAATATCAATCTCAATAAACTCGGATGATAGTAATTTCTCTGCAAATAGTTTTGCATTTGCATGGTCATTTTTCAAATTTTGTAAATTATTTTCAATAACAAAAAGCCCGGCAGCAGCAATTATACCAACTTGACGCATACCGCCACCAAGTATTTTTCTCCATCTTAAAGCAGATAAAATATTTTCTCGTGTACTTGCGATGACAGAACCGACAGGGGCTCCAAGTCCTTTGGAGAGGCAAACAGATACCGTATCGAAATATCCAGCATAGTCCGCGGGCGTTATTCCGGTTGCAGCGGATGCATTCCAAAGACGTGCACCGTCACAATGCATAGATATTTTATTTTTTTGGGCTAAAGTCCTGACCTCTTTTATATAATCAATATCAATAACAGTACCGCCATGACGGTTATGAGTATTTTCAAGACATAACAGTTTTGTGGGTGGGAAGTGGACATCATTCCCGCGAATAGCGGATTCAATCGACTGCACCGGCATCATCCCTTTTGATGATGGGATTGGTCTTAATTGCACTCTTGAAATAATTGCTGGTGCAGCAGCTTCGTAATAAAAAATATGAGCATCGGATTCAACTATTACTTCATCGCCGGGATGAGTCTGCACGGCAATGCTTATCTGGTTTGCCATGGTTCCGGATGGAACAAATAATGCAGATTCCTTCCCAAGTAATTCGGCAATTTTTACTTGCAAACGAATAACGGTTGGGTCTTCTCCGAAAACATCATCACCGACTTCGGCTTCGGCAATAACCTGCCTCATTTCCATGGTCGGCATTGTAAATGTATCGCTTCGTAAATCTATTTCATTCATAATAAACTTATCAAAAAAATTATATAATATTTAAAAAAGACTGCCCCATCTTCTCTGCCAGCATTCCACCTACCCATAAAGTAATACCTATACTTAGGGGTATCGAAAAGTTATCATCCATTTTTAATTGTTTGGATGCTGCCTCGGCAAAAGCGCCAATAAAACAGGCAACAATTCCAACAAGAAAAAAAGTCCAGGTAGTCCGGAAAAATAATCCATAAACAATAATCACAAGCACTGCAGATATAAAAAATGCTAAACTCCCTTCGAAGGATTTATCAAAAAAGTTATGCCTGCCATACTTTCTCCCCACCAGTGCAGCTAAGGTATCTGAGATGATTAATATTGTAAAAGCAGTAATGGCAACAATTTTGGGGAAAATCACAACGCACATGGTGGCAGATATCAGCACCCATGAAGCGCCATTCAGCCATAGTTTCTTTTCTAACTCATGACTGCGCATTATTTTCCGGAACATACCAAAATAAATTTGTGCAAATTTCTTATTTCTCCTGCTTAGGAAATCTAGTAGTATTTCTATAATAGTGACAATGATTAATAGCGTGGTCAATGTTGACCTGGTAACAAAAACATAAACTATTGGTATGGATAGTGAGGTAAGATGAATTCCTTTCCTGAATAATTCATGAGTGTATTCAATTTCGCTTTCTTGGTTCTTATTCGTAATTTGCATTATTTTAAAGTCAGTTATATGTAAATAAATTTCTTTCAAAAAGATGACCAAAAAAATCAATTCCGATACTCTTATACTTCATCCAAAAGCTAAAATTAATCTTGGTCTTCAAATCCTTTCCAAACGCAAGGACGGATATCATAACATTAATACAGTCTTTTCAAGGATTTCACTTCATGACGAACTTATCATTACTCCTGCTAAACTATTTTCATTCGAGTGCATTCCGCAGGTTTGTGAAAGCAATGAACTCAACTTGGCTTTCAAAGCTGCCAATGCGATGAAAATGCATTTCGGCATAAATGAAATTTATGCAAAAATAACACTTCTTAAGAAAATACCAAGCGGAGCAGGTTTAGGAGGCGGTAGTTCGGATGCTGCTTCCGTTTTAATAGGATTGAATAAATTTTTTAATATTAAATCAAATATTACAAAATTGATGAGTATAGCTACCGGTCTGGGTGCTGATGTACCATATTTCATTGGAAAAGGAACTGCTGTTGGTGAAGGTAAAGGTGAAATATTAGATTACTTTGATTATAATATCCCATATTATACTTTAATAGTTTTCCCGAAAATTAAAATATCTACAAAATGGGCATATAGCTCCCTGACAACCGAAATCATTAGCAAACCCAAAACAGATTTTACAAATTTTATAAAAGCATCAACAGAAAATCCGGTATTATTGAAAGAAAAATTGTATAATGATTTCGAAATTCCCGTTTTTAATAAATATCCTGAAATTCAGTCAATTAAACAAAAAATGTATCAGTTTGGTGCAATTTTTGCTTTATTATCCGGAAGTGGCTCTGCCTTATACGGTTTTTTTGAAAATAGGGAGAGAGGCGAAATAGCGCTTGAATTCTTTAAATCAAAGGATGGCTATTTTGTTGAACTTTGTGAGCCGATAATTGGTAATAACGGGAATGATGATGATGTATCTGATTCACAGGATTAGAAAATGAATATTATTTTGGCATCTGCAGAAGTTTCACCTTTTGCCAAGTTGGGAGGACTTGGCGATATTGCATCCTCCCTTCCTTTGGAGTGGGTGAAATACGGACAGACCCCTATTGTCATTATGCCAAAATATAAGGACATCAACATACCCGATTGGGGTTTCCATCCAACAAATCTTACCCTATTTGTACCGATGGGATGGTGGACCGAATATGCACGGCTTTGGGAGGGACGGCTTCCAGGAACTAATGTACCTGTTTACTTAGTAGAAAACAATGATTATTTCGACCGGCATGGTATCTACGGTGACCCGCATGAATTCATTGATAATGACAGAAGGTTAATTTTCTTCTGTCGCTCAATATTCGAAGCAGCAAAAGCGTTAAGTTTTACCCCGGATATCATCCATGCCCACGATTTTCATACAGCCTTCACCATGGCTTTTCTTAAGACTCATTACAAAAATGATTTTCGATTTCTTAGAACAGCAGGAGTTTATACAGTGCATAATCTTGCATTTCAAGGATGGTTTGACCCCGTTCGGGCTCTCGATTATGCAGGATATGGTATGAAAGCCTTTTTCCATGGGTCGTGGTTCGAGCATTTCGGAAAGGTTAATGCCATGAAGGCAGGTATTATGTTTGCAGATAAAATTACAACTGTTAGTCCAACATACTCAAAGGAAATTCGCACACCTTCATTTAGCGAAGGAATGCAGGATGTATTGAACAGCCGTGGAGATGATTTGATAGGTATTTTAAATGGTGTAAATTATAATGAATGGAGCCCTGAAATTGATGATTTCCTTTTTGCAAAATATTTTACCGGAAATACCGAAGTAAAGAATTTCAATAAAATGGAATATCTCAGGGAATATGGTATTACCGAATACGATAATCCCGAACTACCCCTTATCGGTATGGTAAGCCGTCTGACAGAGCAAAAAGGTATTGATATTTTAAATGAAATTATCGAATATTATCTATCGAATAATATTTTCCGGTTCACGCTTCTCGGTACCGGTGAACGCCGGTACGAAGATTATTTCAATTACCTTAGGTGGAAGTATCCGAAATTAGCCCTAACGAATATTGGCTATAATTCAAGAAAATCCCATCTGATAATTGCTTCGAGTGATTACTTATTAATGCCATCAAAATTCGAGCCATGCGGATTAACTCAAATGTATGCTATTCGTTATG
The DNA here is from genome assembly GCA_016844745.1 of Ignavibacteria bacterium. Taxonomy (GTDB): domain Bacteria; phylum Bacteroidota; class Ignavibacteria; order Kapaibacteriales; family UBA2268; genus JAERMQ01. The sequence continues at coordinate 35,080 of JAERMQ010000020.1, read as the reverse complement.
GGACTATACCGATTGTCCGCTCTACCGGCGGTTTAGCTGACACGGTCGAGGAATATAATCCGGAATCCTTTAGTGGAAACGGATTTTTATTCGATAATTTTACATCCCACGATTTTGCTACGGCAATAAATAACGCACTGACTTTTTACAAACAAAAGCCTCATTGGGACAACCTGCAGCAAAATGCTATGGCAAAGGATTTCTCGTCGAGTCATAACGCATTGGATTATTTAAAAGTCTTCAAATGGGCTTTGGAAAAAGTCAGATTACCTTGAAAATATCCTTTTAAGAAAGATGAGAATATTAATAGTAGAAGATGATGAGAAAATAAGAAATGCTTTGAGTAAAGGCTTAACTTCCCAGCATTATTCAGTCGATAGCGCATCCAATGGTAAGCAAGGTGAATATCTTGCCAAAACAAATGATTATGATGTTATTATTCTTGATATAATGCTCCCCGGTAAGGATGGGATGGAAGTATGCAGGGAAATACGTACAGAAGGTATTAAAACTCCGATATTGATGTTAACGGCACTTGATTCTTATGAAAATAAAATAAAAGGATTGGATGAAGGCGCCGATGATTATTTAACGAAGCCATTCCATTTCGGTGAGCTTTTAGCGCGGGTTCGCTCACTTGTTAGAAGAAACTCCGAACAAAAAACTTCCCAGATTCAAATAGCAGATTTAATCATGGATACTACTACTCGTAATGTTGTAAGAGCAGGTAAAACAATACATCTATCAGCCAAAGAATTCGCTTTATTAGAGTACTTTATAATGAATAAAAATAAAGTTTTAACAAGGGAAATGATAAGCGAACATGTCTGGGATATGAATTTCGACCCTCAATCGAATGTTATTGATTCTTTTGTAAGATTCCTTCGTCAGAAAATCGATAAAGGATTTGCAAAACCTTTAATTCAGACTTTACGTGGAGTAGGCTACAAACTTTCGGAGTAGTTTTTGATTAATTTATAAAATAATAACCAAAAATCCTATTGACATACCATAATAATTCATTGCTGAATTTATATTATCAAATATTGAAATCCCAAATCCTAAGCGCTTCCCTACATAGAATACATCTGCCTCCAAAGGTAAATTATAAACTGAAAAATCTTTAGATAAAAAATTGCCTTTGAGATAAGTAATACCGGAAAAAATTGAAAATTTGAAATTATCTTTAATTTGACTGAATCCAACTTTCAAACCAAAATCTTTTAATTCGGTATTTTTTAAATGTTCATCATTCCAATTGATTCCATACAGTCCCCGAATACCTATTGTAAAAGCCCCATATAGGCTGTATTCAACATTTATGGACCCAATTACGGCATTCATATAGTCTTCACCTAAAACAGCACCGAATCGCACATCTGACCATAATTTATCATTTCTTTCTACCGACTTATCCTGAGAAAAAAGGGATTGAGTTAAGAATAAACTTAAGATGATAATCATTACTGAAATTTTGCCAATTCTATGTTTTTGTAGCATAATAAAAAATAATTAAAAACGGAAATTCCCAATTTGCATAGGAAATGGGTAAAGCAAATAAAATTTTGTAATTCTACCTATCTCAAGTGTGGGTGATGGTAATTTAAAATAATTCAAAGACTGTCGCATCCAATTCCAGAATCCCGGTCCCTCCGGTAGCAAATTGATTAAATTATAATCCAGTGATATTAATAATTTTCTATTACCATATACCTTCGTAAAGTGTGGGTCATGATAAATCAATTCAGCGCCATTATCCGTTGTTCCAACCGATAATCCATATACGGCATAACCAATGCTCAACTCGAGCCAGGAAGGCCAATAATTTTTATAATATTCGGGTAACAAATTATGTACATTTACTGATAAATAAAAATTTTGTGCACTATAATTATCAATAAACGTTTCCGCTTGTTTTCTGTTGTACTCCCCTAACCAGGGCGGATTAACATACATAAACTTCGGTGTAAAATTCTGCAAAACCGGAAAATAATGCTGTGCGACAAAGAAACCTGCTCCAAAAATATTAGCAAACCAATCAGTTGGGGAAAAACCAAATTTTATACTGAATCCATCCAGGACTTCAATATAAGAATTATACGCTAATCCTAATGCTCCACCCAATAAAGTTGCATCATCAGGATTAAAGCCCGAGGTAATCAGAAACTCAGATAATAAATAAGATGGCATATAGGTTCCGTAGATATGACCGGGTTTATCTATATATGCGGTATATTTCCCATCTTCCCTGACATTGAATGGACCAACGTCCTTCCAGATTGTATTTTGCTGCATTTCATGTTGAACAATGAATATCCCCGTAAATAATGAAGCCAATAATATTGTCGGCACAGGCTTAATCTTGGTTTGTTCATTTGGTTGACTACCTGTCAATGTCCAGCGACGATTATCAGCAATTCTGTATTTTTCCGGTGGTATCAGGTGTTCGTCGGCAATTGAATTCAATTGTTTTGCCGAATCAACTGAAACCTTGTAATCATCAGCTAATTCATCGTAAAGTATTATCCCTCCGGTTTTCACATTAGGATTATCACTGATATAACAAAAAGTTTTTTCCGGATTAGTTAACTGTATTATTAAAATAAAGAAAAAATAAAAGGAAGATTTACATGACAGGAAATAACACACCCCTAAATCCCTTCTCAGGAAGGAAATTAGAGGTGTAATTATATAATTATTTATTTGTGAATCACTATAACAAATGATTTTATCTATCATTAGGATATTGATTTAATCCATGCATCATTTATACATGACGTTCGGTAAATTTCAAAAACGGAATTATTACCAACAACAATAAGAAATATTAATTATTACTGCTCAAAGTTAAATCGGTTGTCACATCTTCTCCAATCAAAACAGGTTGTTCGATTGGGTTATCGTTAATCGCAAATTGCTTGAGGTCTTTTTCATCAATTTGAGAAATTCCACCGATAAATTCGAAATTTATTTTCTTTTTCTCAGCATCCAAATCACCAATAATCTTTGCTCCGTTTTTCAGCACTCCCTTGAGCATTTCTTCGGCTAATTCGTCCTCGACAAATTTCTGAAGAATGCGTCGCAATGGACGAGCTCCGTACTTTTCATCAAATCCCTTATCGGCGATAAATTCTTTTGCTGTTTGAGTCAGTTCGAGAGTCATATTATTAATCTTCATGCGCTTATGCAAACGTTCGAGCTGAATATCGATGATATCGAAAATATGTGATTTTTGTAGTTTCCGGAAAACAATAAAATCATCAATACGGTTGATGAATTCCGGGTTGAACATCCTTTTAATAGAATCTTCTATTGTAGTCTTCAAATTATCATAATCATTTTCGGGAGTATCCTCGTTAAAACCGATTTTACCGCCTGCTTTAATATCACGAGTACCGACATTTGATGTCATAATGATTACTGTATTTTTGAAATCAACTTTTCTTCCCAAACCATCAGTCAGAATGCCGTCATCGAATACCTGCAAAAGTATATTGAATACATCAGGGTGGGCTTTCTCAATTTCATCCAATAGTATTATCGAATATGGTTTGCGCCGTACTTTCTCGGTCAATTGTCCACCTTCTTCGTAACCTACATAACCGGGAGGGGCTCCAACAAGACGGGAAACGGAAAATTTCTCCATAAATTCACTCATATCGATACGTATCAATGCTTCCTCAGTATCGAACATAACTCTTGACAAAGCCTTTGCAAGCTCTGTCTTTCCAACTCCGGTCGGACCCAAAAAGAAGAATGAACCTATTGGTCTGTTGGGGTCTTTCAATCCAGCCCTGGCTCTCCGTATTGCTCTTGCAAGCATATCGATTGCTTCGTCTTGCCCAACCACCATTTTCCTTAAATCTTCCGGCATGCTGAGAAGGCGATTGGATTCACTTTCGGCAATTTTATTAACCGGGATACCTGTCATCATTGCGACAACATCCGAAATATCGTCATCTGATACTGCAAAAACCCTCTCGCGTGATTTTACTTCCCATTCTGTCTTTTTAGATTCTAATTCATTTATTAAGCGTTTTTCCAAATCTCTCAAACGGGCAGCTTCTTCGAAATTCTGCATTTTGACAACATTATTTTTTTGACCGCGAGCATCTTCGATTTGTTCTTCAATATCGATAATTTCTTTTGGTACCACTATATTTGCCAGATGTACGCGGGCGCCGGCTTCGTCTAATACATCAATAGCTTTATCCGGGAACATCCGGTCGCTGATATAGCGCTGGGAAAGCCGAACTGCAGATTCAATAGCATCGTCCGTATATGCTACGCTGTGATGTTCTTCGTATCTATCTTTGATTTTTTCTAAAATTTTCTGTGTTTCTTCAGGAGATGGCGGGTCAACTATAATCTTTTGGAACCTGCGGTCGAGGGCTCCGTCCTTCTCGATGTATTGTCTGTATTCATCGAGAGTAGTCGCTCCGATGCATTGGATCTCCCCTCTTGCCAATGCAGGTTTGAACATATTTGAAGCGTCCAATGAACCGGAAGCTCCGCCAGCCCCTACAATAGTATGCAATTCATCGATAAAAAGAATTACATCCTGGGCTTTTTCCAATTCGTTCAATACAGCCTTCATTCTCTCTTCGAACTGCCCCCTGTATTTAGTTCCGGCAACAAGACCTGCCAAATCAAGCGTAACTATTCTTTTATCATATAATGCCCTGGATATTCTTTTCTCAACGATTTTAAGAGCCAATCCTTCTACTATTGCTGTTTTCCCGACACCAGGCTCACCAATGAGTACCGGATTATTTTTCTTCCTTCGGGATAATACCTGGGAAACCCGTTCAATCTCTTTTTCACGACCAATCACCGGGTCAAGTTTTCCTTCCAAAGCAAGACGTGTTAAATCACGCCCGAAGTTGTCTAATACAGGAGTTTTTACTTTATCTTTACCTTGCTTTGTTTTACCGCCCGAGCTGCCTAATCTTTGAGAACCGGTCTTTCCGAGCATAATGTTTTCCATTTCACGACGTACCGACTCGTAATTCACGGAAAAAGTAGAAAGAATCTGGGCTGCAATATTTTCTTCATCACGTAGTAAAGATAAAAGCAGATGCTCTGTACCAATGACTTCGCTTTTATATAATTTTGCTTCCAAGTAAGTTATTTTGAGTACTTTTTCCGCTTGTTTCGTTAGTGGTATATTGCCAATTGTAAGGGTGGTATTAGCAGGTCGTATCGTATCTTCTATACTTTTTTTTAATTTGAATAAATCTACACCGAGATTTTTCAAAATTTTGACAGCCATTCCTTCACCCTCACGAATAATACCGAGCAGCAAATGTTCCGTACCTATATAGTCATGTCCTAATCTGAGTGCTTCTTCCCGTGATAATCTGATGACATCATTTACTCTATTTGAAAAGTTTCCTTCCATTTCTACCTCTGTTTTGTATTTCTTTATTTATTCAATAAACATTTCATTTTCGAATTAATTGACGTTGTTAAATAAGATTTATTTGTATGGAATAATTTGAAGTTTATTTTTTGAATCTATGTTCACATATCGTGAACAATTGATTAAAATGTAGATTGGGAGGTTTTAATACTAATTTGAAAATTTCTTTATCGATAAAGACAATATTTGAACGTTTTGCTCATATTGATTTGGATTTTGATATTATCCTACTCGAAAAACCGCTTGTGCCATAACGATAGGGATAAAATATCAAAAAGCTGGAAACCGAAATTCCCCTTGCCTTCGCGATGTTTGTTAAGTAAGTCTTTGAAAAACTCTATATTGAATATTCCGCTATTTAAAAGCTTTGAGTTCAGTATTTCCGATTTGACGTAATCGAACCACTGATTGCGAATCCATTCATTTACAGGCGCCCAGAATCCTTGCTTGCGACGATTAATAATATCATCCGGCAAAATATTTCCAATGGCATTTTTCAGGACGAACTTTGTTATTGATGAGTTTGGGACTTTCACATCCTGGGGTAGTGACATGGCAAGCTCAACAATACGATAATCTAAGAATGGTACTCGTGCTTCGATACTATGAGCCATACCGATTTTATCAACCCGCATCAATAACAGTTCTGCCAATCTCTGATTCAATTCAATGAAGAATACCTGCTGAAGAAAGTCAGCATCTTTCTTGAATGATTTTGCTTCGTTTGATAAAGAATTTATATATTGAGAGGTCAGTGTGTTATCTTTATATTCCTTTAAATTATACATATACTCATGATGACAGGCAGTGAAAACAGGGACAGTCCAATAAAATTGTTCATTAAATGCTGCACGGCGAATAAATTCAAGGGGCAAAAGCTGACTTGTGGAATTGAAGAATTGCTTTGAAATATGATAAGCTGATTTTTTTAAAATATCAGGCAATTTGTTAAAGTGTTTCCAATATCGTCGATAAAAATTATAATCCCTAAGTTGCCAGGTATATCCTGCAAATTCCTCATCGCTTCCCTCCCCTACCTGTACAACAGTTGTTCCGGCATCGTGAGTCAATTTACTGAGGAAATAAAGCGGAATGCATACAGGGTCGCCGTTGGGTTCATCCTCATGCCAGACCAAATCACTCAGGACAGGAAGCGCATCCTTATCATCTATCAATATTTCATGATGATTTGTAGAAAACTGCTTTGAGATTTTTCTTGCATATTCAAGCTCATTATATTTCTCCAATTCTTTAAATCCAATCGTAAATGTATCGACCGGTCTGTCCATCAATTCTGCCATCAGGGCAACATTAAGGCTTGAATCAATTCCTCCGCTTAAAAATACCCCGAATGGAACATCGCTCATCATGCGGTCGGAAATCGACTGACGGAGCAATCTCAGCAACTCTTCACTGAGATTTTTTCCCCGTAATTCGGTATAACTCATATCCTTGCTCAAAGGACTCCAATACCGTTCGAGGGTGAACTCACCATTTTTTTTAAGAGTCAGACTATGTCCTGCAGGGATTTTATGGATATTGGAAAATAAAGTATTCCGGTTTGAGGACATTCCAAGATTGATGAAAACAGGTAATTCCGATGTATTCAATTCAGCCGAGATGTCAGGGTGACGCAGGATAGATTTGATTTCCGATGCAAAAATAAAGCGTCCGTTTTGATTTGTAAAGTAAAAAGGTTTCTTGCCGATACGGTCTCGGGAACAGAATAATTCTTTTTTCTCTTCATCCCATATAGCAAAAGCCCACATCCCTTCAATCTTACTTAGAATATCTTTCCCATATTCGGCAAATCCGTTAAGTATGGTTTCCGTATCCGTTCCCGAATGGTACTTATAACCCTTTTCAATCAAATCCCGTCGTAGTACTGCGTGGTTATAAATCTCACCATTGAAAACAATTGAATACCTGCCATCCGGAGTAGTCATCGGTTGATTACCGGCAGTGGATAAATCTATAATAGATAGCCGCCGGAAAGATAATCCACACATTCTCGAGTTGGAAATAAAACTTCCTTCGGCATCAGGACCGCGATGAATCATTACATCGCTCATCGACTTAAGAATTTGTTCGCTTATTTTAGATTCGGCGCTTGAATGCTCTACTATACCCGCAATACCGCACATATTTTTATTTCTTCTCTTTCCAATAATGGATAGAATAAAACAATTGAACTAGATAATAATTTCAATAAATAGAAATTTTCTGTATTCAAAAATAATACTTTATTATACGTAATTCTAATAAAAATGTTTTGTTAGCACATTGATAGCCGGATGTATAATGTGATTTCTAAAATTTGTCATAAATAACTCAAATAAAAACCATTTTTCTTTTCCGGCATGATTCCTTAATTTAGAACTATCTTAGTTTACACTATTAATGAATGAAAAATATTAATTTTTCTCGGATATTCGATGATAAAAAAATATATTATAATAGCTCTCATTTCGGTTAATGTAATATCGCTTGAAATTATTTGGACACGCATATTCTCGGCAGAATTTTTTTACACCTTTGCATATTTAATTATTTCCCTGGCTATTGCAGGATTAGGCATTGGCGCACTAATGCTGCGAACATCAAAATACATAGAAAAAAAAATCGAACTAAAATTATCTCTCTCCCTTACAGCATTATTTTCATTAATTGCCCCCCCAATAGTATTTTCTCTCGGATTGGATTTTTCCAGGCTGATGAGCAGCCCCGGTGAAATAATTAAGATATTTTTAGCAATTTGTTTTTTGATGTCCGGTTTCTTCTTTGCTGGTATATCAATAGCCCGCATTTTTCGGGAAAATTCCGAGTCACTGCCAAAACTTTATCAATGGGATTTAATTGGTGCGGGTTGTGGGGTTTTCGTTGCAGTGTTAGCAATGAATTTTTTCGAAACACCCATTGCTGCAGCTTTCTGTGGACTTCCAACTGCTATATCTGCAATTCTGCTTGCTGATAAAAAAAGCAGAGTTCTCCCGATAATGATTATTTCTGCAATGATTCTCTTCTCATTCTTCTCTAAGTCTGTATTGGAAGCAGCTTCCGAAGATAAAGCCCCGGTGATTCATAAACATTGGGATGCAATGTCGAAAATAAAAATAAGGAAGTATAATGAAAACTATTATGGCTTGCAAACCGACAATACATCCGGTTCTACGGTAATCGGTTTCGATGGTAATTTCAATCGCCCCGATTCACTTAAATTCGATTACGGCATTAATGCAGGATATTTGATAAGTCAATTTCAATCGTGCAGATTCTTTTCGCTTGGCGCAGGTGGTGGAATGGACGTTATGCAGGCACTATTTGAGGGAGCGTCACAAATTCATGCAGTGGAAGTCAATCCATATATCAATGAATTAATGGAAAAAGGAATGTTGTATGAATTCACTGGAAAACTATATTCGAATCCTAAGGTCACCGTAATTACCGAAGATGCCAGGGCATATATTCGAAGGATGAATAATTCTTTCGATTTTATTTTTGCCCGGAATTCAAATTCCTATGCAGCCCTTGCATCCGGAGCATTTGCCCTTGCTGAAAATTATTTATTTACCACCGAGGCATTCCAGGATTATTGGCGTGGTTTATCAGACAGCGGCTTTTTAATGATGGACCATCAGACTTATATTCCAAGAGTAGTATCGGCAGCCATCAATGCTTTGAAGATGCTCGGTGTTCAGCAACCAGAATCACATATCGCTGTTTATAATAGTCAGGAATTTCATCGAAAAATTTTATTACTATCAAAGAAACCTCTTACAAGGGAAATCATTTTAAATGCTTTCGGACCACTGACCAAAACCACTGAACGCCGCATTCAATTAATATATCCTGATATGACCGGTTCAAAAAACGACATCATAACTCAAATTATTAATAAGGGCTGGGAAAGCGCTGCTGATTTAGCTCAAATAGATATTTCCCCTACTACAGACGACCGCCCCTTTATTGCACAAACAGGACTGTGGCGCAATCTGGAGAAAGCAAATACAAAGAAAGTGCTGGCATCCGATGAATTCTATGGGTTTCCTGTTTCCCAAATAATTATTTTGATAATACTTATAGTTAGTATTTGTATTATTCTACCTCTCAATTTGTTACCATACAGGCAAAAAGGTAAAAAGCCCGAACCAAGGTCAATGCTTTACTTCTTTTTAATTGGGCTGGCATATATTTCTGTCGAGATTGTGTTAATTCAAAAATATACACTTTTTATTGGTCCATCATCGTACAGCATAATTACTATTTTGGCGGCATTATTAATTTCCTCCGGGATTGGCAGCCGCTTTTCAAAACAAATCAGTGAACGGATTTTCTTCCCGGCTTTGTTGATTCTTATTTTTGCAGATATATTCCTATTTCATAGAATAGTATTGCTTTTAGGAGATTTGACTATTTTTCCAAGAATAGCCGTCACATTTGGCTGCCTGTTTCCATTGGGATTTTTTATGGGAATGCCTTTTCCAAAAGCCGGAGCCAGAGCCGGTGCATGGATAGATTGGCTTTTTGCAATTAACGGTACTGCTTCTGTAATTGGTTCTGCTTTGATAATGCTTGTATCAATTAATTTCGGATTTTCTACATCATTAACATTAGCTGCTTTTTTTTATGGGGGGGCATTTTATCTTTCCGAATTTCGAACAAATACTAAATTGAGGTGAATACTAATTAAATAAGAAATGATATTCCTGCTTCAGATACTGTGTTAAAATTCAAGAAGAATGTCATTCTGAACTAAGTGAAGAATCCAGAAGCTAAATTGGGACTGGATTCTTCACTTCGCTTACGAATGACATTCTTCCCATTTACTTTGTTTTCACCCAGCCTCATTTGTAGGAATGACAATTTTGGAACTTCCCATTATTTTATCATACCATACATTTTATTTTTACTCGTCATCTTAATAAAATAATTGAGGCGTTTTCTGAATTCATCAGGTCTGATTCTGGCTCCATCAATCCAACCAATACGAACTCTTTTATAGCTATCAGAAAATTTTTCAAAATTTAGTAGAACATCCGGGTTTGCCTGTAGTTCTGTCAGTATGTCTTCCGGAATTGAGAATTCAAATTGTGGTTCTTCATTATTATTATTTAGGAATCCTTCAGGCAGATGATGTACTACAGCCTTCAATCCATAATCAGTCATCTTACCTTCACGGACTAATCTTCTAATTCTTTCCTTGTTAGCTTCGGAGAGCTTGCTGTTTTTCTTTCTTGGCGAAAACCTCTGAACGGCGCACGCAGAATCCAAGGACTTTATTATACTATCAATCCAGCCGAAGCATAATGCTTCCTCGACTGCATCATTATAGGGGATTCTGGGTTTACCACTTTTCTTGTTATAATATACTAACCAGATATCATGAGAGTCAGAGCAATGTTCCTGAAGCCATTGTCTCCATTCGCTTCTATCTGTTACATAAAGTATTTCACCGATTTCCATCGATAAAGAAAGTTATCTTATTTTATGATAATCATTTTTTTGGAAGCACGGAATTCCGGTGCCGTCATTACCAAATAGTAAACTCCTGATGGTAAGCTGCTTTGGGATGCTTTGAAATATACTTCATGCTCACCTGCCGGTAATTCATTATCTACAATCGAAATTAATTTATTACCTGATATATCGGTTAAAATGATTTGAATATTTGCTCTGTATGGTGATGTAAACCTAATCTTAGCATCATCGGAAGCGGGATTTGGTTCGCTTTCGAATAATTCGAATCCTGTGGATAAATCCTCTCCCTTTAATGTCATGGGTTGAAGATTAGCCGGTAGTGGTTCGGGGTCTTTTGTTATGACTGTATTAGGACATTGCGCAATGACTACATTTACATTATTGCTTCGAACTTCGGAACACGGATTGGAAATCTTAACATAATAAGTACCGGCATCTTCGATGGTAATTTTTTCTTTGCGGAAAACAAAATTATTTGAACCGGGAATTTCAATATCATCTTTGAACCAGCGATATGTGAAATTGGTTGAAGTTTTGCCGCTGTAAGTTAATACTAAAGCTTCGCAATCAGGCACAGTCTTTGTAATCGTAATATAGATTGGTTCTTTTATTTCAGGGTTCTGCGCTAATAAAATGCTATAGTTCTGTATGAGCGCAACAGCAGCGCCAATTATGATTGTATATAATATTCTTTTTCTCATTGTTCTACCTTATGTTTTTATTTAAAAATTAAAATTAACAAAATTTAATAAACAAACCAAATTTTCTTTTTTCAATAAGTAAAAAAAAAGCCATCGTTTAAATTGAGCGATGGCTTTTAAACGAAATCTATGTTTTATTTCTTATCTTCTTTATCGTGGCAACTTTTATCCTTGTCGGTTTTGCATTCTTTAGCGCATTTTGATTTACCGCTTTTGGAATCGCAACAGCTTTTGCCGGGTTTATCAGGATTGTAACCCAAGTCGGTAATCTTGCTTACAATTTTTTCTTCCTGTACTTTATCGCCATCGTATTTTACGGTAACGAATTTATCATCCAGATTTAATGTAACTTCGCTAACTCCATCCAATTTCTTCAGAGCTTTTTCAACTTTATCTTTGCAGCAATTAGCATGTGCCGATGTTTTGATTTTGGATTCTTTAACGCTTGCGAAAGAATTTCCAACAACGATAGCAAGTCCGATTAATACTACGGCGAGTAGTTTAAAATATGATTTTTTCATATTAATTCCTTATAATAATTAGTAATATTTAGCCTATAACGTACAAAATTAAGAAATATTTTACTATTCTTAAAGTTTATGATATGAAGTCCAAAAAACATAAATGTCATTCCTGCGAATCCTGGAATCCCCAAATGAAGCTGTTCAGGGGATTCCAGCATTCGAAGTAATGACAATTTTCAGGATATCCCTAAAACCTTTGATTAGCTCTATTCAATTTTTCATTAATTTTGTAATAAGCTTTTAAAGAGGAGCAATTTGACTAATGGATTATTTCACTATTCATTTATTCATCGGAATAATTGCCGGAGTAATGGCAGGTATGTTCGGAATTGGCGGAGGAGTAGTTATCGTACCTGCATTGATAATCTTTTCGGGTTTCTCACTAATCCAAGCAAATGGAACATCTCTTGCAGCATTGCTATTACCTGTTGCAATATTTGCAGTTATCAGTTATTATAAAGCCGGATTAATTAATCTCAAATATTCTTTCTGGCTGGCTTTGGGATTAGCTATTGGTGTATTATTCGGTTCTCTTTTTGCTTTATCGGCACCAATTTCATTATTAAAACTTTTTTATGGAATATTTTTACTCTATATAAGCTGGTCTTTTATGCAGCCAATCGAACTTTGGCGAAAGTACATTCTTCGAAATGTCAATCCATCAAAAAAAGTAATCCATAAGGAGAATCTCAATTTCCCGGGATATCTCATGGTCCTGGTTGGTATTACAGCCGGTGTATTATCGGGCATGTTCGGTATTGGTGGAGGACTCGTTATTGTACCTGTATTGACTGCCATATTACATTTCGATACAAAGAAGGCAATAGGAACATCGCTTGGAGCTCTGCTGCTTCCCGTAGGATTGCCTGGTGTCATTCTTTATCATAATGCAGGACAGCTTTCTCCTTCTCATGCAGTGCCGGTTGCAATTGGTCTTTTAATTGGTTCGATTGTCGGCGCCAAAATCACTATAGCTATTCCTACACTAACAGTGAAGCGCCTGTACAGCGTATTCCTGCTTATAATGGGATTAAATTTTATTTTCAGGAGTTAGAATATGAAAAAGCTATTCCTTCGAAAAATGAATACACTCTTAAGAGCTTGTTGAAAAAGTAAAGAAGAATGTCATTCTGAACGAAGTGAAGAATCCAGAAGCGGCATTGGGACTGGATTTTTCACTTCGTTCAGAATGACATTCTTCCATATAATTAGTTTTTCCACAGACAATTAAGAGATTAATTATAATTCTGTATTTTTGGTTTCACAATATTTTTTAACATCTCAATATTAATTAATTTTTTTCTTTCCCTTTCCCTTTTCCCTTTTCCCTTATTTCAAAAATTTTTAAAGTTGAAAAATAATTTTTGTTTTTTAATAAAATATCATTATATTTGATAAGAAACAATAGTAAACAGTAAAAAACAGTAATATAAGGTGACAAATATGAAAACGAACATCTTTAAAGTTTTTAGCTATTATCGGGATAAAAACGAGTTTATCAAGCAATTGAGCCGCGATGATTTCGGCTGGAAATTTATTGCAAATATAAGCCTGATGATTATTGCCCTTTTATTTATTGACGGATTCGTTATTGGAATTTACCATAGCCTAATCCAGTCCGTGTCTGCCGGAATCAAACTATTTATCCTGTTCTTACTTAGTTTGATAATCTGCTTCCCGACCTTTTATGTAATTCAGATTATAATCGGCTCGAGAATCAAACTAATAAATCTAATAGCGATAATTTTAAGTGGAGCCTTGCTTTCAAGTTGGATATTGGTTGCATTTATTCCGATTGTTATATTCTTCATGATTACCGGCGGGAATTATTATTTCATGCAGTTGCTGCACATTGCAATAATGGGCTTTGCCAGTTTTTTCGGCATGAAATTAATTGTAGAAGCATTGAAATTTAATTGTGAAAATGAAGATATTTACCCCAAAACAGGTGTAACGATTTTCAGGTTTTGGATTGTAATATTCCTGTTCGTTAGTATCCAGTTGGGATGGAATCTCAGACCCTTCATGAGTAAACAGACGGAGCCTTTTCAAATCTTCCGTCAATATGAGGGTAATTTTTATACGGCAATTCTTTATTCGTTCGATAAAATAATAAATCCCCAGAAGGAGCAAAAACAGGAAAATCATACACCAATAAATTTAGAAAAATATAAAGATAAAAAGTAAGGATTTATGAGTGAAATTGATGATATATTGACAATCGAAGAAGTGGCGAAATATTTGAAACTGAAGCCACAGACTATCTATACATGGGCTCAGACCGGAAAAATTCCTGCTGCTAAACTCGGCAATCAATGGCGCTTTAGCCGAAGGATTCTTGACCAGTGGTTCTTGGAGCATTTCGATGAGAAGTATAAAAATGGAGAAGTAAGTATTGAATAATTTCCTACTTAAATAAAATGAATTTTACTTTATTGAAAGGGACTATAATGAAATTTTCACTCCTTCCTTTTGTGATATTCTTTTTTACTGCTGCTTCTTTTTCACAATCTTCAACAGTTACAAAAGAATTTAATTTCGGTCTTGAAAAAGTATCACCATATAAGGAACTCCCAGACGATTGGCTCCAATGGGGAACGGGTTATAGTCTTAGTATAGACTCAGTCCAGAAACACACTGGAAACAATTCCGTTCTTATTAAACCCTCCAAAGAAAAGCCTCCCAATTCATTCGGAAGTATAGGATACGTGATACCTGCTATTTATGAAGGCAAGGAAATTGAATTGAGGGCTTGGATGAAATTTACTGATGTTATGGAAGGAACTATAGGCTTAATGCTTCGTATTGACGGGTCTTCAGGAATGTTGCAGTTTGATAATATGATGCAGAAAAATATCCAGGGAACTTCGGATTGGAAGATGTATTCGGTTAAGTTGCCTTTACCCGATAATGCAAAAACCATTTATATTGGAGCAATACTGTCAGGCACTGGTCAACTTTGGGTCGATGACTTTGAAATTCTAATAGATGGAACGGATATTAGCACGGTTAAACAAAAGGAGCAAAAAGTATATAAAGCTGAGATGGATAAAGAATTTGATAAAGGTTCCAAAATCGAATCTCTTAAATTAACGGATGGCAATGTTCAAGATTTATCTTTATTAGGGATGGTGTGGGGATTTTTAAAATACTATCATCCAAATATTGCTAAGGGAGAATACAATTGGGATTATGAATTATTCAGGATTTTGCCTAAAATAATTCAAGCTAAAAATATAAACGAAAGAGATAGTATATTATGTAATTAGATTAAAATTCTTGGAGCTATTGAATTAAAGGGCGATTCCGAAGAAATACAGTATGAAATAAAATTAAAACCCGACTTGAATTGGATTAATGATTCGAACTTCTCATTAGAATTAGCGTCGCTTTTAACAAAAGTAAAACACGCAAAAAGAAGTGATGATAATTATTATGGTTTCATTTTTAATGAAGGGCTTGGTGGGTTTAAAAATGAAAATTCCTATTATAATATGAACTATTCGGATGTAGGCTTTCGCATATTATCCTTATTTCGTTATTGGAATATTATTCAATATTATTTCCCATATAAGAATTTAATTGGAGAAGATTGGAAAGGAGTACTAAAAGAGTTTATACCAAAATTGAACAATGCTTCAAATGAGATTGAGTATAAACTTACTGTGCTGGAATTAATTGTAAGAGTACATGATACTCATGCTAACATCTGGGGAGATGACCAAACTCTAAAAATATATTGGGGTGTAAATTATGCCCCGGTCGAAATTAGATTTATCGAAAACAAAGCTGTTGTTACCGATTATTATGAGCAGAATTTGGGTATGAAATCAGGCTTACAAATTGGCGATGTAATCACAAAAATCAACGGAAAACCTGTTGAAAAAATTGTATTAGATAAATTAAAATACACCTCAGCATCAAATTATCCCAGACAATTAATGGATATAGGTTCCAATTTATTAAGAACTAATGATTCGGCTTTGAAGATAGAATATACCCGTGATGGAAAATTAAATGAAATTGAAATTAAAACATTTTCAACCAATAAAATTAATATCAATAAGAGAAACCAAAGAAAAGATACATGCTTCAAATTTATCAATCCGGATATTTCTTATATTTATCCGGGAACGATAAAAAACGATTACCTGCCGGATATTATGAATACTATCAAAAATACTAAGGGTCTTATTATTGATTTGAGATGTTATCCATCTGAAACTATCGTCTATAGTCTGGGAAAATATTTAATGCCCGATAGTATTGCTTTCGTAAGACTTTCAAGTGGAAGTAATACTGATCCAGGCACTTTTGTTATATCAGATGTTCTTAAAGTGGGCGAAAAGAATGGGAACTATTATAAAGGAAAGGTCATTATTCTGATTAACGAAATTACCTGGAGTAATGCCGAATTTACAACAATGGCTTTCAGATTGGCACCGAAAGCTACTGTAATCGGCAGCACTACGGCTGGTTCTGACGGAAATGTTACTCAGTTTAATTTACCAGGTGGGCTTTACACAGGAATTAGCGGTTTTGGGGTTTACTATCCCGACGGACGGGAAACACAAAGAATAGGTATTGTCCCCGACATTGAAGTAAAACCCACAATTGATGGAATCAAAATGAAGAAAGATGAATTACTTGAAAAAGCAATTGAAATTATCAAAGAACATTAAATTAATGGTTTAACACAGCGGTTATCACAATACCATTATTATTAGAATTGGTATTATAGATGATATTTTTTTTATAAATAATTTCTCTTTTTCCCAAAAGTTCCACTTGTTGGCAAGGGAAAGTTACAATTATTTTATACATCATTCGTATCTCACTTAAAATGAAAGGAGAAACATGATAAAAACAGTTGTGACACCCATGGATAATGATTTACACCTCATTTTGCCTCAGGAATTAATTGGGAAAAGGATTGAAGTATTTTATTATCCTGTTGATGACTTTGAACACACTGAACAACCTAAAACCAGATTGATGGCAAAATACAGAGGCTCTTTAAAATTATCTCCTGAACAATATTCTGATTTTCAAAATTTTTCCTCTCAAATTCGTGATGAATGGGACAGATGAATTATTTGTTAGATACGAATGTAGTTATTGATTATACAAATGATATGCTGCCCGAAAAATCTGCAGCCCTGATAGAATCTAATCCTTCAAGAATATCTGTTATTACCCGAATGGAGTTGCTTTCATGGAAGAAATCTACTCAAGAACAATTTGAAATTCTAAATTCTTTTATTGAAGACTCAATTGTTTACGATTTAGTTGAACCGGTTATTTTGAATGCTATTTTGATAAGAAGAAATTATAATGTGAAATTACCCGATGCAATTATTGCTGCAACAGCTATTGTTTATGGATTAACTCTCCAAACAAGAAATATATCCGATTTCTCAAATATACCTGATTTAAGCATTATTAATCCACATCAGGTTTAGTTTTCAAAGAACATGGTTGGTTCGAGATTTATTAGCCATATTTCACCTCGCTTCATAGAACTCCTCAGCATCGAGGCAAGAGAACTCTGTTAACTTTTTATTGTTTCGATATTCATTCAATAATTCTTTTGAAGCTTGCAGCATTGAAAGTTGAACCGGATTAATCTTAGTCATGGTTTTCAGAGTCTGCTCGGCAATATAAATCTGTTCCTCAAAAGGTAATGAGAGTATTTCCTGTAAAATTAATTCACTAGTCATAAAAATACCTCTTGATTCAGGTTCGAAAAAAATTAATTTTGTAAGTCATCGAAGATTTCCTCCTGAGAATAAGAATGGGACTTTAATCCTTGCTTTCTTGAATCAATTCCATCAAGTAATGCCTCTAAAGATTTTTTATCTCTTATTAAATTTATTGTCTCATTCATTTGTTCCCAATCATCTTCAGGAATAACGATTAAATTGCCATTATCCGTACTAACGAGTAGGTTTTCCTTGTTAGCCAATACATTGTTGAAATAACCGGCAATATTTACTGAAAGATTTTCTATTGTCGCAACCATATTTACCTCATTTTTAATAAATTGTTGACGGAAAATTATTGATAATGTTGTTTGAATCCCCTCCGTCAAGCGGAACCTTGACGGGAATTTTTTTTACATTCCATTTAAGATAATTTCAACATTTCAAGAAGCATTTTATCAATAGAATTCAAGTGTTTTGTTTCAATTTCACCGATTTTATTGATTAATCGTTGCTTATCAATAGCCCGGATTTGGAAAATCAATGCTATAGACTCAGTCTTCAATCCATTTTGAGCAGTAGGTTCTATAATAATCGAATGTCGGAAACGTAGGGCTTGCTTGTTTGAAGTAAATGGAATTATAATAGCTATATTTGCCTCTGTTTCAGCAATAATCACAGATGGACGAGCACCCATTTGCTCATTTCCACTGGTTTGAGGCAAATCAATTGTCCAAATTTCCCCTTTTTTCAAAGATGCTCCTCGAAATTGAGCAAAGCCTCGTCGCTGAGATGGTCCAGATTATTAAATTCGGTTTTCAATTCAATTTGATTATTGATTAAATCCAAATAGACTAATAAAGCTCTTTCGATAATGTCCTGTTTATTAAATCCCAGAGCAGAAGCTGCTTGAGATACTCTTATGTCAATTGTTTGAGGTAGAAGCAGTTCCATTTTTTAAACCCTTTTAACAAATAAACGATTTCTCATTATAAATATTATTTTTTCACCATTATAAGGTCTCATGAGTAATGGCTTTTTCCCTACCTCGCTATCACAAATGAACTATTTGAAACATTGCCATTAGAATTTTTTATTACAATGAAATAAAGCCCCGATGGTAGCGAGCTTATATCGATTTCATGCTGAATATTCGTATTTGTTATTGAATAATTCAATACATTCCTGCCCATTGCATCGAACATTTCAATTGTAGAATTCTGCCGGAACTCAGTTGGTAATGATATGTATAAATTATCCTGTGCCGGATTCGGGAAAATGTCCGGTCGGGTGATTTCATACTGGAATACATTATCTTCGGCATATAATGTACCATCAATCCCGATTTGCAGATATTGATTTATTGGCGGATTTTTTATAATTTTTTTCGGAACACCCTGCATTGGGTAACGAATTACAATGGAATCGATACTTTCAGCTTTGCCTAAACCAAAATTCTGGGAGTATGGCTGCTGTCCGCCAAAATGCCCCCAGCCATTCTGGATTTCCCTTATCTGACACATCCCTCCGGCATATACCGAAATCCTTGCGCCAAGAGCATTCCCATTGCACCCCTTTAGTGCCGCTACCCTAACGGCAGTCCAATTATTCTTTTGCACATTCTCATTTCGAAGCAAAACAATTTGCATATATATTTTATAGACCGGAACCTTTGTCTGATTACCATTTATGACGGTATCACGATAGGATGTATCGCGTACCTGCCGGCTTACAAATAAATCCACATCTCCATCCAAATCGTAATCGCAGGGCATTGGAGTATGACCTTCCTTCAAATTAAAGAATCCAAGCGCTTTCGAAATATCGTCGAAATATCCGGAATCGTTCTGCCGCAGGAAATAAACCCGCTCCTGACCTTTCGTATTAGCATCAGGGTAAGCCATTTGACCTATAATAACATCCAAATACCCGTCACCATCTATATCCATCCAGGTACCTCCCTGGTCTCCAAGATGCGATTCAACCGGTTCATCACGGCGTAATCTTTCGATTTCCCAAACATATTTATAATCGGGCGGTCCGGTATTTATTGCAATATGAGTTCTGCCTGCTCCGGGGTCTAATCCACCATGAACTTCTACCTGAAGCAAATCCATGTCTCCGTCGTTATCAAAATCCGCTGGCTGGGCTGACCATTGGCAAAGCGCTTGCTGGAACCATTGTTTTGCTGTGGCATCATAATAGAAATCACCACCTAATGCCTGGGCAGAGTAGTCTGTCAATCCCGTACGGTCGGAGAAAACACCGGTTTTCATGTTTTTGTACAAATTACCACCTGAACGGCAATAGGGTGATGTTATTATATCGGGCCAGCCGTCGTTATTCCAGTCTGTAACGTTTGTGCCATAATCAGGGTCGGAAATATTTTGCAATCCGTTATTTTTTATATATTGGAAAGTACCATCCCCCTTGCCCTTTAAAAGGACATTTACCATACCTGATGAAATCCCGATTTGAGGTGAATAATCAGTGAACCATGTCGAGAAATAAATATCCGTGAAGCCGTCGAAATCATAATCGAGAAAAGAAATCCCCGAAGTATTGATTAATCCTTTTGGCAGTGTATCGACTACAACCAAATCATTTAATCCGCTGTTCAAAACAAGCTTAAAATGCCCTTTCCCGTCGTTCAGCATTATTTCTGAGCGGTCGCCGGGGTCATTAGCATCCCGATATCCGGTTAGTCGGTGGTAATAAATACTGGATACCAAATCCAAATCGCTGTCGTTATCGAAATCAGCAAGTCCGGCGATATCAATAATCCTTGAACTTTTAGTAGAATCCCGATTAGCATTGACTCCGGATTCATTAGTGAAGTCTACAAATATTCTCTTGACAGGACTTGTTTTATCAGGATTTTCAACATTCAGGAAAACATGAAGATGATTCTTGAAAATAGCTCCTTCGCCCCAAAGCAATTCGGGATAGTTATCGCCATTTATGTCTGCGAGCCATATCCGGCTGCCACGAGCAGAATCCAAGCCTGATTCCTTTGTAATATTAGTTAACCAGGTCTTATCCTGAGCGTTAGAATGAGTTGCAAAAAGAATTAACAGTAAAGCAAAAATTGAGAATGAGGAATATTTTGTAAAATTTTTAGAATTCATTTTTTCTTCCTTCAAGTAAAAATAAGAATATTAAAATTAAAACTTTCCGAAATATTAACAAAGGAAATTTTAATAAAATATTTTTTAATACCTAAGAGTCTGTTGAATAATTAAATATATGGAAGAATGTCATTCAGAACGAAGTGAAAAATCCAGAAGCCGCATTGGGACTGGATTCTTCACTTCGTTCTGAATGACATTCTTCTTGACTTTTTCAACAGACTCCTAAGAAAAATTGTCATTTCTATGAATTCGGAATGATTAAGTTTTAGCTAAGACTAAACTAATTTATATCTAAAAACGTTACCTTTAAACTTTATAATTACATCTATGAAAAAAAAATTTGATTAATTAAATGAATATTAGCTCAGGAATTCCAAAAAATAAAATAACGAAATATTTATACATCATTATTGGCATGATTTCATTTTGTTTGGGGATTGTTGGTATATTTTTGCCTTTGCTTCCTACAACTCCATTTTTACTTTTATCAGCTTACCTCTGGGCAAAGAGTTCAAAAAGGCTTTACCATTGGCTTATGACAAACAAGTATTTTGGGAAGTATCTTACTGAAATAAGGGAAAACAAGAGCATTCCAATTAAAACAAAAATCATTTCATTGACAATAATGTGGAGTTCGATTCTATATTCAACTTTGGTGATTATTGAAAATCACATTGTGAATGGACTTCTATATTTATCTACTTTATTTATATCGTATCATATAATAAAATTTCCTACACTTAAAAAGAAGTAACTTAAATAATCACTTCACAATTGCAAGAGGTTTTGAAAGCACTCCCTTGCCGGTTTTTAAGCAGGCAAAATACATTCCGGTCGGAAGATTTGTTATATCGAATGATGTAATAATTGTTCCTGTTCTTGTGAAAATATCCTGAGAAAATATTTTTATACCCATTAAATCCGATAAATAAAATTCGGCTGCTTCATCTCTATTATTGATAATTTCAAGATTAAATGAATTGGCTGAAGGTTGAGGATATATCATCATTTCTAAAGTTAATGGAACGATTGAATTATCGACATTGACAAGAAACAAAGTATCGAGTGGTTTCCCAATTTTTTCAGTCAGTTCTGAAACTTTAGGAGCAGCGCCGAAAGTCATTTCGAATGATTTTGTACTCCCAGTATCCAATTGACCTGGGAAGTGCATACCAACAACAAAGCTAACGTCACTTGTATCGCTGAATTGCCACGTTGTACCGCTTGTAAGAGATTTTATTTGGTCTTCCGTTGAAAAAAATTCTGTCGTCGCATAACTGAGTCCTGCAGCTTGCGCAATTGCTCCGGGTTCGTGTGATGTAACTGCAGCAGCAAAAGCATAATAATCATGACCATATTCTATAACTTCTGCTGCTGAATTTTTGCCTTTTAATTGAACGGGAATTATTTCCGGTGTTAACTGTACTATATTGCTATCAGCTTCATAAATATCAAGGTCAAAGTAATATCCGGCACAAACATCTGTCAGTGTTTTACCGGAAATATTCTTTATGTAAACGAAAACTTTGGCAAAATCATAATACCCAGCAGGGATATAAAATTCCTGCCTGATTTCCAGTCCAATTGGCTTGATTGCATTGGAATCTGAGACAATGCTAATTGTGGGATTCGGCTGTGAATATGG
Source organism: Ignavibacteria bacterium (assembly GCA_016844745.1). Taxonomy (GTDB): domain Bacteria; phylum Bacteroidota; class Ignavibacteria; order Kapaibacteriales; family UBA2268; genus JAERMQ01. The sequence goes on along the minus strand of JAERMQ010000020.1, from coordinate 12,477 downwards.
TTTTATTATCGAGAAATCACTATTATCAATCCCATCGCCAAAAATAGAACTTACTACATTAATATTATTTTCGCAAGCCATTAATCCTGCATTATATATATTATTCGGGAACCCCTTCAAAACAAAGCCAACGCCCTGTTTTTTATCTTGCGGACCATAATAACCTATTGTACCCCTGTCACCCACGGAAAATTTAATTAATTGATTGGAAAAAGTGATACCGGGAGATGTAGGAACAAAAGGCACTAAGAAAAAGTCCCTGTAATTATTCTCACCTTCAATTTCTACACGAAAGAACATTTTTCTCTCATTGTTATAAGTAATTGTAAACCTGAAATCCCCAATGGAAAACTCTTCATTTTGATTTACCTTGGATTTTTCAAAGATAGAATCAATCAGCCGTGCAGAGTTATATGCATCCTCGACAACAGAAATCTTAAATTTTAAATTATTTGCAGAACCAAGGTAATTTTTAACATTGAATCTGATTTTACCGGTATCCCCTAACACGAATCTATCATTTGGTAAAAGGTTAGTAGTAAAAGTTTGCATACTTTTATATTTTATTGCCGGAATAGAAAATGGATTTATTGTTGCTGCTTTTTTCATATTAACTCGCCCCGGGATGATTTTCGACGGATTTTTATCGAGAATATCATCGGTGCATTGACGTACAAATTCCAGAGCCTGAATAGCATTTAATTGAGGATATTTTGCCCGGACATACGCAACAATTCCCGAAACGACAGGCGCTGCAAATGAAGTTCCGTTCGAAGCATAAGAATATGAATTATCGTTGTTTGTTGTATAGTTTTTATTTCCCGGAGCCATTATTCTAATTGCTTCACCTAAGGAAGTAGAAGATGTTATATAATCATTTTGGTCAACCTCACCAACTCCCAGAACTCCGAAATAACCGGCAGGATATAATGTTGCAATATCGTGATATTCATTGCCGCCCCCTACAACTAATGCAACATCTTTAGCTACAGCATAATCAATAACTGATTGGTCTAAAATTGAATAAGGTTTTACTCTTCCCCAACTGCAATTCAAAACTTTGAATCCTCTTATTGCAGCATAAATAATAGATTGATAGCCATATAGGACATCATTTCCTGAAGCTGAGATAGGCATTATTTTGATTGGGAAAATCCTGCATTTACCTGCGACTCCCGTAATTCCAATTCCATTATCGAAAGTAGCTCCGGTAATACCTGCTACCTGCATTCCATGCTCGCCGTTAAGACCGTCGTTTTTAGTATAACCCCAAGGAGTATCATCATCGAAATGACAAAAGTTATAACCGTTAAAATCATCAATGTATCCATTGTTATCATCATCAATATTATTACCAGGAATTTCTCCGTAATTAATTGCAATATTCCCTTTTATATCCGGATGCACCTGGTCAACTCCCGTATCGCTAATACCAATAACAACTGAGGTATCGCCTTGAAAGTCATCCCAGGCATCAAACATCTTTAGATTTGCGAGCATAGGTTGCTTTGAGATAAAAGGGTCATTAGGAGTATAAAGAAGCTTATCAATATAGTAAGGCTCTGCAATTTCAATGTCAGGATTATTTTTTATGCGGGAACAGAATTCTTCGGGTGTTTCATTTCCTTCGAATTCGATAATATATGTCCGCAGTAATGGCTCTTCAGTTTTAATAATTTGCTCGTTATTTGAAATGTTATTGCTTAAAATTGAATTCGAAATATTTTTTTTATTGAAAGTCAAACTCAAAGCCGGTTGAAGCATTTGTTCGGATACCTTAGCTGAAAATTTTTTCAAAATGGATGTAGCCTGATTCATTTGGTAAACTTCTGCTTTAAAGCGAATCAGTGCCGTATTTGATAAAACAGGAGCAGGACGGGATATATCTTTATTTGCAGGTAACACATCCTTCTTTGCAAAACATAAATCAGACAATTGAAAAAAGATAATTGCTATAACAAATATTATTTTACCAATTGATATATAAAATGTTGGCACAGAAGGTAGTTTATTACAATTTCCTGAAACCTCACCCGATAAGGTATTACATGATGGATTGTTCTCCATATTCAATTCAGAAGAAGTATAATGTTCTTTTTTCATATTTTTAACATTTTGATTGATTATTTCACTGATTATAATAAACGAATCCGGTAAAATCTAATTGTATATCTTTCTGAACGGAGTGAAGAATCCAGAAGCGGCATTGGGACTGGATTCTTCACTCCGTTCAGAATGACATTCTTCCATATAATTAGTTTTTCCACAGACTCTAAGGGCTTTTAATAATTAGTAAAATCATTGATAAATTTTAAATAACAAACAACCTCATTAATTTTTTTTATTTGATGAAACTTTTTTCAATAGCAAACGTATAGGTATATGTTAAAGAAAGATAAGAAATGATGAGACAATATTCACTTAAATCAGTTAGTTAAGAATAAAATTTACATCGTAGTTTCATCAATCAGATTTGATTACGAATAATTGTTTTTTCGGGTGCGCGGAATAATAGGCTCATAACAATTCAATGACCTCCGAAAATTTATGAAAGCCAAATTCTTCTGCGTTACCCGGTTTTTTTAATTTGTAACTTTTTTCTATTAAATGTATCTTTTAATGATGTCAATGTTAATGAAAAAAATTTTTTATAAATAAATATTGGAGTAGTCATGCTTCCCTCAATACGATGTAAAGCGGTTTCACGCTCATTTCTTATATTATCGGTACTCCTTATAACAATTCTTACAGTTAGGGCTGAGCGTTTTGCAGGTCCCGAAGGAGAACAAATTCTCAAAAAGGAAATTATCAACAATAACGGAACAAATTATAGATTAACTGCAACGAGATACTATGTTTATCTCTCTAAATATCAGTCTGTAAGTGGATGGTCGAATAATAAAGAAATATTTGCTATTCCGGAAGGAAAAAGAATTATCGACACTAAGTTGAAATTAGGTGAAACCGGTAACATCAGAACATTTGCTTTAGCCTTCGATGATGGTACTTTAATGTTCCTTGGATTCAGCATCTCTCAAGAAAATTTTACCGGGACTTCGGGAAATTTTAGTTTGCCGGCAGTGCAAATAAATTCATTCAGGAGAATTCTAATCCATTCCAAATATCATGCACTTTATAACAATGTTCTATATACAAAGACAGATGAAACATCCCCCTGGTTCATCGATTCTGTTGGTTTGAACAGGGCAAACATCAGGGATTTTACTTATGATAATTCAGGTAACTTATTTGCTGCAACTACTGATGGAATCTATAAAATGACAGCAGGCAGCAGCACCTTCGAGAATGTCACTACATTTAATCCGATGCAAATAGGAGCAATTTATAGCAATAAAAAAGGTGATATTTATATTTATGCAACCGGTTTGGGTCCTTTTGTTTCAACAGACAATGGTTCTTCCTGGACTGCGGATACAAATGGTATCAGTACTCAAACAATCAATTCATTTTCAGATGATAGCGCCGGGACAATGTACGCCTTGTTCGGTAATAATTTTTCATCAATTTTATTTAGGAAAAAAACCGGGATGAGTTGGGAAAGAATCGATACAATTCTGAACTCATACCTTGGTACAACTATAAGAATAAGTGATATTGGCGGATTCGGCACACTCGAGGCATCAACTGGAATAGGAATATTTACCAGCACAGATTTCGGAAATACATGGTCAAATTCATCCAAAGGGATATTAGCCGAAGATATTTATGGACTGCATCAGTTAGGAACAAATCAATTAGCGGTTAGTACAGGATTAGGTATTTTCGTGAAAAATCCTTCAACAGGCAACTGGAACAAGACCTTTCCTGCAAATGGTTATGGAGGTGGCAGACCGTTATACAAGGATAATTCAGGTAATTTATTTACACAAGGAGTCGGCTTTGGTATGTCGGGAACTATTACTCCCGTTTATAAAAGCACTGATGGCGGAAATTTATGGAACGTTGATTCCACCGGGTTATATAATGTTAATACAACCGGTGGTCAATCCGTTTCGCAAGGATTATTCGTTGATGAAGACGGTAATTACCACTATGGAATAAGCAGTCTAACACAAGGTGCTTTAAAGCCGCTCAGGATTTTCAGTAAACCGCTAAACAGTAATTGGAATTTAGATACTCTGGGGATAAATCTCGGTGAGCCAAGCTCAACACTAACACAGCTATTTGCAGGATTTGGCAGTGATGGTAAAGGGAATCTTTTCTTTGGGGGCGCCCTTCATACTCCTTCATATAATTTCATTGACAAATTTCTATATAAGCGCTCTCAAACCAATTCTCAATGGTCGCTCGATACATCAGGTCTGGGGAATAAAGCTATACTTTCATACACAGCAGATAAAAATGGTCAGTTGTATGTGGGTTCGCTTGCGTGGGGAGGAGTATCGGGTATATTTCGCAAAAACGGAAATCAATGGGTAAGTATCCCAGTACCTCCTGCAGCTTCGGTTGATGTACGAGCAATGATGGTTGATAATTCGGGAAAATTATATGCTTTGTTTGCCTCTATTCAAGGGGGTAACCAAATTTCATATAAAGGGGTTTATTTGACTACCGATAATGGCTCTACATGGGATTATGCCGGAATGGATAGCGTACCTGTACGTGGTTTATCGGTAATAAATGATTCGATGTATGCATATACTGCCAAAGGAATTTTTAAACTGTTCAGGGAAACAATCAAAAGCCCCAAAATGGTTATCGATTCAAAGTTTATTGATTTCGGTACCGTTAAATTGAAAAGTTCGAAAGATACAATAGTTAAAATCAGGAATACCGGTAATGATACTCTTAGAATAAACAGGATTATTCAAAATCCTGAACTTTTTTCGATTATATCCCAGCCCGATAAAGTTGCACCCGGTGGAGCTGAAGATTTTAAATTAAGATTCTCTCCCGTTATGGTTGGAAAAATTGTAAGTAAGTTTTATATTCAAAGCAATGACTATCCTGATAGTATAACTTGTAATGCTGAAGGTATTCTCCCTGATAACCCGCCAGTTATGGTGCTAAACAAACATTCAATAAAATTCGACAGTGTTAAAATAGGAAATAATAAAGATTCTATGGTAACCATTACAAATTCAGGCAATGATACATTAAATATTGCATTAATTACATCATCTAATAACGCTTTTCTTATTTCTTCAACATCATTTATTATAGCACCCGGCGAATCAGACCAGTTTATGATAAGGTTTCGACCCACACAAATTAAAGTATATAATGCTGTAATTCAATTCTTTGGGAACATGCTTCCTGATAGTATATTAGTTACCGGCACCGGGTATAGTGATTCTAAAATCCCACAAATAAGTATTAATCCTAAGAATGTCGATTTCGGTAAGGTTAAAATTGGGACTCCAATGAAGAAAATTGTTGATGTATCAAATACCGGTACCGATACTTTGCGGGTTACTCAAATTTTAGGTTCAAATTCGGCATTAACGGCTGTTCCACAAATATTCATAGTAGCGCCGGGCGGTACAGAGAAGGTAACATTATCGTTTAATCCATCTGCTTTAGGGGTAATCAACGGAATTTATAAAATATTCAGCAATGATTTCACCGATACTATTTATGTTACGGGTGAAGGTATTTCGCAAAATGATGTTAGCGATGATTTCTTCTATCCGAATAACAGGGTAATAAGTATACTTGCAAGCCCTGTACCGGCTTCATCCCAGATAGCATTCGTTCTTACGAATCAATCGATGCAATCATTACGAATTCAAGGAAAAATATTGAATTATACAGGAGTTCAATTATTCAATTTATTCGATAGATATTTGAATCCGAATATTAATCAAACTTATGAATTGGATATTGCTGCATTACCATCCGGAGTATATTTCCTCTTACTCGAAGGCGATGGTATTGGAAAAGCTCTGAAATTCGAAATAATAAAATAAATTAGGAAATATTTAAAATTAAAAAGTCATTACTCTTCAATTAGTAATGACTTTTTTGTTAATACAGATGAATATTTTGAGGACTATACTATGATTCAATAGAACAAGGAATTTCATCTTTCCAAAAGCATTATAACTTTTCCCTTAGTTCTTTAATAGACTAATAATTTAATATTTAATATTTATTATTCATTGACCATTGACCATTGACCATTGACCATTAACCATTATCCCGTCGTCAGTTCCTCATCCGATAGAACGATAATTTTATCCCCTTCAGAAAAGAAGATTTGATTTGACTTTTTCGGATTTACGATAATGCCATGAGCTAAAGTCTGTAGCTCAGCTTGATGCTTATTTGAATGAAGCTTATATCCTATTGCGATTTTATGTTGTTGCCTCGCCGATTCCATTACAGTATAGAAATTAACCGGACGTCCCAATTCAACGAAATGCTCGGCAGGCTTTATATAAAGCGCCGGACCACCTGCAGAGAATAATAATTCGAAAACCGTTTTCAATTCCCTGTTTTCAGCAATTTGAGAAAGCATTAACGAATCTAATTTAACACTAACGATGAAATCATCCGTATATGTTATTTCAGCCAACTCACGATTACGGTCGTCTAACATTTCACTAACGATAGAGAATTTATGACCGATTCGGTCTGCTATATCCCGGAGGTGTAAGAGAGTCGAAAGTGTACGGGCATCGGTAGATTGTACGTCTGCTAATTCTGTTTGGCTCAGAACGATAATATGGTCATATTGCTCTAAACTCAAGTCGTCCAATACGGAACGGTTTGTGGTATCGCCATTCCAAAATGTTACTGTTTGATGAACCAGGTCGGAGCAAAGCTGGGCTAAATCTTTTTCGACATTAGGTAAATCAGCTACTACGGTGATTTTCGAGCCGGGCCAAACATAATTATCAAGCTCATTTATAATCAGGGGCGCCCGGCGGTTCCAACCCAGAATCAATGTTTTTTCCGGTATAGGTTGTTGATAACGAGGACCTTTGCGGATTGCACCGGGGTCAATCCCATACTCCGTCATACCGGATAAAATAATAGTATCATCATCTTCCGAGATTGCAATAATTTTATCACCTTCCTCCATTATCGTATTCATAGCAGGTTTGAGAAGAATCATACCATTTCGTCTTCGAATCCCTATAACTGACGAAGTTTCGTATGAAAACATGACTTCGACAAATGTTTTATTTTTCAGATGTGATTCATACTGGAAATATATTTCATCACCCTCAAAGTCTAATAGTTCGGTAAATACAACAGATAATCCTGCCTGACGGCAAGTTTGAGCAGTTATCCTGGAAATTAAATAATCGAAAACAACAAGCTGAACTTCATCCTTGCCGGCTATTTCGGCAATAGTAACATTCTTCGGGTCGCGTATTTCAGCCACGATATGGTATTTATGGGGAGCTACTTTTCTATGAGGATTGTTAGTAATCGCAAGTATTGTCTTGATTACTATTGAATCGGGCTCACGTGTTTCGGGAGCCAAAATGATGATAGATTTGGATTCATGTGGATTAATTATTTCCAAATCATGAAGGTCAATTGGATTACCTGTTCTGCAAACAACTTTCGTCGTTTTTGTGTCGCCGACTTTTGAGCGGATTTCATCTTCCATTTCAACTTTATCTTTTTCCGCAAGAATGGCTATACATTGATTCCTCTGGTTTTCGTTAGCAATAACAAGTTCGGTAATAATTGGGAATATCTGAAATGACCATCCTAAAATAACCGTGTGTTCGCGCTCTACTACGAAGGATTTTCCTTTTCTCAGATCGACTAATTTGTTCACGACACTTGAATTAACAATACCTATTAATATACTTATAACGGTAATTCCTGAAATGGTTGCAAGAAAGATTATGGTTAAAAACTTCCAGCTTACCGGGTCTTGAGAGATTACACCCGGGTCGAGTGTTCGCAGGATAGTAATCCAGATAGCATCAAAAAAGTTGACGGCATTTTTATCCTTCAAACCAAGAATTTGAGAACTATCTTGTGGGATGGCGTTGGAGTAAAACAGCATTGTTGCGAGAACCAAAACAATACCTGTCGTTGATATAATTAATAGTACAATGGGAGGAAATGCACCTTTCGACATTAAACTATCAAAATGATAGCGAATCCTTTGAATCAGTGTAACTTTTCGCATTTTATTTCAATTCTCTTTATGTAATTAAATTTTAATTTGCAAAAATATTCAATCTTACGGAATTATACTATTTAAATTATTTCATATATTCTTATCTATACTTTCCAATTTTGCTTTAACCAACGGTTCATATTCCGGATTAAGTTTGATAGCCCAATCGAACATTTGGCTTGCATCTTCCTCTAATCCCGAAACAAGGAAGCAAAGTCCGGCTCCATAACAGGCTCTGGCGCAATTGTTATTTTGTTTTAATGCGCAGGTATATAAACTATGAGCGCCTTCTATATCTTCATTATCCAGCATAATATCACCGACAATGCAAAATATCTCTTCGAGTGTAATACCTGAATTGCTCTTGAATTTCATAGATTGCCAATTCTTCATAATATCACTGTAGATATCAAATGCTTCGGCTATTTCAGCTCTTTTAAGAAAAATTTCTGCAGAGATTAATTTTGCATCAGGATTATTCTCGATAATATCGTTTGAATTCATCAAATAACTTCCCGCCTCATCGAGCTTGTTCTTCTTCAGGCTAATCGCAGCAAGTCGATTAAAAGCTGTTGCGGCATAGTCCTCAGCAAGATGATTTAATGACAATGCTTTCTTATATAATTTGTTTGCTTCATTCGATTCATCAGTAAAAAATAATTTTTCGGCTTTGCAGAAAATAATATTGGCATCTTCTTCATCAGACAATAATGTCTGAGCCTCTATTGCTAAGGTTGTACCGCTGAGATAATCAAGCCTTGATAGCATTTTCAATGACGCCCTGTTCCAAGTCCATTCAGTTCTTGCCCGAAGCGAGGCTGCTGTTCCTTTAAGAAATATTTCCGACGGATTATTATACAATTCCTTAAATAGTTCGATTAAATAATTTTTATCGGGTTCGAGTAAAAATGTTTCACCGGTTAGTGGCTTACCATCTATCATATTACCCACTGAAATATGCGATGACGGCAGTAACCATCCCACTTCTTCATCTACGAAATCATCCGTTGCCCCTCCTTCGGTAACTATAACAGGCAGTCCGCAAGCCATTGCTTCAATCGTAGGCAGGGAAAATCCTTCACCGCGATAAGGACATACAAATACATCGCAAGCCCTGTATAGCTCTGCCATTTCCTCTTCATTGAAATATTCTTCAATATAGATAATTTCGGGAGAACGTGCGTCGCGTTTTATACTTTCGATATTGCTTTTTGCAGTCTGACCTTTATAAAAAGAGTCTCCTCCCATATCTTTAATTATAAGGCAAATATCGTCTTCTGAATTAAATGCAGTTGTGTAAGCCTGCAAGAGCAAATCGATTCCCTTCCTGAAAATTGTTCCACCAACAAATAAAATTTTCAAACTTTTATTAGTTGCTAAATGATATTTTGAACCTGATGGCGAGAACAACTCAGGAGCGACTCCATTAGGAATAACCTGCACTTTATTGAAATCCAATCCCGAATTGACAAAACTGTTTCTTGAAAAATTCGATGGGGTCCATATTTCATCTGCTTGTTTGAAAATTTCTACAAAATCTTTACGTAATTGCGAAAACTCCCAGGGCTGCATAATTATCCATTTTGCTCCTTTTGGGGGTTCCGGATTCGGTGGCCATTGGTGGCGTATCCAAAGGTAAGGCAGTTTCCCTATTTCATCCGGAACTTCGGGTTTATTCCTAATATCATTCTCCATTAAAGCCTTATACTTTGAATTTTCATCCGGAAGGAACTGGTCATTTTCATAAGGAATAATTGTCAGGTTTACTTGTCCGGTCTTTAGTAGATTATAGCTGTGTTCACGATTAATCAGCGCTAATGAATGGTAAACAAATTGTGAACCTTCCCAAACAATATTCAATTGTAGCTGGTTTATTCCGGTTTTAAAATTGGTTTTAATGACAGATTGTGCGTTGAATTGTATTGGAGTCGATTCATAATTAGCTAAAATTTTACTCTTACGCCCACGAACTATCATGTTGAGATTGATAAATCCATTTGTTTGGGGAATATTTTGCTCTTCGAAATGCTCGACAGTAAATCCGGCTTCTTTCAAATGTTTCTCAATTGAAACCCGGTCGAATCCAATGCAATGATAATCACCGGGATTCGTTTGTCCGCCGAATATCATATACGAAGCCACATCTGCATCCCAAACACCCGACATATAAGCCTCTGTTTGCAATTTCAAGGAAGGGCACCTGATTAAAATTTCACCCCCAGGTTTAAGGACTCTATTCCATTCCCTTAGTACCTGACCGGTTTCCCGATGAGAAAAATGCTCAAGTATATCACTTGCAAGAATTCCGTCCGCACAATTATCGGGTAACCCTAAATGACGTACATCCATTCCTATTACTTTCGGATTTGAACTGTATAAATCAATATTCAAAAAACCGTCACGAACATCCGCACCACAGCCCACATTGAGTAACAACGGAGATGGCAGCGGTTCCGGTAATTTCCCACTTGCCGGCTGACTCGAAAATCCTCCGGCAACCACACCTTGATGTCGAAATTGATTTATATCAACTTCTTCTTCTTTTTGAGGCTGAACGGTTTGTCTATTTATAAATGATGCTTCTTCAACTTCAGGCGAATTCCCAATCTTATCTGAATCAATTTCATAACTATACAGGTCTATCACAGCATCGGATAAAGTTTCGAGATTGAATTCTTCATCTGAATTTTCCTCAATAAAGGCTTCTATAGCAGCAATTCCAAAAAGTTTCGAACTGATTTCTTTATTTGCCGAAACATAGAATTTGGCATTTAAATATTGGTTTGCCAGATTTTCAATTTTAGATAAAGCCTCAAATTCATTAAAATTATCATTGCTGATTTTAATGAGCACAGTTCTTGCATTATCGGGAATACGCTTTTGATTTTCCATATTTTCTGCCATACGTTTTTCGAATTTGTGTTTACTAATTCTTTATAAATAGTTGTCACTGCAAATAATATGCCATGTTATTAATGATTATATCATAAGAGCTTTTAATACAAATAAAATGGAAAAATATGATAAATTTGTAAATGGATGAACAATTTATGATGAAAATAGCATTAATTACTCACTATTATTCCGGACATCGAGGTGGAGTCGAGATAGCAGCAGGAAAATTGGCTGAAAATTTAGCCAATAATTTCCCTTTAGAAATTAATTGGTTGGCTTCCGATGCTGATATTCCTCCCACTTGTCCAAAAAATTTAATACCAATACCGCTTGTATCCTCGAATATTATTGAACGTCGAAGCTCGCTGCCATATCCGATAATAAGTATGAAATCAATTGTAAAGTTATGGCAGAGTATTAAAAAAGTAGATATAGTACACATCCACGACTATATTTATATGTCAAATATCATAGCCTCGATATTTGCTAAAGTTCTGCATAAGCCACTAATAATCACTCAGCATATCGGATGGATTCCTTATTCAAGTAAAATTCTCAGATTTATCCTCGGTTTTTTAAATCAATTCTTATCAAAATTGATATTCAAATCTTCCGGGACAGTTGTGTTCATCAGCGATACAGTGAAAAAATATTTCGAGTCCCTTTATTCAATACAATCAACTTCAAAATTAATACCAAACGGAACGGATTGCCAGGTTTTTTCTTTCAAAGGAGAGGAAACAAAATTTGTTTTGCGACAACAAATGGGCTATTCCTCGGGTAAAAAAATAATAATTTTCGTTGGCAGGTTTGTTGAAAAAAAAGGATTACCAATCATTAAACAAGTCGCAGAACTGTTGCCTGATTTTAAATTTATATTAGTTGGCTGGGGATTGATTGAACCCGACAAATGGCAGCTTACCAATGTGAGTGTATTAAAAAACAAAAGCAGTGAGGAAGTTTCAGATTTATACAGGGTATCGGATTTATTGTTCTTACCAAGCAAAGGAGAAGGATTTCCCCTTGTTGTACAGGAAGCATTTGCCTGTGGTCTTCATTCTTTGATATCAGACGAAGTTGTGGATGCATATCCCGGTATGCGTGATTACATCTACTCTTTACCGGCACTGTCAACCCCTGAAATTTGGGCAAAAAAAATAGAGCAATTTTTTTGGGAAACCGAACATAAAGCTTCATCGCTTGAATTATCACAATTTGCTCAACAGCATTGGAATTGGAAAGAAACTGCAAAAAAATATTTTCAATTATATGAAGAAAGTATTAATAGGAGTTTTAAAAATTGTAATTCCTGTGAATGAGACTGTGAGAAAATTATAAAAAATGACAAAATGTCATTTTGAACTCCAAAATACAGGGCATAATAAAAATAAAAAATGACAAATTCAAGAGAAACCCCCTAACCCCCTTTGAAAAAGGGGGAATTGTTTGTCCCCCCTTTTTCAAAGGGGGTT
>JAERMQ010000102.1 GCA_016844745.1 Ignavibacteria bacterium | reverse complement strand
GAAACCCCCTAACCCCCTTTGAAAAAGGGGGGACAACCAATTCCCCCTTTTTCAAAGGGGGTTAGGGGGTTTCTCTTGAATTTGTCATTGAATATTTTTATTAATACCTTTTTTTTGGGGTTCAGAATGACATTTTTCAGAGGTATCTATATGTGAAATTAATTAATTGTGGTTTTACAATTTAGGGTTGATTTATGACAAAATTTTTTTTTATTCCGATATTTTTTATCATTCTATTAAAGCTAAATGCTGCTCCAATAGAAAGACAAATTAAAATTTCCTCGAATCCTTATGATGAGGGTTTGTATTCTATAGATGTTAGACAGGAATTAAACGGCAATGATGTTCCGGCACCATTATCAAGTACATTTGACAATTATCAAAGGAAAAAAATAACTGATTATCTGCTTGAAACCGACACAACAGTTGATGTAGATTTTATAACAAGAATACACCCACTTTTTACCAATAATCAATTGGATACAGCAAGAGTGTTAACTTCTCAAACAAATCCCAGTAACAAGTATTATATCGGTGATAGAACTCTGCCTCGAAGAGTTGTCGATGCTCAGGGGAATTTAATTAAAATTTCAAACGGATTTGCGCAAATCGTACCATCACTAACCTATTTTTATCCCGAGCTTTCAAAAGGAACATTCTTTATTGATAGCGTTCGATTCTCTCCATATTCATATCCATCATCTCCAGTGAAAAGTTATTTTTCATTTTTTATTTCGAATATGCTAACTGATGCCGGTAAGAGTTCATTCCAGGGTTTTAAATTGGATTTTGATAAAATATATAACGACCTTCAGGATCTTATATCCTTAACACCGAATGAAATAAATTCAAAGAGTATTCCAGCCGGCGGGAATTCATTCACAATTCAACCTACAACTATTAATTTAGCGGGACATGATGAAATGGCAACAGTCCCTTCAAAGAATACAATCGCTATTGTACTGTTCAAAGATGATTTAACAAATTTAAGCGATACTCTTGGAATTATCGGAGCCTATGAATGGACTGTTTCCCAAAGAAATCAAACATTTGCAGGAGCTATTTTCTATTATCCAAATAAAGGAGTCGATACTCTCGAACTATTATTTACATCCATTGGTCCGCCAAGACCGGCTGATTCCATTGCATATCCTACTTTAATGAAGGAGAAATGGTACAGGCTAAATTACAATATGCATATTTACGGCAAATATAAGGGTGAAATTGTTTTGAATGTTGAACCAATTTCTAAAAATTCTGTTCTTTTTGAACTAAAACAGAATTATCCTAATCCCGTTGTGACCGCTACAAACATTAATTTTACGCTTCTGCAGGGAGGGCAAACCAACCTTACGATATTTAATTCATTAGGGCAACAAATTACTGAAACATCTTTGCAATACTTAGCTCCGGGAGAGTATTCTATCCGGTTCGATTCCCAGGATTTTCCCGATGGGATATATTATTATTCATTGACAAGTGGGGATTATACTGCTTCAAAAACATTAGTCATAAGCAGATAGCCCTGTTTAATATTGAATATGAAATTCTTAATAATACAGCTCGGACGCATTGGCGATATGATTTTATTAACGCCAATGTTCAGGGCTATAAAAGAGTTCTATCCCGACAGCCATATCGATATTCTTGCAAGCAGACATAATAAAATAATTTTACAGAACAATACACGAATTAATCATATATATACCTGGGAAAAATCACCTTTAAAATTGTTGAAATTAATCATGGATTTGAGAGGAATAAAATATGATTATCTTATAGACCCCAAAGACCATTACTCAACTGAAAGCGCCATTATTGCCCGTATTGCGAAAGCCGGAAATAAAATCGGATATAACAGACCGGGTAAAAAGATTTTCGATATTCCAATTGAATCAGATGTAAATAATACAGGGAAACATTTCACAGAAAGAGCGATACTGTCTTTGAGTTCATTAGGAATAAATCATAAAGAATTTAAATTAAAACCTGAACTATTTATAAATCCGGAATCAGAAGAATTTGTAACAAATTTTATACGGAAGTATTGCACCAAACCATTACTGACTTTAAATATTTCAGCCGGTAATTCAAGTAGAATGTGGCAGATTAATAAATGGGCTTTGCTTATTAAATCAATAGATTTATCAAAATACACAATTGTACTATCATCAGCTCCGAAAGATATTCATTTGGCAAATGAACTAAAGTCTTCCTGTCCTGATTTGCAATTATTTCATTCCCGGTCTTTTGAAGATGTGATATCATTAATAAAAAATTCGTTACTATTAATTACCCCCGATACTTCCCTTGTGCATGTTGCATCTGCATTCGATGTCCCATTATTTGGATTATTCTGCAGTGATGAGGAAAATTATAATAAGTTCAAACCATTATGCAATAAATATTTTGCCATTCGTCCAATTAAAGGAGAATCAAATATAGCCGGTATTGACACTGATAGAGTGATACCGGAATTTCATAATTTCATTGATAAATCTGTTTATTGAATTTATTAGATTATAATAAAAAATTTTGTTAGAATAATTAATATTTTACGATAGGGAGATTCAATTAAACACTAAATTGTCATTCCTGCGAATGAGTCTGTGTGAAAATTAATAAAAATGGAAGAATGTCATTCTGAACTCCAAAATAATGGAATTAATAAAAATAAAAGATGACAAATTCAAGAGAAACCCCCTAACCCCCTTTGAAAAAGGGGGGACAACCAATTCCCCCTTTTTCAAAGGGGGTTAGGGGGTTTCTCTTTGTTGAAATAGTTGCCATTATTTTGAATTAAGAAAATTCTGTCATTGGTAACTTGATTCAGAATCCACTCCCAATGCGGTTTATGGATTCTGAATCAAGTTACCAATGACATTCTTCTTGACTTTTCACACAGCTTCGAATGCAGGAATCCCCTCCCATAGCGGTTCAGGAGATTCCTGCATTCGCATGAATAACAATTTTTAGAACTACTCTAAATTGATTTTTATAATTTATTTTTACATTAACGAACAATCATTTTATTAGTATAAATGAATTTATAGGAGCATCATGACCTACGAGAAATTTCAATCCGGGCAAAAAAAAATTAAGGAAATCTATGGTAAAGGCTGGACAGCTCACAATATCTACCTGGGTGATGGGAATTATACCATCGAAAATAAATTATGTGGCGACGAGGTAAAACTGCGAAGGATTATCCGGAATATTTCAGATATTACCGGGAAATCTTTCGAAAAATTAAGAATTTTAGACCTTGCATTACTTGAAGGATTATATGGTATTGAATGTGCTTTGCAAGGCGCCGAAGTTATAGGAATTGATATTCGCCAGGAGAATTTAGATAAGACTCGCCTTGTAATCGATTATTTGAATCTTACTAATATTCACTTATTTAAGGATGACGTCAGGAATATTTCCGTGGAAAAATACGGTCAGTTCGATGTTGTCCTTTGTCTTGGAATATTTTACCACCTTGATAAAAATGATTTATTCGATTTTATCAGACGTATTTATGAGATGACCACAAATCTGGCGTTGATTGATACCCATATATCTTACAAACATAAATTGCTTTTTACTAAAGATAATATTAATTACTACGGCTCAGTTTACCGGGAACACAGGGATGATTCGAGTAATTCAGACAAAACAAAAGAGGTTTGGAAATCCATTGATAATGTTTATAGTGCAATGCTTACCCGCTCTTCTTTAATTAAAATGCTGAATGCCGTTGGCTTTACCTCAGTATCGGAGGTTTACGTTCCTATAGAAGAAGATAAACCTTTTAATAGAATAACAATGGCAGCAATTAAAGGGACAAAATGTGAGATACTTTCAACTCCATTAATCAATACTTGTGAAGAAAACGTGTATAAGGAACATACCCTAAATTTTATTCTAAGTTATCTTAAAATCCGGCTCTTCAATGATACACGATATTATTTGGGAATGTATATCCCTAAACCACTTAAAAGGTTTATCAAAAGATTATTAAATTTATGCTAACTACTCAGCAATTATGTATAGAACAATGATTTAAGAACAAGGATTAACGATTTATGATATGTTATAAAAAAATGAAACAAGAAAAAAAGGTGAGCCAACCACCGGAATTGAACCGGTGACCTGCTCATTACGAGTGAGCTGCTCTACCATCTGAGCTAGGTTGGCTTTTTTAACAAGCTCTTAATCTATTGTCGATTAGAATAAGGAGTATTTAAATTATAATATTAATTTACCGGGTACTCGACGAAAATATTAGAAGCAATTTCACTCCCAATAATATTCTTCTTAGTTTCAAGATAAATTGTAATTGGTCCGTTGAAGGGAGCTTTATCGATTACTTTTATCTTTGCACCGGGAATCATACCCATCTTTTCGAAATAAGCCAACATATCCGGTTCGGCGTCTGATAGTCGTTTGATTATTACAATTTGCCCGGGGTCAATTGATGAAAGTGGTGGTTCTTCGCTTTTGGGCATTTCTCCTGCTTTCGAGGGAATCGGATGCCCATGTGGGTCGAATTCCGGATTTCCTAACATATCGTCGATTTTATTAACAAAATCATCCGAAATGTGATGCTCCAGCCGGCAAGCTTCTTCATGAACTTTTTCAAGGGAATAACCCATTTTTTCCTTCAAATAAAGTTCCAGAAGCCTGTGATGGCGAATTATCTCAAGAGCTACTTTTGTACCGGTATCGGTTAACCGTACACCCTTATAAGAATTATAATCGACCAAGCCCATAGTCGACAGGCGTTTTAACATTCCGGTTACCGATGCGCCGGATATATTTAATTCCTTTGCTATACGGGTTGTAGCCACAGCCCCGTCATCTTCCAGTTTATGGATAGTTTTTAAATAATCCTCAATAGCTTGACTTAACATGTTTTTTTCCGTTTTGTTCCTAATTTATTTTAAAATATACAAAAAAAAACTTTACAAATATAGTTGTTATAATTTTCGCAACATAAATAATATTTTCAATCTAAATTAATATTTTAAAGAGAAATGCCGAAACAGTTGCTATAGTTATGCTTAAAAGTGCCGATAGTACAGCGGTTTTGAGCTTGAACTCCCGCATAACGACAATAAAAGTTGTAAAACACGGAAAATACAAAGTTACGAAAATTACAAAAACAATAATCTGATTTGCCGATAAAGGTAACTCGGCAATTGACGATTTACCCATTGCCTGTGTAATCATAACTAATATCAGTTCTTTTCTTAAAAAGCCATAAACGAGGGTTGAACCTAACTGCTCGGGTAAACCCAGCACATATTTGATGATTGGGGAAAATATCATATTTATATATGCACTAACATTTAAATACTCAATCCAGCCAAGAGTAATGCTGCCAAGCATAAGAAAAAGAGTAGTGTCTTTGAAGAACTCTGCAAGTTTATAATAGGTTTTTCTGATTGAGGCTTTAGGAGATGGTAATCGTAAATTAGGTATCTCCAATATTAGACCTGTAGGATTACTCAGGATTCTTGATAAGATTTTCCCAATAATACCAATAATAATGATAACGTAAATGAATACTATCGCTGCCCAAATTGGTCCGGTAAATGCTGCTGCCAAAGCGAAAATTACAGCAATACGCGCCGAACAGGGAATAAATGGTATGAGAATACCGGCTATCAATCTATCCCGTTTGTTTTCCAACATCCGGGTTGAATAGAGGGCAGGTATCGAGCATCCGAAACCTAAAATAAAAGAGACTACTGATTTACCATGCAGACCTACCAAATGGAAAAGCCCATCAGTTAAAAATGCTACCCTGGACAAATAGCCCGTTTCCTCTAATAATGAAGTAAGAAAAACAAGTGGAAGGAAATAAGGCAACACAATTCCTACCAATCCCTTCAAACCCATCAAAGCGCCATTAGCTGTGTGCCACCAAAAAGATTGATTTTCAATTCTTGTTAGTATGGTATCGGATAAATAATTAAGGGGGGCATCCGCTAATGAACTAAGTAAATTTCCTACATAAAAAATAAATAAGAAATAAATAACGAAAAACAATCCAAGGAAAAAATAACTCGTTGGTGGTTTTAACAAGAAAGTGTCAAACTTGTCGATTCCCGGTTGACGGCGGGACTTCCCAACTACTGATATTTTCTCGCAAATTTTCATAGCAAGGTGATGCCGCTCGGAAGACAATACTTCGTAAGAGTCCGTTCTATGAATTTTTTGGATTTCTTCCTGAATTATTTTCTTTTCTTCTGATAATTTATTGAGGATTTCGGGAGAAAGTAAATTAGGGTTCTCAATAGCTTTGATAGCAAAAAATCTTTTATTACCATTTGTTTCAAAAGTAACATTAGCCAATTTTTTTTCTAAATCGGTAACATATTTCTCGGTATTATAAGAGTAATTTAATATTTTTAATGCTGGTGAGCTTATTTGCAATAAATCGTAAGCGGTATCGACGAGTTTTTTGATCCCTTTTCCAAATAACGCGGAAGTTGAAACGACAGGACATCCGAAGTACTCCGATAACTTCTCTTCATCAATACGTATTCCCTGCTTGGCACATTCATCAATTAAATTCAGGCAGATTAGCATGGGAAGTCCAAGTTCGGCAAGCTCGACTGTTAGCTCCAAGCCTCGTGCGAGCTGTGAAGAATCGATTACGTTAATAATTAAATCGATTTTTTCGCTAATTAAATATTTAATGGTTATTGATTCTGAAACATCAGATGG
Organism: Ignavibacteria bacterium; assembly: GCA_016844745.1. Lineage (GTDB taxonomy): Bacteria > Bacteroidota > Ignavibacteria > Kapaibacteriales > UBA2268 > JAERMQ01. The sequence continues at coordinate 632 of JAERMQ010000102.1, read as the reverse complement.
ATTGAGGGAATAAGAGCCCGGCAAATCTACTAAATCGAAATCCGTTCCGAATATATTAAACTTTTTTCTCAGTATTTCATTGGTAGTACCAGGGAAATTTGCCGTTGTTGCCCTGGAATCCGATATAGTATTGAACAGAGTACTTTTTCCTACGTTAGGCTGCCCGACAAGAACAATTCTTTTAATCATATTCAACAATTATTTTCACGGCAACACCTCTGCCAAGAGCCAATTTAGCTGCACCCGAAGATAAATTCCGAATTAATACGGGACCGAATTTGCTTTGATTTATTTTAATCAGGAAATCGTCTTTATGAATACCAATAGTGATAAGCCGCTTTTTAAAATCGCTTTCCGATGATATATTTCTTACTTTCAGCTTTTTTTCAGGAGCTGCATCAATTAAATTCATTATTATTCTTTAATTTAGTTACAACTAACTACAAATATAGAAATTACTAAATCAATAACGAAATTTTCTGAAAATTATTTTTTATTTTCATTTTTTTTGTATTCAAATGTTCTTTTTAATTGTCAATGGTCAATTGTCAATGGTCAATGGTCAATGGTCAATGGTCAATGGTCAATGGTCAATGGTCAATGGTCAATGGTCAATGGTCAATGGTCAATGG